>NZ_JAFBIS010000023.1 GCF_021531435.1 Oscillibacter valericigenes
AGGTGTTCAGCATCCAGTTGGCCATTGTCTGCCGGGACAGTTTCAATCCCTCCCGGTTAAATTCCTGCTCCAAACGGTATAGTGGAGAATACATCACGAATTTCTGAGTCATGATGTGAGCCACTGCTTCGGCGGAAGCAAAGCTGCCCGGGCAAAGCACCGGCTGCTTTGGCGTCTTCAGAATATTGGCTTCTCCGGTCTCTTCTTCACACTTCTTGCAGGCATATGTATAGTAGACATCCTCCCGGACCCAGAAACGGGCAGGCTCCATCTGCAGGCTCCGATGAACCTCCTTGCCAATCTCATCCATAACAGTTCCGCAGGAAGCACAGATCCGTTCTTCGTTAGACAGACGGTGTTCTACCACTTCTGTAGGAGTTCCTTCGGGAACAATGTCCGTCACACTGCCGGACTGCCGCTTGCGCGCATGGGCTTTCACAGCGATCTGTTCCGGCGTGGCAGATTTCGTTCCATACGCATAGGCTTCGGCTTCATTGAGGGAAAAGGCAAGCTGGTCCATCAGTTCTTCCCGGATCCGCTCAGAGGACGAACCAAACTCGCGCTTCTTTGCAAGGCCAAGCTGCTCCAGAAGCCATTGGTTCTGGAGCTTCAACTCAGTCAGTTGTGCCTGCTGAGATTCATATTCCGCGCGTGAAATGGTCACCATTTCAGCGTTACTTGTGGCAGTTTTCTTCTCGTTTTCCATAAGAAAATTATACCACAAAATATGCGAAAAAGCCAGCGTTTTCAGGCGTTTCAGGGTACTATATCGCGCTTAAGCCAGACACCGCTTTGTTTGCTTTTGGCTGTTCTGTTTTCAAGCCTTCCATGAGCCAGCGGTACTGTTGAGGGGTTAACGTCCGGACTTCATCTTTCGTTCGTGGCCACTGGAAACTACCACTTTCCAACCGCTTATATAAAAGCAGAAATCCATCGCCCTCCCAATACAGTGCCTTGATCCTGTCCCGTCGTCTCCCACAGGACAAAAACAATGCTGTCTGGAACGGATCCATCTGAAACTGTGTGCGTACTATGCCGGCTAAGCCATCAATACCTCGGCGCAGATCTGTATAACCGCAGGCTATGTAGACCGGACAGGTGCAGTTGAAATCATTCAGCATAATTTCAAAATGCGCAGCACGCTTTCCACTGTGGTCGGATCTGCTCCATTATGGATATTTGCTGCAATACCTCCTGCATGGATACTCACGGCAATCTGGCAATTGCTGTTCGTTGCCATGACAGGGGTGACCTCGGCAAACTGCAGTTCCTGTTGTGCCTGAGCCATTGCAAATATCTTCTTCTGCCATTTGTAATAGGTCTGCTCGCAAACTCCTTTTTCCTTGCACCAGGTCTTTACGCTCAGGCCACTGTTTCTCCACTCTGAGATCCGCTCTGCCCACAGGGCCACTTTATTTCGCCCATTTAGCTGCTGTAATTCTGTACTCATAATTAAAAAACACCCCCGTACCGCGGATAGTATACGCGACTCGCATATACTATCCGCTACTATACAGGAGTATTCTTTCACGCTATTCAATTTACCGCAAGTCGCCGTTAGCTTTGACGCTTACGGCGAAAGCATAAAAACAGGAGCCTGTATCGTAAAACGATACAGGCTCCTGTTTTCAGCTTCGATCCTATGAGCCTTTAATCCAGCACCTGAACAGCGGCGCCCAGAATGCCGTCGCCGATATAAACGCTCAGCGTTCCGTCGATCTCGCCCTCCCAAATGTGGTCATAGTTGGGCAGGGCGGCGGTCAGCTTCTCCTTGACCTGCGCCATTTCCTCCGGGGCGCCGCCGTTGGCGACAGCCAGGTTGTACCGCTTGTGCTCCCCGCACCGCTGGACGGTCAGGGCCACCAGCTTGTCGATGACCTGATGACGCCCCCGGACCTTGGCAACCGACTGGAGCTGTCCATCCGGCGCAAAGGTGAGAAGCGGCTTGATCTGCAGCAGCATTCCCGCCGTGGCGGTGACTTTGCCGATGCGTCCGCCCTTCTGGAGGTATTCCAGCGTATCCACTGAGAAGAAGGGGAAGGAGCCCGCGATGAGCTGGGGCGCCCGGCGCTCCGTCAGCTCCCGCCAACCCATGCCGTTTTGAATGTCCTCCGCCAGCTGGAGCACCGTCATTCCCAGGCCCAGAGAGCCGTTGAGGGAATCGAACACTTTGACCTGCAGCATTCCGCGGCACTCCTCCGCGATGACCCGGGTCAGATTGAACGTGCCGGAAAGCCCGCTGGACAGCATGACCGCAATAACGCCGTCATAGCCCTCGGCCACGATCTGCCGGAGCGCTTTTCCGATGTCCTCCCCCGCGGGCAGCGAAGTCTGGGGCAGCTCACCCGCCTGAAGCCGCCGGTAAATATCCGCGGCGCGGATATTCACGCCGTCCAGATACTCGCCGTCGGCGCAGAGTATCCGGAGGGGCACCATAAAAATGTGATTTTCTCTCGCCAACTGGGGCGAAATATCCGCGCAGGAATCTGTTAACAGCGCGATTTTTTGTGGAATCATAATCACACTCCAAATCCTGATGAATTTTTAACACATTGGAATGATTATCCCACAAAATTGTGAAAACTGCAAGAACTATCGGGGAGTTTTTGCAAAATACCGCAAAACGGGGCCACGGCCTGCCGCAGCGCCTTCTTACTTCTGTTTCCAGCGCTCCAGAGTGGGCAGCAGTCCCCGCATATAGGTCCGGCAGGCCTCCGGCTCCGCCTGGCCCAGGGGCATCAGCGGAACGCAGTGCTCCACCATCTCCTCCATGGTACACTCCTGGGCGAACGCTCCGTCCACCCAGCACCACTTGCAGTATGTTTCGTTAAAGGAGCCGTCCGCCTCCTGGGCCAGGAAATCATCGCTCAGCGGCATTCCGCAGCTCTGGCACACCAGGGTCCGGGGGCTGCCCAGCAGTGTGTTGACGGACACGCCGAACAGCCGGGACAGGGCCAGCAGCGTCTCCGTGGCCGGGACGGTCTCTCCCCGCTCCCAGCGGCTCACCGCCTGCCGGGTGACAAACACCTTCTCCGCCACCTCATTTTGGGACAGCTCCGCCTTTTTCCGCAGATCCGTGAACACGTCTTTGAATTCCACGTCCCTCACCTCCTGCCGCCAGACTACCATGCCGGGCCTCCGTTGTAAAGCAACCGTCAGTTGCTCCCACTTACTTCTCTCCTTGGATATGGGCCAGCAGGCCGGAGCAGCCCTCCAGCACATCCCGCCAGGCAGCGTCGAAATCCCCGGTGTACCAGGGGTCCGCCACCTCGCCGGGACGGCCCGTCCAGTCCAGCAGCAGGGAGATCTTTCCCTCCGGGTCGTCGCCGCAGATGCGGCGGATGTTCCGCAGGTTGGCGCCGTCCATCCCCACCAGATAGTCCCAGCTGGCGTAGTCCGCCGCCGTCAGCTGCCGGGCGGCGTGACCGGCACAGCCGATGCCGTGCTCCGCCAGCTTCCGCCGGGCGGGCGGATACACCGGGCAGCCGATCTCCTCGGTGCTGGTAGCGGCGGAGGCGATGGAAAATTCCCCTTCCAGCCCAGCCTTTTTCACCAGATCCTTCATCACGTATTCCGCCATGGGACTGCGGCAGATATTGCCGTGGCAAACGAAAAGTACCTTAATCAAATCTCTATCGCCTTTCAAAATGCGCACTCTTGCTGCCATTTGCAGCGATTTGTGCGGTCTTAATTCTTCTGTATGTATCGGTCATTTCTGTACAGAAAATGCAAATCTTAGCAAAGTTTTGCAAGCTGTGTACAGCAATCGTAGTAGAAACGGAGTAAAAAGTTGGATAATCTACTGCTGCTCATTTACTTTTTTATATACAGTTCATATCCGTAAAACCAATTTCCGCAATCATTGCACATACCACCTTTCTTTTTTGTATGTACACATATCACTCTGGATGAACAATAAGGCAAGTCAATTCTGA
Source organism: Oscillibacter valericigenes (assembly GCF_021531435.1). Taxonomy (GTDB): domain Bacteria; phylum Bacillota; class Clostridia; order Oscillospirales; family Oscillospiraceae; genus Oscillibacter; species Oscillibacter valericigenes_B. The sequence continues at coordinate 3,936 of NZ_JAFBIS010000023.1, forward strand.
AATACTTTTACGCAAAACACCATATCATTCGCGCACAAACATCCCCCTCAAAGCCTTTTAAAATCAAGTCATCTCAAGATTGCTGCCTCTATCTGAATACCCCCTATGCAATTTCGCGAAACAGCGCGCAAGAGGGGGCATCGGTCTTCAGGATGAAATATAGTAGAGATTTAAACCGCCGCTATGCACAAACAGGTAAATTTCCTTATATCTTTTTTGGCCTTTTTTTGATAAAATGTATAATAATGATATTAAGGAGGTTTTTAACTTGTTTCAGCTATGTAATAATCCAAATTGTAATCTCGAACTAAACCATAAAGGTAAACATTCGTTTATCTGTAAAAAAGCATGGACCAAATTGTTCAACTCAGATGATAACAAGAAAATTGACAAAGCTGGATGTTGTACCCCACGTGGAGGTGACAAGGGAGGATATCAAAACCATGTAAATAGAAATAGCAAGGTTATAATTCCCTACGAAAAACTTAATGAAGTTAATTTATCAAATTATAAAGACGGATATGTTATCAGAATATTTCCAACTCAATACTTCGCCTCAAAATATAAAATAGCAAATGAATTTGTCAATAATACCGATATTAAGGTTGGTGATAATGCCTTTATTTTGTATAGAACATATGATGACTTTGATAATTTACCGCCTTTTCCTAATTGGAAAATCAGATCAGTAATGAAGTATAATCCAGCAACAAAAAAATATGATATCCCCACAAAAAATAGGCGTGGCAATATTATTGATGATGGTCACTATCTTCTCCGGATATCTAATAGTGGGACCAATAAGAAAAAAAATCGATTTGAAGGCCCAGCACAAGGTATTTTTGCTCCTGAATACGCTGATGCCAATACAAACTTTCTTTGCCAATCAGTTTTAGCTTGGTTAATCATAAATACAGATGATTCACCATATAATCCTGACGATTTTGTACACCTTAAGGCTATATTAGACAAGCACAACTTACTTACATCTCCTCATTACGAAAAAGATTATATTATGCATAATGGTAAAACAACTTGCCCATTATGTCAAAAAATCATTAAACATAGTGCGCTAAACGAAAGCATTTCTTTTGAAGATGAAGAAGGCCTAACAAACTCCACTGAGCAAGTAGGTTCCACACGATCAACAACAGTGAACCTATTTCACATGGTCCCTTTATGCTATGCCTCACTAGAAAATATTCCTACACATGTTTCCTGGGGACATGCCACTTGCAATACCCGTCTGGGACAACGTCGATGTTATTCATTTACTGATTTACAAGCAACAGAAATTGAGATTGACATTACAGAAGGAGATAAAAAGCATTTACTTGGTTACGCAAATGCAACTAAAAACTTTATTAGATCGCAAAATGGTGACGTATGGATTCGTATTTCGAAAGGTGATTAATATAGAATAGGGGAATATTCAAATTTGAGTATTCCCTTGTTTAAACTTTAAAATATGGATTGCATGATTTTCATTTTCAATTCTTCAATCAGCATATTTTCTTTCATAATACTAACATAATACTCTCGCATAGCTGTTGTTTCATCTATAAATTCTGCTAATATTCTTCTGTTAATATTTATGGTTAACTTTTCAAAATCCTTTTTGTACACTTCTTTAAAAGTACTTCCATTTCCAATTGATTCAATTAATACTTTATTTCGTTTTATCCAATAATAAATCTGCATTGCACATGTTTGATTTTCGTCTGGAATCATAGATAGCATACCCTGATTAGTAGTTGCTTCTTGTAAATTAATAACACATTCGCCTATTGTCGCTCGACTTGTCATTATTACCGAATTAACTGGTATCAATTTGGCTCCACTATTTGTTAAGCCCGATACACTGATTTTTTTAAGAGTCGAAAAAGTAAAAAGGCTTTTAGAAGCGGTAATATCTGATGGAGTATACCAATTATATATGCCATTATTCCAATAGCTATCATTTTTCGTAAATGGAGTTCCTCCTGTTACTATTTCAACCACATCGGAAAGTGGCTTTATATCGTATTCTATTGTGCTGTTTTCAAATTTTTGAATATATATTAACTCAAATAAGCAATCAATTTGATGTAAAACCGAACAATTTTGTTCATATTTTTCATCAAGGCTCACTAACTCAGAGACAATTTTTTTCTGCTCATTCAAACTTGGCAGCTCAATTTCGTATTTACAAAGTGTCTTTCGTGAAATCTCCTTAAATGTACTCCCATTTCCAAGTGCTTCAAATTTTTTTCTATTATACAACAAATAGTAATATAGGTAATGATTGTATAATAGTCCTTCTTTGCATACAAAACTTTTAAAACCTTGATTTGTGCACATTTCTTTTCCTGCAAGTGCGACATATCCAATAGGAGCCCTGGATGAAAACAAAACTGCTCCCGGTGGCAGCATATTTGTCGCACAACTTTCATACCCTTCCTTTGTTATGCACCGTTGGCCTTGATATATGTATTTGTGATTATATCCTGAAAGATCTTTTGGTGTTATCCAAGAAATGTTTCCTCCCTCATAATACTTCTTTTCTTTTGTTAGTGGCGTAGCCCCGCTATATATATCAGCTACGTCCTCTAAATAGCATTTTTTCATCAAAGCAACTCCTTAAGTACAATATCAGCCATCCGATTTGACATTCTAATTTGTTCAGCTAATTTGTGCTTCAATTCCTTAATTTTCGCTTTGTTTTCCTCTTGATCTATCACTTGTTCTTCAACTCCTGTATATATACTTGGCATCAGTTTACACTCATGAGCTATTACTTGTTGCACACTAGCCACCCAAGAATAACCTTTTTGATTATACTTAATTCTCTTTCCATTTTTGAATGAATGATATAATTTTGAAATTTTCTCAATGTTTTGTTCTGAAATCACTTTTTGTGTTTTACTAACGCTTTCTCCATATTTTCCAGCATCAATAAATAGTATTTTATCATTCTCTGTTCTACTCATATCTATGAAAATAAGCGCACTTGGTATGGCTGTGCCAAGAAACATTTTCTCAGGCAATTGAACAACACAATCTATAATATTTTGTTCTAACATTTTTTTCCTAGTCAGTAAATCCGCCTCATTAAAACTTGTCAATGCTCCATTTGATATAACAAATCCAGCTTTTCCATTCTCTTTCAAATGATATACAAAATGCTGAATCCACATATAATTCGCATTATTTTTATTTACCACTCCGAAAATTCTAGGATCATCTGCCGGCAATTGCTCTGCCCCCCAGTCCTTCATATTAAAAGGTGGATTACTTATAATAAAATCAGCTTTGAGTTCTGGGAAACAGTCATTTAAAAGAGTATCGCCATTCTTAATTTGTAAATCAAGTCCATGAAGTACTCCATTCATATATGCCAATAAAATAGTTTTGCAATTCTGCTCCTGTCCAATAAATTTTAATGTTGAACTACTATATTTGTTTGATTGAATAAACATACCTCCTGTTCCGCATGCAGGATCATATACAATTCCATTCTGTGGATTCAACATACTAACAAGTAAGTTAACAACAGAAGGTGGAGTGAAAAACTCTCCACCTCTATTTCCCTCAGTTGCGGCAAAATTTCCAATAAAATATTCATAAATGTGTCCAAGATAATCGATTTTTTCACTATTATTTTTCAAATCAATTTCATTGATTAAACATATCAGATCACTAATTGTTCTTACTGGCAAATTGCTATTTGCATATATTCCTTCATACGGATTGCTTATATTTTCAAATTGTGGAAGGATATTTATAAGCTCTGTATCAAGTAGTAATGATATTTCCTCTTCATTCCTTTTCTTAACTATTTCTTCCCATTTTGTATCTTGATTTTTCTCCGACATATATCTTATGTAGACTAATGGTAAAACATAAAACTTATAATCTGATGGTGGTATTTTTCCCCTCAATTTATTTGCAGTTTTAAACAATTCATTTTCATATTTTCCCATATTGCACCTCCGGTTTCTTTCTATTTATATTACTATATTCCATCAGAAATGTCTATCCTTTTTTTGGAGTATCTGATTGATTTTTATTTTTCCCTACTTATCTACATGTATTAAATAATGTCTGCTAAATAATTGAAAAATCCTTGCAGTGCAAGCTGTTGAGGCTGATTTGTGATATAATAAGAGTATTAGAAAAAAGCAAAAATCAGGCAAAACCCTTGCACTTGGAGGACAGCTATGTATCGTTACAGCAATGGGCAGATCAGTTTGGCAGATTTCAAGCAGCCGGTTGGCATGAATCTGTTGGCATGAATCTAAAGGAAAGCAACCGTTGGGTAAAGAAAGCCCAGATGATTCCTTGGCTGGAGATTGAGAAGCGATATGCCGCACTGTTTACCAACCGCAAGGGCAATGTAGCCAAACCGCTGCGGCTGGCCCTGGGTGCCTGCATCATTCAGGCAGAGTATGCCTTCTCAGATGAAGAAACCGCCCTCATGATTCAGGAGAACCCGTACCTGCAGTACTTCTGTGGGTATCCCGGCTATGATGACGAAAAGCTGCCTTTTGATCCATCCTTGATGGTGTACTTCCGCAAGCGGCTGACGCCAGAGGTGCTGGGTGAGATCAACGAGATGATTGTGCGGGACGCGAAAAAGCGTCAGGCAAAAGAGACCAAATCCAAGGATGACGATGATGACTCTGACAATCATCCAGGAGCTGGCGGAAACAGCGGCACAATGATCGTGGACGCCACCTGCGCACCGTCCAATATCCGTTATCCCCAGGATGTTTCTCTGCTCAATGAGGCCAGAGAAAACGCTGAGAAGCTTCTGGATGCTCTTCATAATTCCGCAGACGGAAAGAAGCCCCGCACTTATCGTGAGCGTGCCCGGAAAGATTACCTGAAATACACCAGATGCCGCAAGCATACCGCCAAGATGACCCGCAAAGCAATAGGGAAGCAGCTGACTTATCTTCGGCGTGACCTTGATGCTGTTGATGGAAAACTATCTCTTGGAAAATCTCTGACCACGCGACAGATGGAACGTCTGGATACGATTCGCACCATCTATGAGCAGCAGAAGTACATGTACGATAACCGCACCCACAGCGTGCCTGACCGAATCGTCAGTGTGAGCCAGCTCTTCGTTCGTCCCATTGTACGGGGAAAAACTGGCAAGCCGGTGGAGTTTGGCGCGAAGCTGGACATCAGTGTTGTGGATGGGTGGACTCGGTTGGAATGCTGTTCCTTTGATGCCTACAATGAAGCTGGGAATCTGCAGGAGATGGCGGAACAGTTCCGGGAGCGGGAAGGGCATTACCCCAGCCGCATTCTGGCGGACAAGATCTACCGAAACCGTGAGAATCTCAACTATTGCAAGGCACACGGAATCCGGCTATCCGGTCCGGCACTGGGTCGCCCCAGAAAGGGCGAAACCAGAGACAAGGCTCAGGACTACCGGGATGAATGCGAACGGGTAGAAGTGGAGCGCAAGTTCAGTCTGGCGAAGCGCAAATGCGGCATGGGACTTGTCACGGCAAAACTGCGGGTGACCGTTGCCCATGTGATTGCCATGTCCGTTCTGGTGCTGAATCTCCGCAAGATTCAGTGCGCCATTCTGCAACTACTTGCGTTTTGGCGGGCAATTCTCTTGCCTAAGCAAAAATGGACTATTGTTCAGTAGTCATTAAATAAAAAAACGTTTTATACAATTTATATAAAATCACAGATTACAACTTTATTATTCCATCATCCGTAGAAAAATCGTAGTTTCTCCTTCTCCCCACCATACTTTACCCGTTCTATCGCACTTCATTGCAGCTTATACCTGTGTCCAAAGCTCTGCCGTGGCAGACAAATAAAATACGGTGCATACAGTCTCCTCCATTCTTTCCCCAGCATCTTATCACATCCGCCGCTGCCCGCGCAAGGACACTTCTGACCTTGCTTTTTTCCGCCGATGCGCTATACTGAAAGAAAAATAACGGGGGCGGTTTTATGGAACGATTTTCCATTATTGTTGGCGACATCACCCAGTCGGACGCGGAGGCCATTGTCAACGCCGCCAACACCTCCCTGCTGGGCGGCAGCGGCGTGGACGGCGCTATACACCGTGCCGCCGGGCCGGCGCTGCTGTCGGAGTGCCGGGGGCTGGGCGGCTGCGAGACCGGCAAGGCCAAGCTGACTCACGGCTATAACCTCCGGGCCAGGTACGTCCTCCACACCCCCGGCCCCGTCTGGCAGGGAGGCGGACTGGGCGAACCGGCCCTGCTGGCCTCCTGCTACCGCTCCTGCCTGACGCTGGCAGCGGAGCACGGTATCCGCTCTGTGGATTTCCCCTCCATCTCCACAGGCATCTACGGCTACCCCCTCCCCCTGGCCGCCACGGTGGCGCTGAAAGCCATCATGGACTTTCTGGCGGAGCATGACCTGCCGGAACGAGTCCGTATGGTCTGCCACACGGAAGCCGCGGCGGAGGTCTACCGCCAGACCTGGAACCTCTGGTACGCCGGGGACAGGGATGACCGAATGCGATAAACAAACGCGGCCCTTTTCGGGCCGCGTTTGTTACTGCGCGTCGATTTTCTCCTTCAGCTCATTCAGATAGACCCAGCGTTCCGTTTTCTCCTCCAGCCTGGCCTCCAGCTCCTCCTGTTGGGTCTGGAGCTCCTGGAGCTTCACATAGTCGCTGCCGCACTGTCCCTGGGCCGCCTGGCACTCTGCCAGCTGGTTTTCCAGGGCAGCCAGCTCGTCGTCGATGGTCTCAAATTCCAGCTGCTCCTTGTAGGAGAATTTCAGTTTCCGCTCCCGGGGGCGCTCCGCCGCCGCTTTGGGCTTCTCCGCTTTGACAGGCGTTTCCTCTTCCCGCCGCTTCTGCTGCCAGTCCGTCCAGTTTCCCGTGTAGCGCAGGATTTGGCCGTCCCGAACCTCCATGATGGACTCCGCCAGCTTGTCCAGCAGGAAACGGTCGTGGGATACCACCAGGATAGGGCCGGGGAACCCCTGCAAGTAGTCCTCCAGAATAGAGAGGGTCATGACGTCCAGGTCGTTAGTAGGCTCGTCCAGCAGCAAAACGTTGGGGGCCTCCATCAGCACGGACAGCAGGTACAGCCGCCGCCGCTCGCCGCCGGACAGCCGCCCGATGGGCACAGATTGGAGGTCGCCGGGAAACAGAAACCGCTCCATCATCTGGTTGGCGGTGAAAGTACCCTCGTCGGTACGCACTTCGTCGGCGATGTCATGGATGAAATCGTAGACCCGCTGGTTCAGGTCCAGCTCCCGGCCCTCCTGAGAGAAGTGGCCGATCTTCACTGTGGCGCCGATGTCCACGCTGCCGGAATCCGGCGCCAGCTCCCCGGCGATGAGGTGCAGCAGGGTGGATTTGCCCGCCCCGTTCCGGCCCACGATGCCGATGCGGTCATTCCGCAGCAGATTATAGGAAAAATGCTCCACGATGGGCCGCCCGCCGAAGGACTTGGAAACGTTCTTCAGCTCGATGATCTTCTTCCCTAAACGGCTGGATGCCGCCGCCATCTGGACGGTATCGTCGGTCTCCGGAGCGTCCTGGTTCAGCAGGGCCTCATACCGCTGGATGCGCTCCTTGGATTTGGTGGTCCGGGCCTTGCAGCCCCGCATGATCCACTCCCGTTCCACCCGCAGGATGGACTGGCGCTTGCGCTCGCTGGCCTCCGCCATCTCAGCCCGCTGTTCCTTCAGCTCCAGATACTTAGAGTAGTTGGCCTCGTAGTGGTAGAGCTTGCCTCGTGAAAGCTCCGTGATGTGGTTCACCACCCGCTCCAGGAAGTAGCGGTCGTGGGTCACCATCACCAGCCCGCCCTTGAACTTTCGGAGCCAGTCCTCCAGCCAGGCGGTCATCTCGGCATCCAGGTGGTTCGTCGGCTCGTCCAGCACCAGCACGTCCGCCGGATGGATGAGGGCCGCCGCCAGGGCCACCCGCTTCCGCTGGCCGCCGGAGAGGGTGCCCACCTTCTGCTCAAAATCCGGCAGTCCCAGCTTGTTCAGCATAGTCTTGGCCTCGTATTCGTTCAGCGCCCGGAACTCCGCTGGAAAGTGGAGGAACACCTGCTCCAACACCGTAGCGTCATCGTCCATCACCGGGTTCTGGGGCAGGTAGCTGACCTGCACATTGGGGTTCCGGGAAATGCGTCCGGCGTCCGGCTCGATGGCTCCGGCCAGGACCTTCAAAAAGGTGGACTTTCCGGTGCCGTTGATGCCGATGATGCCGGTCTTGTCCCCCTCATTTAAATAAAAATTCACATCCTCCAGCAGCTGGCGGCTGCCGAAGTTGATGGAAATGTGTTCCGCGGATAAGAGCATAACAGCCTCCTGATGATAAATTCCGTAACGCAGGTATTTTACCACAGCCTTTCCGTTTTGGCTATGCAAATCCCGTTTTTTGTGCTATCCTGAAACCAGAAAGGGGGCCGGGCCTCTGGAGACCATCACAAGAATCATCTCAGCGGAGGAGGACGGCTCCACCGTCCGCCACATCTTAAAGGCAAAGCTCCACTTTTCCTCCCACGCCATCTCCCGGCTGACCCGGGCGGAGAACGGCATCCTGGTGAACGGCAGCCACGCCCGCACCACCTGTATTCTCCACACCGGGGACATTTTACAGGTGGAAACCGGCGACCACCGCCCGCCCAAAGTGGAGGTCACCCCCGGCGACTGGCCTCTCCCCATTGTCTGGGAGGACGGCCACCTGCTGGTGGTGAACAAGCCCGCCGGGATGACAGCCCACGCCTCCAACTTCCTGCCGGACACCCCCACCGTGGCTGGAGCCCTGGCCTGGAGCCGGGGCACGAACTTCGTGTTCCACTCGGTGAACCGGCTGGACAAGGGCACCACCGGCCTCATGGTGGTGGCGAAAAGCGGCTACGTCCACGACCTGCTGCGCCGCAGCCTCCACACCTCCCGTTTCATCCGGGAGTACCGGGCGGTCTGCGTCGGCTGCCCGGAGCCGGGGGCCGGCACCATCGACGCCCCCATCGGCCGGGACGAGACCTCCACCATCGCAAGAATGGTCCGTCCCGACGGCCAGAGCGCCGTCTCCCATTACGAAGTGCTTTCTTCCCAAAACGGGCTGTCCCTGGTGAAGCTGTTTCCCGAGACGGGGCGCACCCACCAGCTTCGGGTCCACATGGCCTCCATCGGCCATCCGCTGGCGGGTGACTGGCTCTACGGCACCGAAGACCCGGACCTGATCTCCCGCCCCGCCCTTCACTCCTACGCTCTCACCCTGACCCATCCGGTCACCGGAGAAATTCTCCGCCTCACCGCGCCATTGCCGGAGGACATGGCCCGGCTGATACCTGAACCGTAAATCACAAAAAGGAGATTGATTTTATGTTAACCTGGAATGTCACCTACCACTGCAAGCCCGGCCAGCGGGACGCATTTTACAAAGCCCTGTGCGATTTGGGTGTCCGCGCCAATTCCCTGACCGAGGCGGGCAACGTGAAGTACGACTACTTCTTCGCCGCCGAAGCTCCCGACGACCTGCTGCTGGTGGAGACCTGGACAGACCCCGCCTTCCAGGACGCCCACTGCAAAACGGAGCTTTTTGCAAAGCTCCAGGCGTTAAAAGCCCGGTACTGCGACAGCGTGAACATCGATAAGTTCAACGTCTGATTTTCAAAAACAGCCAAAAGAGGAGGGAAACAGTTCATGTGCGCATCGGATTTTCGGCGTATGGCAAGAGAGGCCCTGACGGGAAAATGGGGCCTGGCTCTGGGCACCGGACTGGTGGCGGCGCTGCTGGGCGGCACCATCGGCTCCGGTGGGTTCAGCTTTGATTTCAAAATCAACCTGGAAGAGTATTTCTCCTATGGCGATCTCGAGTCATTCCTGTACAGCGACACCTTCCGGCATCTGATCCCCCTTTTCATCGCCGCCGCGGCGATCGCGGTCATCTGGAGTCTGGTATGGCTAGTCATCGGCGGCGCGGTCTCTCTGGGCTACGCCCTGTTCAACTTGAACCTGGTGGACGGCCAGCCGCCCCGGTTTGACGACCTGTTCTCCCAGTTTTACCGCCTGTGGGCCGGCTTCTGCCTGCAGCTTCTGACGGGCCTGTTCATCTTTTTGTGGTCGCTGCTGTTCATCATTCCCGGCATTGTGGCGGCGTACAGCTACGCCATGGCCCCCTATATTCTGGCGGAAAACCCGGACATGACCGTCCGGGAGGCCATTGCCGCCTCCAAGGAGATGATGCGGGGCAGCCGCTGGCGGCTGTTCTGTCTGGGATTCAGCTTCATCGGCTGGTCGATGCTGTGCATCCTGACCCTGGGCATCGGCAATCTCTGGCTGCGGCCCTATCGGGAGGCAGCCCAGGCCGCCTTCTACCGGGACCTTTCCGGCACCCGGCGGCCCTCCGCCCCGGAGCAGCTGGGGGAATACCGCTTCGACCCCTCTGACGATTACCAGCCGCCCCAGTGATACGAAAAGCAGGTGGAACGTAGTTCCACCTGCTTTTTTATGCGCCTATTCAAAGTTTTTTGCCGGTTTCCTGCTCATACCACGATACGACGTCCTTCAGGTTCTGCATACTGACACGGTCGCCGCCGTTTCGGAACATATCCAGAATGGCGTCCTCCTCCGGCGTGCGGTCCTGCTTTGCCATGAGCTGCCGTCCCATGCTTCCGCCCATGATCTTGAGAATGAGCCGCTTGAAACCGTGGAGCTTGTCCATATTCAATCCGCCCTGGAGGGTGAACACCGGCATGTCCTCATGCAGGCCGTTGGCCTGCCGCACCACTGTCAGCTGAGCCCCCGTGGGATTCATGCCGACGCCGCAGACCGCCGCCACCTGATACCGCTTCAGCGCGGTAATAAAGCCCTGAATTTTTCCGGCCATGATCCAGCCCATGTAGATGATCTCCGCACCGTCGGGCAGCTTTCCCAGCGCCTCGTCCAGCGTATAGGCGTGCAGGCCGGTCTTTTTCGCCAGCAGCGCCGCGTATTGGGCGGTATAGCCTGTATTGGATGTATAGACGATTGCTTTCAGTTCCATATCGGTTCTCCTTCCACGGGGAATCCCGCAGTTTTTATTGTATTCCCCGGGGCTGCCCTTGTCAATATCCGCCGGGATTCGCCGCCCGCCGCGGATTTGCCCATTGCCCCGGAGGAAAGTCTATGCTATGATGAATCCATGAAAGGAGCCTGATATGCATGTACACGCAGGAATTTTTGGATTCTTTGAAGCAGCAGGAGGCCGATCTGCGGCTCTCCTCTTTTGACCTGGAGGACGCCTATACCCTGGGCACCATGCTCCGGGAGGCCGGCAAAAAGGAACCGGAGCCCATCGCCGTCCGCATCGTACTGGACGATCTGATCGTGTACCAGTCCTTCCTCCCCGGCACCGGGCTGTCCAACTCCCAGTGGATGGACCGGAAGTACGCCACCGTCTGCCAGAGCCGCCATTCCTCCCTGCGGGCCGCCGTGGAGCGGGAGCTGAACGGCATTCAGGAACCCTGGCAGTCTGACGAGGAGCAGTTCGCCTTCTGCGGCGGCGGCTTCCCCCTGGTGGTGGACGGCAAGTTCCGGGGCGCCGTCATCGTCTCCGGCCTGCCTCACCTGGAGGACCACCGCTGCCTGACGGACACCATGGCCGCGTTTCTGAAAGCCTCCAAATAACCCCCCAGATACCCGAAACGGGACGGCACACGCCGTCCCGTTTGTCATATCAAAAATGCATCACGCGGAGCAGCAAAATCCACGCCAGGCCGTAATAGGTCACCACCGCCACCAGGTCGTTGACCGTGGTGATCAGCGGGCCGGAAGCCACCGCCGGGTCGATTTTCAGCTTTTTAAACACGATGGGGATGACCGTTCCCGCCACGCTGGACAGCAGCATGGACACCAGCAGCGCCGCTCCCGTGCAGAACGACACGGAAAACGCCACCGCCGCCGTCTGTCCCTTGAACGCCAGGAGGTACAGCCCGATCAATACAAAGGACAAAATGCCCAAAATCCCGCCGTTGACAAGGCCCACCCGGGCCTCCTTTCCAACGAGGCAGAGCTTTTGGCTGCCGCTGACCTGCTCGTCCATCAGGACGCGGATGGTGACGGCCAGGGACTGGGTGCCCACATTGCCCGCCATGTCCAGCACCAGGGACTGGAAGCAGACCACCAGCGCCAGATTCGCCACCACATATTCAAACAGCCCCACCACGCCGGAGACCACCATCCCCAGGCCCAGCAGGATGACCAGCCAGGGCAGCCGTTTCACAACGCTCTTTTTCAGCGGCTCCCGCAGGTCCTCCTCCGCGGTCAGACCGGCCAGCTTTGCGTAGTCGTCGCCCAGCTCGTCGTCCACCAGTTCTGTGATGTCCTGGGCCGTCAGCACACCTTTCAGCCGGTTGTCGCTGTCCAGCACCGGGATGGAATCCTCGGAATATCCCTTGATGCGCTCAATGCAGTCCTCGATCTGCTCGCTTGCGTACACATACGGGTAGGACGTCATAGTGATGGAGGAAAGCTCCGTATCCTCCCGTGCGATGATGAGGTCCTTCAGGTCGATGGCCCCCACCAGTGTCCCGTCCTCGTCCACCACGTAGAGGGTGGAGATGTTGTCGTTGACGGCGGCCTGCTTCACCAGCTCTTTCATGGCCTGCCGCACGCCAATATCCGCGCGGACGGAGATATAATTCGTGGTCATTTTGCTGCCGATCTCGTCCTCGTCAAAGGCGCTGAGCAGCAAAATTTCGTTCCGCAGGTCCTCCCCCATCAGGTCGATGAGCATATTCCGCTCCGGCTTTTCCAGCTGGCGGAGATACTCCGTGACCTCCGGCAGCTCCAGCCGGGACAGGACTTCGATCCGCTTGCGGATGCTCAGCTCCCCCAGGTATTCCTGGAGCTGTTCGGAATAGGACAGCACATCGGCCAGCGTCTCCACATCCAGGACGCTGTACAGCCTGCTCCGCTCGTCTTTGCGGAGCAGCTCCATAGCCGCCGCGATGTCGTTTTCGTGATAGTCCAGGATCTGGTCCCGCATCCGCCGGGGCGTCAGGCCGCTGCGGACGATGGCGGCGATCTCCGCCCGGTAATCCGGGTGCTGCGCGGGAACAGCCCCGTTCTGAAAATCCTTGTTCATGTTCATTGTCTGTGCCTCCTTTACTCATCAAGCGTCGGGCAGCCCCATGGGGCCGCCGTGGTAAAGGCGGGCGCGGAAATGGCCATGCAAGCGCGGTCCATCCATTTTTTACCATATTTGGGCAGAATATAACACCACCGCTTGCATCCGGACCGCTCCGCGCGCGTCTTGCGCAGATGCAGTGCAGGAACAGACAGTGGCGTTCAGATATTGGCGCGGCAAACCGCCGTCAGAACACAGACGACCCGCAGCCGTACAGCGCCCAACGCTCTGAAGCTCTTCTGTCTGCACCCATGCTGCAACTACTGCTGCCGTCCATGATCTCACCTCACATTTTGAATGGATTTGGCTGTTTTTATTTTAACAGCCCGTTTTGCCGGTGTCAATCCTTCCCTCCGGGAAAGAAAGGAATTTCGGGAAATCCGCCGTGCTCCTTGACTTGTCTTTCATAATACCGTATAATGTACAATTGTGTGCGTCCATTGCGGACAATTTCACAGCAGTACGGTAAAGTACTGCCGAAAAAAAGAAAGAGGAGAAAAAACGTGGAAGAGAAAAAATTCCAACCCTACATTCCGGCGGACAAGGTCATGCCTGAATTCACCGTGTTCTCTGTCATACTCGGTGCATTGCTGGCCATCGTGTTCGGCGGAGCCAACGCGTATCTGGGGCTGCGCGTCGGCATGACCGTCTCCGCGTCCATTCCCGCGGCGGTCATCTCCATGGGTGTGATCCGCTTCATATTCAAGCGGGATTCCATTCTGGAGAACAACATGGTCCAGACCATCGGCTCCGCCGGTGAGTCTCTGGCCGCGGGCGCCATCTTCACCATGCCCGCCCTGTTCATGTGGGCTGCTGACGGCCTGTGCGACATGCCCTCCCTCATCGACATCGGCCTGATCGCCCTGTGCGGCGGCGTGCTGGGCGTCCTGATGATGATCCCCCTGCGCAGCGCGCTGATCGTCAAGGAGCACGGCAATCTGGGCTATCCCGAGGGCACCGCCTGCGCCGAGGTCCTGATGGCCGGCGAAGAGGGCGGAGCCAAGGCCTCCACCGTTTTCTGCGGTCTGGGCATCGCCGCCGCCTACAAGTTCGTGGCCGACGGATTGAAGCTGTTCCCCAGCGAGGTAGACTGGACGATCCCCTCCTATAAGGGCTCCGGCTTCGGCGTGGACGTTCTGCCTGCCCTGGCCGGCGTAGGCTACATCTGCGGCCCCCGCATTTCCTCCTACATGTTCGCGGGCAGCACCATCGCCTGGTTCGTGCTGATGCCCATGATCGCCCTGTTCGGCAGCGACCTCATCATCTATCCCGCTGACGTCAGCGTAGCGGAGCTGTGGGCCTCCGGCGGCACCTGGGCATTGTGGAGCAAGTTCATCCGCTATATCGGCGCAGGCGCCCTGGCGGCAGGCGGCATCATCAGCCTGATCAAGTCCCTGCCCATGATCGTCCGTACCTTCGCCGCCGCCTTCAAGGACTACGGCAAGGGCGGCACCGGCACCCTGCGCACCGAGCAGGACATCTCCATGAAGATCGTCCTGGCGGTGTGCCTGGCTGTCGTCGTGCTCATGTGGCTGTTCCCCGGCATTCCCGTCAGTCTGACCGGTGCCCTCATCATCCTGATCTTCGGCTTCTTCTTTGCCACCGTCTCCTCCCGGATGGTGGGCCTGATCGGTTCCTCCAACAACCCCGTCTCCGGCATGGCCATCGCCACGCTGCTGATCGCCACCATTATCCTGAAGGCCACCGGCTCCGCTGGCGCGGAGGGCATGGTGGGGGCCATCGCCATCGGCTCTGTCATCTGCATCATCGCCGCTATCGCCGGCGATACCTCTCAGGACCTGAAGACCGGCTTCCTGCTGGGCTCCACGCCCCGGAAGCAGCAGTACGGTGAGCTGGTGGGCGTGTGCGTCTCCGCCATCGCCATCGGCGCCATCCTGTACCTGCTGAACGCCGCCTGGGGCTTTGGCTCCGAGGAGCTGGGCGCGCCCCAGGCCATGATGATGAAAATGGTCATTGAGGGCGTCATGGGCGGCAACCTGCCCTGGGCCCTGGTGTTCACCGGCGTGTTCATCGCCATCGCCATTGAAATTCTGGGCCTGCCCGTCCTGCCTGTCGCCATCGGCATCTACCTGCCCATTCACCTGAACGCGGGCATCATGGCCGGCGGCCTGGTCCGTCTGGCTCTGGACAAGCGCAAGTATGCCTCCGAGAAGGCCAAGAGCGACTGCATCCAGTCCGGTATCCTGTATACCTCCGGCATGATCGCCGGCGAGGGCGTGGTCGGCATCCTGCTGGCCGTGTTTGCCGTGCTGGGCATCAACCTGGACCTGTCCGGCGTCATCAGCCTGGGCAACATCGGCGCTCTGGTGCTGTTTGCCGCGCTGCTGGTGAGCATCGTGCTCTTTGCCAACAAGGGCCTGAAGGCCGGCAAAAAGTAAAACGCATATTTGATTTGCCAAATCAAAAACTGGGCTATATACTTTGGTATATAGCCCAGTCTGCACAGCAGGAGGATATTTATGTCCAAAAAACAGGAAAATTATCTGGATTATATCCCCGTCATCTCCGAAAAGAACACCTGGGATGTGAAAGAGGACGGCATGGTCACCATCCATATGATCCACCGGGGCTTTTACGCCTGGATCGCCCAGAGGTTCTTCCACCGCCCCCGGGTCAGCCACATCGACCTGGACGCCATGGGCAGCTTCATTTTCCAGCGCATTGACGGGCAGCGGACGGTGGGCGATATTGCGCTGCTGGTCAAGGCGGAGTTCGGTCAGAAGGCGGAGCCGCTGTATGACCGGCTGGTGAAATATATGCAGATTTTGCGGAACAACGGCTTCATCCGCTACGCCGGAAAGGACAGGAAATGAGCACAGGACAGATCATTCTGGGCATTGCCCTGTTCGCCGCCGCCACCGCAATTCTCTATGTCTGGGGCCTGAAAAAGTCCATGTCCCAGCAAGAGGACCTGGAGCGGAGCCTGATGAGCGCCTGCGGCAGCCGGGTGGTGAAGCATCTGAAAAAGCACGGCACCGTCACGAAGGCGGAGGCCGCGCAGCTCATCGACGGCATGACGGCAGGCCCCTTCTGGTCCCGCCGGAGGGTGAAGGTGCAGGACGGCAAAAAAGCCGCCGGCCAGGTCATCGAATTCCTGCTGGACCAGCAGTATATTGAACCGGCGGGAGACGGCGGCTACCGTCTGAAAAAATGATCCCGCCTATAAAGACCCCCCAGGCTTCCCCGTGAAGCCTGGGGGGTTCTTTTCTCCCGCCGTTTTCTCAGTTGTTCCGCGTCACCAAAGCTCCGCTTCCAGAACGCGCACAAATGCTTCCAGTCCCACACGGTCCTCTTCCGTAAAACGCCCCACGCGGGGACTGTCGATGTCCAGAACGCCGACTATCCGGCCGTCTCCGTGGATGGGGACAACGATCTCCGAGTTGGACGCGCTGTCACAGGCGATATGGCCGGGAAACTGGTGAACGTCGTAAACGAGCTGCGTCCGGTCCTCTGCCGCCGCTGTTCCGCACACGCCGCGTCCCACCTGGATCTCAATGCAGGCCGGCTTGCCCTGGAACGGACCCAGCACCAGCAGCCCGTTTTCCATCAGGTAAAATCCCGCCCAGTTGAGGTCGGGCAGCGTGTTGTAAAGCAGCGCCGCCGCGTTGGAGAGGTTTGCGATCCGGTGGGGCACTCCGTGGACCAGTGCCGCCAATTGTTCATTCAGCCGTGTATAATCCGTCATCATAAGCCCTCATTTCCTGCTCTTACCGCGCGCTTCTCACACCAGCTGCCCCGGCAGCTTTTTCTTTTCCTTGGGCGGAAAGCCGGCGTCAAAAGCCTCTACATCGGCGTCTTCCAGAAAATATCCCTCCGGGTCCCTGTAAACGCCGGTAACGCCCCGCAGGAAGTCCTTTTTCAATTCCTTCACCATGAAGAACGGGGACTCCTCCGTGCGGGGGATGCCGTCATAATAGACGCCCAACGCGCTGCCGCTGACAAAGCCAAAGCGGTGATAATAGCCCGGATCGCCTGTGATCGCCACAGCGCCGCAGCCCATCTGCTCCGCCAGTTCCAGCGTGTGCCGGATGAGCCTGCTTCCATAGCCCTTTCCCTGTTCTTCCGGCAGGACGCTGACCGGGCCGAAGATCATAATGGGCAGCGTCCGTCCGTCGTCCGCGGTGATGCTGGCGCGGCTGTACATGATGTGGGCGACGATCTTCCCCTCTTCCTCGATCACATAGTCCAGTTCCCTGACAAACTCCGGGCGGTCCCTGTACTGATGCAGCACATAGTGCTCCATGCAGCCGGGGCGGTACTTGTTCCAGAACGCCTCCCGGGTAAGGTTCTCCACCTCTCTGCAGTCTTTCGGTTCTTCCAGCCGGATCCTCATATGCCCAACTCCCTTTCGGTCAAATCCAGTGCGGTGTGCCGGATGTCAGCGCGGATATTCCCGCGCTCACCGCTTACTCTCCGCAAATGCCCAGGCCTCCCTCAGCCAGCCCAGCAATTCTCCGTCGATCTGCTCCTCTTCCGAGATCAATACATGGTGGGTCCAGCGGCCCGGATACGGTTCCACAGCCACCGCCGCCCGCGGCGATTCCAGCCGGTAAGGAAGCCCGACCGTCACCACGATGCAATGCTCCGGCCAGTCTTTCTTTCTGCGCACCGGCAGCGACACAGCCCCGAAGAGATGCCTGCCGTAAAAGCTGATCTGGCTTTTCTGCACCTTGACGGACGCCTCCGGGAACTCCCTTTCCATACGGCGGAGCAGCGTCTCATACAGCGCCAGCTCCAGCGGCTTTCCGTCAAAGAAAAACAACACGTCAGTTCCATCATGTTCAGATGTTTTCATGGCGCTCCCACCTCCCGTTTTTATTTTATCATATTGCCGGTGCTTTTTAAAGGCAGAATGCTGCGCGTTCACTGCATACCGGGTGGTTTTGATGTTTCTTTTTCGCTCTTATGCGGCCAGTCCCTCTTCGCGAAGCTCCTCCACGGCCTCCGCCATATTGTCTGCCGAGAAGCAAAAGCAGCCGTTGGCGTCAAATACCTCAACATGACCCATGACATACCGAATTTCAAATTGACCCATCATCTGTTCCTCCTTATGACCGATGCTCTTGTCTTGCACATAGAATACGGCTTTAGGTGTCCCATTATCCGGACAGTTCAAGGACTGCTTTTCCATCCGCAGGTGAAAACAACAAACTGGCCGTTTCAAATTTGAAAAAATACTGCTATACTTGTACTGTTAATGGGACAGGGAACTGATTAGTATGGAAACGACAGGCACCGCCATGTGCCGGCACAGAAAGGACTGCAAACGTATGGCCCGTTCTTCTTATCAGAAACTCAAGCCGCTCTATATCATGAATTATCTTCTGCAGAACACCGACGAGGATCACCCCGTTACCGTCAATCAAATCATCAGCTATCTGGATTCTCAGGGCATTTCCGCCGAGCGCAAGAGCATTTACAGCGACATTGAAGCCCTCCAGTATTTCGGGCTGGACATCGTGCAGTCCGGCTCCGGCCGCTCCTGCGGATACTACATTGCCCACCGGACTTTTGAGCTTCCGGAGCTGAAACTGCTGGTGGACAGCGTCCAGTCCTCCAAATTCATCACCCACAAGAAAACGGCCGCACTGATCAAAAAAATTGAAACGCTGGCCAGTATCCATGAGGCCCAGCTCTTGAACCGTCAGGTGTTCGTGAAAAACCGCATCAAGACCATGAATGAGTCCATCTACTACAACGTGGACGAGATCCACAACGGCATCTCGAAAAACAAGAAGATCCGCTTTCTCTACTTCGAGTACAACGTCCAAAAGGAACGCCAGTACCGCAGAAACGGGGCGTATTACGTTGTCAGTCCCTTCGCCCTGACCTGGGACGATGAGAATTACTACATGGTCGCCTACGACTCGGACGCCGCCATGATCAAACACTACCGTGTGGATAAGATGGAGAAGATCTCCATTCTGGAGGAAGATCGCGACGGTCTGGAGGCCTATCAAGCGCTGGACATGGCCATCTATGCCCGGAAAACCTTCGGCATGTTCACCGGCAAAGAGGAGCATGTGGTCCTCCGGTTTGAAAACCACCTGGTCGGCGCCGTTCTGGACCGGCTGGGGCGGGACGTCTTTATCGTCCCGGACGGCCCGGACCACTTCACCGTCCGGACGGATGTGATCGTCAGTCCGCAGTTCTTCGCATGGGTGACCGGCTTCGGTACCAGCGCACAGGTCATCGGTCCCGGCCACGTTGTCGAAGCCATGAAGGACCACATCTGCGCAGTGGCCGGTCAGTACGGACAGCGTCCGGAGCCGCAGAGGTAAGCCTTCTGACCCAGTTCCGCGCGCATCTTCCGGCGCTTATCACCCTCACTCCATTCCCGCTGCTCTTGCGGTCATCGCGCATTGCGGCGGTCTGTATCTTCTGTGCGGCTGCGGCAAGATGTCAGGCTTTGATTCGGGAGAGCCGCCGGCACTTGGCTGCGCTCTGCTTTCCGCCGGAGGCGTCATATCCCTGAAGCGATTCCTGCAGCAGGCAGAGCCCATGGTCATAACGATATTCCAAACGGCCGCCTCCGCCCTGTTCGCTGCCATATGCGCTTTGTATGGGACCGCGGGAGCAGCATGGCAGGCGCTGTGCCATCCGTCTGGCTTTCCATTCCATATCTGGTCCTCGGCTGTACCCTTGGCGGTTATATGCTGCAGAACACGGCGAGCCGCATGATCTCCGGGCGCCGCTTCGTTCCCGATGCGCTCTGTTCTGCCATGACCGCAAAAGCAAACTCCGAAGCATCGCATCCATACGGGCGCGCCGCTCCGCCAAAAAGAAGCCGAGGCAGGATACCTGCCCCGGCTTCACTATTTTTTGCCGCTATCCCCATTTTTTACTTGCCCTTAAAATCACTGTCAAAATACGGATGCGGTAAAAATTCCTCATTTCATTGGCGTTCCGGCTCCGGATCGCTTCTTTCGGTCCTGCCGGTGGAATGGATCAGCTTCTTCAAAACATCCTTCAGCACCGCCATGTCGATGGGCTTTGCGATATGAGCGCTCATACCCGCCTCCATCGCGTTTTGAACATCCTCCGCAAAGGCGTTGGCGGTCATGGCCACGATCGGGATCATCCCCGCGTCAGGGCGGTCCAGCTTCCGAATGGCCCTGGTGGCCTCATAGCCGTTCATCACCGGCATCTGGATATCCATCAGCACCGCATCGTAACAGCCCGGCGGCGCTTGCTGGAACCGCTCCAAGACCTCCTGCCCGTTTACTGTCCGTTCGCAGGACACTCCCTCATAGGACAGAAGCTCCTCCAGGATCTCCGCATTGATGTCGTTGTCTTCAGCCACCAGCACCCGCAGGCCTTCCAGCGTATTCATGTTGGGGGCCGGAAGAGCGCCCTCTCTCTGCCGGCCGGTTTCCTCCGCCTGCGCTCCGTATCGCAGTTCGAGTTCCACTCTAAAGGTGCTGCCCTCTCCCGGGGTGCTCTCCACGCAGATCGTGCCGCCCATCAGGTCCACAAGGTTCTTGGTAATAGCCATGCCCAGGCCGGTGCCGAGGATGCCGCTGGCGGTACTGTCATTTTCCCGGGTAAAGGGGTCAAAGATATGCTTCACAAATTCCGGGCTGATGCCGATGCCGTTGTCCCGCACCTGGAAACGCAGATGGGCATAGCCCCTGGAGGTCTCGGGCAGGCCGAGGATGGTCAGTTCGATATGTCCGCCTTCCGGTGTGTACTTGACCGCGTTGGACAGCAGATTCAGCAGGATCTGACTCAGCCGCAGCCTGTCGCCCAGGAAGCGTTCTCCCTTCACGCCGCAGACTTTGACATCCAAAGACTGTTTCTTCTCCCGGGTCTGGGGCTGTGTCACCGCGTTCAGGTCTTCCAGCAGTTCTGTCAGGCTGAACTCTGCGATGTTCAGTGTATTTTGACCGCTTTCGATCTTGGACATGTCCAGCATATCATTGATCAGCCTCAGCAAATGCTGTCCGGATGCGGTGATCTTCCGGCTGTACTCCCGTACCTTATCCGGCTGCGCGGCATCCCGGTCCAGCAGCGTCGAAAAGCCAATAATCGCGTTCATGGGGGTACGCATATCGTGGCTCATGTTGGAAAGGAACGTGGTTTTGGCTTCGTTGGCCGCTTTCGCCGCCCGGTAAGCCTCCTCTATCGCCATCCGGTTTTTCAATTCCGCTTCTTTCAGTTCCGTCACATCCTGCACTGCCATCAGCACAGAGACAGGCACGCCGTTTTCCCGCTTCAGGCACAGCACAGAGATTTGTCTCCAGCGCACGCCGTCCTCCTGAACCCGATACTCATACTGGAGATAAGGCGTGTCCTCCGTCAGGTCAGTCTGGATGGAGCTGATCGTCAGCGAATCCTGCAAATCCTCATTTTCCCAATCTATGCGGGCATCCCAATAATTCCGGAGCTGAGAATAAGTACCCTTCCGCGGAAGTGCCTCCCCGGAGCCAGCGTCACCAGCTTCTCCCCCTTCCCGGATATCGCGTTTCAAATATTCATAGGAATCGTTTTTCAGGTCGGCCAGGACAAAACTGCTGAACAGCTGTGAGGTGCTGTCAACAATGTCCCGCATCTCCTGCTTTTCCATGGCCAGCTTTGCCTTCTGCCGCCGGTTTTCCATGACCAGGATCAGAATATATCCCACGAACAGCAGGATCAGCCACAGCTCTAGATACATGGCAACGGCGTTGGACTCATACAGCATGGAGTTGGTAACTTTGATCGGGAAAACCTGCAGCAGCATCCAGTCTTTCCCCGGCAGTTTCGTTACATACGCCGCGTTGGAGCCCTGATCGCTTGTATAGGTCAGGCTTTCGGAGCTTCCGTTCTCCAGCGCATCCGCCAATGCCGCCACGGTTTTCTGATCCGCGCCCTCTGTTTCGCGCAGGGCGGTAATGATATTCTCCGGCGGCTCCTGATCGTTTGAACTGGAAAATACCGTCCCGTCAGCAAGACACAAATACGTCTCGGCCGGCTCCTCGAAATAGGTGGCGGCAATGATCTCCCGCATCTGATACTCGCCATAGCGTCCTGTGAGAACGCCCACGACCTCTCCGTCAAACCACAGTGGGGCGTAAAAGATCATCAGATTTTCATGGGCGATCCGGCCGTTGAAGATAATATCCATCCCGGAATGGCCTTCCATTCCGTCCTGAAAATAATATCGGTCTGACACTTGCGCCTGTTTTCCGTTGTTGTCGGTGTAAATGCCGTCAGTGCCCACGATTCCGATATAATCGAAAGGTGTGTCATCCACCAGTTTCTGCAGGGTTTCCGTGTCGATCCGGTCAGGGTCCATCGTCTGTCCGTACAGGTGCGCGATGGCACTGATGCTGTTCTCCGCTCCGACGAGCAGGTCTCCGATCCGCTTGGCCGTCTGATTCGCCGCATCCTCCACATATTTAGCATTTCGGTCTACCGTCATGCGGCGGTTCGTGTTCAGGTAAGCCGCAAAACTTGCGATGATGCAGACCAGGAGAATGCAGACTGGAATGGTTCGTTTCCAAAAAGTCCGGTTTTCTCGCATAAAATGGATTCACTTCCAAATTTAAAATCAGGTTTGGGATCCCCGCCAACAATTTTTGTCCATGACTTAACGCTAACATACCTCTTTTGTTTCGTCAAGGTTTCCTCATCTCAAATAACCATGTTATTGATCTTCCCGCGGTCTCTGTCCGTTTTATGGGACAGGCTTTGTTCTATACTGATACCATCAAGAGATTAGGAGGGTTTCGGTATGCTGGGTGCTGTTGTTTTTGCTGTTCTCTATCTGCCTCTCAGCGTTATTTTCGCGCTGACCGGAAAGTATCGATGAATCTGTTTGAAGGAGGGATCGCCATGTTCCGTCGTATTGGTTTTTCTTCGTGTTTGGATGAAACCGCTCCCAAAGCGTCCCCGGCGGCGGCAGCGGCCGGCGGAAAAGGCGAGCCGGTGAAGTCCGTTGTCCGCGTTCATTTTCCCGCACGGAATATGACCCTCTCATACTATAACGATCTGTTCGACCTGAAGGTCGGAGACATCGTGTTTGTGGAGGGAAAGCTGGAAGGGCTGCGCGGCCGCGTGGTGGACGTCACCTACAATTTTAAAATCAAGCTGTCCGACTACAAGCGCGTGATCAGTGTGGCGGATACGGAGGTCAGGGGCGAATTCTTTTTCGCCGGGTCTCATTTCATTACATTTGACCCCACAGTATTGCCATATGCCAAGTTCATCTCCTGGTTCAAGGCGCCGGATCAGGAGGATGACCTCTACGTTTCCGGCAGCGATGATTCCGGTTTCGATCTGAATGACCTCTCTGCCATGAAGATCAGCCGCGAGATCGCGGAGCGCGGCCACGGCTATTACATGGAAAACCGCGTGCGGTACATCTGTCTCGATGGCACAAAGGGCCGCGCCGCTGCGGAAGGCTCTCAGACCTATGAGCTGGAATTTGAATATCAGAACGGTGAAATTCGGAATCTCACCTGCAGCTGCTTTTGCAGCTACCCCTGCAAGCATGAGTTCGCCGCCATGCTTCAGCTCCGGGA
The DNA here is from genome assembly GCF_021531435.1 of Oscillibacter valericigenes. Taxonomy (GTDB): domain Bacteria; phylum Bacillota; class Clostridia; order Oscillospirales; family Oscillospiraceae; genus Oscillibacter; species Oscillibacter valericigenes_B. The sequence continues at coordinate 27,579 of NZ_JAFBIS010000023.1, forward strand.
AACGCTGGAGCTGATCGCGAAGCACTACGAGGCGCCGTATAAGGCAAGCAATTACTTCGCCGCGGTTGCCAAAGGCACTCTCATGAGCATGGTGGTGGATGGGAAAGAAACCGGCAGCATGCTCCTTGGATGATCCTAACAGCGGCCCTCTCCTGCTTCATGCAGGAAGGGCCGCTGCCTTGCTTTCGCCGCAATAAGCGCAGCCGGGCCGCCGCCTCTGACGGCAGCGGCCCGGCTGTGCAGGTAGGATGTGAGCTGAACGGAGAGGCTCCTGCCTTGGGTCATTACTTTGCGTACAGGCGATAGCCGTCATCGGTGCCGGCTTTCAGGACGGACAGGTAGTAGTCCGCGGAGTCCGTGGGCACATTGTAGACGAAAACGCCGCGTTTTGCGGTGTTGGGCGCCAGATCCGTATAGCAGAAGTTCTCGTCAAAGTACCAAAAAGCATCGGCGTACGGGTCGTACTTCCTTCCCTGGCTGTCTGTCAGGTCATTGTAGAAATTCAGGGTGTCCTTGGTGATGTTCTCGATCACGACGGAGAAGACGACAAACTTCGTGCCGTCCTGAGCCGTCTCCGGCACCATGTATTCCGCAGTCAGTTCGTTCCTTTCCTCGCATCCGGTGATACGGACTTTGATAGTGGCCAGTTCCGCTTCCCGGCCAAGAGAAAACTTTTTTCAATATCATAAAATTTAAAATCTGTTTTCACGCCGCTGTCCACTGACTTTTTTATATAGCCGAACAAGCCGTTATCTGTATATCTCTCCACTGTAATCACCGCCGATCATCCGTACAGCTTTTGTAAAAGATTGCATTTTTACAGCCCTGTTATTCCATCTCCTTTACTTTACTCTCTATAAATTCCACTTCTTTTTCAGTCAAGTTTCGATCGCAACATCATCATAGGCTTCAACACTGACAATGCGATCGTCTACAGAAATTAGTTCAAACAAGGCATGACGGACCTGTAGCATATAGCCTTCCAACTTGTCAGGGACATGAGTATTGCCAGCCATGGATTCACTCTCCTTGCCATAAGCACATGAGTTGCACTCATAAAATATAATGAATAGGCAAAAAACCGCATGGATATAAATCCACACGGTTGCCTTGGTGTCACAAAGGCCTACCGTTAATTTATTATAATGCAACTTGATACAAATTTCAATATTTTGTAAAAAGCAGTACAATCCTCCTCACATTTTGCACCGCAATAAGCAAAGAAAAAGTCTCTGAAATCAACGATTTCAGAGACTTTTGGTCCGAGTGACTGGAGTCGAACCAGCCTGACCTTGGTCCCAAACCAAGTGCCTAACCGATAGGCTACACCCGGATATTCAGTTTTGAGTTATTATACCACGGTCAGGGCGAAAATCAAAGTTTTTCCTGTCTGTAGTCATTTATGTGGTCAAAGCGGTTTTTGGCCCGGTTTTGCTGCCCGGAAAAATCCCGCAAATGCCCGTGTTGCAAGGGGTTCCGGGCTTTGACTGTATCCATCGTGGATGAAATCCACAACGCTCCCAAACCACCCGCGCTACCAACTGCGCTAATCCCGGCTATTGACTCGTTTTTTAATAATATACTGCCAACTATACGCGATGCTTAACTCACATGTTCTTTCTTATTTTACCGATTTACACGGCAAAGTCAAGGTATTTCTGGCGCAGGGCGGAAAGACTTTCCACCCTGCGCCTCACATCAAAAAATCAGTCCGTCAAGCGCTTTCAATCGCTCTCCTCAAATATCCCGCCGACTCCGCCCGCGCTTCCGCCAGCTTCTGATGGATGGCCCCATAGTCCATCTCTGCGTCCGCCGCCGCGGTGTCCGGCATCCCCACGATCCGGTCCGCGCAGCCCAGCCGGGACAGCAGGCTGTAAATGCGGGAGTAGGCCGGCTCCGCCTTCTCCTTGGGCGACATGGCGGTGAAAAAGGGCCGGTCAAACTGCATGGAAAACACTGACCCGTGGAAGGAGTTCGTACAGACGCAGGCGGCATTCCGGAACAGCCCCAAAAATTCCCGTGGGCCCGCATCGAACACCACGGTCTCCGCTCCCGGCAGGGCGCGGCGGATGCCCGCCAGCTGCACAATAGGCCAGCCGGTACGCTCATGGAGCTCCCGGGCCCGCTGCCCCACCTCGCCAGGGTCGGAGATGAAGTAGCAGAGAATATAGGGTTCTTTCCGGTCAGGCTCCGCCGCCAGTTCGCCCCACTGCTCCCCGGTCAGCAGCAGCGTGGGGTCCAGCACCAGCTGAACTTCCTTGCCTGTAATGTTCTCCAGCAGTTCCTTGCCCCGGCTCTCCCGGGCGGACAGGGCGGCAAACGACGCTAGATAGTCCCGCAGCTGCCCGTCATAGGGCTGGGGCAGCGAGGACACGCCCAGGCTGGGCGCATAGGCGATCTTCCGCCCCTCCCGGACGAAGTCCAGCAGGAAAGCGGGCTCAAACTGCTTATCCGCATAGATATAGGGATTCCAGATCTGATCGCTGCCCGCCACATAGACGTCATAGGCAGGCGGGTCCCGCCGCAGCTCCTCAACGGAAGTATACCGCCGGGGGCTCAGCGCCATCTGCTCCGCCACAAAAGCCTCAAAGCGGTCATACCGCCGCTTCATCGGCCCGTAGTGGAGGGCCGTGTGGACGTTGGAGGCCAGCGCCCGGACGGAATTGGGCTTCTGGAACAGGGCGCTGGACTGGGTCGTATGGGGCAGGCGGAAGTCGATGACCTGGCAGTCATGCCCCAGCTCCTGGATGGCCCGCATGGTGGCGTAGGCCTGGAGCTGGGCGCCGTAGTGGTGGGCAAAATGGAAGGTGATCAGTCCTGTATGCATAAAAGGCTCACATCCTCGGTCAAAATCGTTTTGACTGATTATACTACACTTTCCCCTGCCGCTTCAAGCCCGGTTGACAAATCCGGGTCGGAACGGTAAACTATGATGGAATGAGTATGACATTTAGAATCCATAAGGAAGGAGCCTTCCGGGATGAAGGTCCTCTATCTCTTGAATTTCGCCGGAAAGGGCGGCACGGAGCGGTACGTGGAAACGCTGGTCCGCTACCTGAACGGCACCCATATCGAAGCCTTTTTCGCCTACAACCAGGACGGCCCGCTGGTGGAAAAGCTGCAATCTCTGGGCGTTCCCTGCCGCCGCGTGGAGATGCGCCGCCGGTTCGACTTCCGGGCGGCCCGGGAGCTGGCATCGCTGTGCCGGGAGTGGGACATCGACCTGGTCCACTGCCAATTCCTGCGGGAGCACTACACCGCCCTGCTGGCTAAACAATATAACGCCCATATTCGGGTGGTCTACACCCACCACATCCTCCAGAGCAACAACGCCGTGACCCGGCTGACCAACCGCCTGCTGGACAGGCGGCAGGACATGATGCTGGCGGTGTGCACCAAGGGCCGGGAGCAGCTCATCGCCAACGGCTGGAGCGGTGACCGCGTCCGGGTGATCTTCAACGCCGTGGACGCCGCCGCCTGGGCGGGCGGCCCCGCCGAATCCACCCTGCGGTCGGAAATCGGCGTGGACGGCGGCTGCTTTGTCCTGCTCTATGCCGCCCGGTTCGTGGAGGGCAAGGGCCACGCCCCCCTCATCGACGCCATGGCCCTGCTGAAAGGGCGCACAGCCCTCCCCTTCACCCTGGCGCTGGCGGGAGACGGCCCCCTGCTGGAGCCCGTCAAGCAGCAGGTCAGGGACCTGGGGCTGGAGGACCGCGTCGCTTTCCTGGGCTTTCGTCAGGACATGAAAAATCTATACAAGGGCGCCGACCTGTGCGTCTGCCCCTCCCAGCAGGAGGCATTGTCCTTCTTCCTCATCGAGGCCATGGCCTCGGGCCTTCCCGTGGTGGCTACCGATGTGGGCGGCAACAGCGACATCGTAAACGACGATGCCGGGGACGGCCTGCTGGTGCCCTACGGCGACCCGGACGCCATGGCGGAGGCCATCCGCCGCATGATGGAGGACAAGCCCTTCCGGGAGCAGTGCCGCAAAAACGCCCTCCGGGCCATCCAAGAAAAATTCGAGATCCACGGCTGGATGGACAAGACCCTGGACGCCTACCGGGCCGCCCTGTCCCGCTGACACAAGATAGGAGAACTCCATGACAATGATTCAAAACAGTTTTATCTGCTGCCTGCTGCTGTCTCTCCGGCAGCGCTTTTCCGCCCTGTGGGAGGAAAGCTCTACCCGGCAGGTCTGTCTGAACATCGGCCGCTGGATACAGGCCAAGGTCGGCGCCAGCGTCCTCTGCGACTTTGTCTGGCGGGAGGGCACCCTGCCCCGCCAGTGGCAGGACAGCCTGTTCCGCCGCCTGTTTACCTGGGTTTTGAACCTGCCCTGTGCCCTTGTCCGGTGGCTCCACAAGACCTTTGAAAGCCTGTGGGACGGCAGCTTCATCCTCCGGGGTCTCACCGCCTGGGGCGGCCTCTCGTTTGTGTTCCTGGGCCTTTTTATGCTGGTGATGCTGGTGGCCCCCCACAGCCTTTGGAACAATGCCTACGGCTTTCTGGGGGCTGTGGCGGTGACCGCGCTGTTCATCCTGGGCTGTGCCGCCAAGCCGGAGCGCAGCCTGAACGTGGATGTGTTCGGCCCCTACATGCTGCTCTACCTGCTGTGCATCTTCTACGCGCTGGTGTGCAGCCTGTCCACCTCCCTGTCCATCCGCTTCTTCCTGTTCCACGCCGCCGCGTTCCTGCTGGCGCTGATGGCCGTCAATTCCGTGGAGCATCTGGACCAGCTCCGCGTGGTCATCGGCCTGGCCGTGGCGGGCATCACCGTGGCCGCCGTTTACGGCTGCTACCAGGGCTATGTGGGCGTGGAGGTGGTGGCCTCCCTCCAGGACATGAAGCTGAACGAGGGAATGCCCGGCCGGGTCTACTCCCTGTTTGACAACGCCAACAACTTTGCCGAGCTGCTGGTCATGCTGATCCCCCTGGATGTGGGCCTGCTGTTCAGCGCCAAAAGCTGGAAGGGCCGTCTGGCCTGCCTGGTGGTGCTGGTGCCCTGCATCGTCTCCATCGGCGAGACCTATTCCCGCTCTGGATGGATCGGCCTGGCGCTGGCAGCCTGCGTGTTCATCGCCCTGGTGAACTGGAAGCTGGTGCCGGTGATGCTGGTGCTGGGCGTGTGCGCCATCCCCTTCCTGCCCGCCACCATCTACAACCGCATCCTCACCATCGGCAACACGAAGGACTCCTCCACCCAGTACCGCTTCGCCATCTACGAGGCCACCGCCAACCTGATGAAGGACTACTGGGTCCGGGGCGTGGGCCTGGGCACCGACGTGCTGAAAAAGGCCTTTGCCGCCTACCCCACCATGTTTGACGGCAACTCCCCCACCCACACCCATAACAACTACCTGCAAATGTGGTGTGAGACGGGCATCGCGGGCTTCGCCGCGTTCCTGACTCTGCTGCTGTACACGCTAAAATCCGGCGTCAAGACCTTCTACGGTTCCAGGAACAAGCGCCTGCGCTATGTGCTGGCCGGCGCTGTGGCCGCCTTCTGCGGCATTCTGGTCATCAGTCTGGCGGAGTACACCTGGTTCTATCCCCGGAATATGTTCACCTACTGGTTCCTGTTCGGCGTCATCATGGCCTGTGTGAAGCTGGGCCATCAGGAAAAGGCCGCCTGATAGAAAGGCGCGGAGGGGCTCTCCGCGCTTTTCCCTTAACCGATCAGCCCGCTGTCCCGCAGGTTGGCGGCGCGGGCCTGGAGCTCGTCAAAGGTCGTAATATTGTCCTCCCGTTTCAGGGCCTGCCGCACCTCAGGCGGCAGGCCCTGAAAGTATTCATAGGCCGACAGGTCCTGGTCCAGCATATCAGACAGGCAGAGATAACCGGATAATCCCGGATGCTTCATTCCATTCACCTCCGGCCATAGCTTGCCCGATTCCTGTCGAAGCAACCGTGAAACCGCCGTTTTTTGTCCTGTTTTGCGCAGGCTCTTTCAAACCGCCGCCCGCAATGATATAATTGTAAAAAAGGGGGTATCTCCCATGTACTTTTACCGTGTCGAAAACGATTTGGCTGTATCCGCCCTGCCGGATCTGCCCTTTGAAACGGCGGAACCCGGTACGCCCGCCCTGTTCCTGACGGAGCGGGAGGGCGGCCCCGCGGTGTTCCGGGCCACCCGGTCTCACCACCTGACGGACCCGGCGGACGTCCGCTGGCTGACGGACGGCCCCGCCCTGGACCGCCCCCTGACGGCGGTCAACCTCCGCCATCCCCGGTGGCAGGACGCCCTGGCTTTCACCGCCCCGAAGCCCGGAAAAAAGCGGGTGCACCTGCTGGCGGTTGGGGATGTGGGCGGCACTTTGCTCACCGCCCTGAAGCTGCTGGGCGGCGACTGCATCTCCGCCATCGGCATCCGGGACCTGAACGAAAACACCGTGGCCCGGTGGGTCACGGAGATGGGCCAGGTCGCCTGGCCCTGGGACTACGGTGCCCTCCCGGAAGTGGAAGCCATCCCGGAAAACCAGCTTTTTGACTGCGACGTGTTCATCTTTGCCGCCACCAAGGCCATCCCGGCGGTGGGCAGCATCGTGCAGGATGTCCGCATGGCCCAGTTTGCCGCAAACCGTCCCCTGGCGGAGCATTTCGCAAAGCAGGCCCGGGAAGCCCGGTTCGGCGGACTGTTCGTGGTCCTCTCCGACCCGGTAGACCCGCTGTGCAAGGCGGCGTGGCTGGCCTCCAACGCCGCCCCGGACGGCACGCTGGACCACCGGGGCCTCCTGCCGGAGCAGGTGCAGGGCTTCGGCCTGGGGGTGATGAACGCCCGCGCTGCCTACTTTGCAAAGCAAAACCCCCGTTTCGCCAGCTTCCTCACCGAGGGCCGCGCCTTCGGCCCCCACGGCCAAGGTTTAGTGATCGCCAACTCCATCGAACACTACGACGACGCCCTGTCCCGGGAGCTGACGGAGAAAGTGGAAACCGCCAACCTCCGCATCCGGGACCTGGGCTTCAAACCCTATGTGGCCCCCGCGGTGTCCTCCGGCGCCATGCAGCTGCTGCTGACCCTGCGGGGGGACTGGCACTGTTCTTCCGTTCCGCTCGGGGACGTGTGGTTCGGCGTGAAGAACCGCTTCACGCCTCAGGGACTGGAGGTGGAGACTCTCCCCCTGCCGGACGCCCTGTTCGCCCGCCTGCTGGAAACGGAAACCCTGCTGAAAGCCATCATCTGAAAGGAGGAAGCCATGCGCTTGACCGTTGTCTGCCCCGGCGGCACCGCGTCAGAGCGGTATGCCCTGACGCTGGAACACGCCCTGCGGGGTCATCCCGCCCGGGTGGTGACCTCTATCTCTGAGTCCCTGCAAAACCGGCCCATCCTGTTCGCCGTCCCGCTGGACGAAAGCGGCGTGAACCACGGGTACTACGACCTGCTGGCATACCTGCGCACCCACCCCGGCTGTCTGGACGGCAGCGTGGGCGGCGTGCTGGTGGACGGCCCCGGCGACCTGTATACAAAAGCCGTGGGCCGGGAGCTGGTGCTCTCCGCCAGCAGGGCGGGCTGCGCCTTTCCGGGCCGTCCCCTGGTGGAGGCCACCGGAGACCTGCGGAATTTCACCGTACAGGCGAAAAACGCGGGCTGTTCTCTGGAAGAAGCCTACCACCTTGCCGCCGCGGACCTGGTCGACCGGGTGCTGGACTTCGCCCCGCCCCGTCGCCCC
>NZ_JAFBIS010000024.1 GCF_021531435.1 Oscillibacter valericigenes
CCACGCCATCCTATTGGCTCTCTCCGGTCAGGCGAGGGCCTGTTGGTAATGCCTGGGACCGGGGGTCCTGAATAGTTACCTATAAAGGAGAGAAAGACATGTCCCGAAAAAACCTGCAAAAAAACCTTTCCTATGATGATCAACGCGGCCTGTATTATGTGACCGTTTCTCAAAACGGGCGCCGGCAAAGCCAGACCTACCACACCTATCAGGATGCGCTGGCAACCTTGTATCCAAGTATTTCCCGTGATATCAGACCCGGTGGACAGCCTACCCCCGTCCCTTCTGCCACGCTGGGACAATGGCTGAACTGGTGGCTGTCGGAAGACGTGGCCCCCCAGCCGGGCCGCCAGTACCGTGTATGGCTACCAAAATATTGTGCGCCGTCATTTGCTGCCTGCTCTGGGAGACATTCCCCTCAAAGCCCTCACCCCTCTCCAGATACAGACATACCTTTCCATCAAGCTGGGCGAAGGACTATCCGCTAACACTGTTTTGAAACACTATCACTTACTCCGTACCGCACTGGGACAAGCGGTTCACCTGGGCCTGCTGGAAGTAAATCCCTCCTGCAAGGTAACACCACCCCGGCTGAATCCCACTCAGTATACCTGTTATTCTCCCCAGCAGATCCGCATCCTTTTCAAAGCTACGGGAGGAACTCCCCTTGGGCTGGCTATAAGGCTGGCAACCTATCTCGGCCTGAGGCGCAGTGAAATCACTGGCTTACGGTGGCAATGCGTAGACCTGAAAGCGCATGTCATACTTATCCAGGAAGTACGTACGGAGGTGGGCGGACGAGAGGTTCTGAAAGAACCCAAAACCAAACGCTCCATCCGGAGGCTAGGGATCGGCGGCTGTACAGAACTAATCACGGAGCTGGAACGTGCTTGGACCATCCGGAAAAGCGATGATCCGGCTGAATTTGTGCTTCTTCGTGCTGATGGGACACCTCCCTCTCCTGACCTGCTAACCCGGCAAATGGCATGTTTGATAGAAAAATACCGCCTGCCGAAAATCACGCTCCACGGCCTGCGGCATTCCTTTGCCTCCATTGCCAACAGTCAGCATATCCCCATGCACGATATCTCTCACATCTTGGGCCACAGCTCCATCACTGTCACAAGTTCTATCTATACGCACTTATTCGATGAAACAGAAAGCACGACTTTGCGGATAGTCGCAGAGGCTATCCGGGGCTGATGCTACCAAAAAAAGCCTCTGCTCATTGGGACACAACGGCTATAAAAAAACACAGGGGAGTATATCACCTCTGTCAGAAGGAAGGGACCGGGCAGTAAATTCAAAAGGAGTAAAAACCCCTATGAAGAAGTTCCTTTCTCTGGTTCTGGCTCTGGTTATGACCATGTCTCTGGTCACCATCAGCGCCGGCGCCAAGGACTTCACGGATGGCGACAAGATCCAGTATAACGAAGCCATCGACGTGGTGTCCGCCGTGAAGATTGTCGACGGCTATGCCGACGGCAGCTTCAATCCCTCTGCCACCCTGACCCGTGGCGCTGCTGCCAAGATCATCTGCAACCTGATCCTTGGCCCCACCACCGCTGGCGCCCTGGTGGCTGACGCCGCTCCTTACAGCGACGTTCCCGCCAACAGCACCTTCGCTGGCTACATTGCTTACTGCCAGAAGGAAGGCATCATCGATGGCTACACCGATGGCACCTTCCGCCCCACCGCTCCCCTGACCGGCTATGCTTTCATGAAGTTCCTGCTGGGCGCCCTGGGCTATGACAAGGACGTCGAGGGCTACAACGGCAACAACTGGTCCATCAACGTTGCCAAGCAGGCCCTGAACATCGGCCTGGACGACGGCCTGGTCGAGGACTTCAACGGTGTCAAGCCCGTCACCCGTGAAGAGGCCTGCCTGTATGCTTTCAACACCCTGAAGGCTACCATGGTCGAGTACAAGAACAGCAGCACCATCGTTGTTGGTGACATCACTGTTCAGACCAACTCCACCGCCACTGAGGTCGACAACAGCGGCGTTATTCAGACCATTAAGAACGATACCAAACTGCAGTTTGCTGAGAAGTACTTCCCCAAGCTGAAGAAGAACCTCGGCGCTGCCGCTGATGACTTCGGCCGTCCCGCCACCGTGTGGACCCTGAAGGCTGAGAAGATCGGCACCTATGCCAACACCCCCGCTGCTACCTATGCCAAGAGCGTGACTCTGGGTGACATTTACAAGGACCTGGGCATAACCACCAAGGACACCACTGCCTCCGTCTATGTCAACGGCGATACCGTTGATTACACTGTGACTGTCCAGAAGGGCAGCGACACCAAGCTCTCTGCTGTGGACAGCAAGATCGGCAATGGCACGATCGTTGAGGCCTACCTCAATGATGACACCAACCATGTTGACATCGTGGCCATCTCCGTCTATGCCGGTGAGATCCAGAAGGTCACCAAGGCTACCGACAAGAAGGATGCCTATGTGGTCGTCAATAAGCTGACCGGTCCCGCTATCGCTGGCTTCACCTCCAGCAACCACAACGAGTTCACTACCACCGCTTTCGAAGAGGACGATGTTGTCCTGTTCACCTACTCTGAGACCGCCAACGCTATCAAGACCGTTGCCAAGATGGAGTCCGTTGAGGGCACTCTGTCCGAGCGCGAGATCGGCAAGAGCCTGACCGTCGGCGGCACCACCTACAAGCACGCTCTGAACATCGGCTTCGATGGCTTCACCGAGACCAGCATGAACAACAAGTCCTCCTACAAGGTGTTCCTGGACGCCAACGGCTATGCCCTGTACGTCCGTGAGACCGAGTTCGTGGTGGGCGATTACGCTCTGGTCACTGCCATTACCAACGTCGCTGGCGGCTGGGACGGCAACAAGGCCAAGCTGGTTCTGACCGACGGCACTGAGAAGACTGTTGTTCTGGATAAGGACTACACTGCTACTGTTTCCGGCGGCGACATCGTTACTTTCACTGCCAACGATGACGGCACCTACAAGCTGAAGGCTGTTACCGGTGATGTAAGTCTGGCTGTTGACGGCACCTTCACCATGACCAAGAACAAGGCTGCTGTCACTACTACCGCTGGCACCAAGTATGCCGACAGCAAGACCGTGTTCATCGTCAAGGATGGCTCCAACGATTACAAGGCCTACACCGGCATTAAGAATGCTCCCTCCGTGGCCACCGACGCTGGCAACCAGGTTGCCTACTACTGCAAGGACGGCGACGTTCTGTCTATTGTCTATGTTCAGGCTATCGCTGGCAAGGTCACCCAGAGCAGCAAGGACGTCGTGTTCATCGCTGGTAAGTCCGTGTCCAAGAGAATCGTTGACGTGGATGATAACTCTTACTACAAGTACAACGCTGTTGTGAATGGTGAGATCACCACCGTGAAGATCGAGGATACCGCTACCACCGCTGGCCTGACTCCCGGCGCCAAGACCAACGTGATCTTCAACAGCATCAGCACCTCCAAGGGCATGATCACCAACAGCACCGCGTATGCTGGCGACGGCGTCACCACCATCAAGACCGAGAGCTATGCTTTCGGCGTGAAGAAGCTGAGCGGTGAGTACACCATCGGCATCTACACTGCTGCTGGCAACACCGGCCTGGTCCGCTGGACTGTGGCTAAGGACGCCAACATCTACCTGGTGAATACCGATGGCGACATCACCGAGGTCGAGCTGGGCGATGTGGTCACTGACTACAACGACGCTGTGATTTACACCATTGATGGCGGTGAGATCACCAACCTGTTCGTCCAGGAAGTTGACGACTGATTTTCAGTCGCACATGATCGAAACGGATAACCGTTGAGATAAGACAAGGCCCCGCTCCAAAAGGAGCGGGGCCTCGTTTTGGCTTTTAGAAACCGTTCAGTGATCTGACAGGGTCAGATTACTTCTTAATGGTCCAGTACACGCCGGTGATCTCCATGTCGGAGTTCAGGCTGTAGGCCAGATAGTTGTAATAGGCATTCACGCTGGTGGTGTCGCCAGTGCGCAGAGCGGACCGAGTGGTCTCCTCCAGGTCGCCGTGGGTGTTCACACGGTAGAACACGCAGTCGTCAGCCAGAGTGAAGGTGCCGTCGCTGAACGTAATGGAAGTGCCGGTGACCTTCTCAACGCTGGTAAGGGAGCCGCCATTGTTGGAGGAAGAGATGCGGGTGGTCTTGCTCAGGTCGATGGTGTAGATGTTGTTGTCCACAGCATAGGTGCTCAGCAGGACGCCCACGTTCTTGGTGCTGGCCAGGATGGTGTCAACAGCGGTCTTAGTGGCGCCATCGGTGTAGTCGACCATGATGCCGTCCTCAACCAGCTTGCCGTCCACGACAGCGTCGAACACGTAGTAGGAGTTATTGCCGTCATCCCAGAAGTCAGCGCCCTTGTCGGACTTCAGGAAGATGGTCTTGTTGCTGCTCTCTTCCACGGGGCCGTTGGTCACGATGTAGACCAGCTTGGCATAGGTGTCAGTGGACTTCTGGTAGACACTGTACTTGATGGTGGCATCGGTGCCGAGAGACACTTCCTTCTCGATAGTGGGCATCTCCTTGACGCCGTTGTAGACCTTGAACTTGCCAGCGGCGTTCTCCACAATGATCAGGGTGTCGCTGTTGATGAGGGTGCTAGCGGTATTGCTCCACTTCAGGTTGTTCTTGCTGGTGTTGTTGCCGATGGCACTCTGGGAGGCAACAGCAGCGGTCAGCTCAGTAGCGCCAGACAGCTGGGTCAGGACGAGCTCGCCCTTGGAGTTGGTCTTATAGGTGACCCACTCGTTCTCCAGAGCGGCGCCGGTAGTGTCGGTGTAGTCCTTGTCGGACTTGCCGGTCTTGACGGTGCCGTTGGTCAGCAGCAGCTCAACACCGTAGCTGGTGCGGCCATAGGAGACCTCAGTGCCGGCGGACAAAACCAGAGCGTAGTTCTTCAGGTTGTCCTCGCCCTCGTCGAAGTACAGGGCATAGCCGTTGGCGTCCAGATAGACGTTGGCGGTGGTGGAAACATCGGAGGGAGCCAGCTTGGCAGCGGCCTTCTCACCGTACTCATAGGTGGTGCCGTCCAGAGTGAACTTGCTGTTGGTGCCGATGGAGTTCACGGTACCCTGGACGGTCTCAGCCTTGGCGGCGTTCTTGATCTCGCCCTTGCCGGTACTGGCAGTGACCAGGTCGGCCTTATAGGCGTTCTTCAGGGAATAGTTGAAGGTGATGATATCCTCAACACTGAAAGCCTCGCTCTCGAAAGCGTCGTTGTCCAGAACGGTCACAGCGGTGTCATTCTTGTAAGAGTCGAGGGTATTGGGGCCAACGGGAGCCACATCAGTGGAAGCCTTGGTCTTGCCGGAGGCCTTCTCAACGCCGATGACCTTGCCGACATAGGTGTTCAGGACAACGATGGTGCCGGGAACATCCTTCTTGTCAGACTTGAAAACCTCGACAACGCAGCCCTTGCCGGTGCCGACCTTGGTGTCGGTATCGCCCTTGGCGACGGTGATGGTGCTGGCATCCTTAGGAGCACCGGCGCGGCCGGCGGTACCATCGAAATCGTTGTCATAGTTCTCGGCCAGAACGCCGTCGATGTAGACAACGAAGTCGTCGGTGGTGGAGGTCAGCTTGACATCATCATAGATATCAGCAAACTTGACCTTGCCGACATAGGTGGCATCGGGAGTATCGACATAGGAGCCGATCTTGTCGCCCTTCAGAGTCCAAACGTGAGAGGGACGCATGAAAGCATCGCGCTCACCTTCCTTGACCAGCTTGGTGAAGTACTGCTCGGCGAACTGGACGAAACCGTCGCGATCGATGTTGCCGTCGTACTTGTCGCCGGTCTGAACGTTGTTGTTGGCAACGGTGACAGGCTTGGCCTTGGAGCTGCCGATGGTGACCTCGGCGCCGCCCACGCTGACGGTGGTCTTGGCGTCATAGTCCACCAGAGTGCTCTTCAGGGTGTTGAAGGCAAACAGGCAGGCTTCCTCACGGGTGACGGCCTTCAGGCCGTTGAAGGAATCGACCATGCCCTTGTCCAGGCCGATGCCCAGAGCGGTCTTGGCGACCTGGATGGACCAGTTGTTGCCAACAAAGCCCTCGATGGCGGCGTCATAGCCCAGAGCGCCCAGCAGCATCTTCATGAAGGCATAGCCGGTCAGGGTGTTGCCGGGCTTGAAGGTGCCGTCGGCATAGCCGTTGATGATGCCGGCCTTGGAGCAGTAAGCAATGTAGCCAGCGAAGTTGTTGTCGGCGGGGACATCCTTGAAAGGAGCCGCGTCAGCGGACAGGGAGGCGGCGGTGGTGGGGCCAAGGATCAGGTTGCAGATGATCTTGGCGGCAGCGCCGCGGGTCAGGGTTGCCTGGGGATTGAAGCTGCCGTCGGCATAGCCGTCGACAACACCAATGGCGGACACCACGTCGATGGCTTCTTTGTAGTTGATCTTGTCGCCATCCGTGAAGTCCTTGGCGCCGGCGCTGATGGTGACCAGGGACATAGTCATAACCAGTGCCAGAACCAGAGAAAGGAACTTCTTCATAGGGGTTTTTCCTCCTTTTGAATTTACCGAATGTACAGCCTTTTCTGACTGGGGAGATATACACCCCTGCCCTTCCGGACCGCATGTTCGGCATTTGAATTTTGCGGAACGCCCCCGGCCGCCGATTCCTCCGGCACACATACCGTGGCTAGCCTAACCCGTATCTGAGCCGGCCTTACCGTCGAACGGTGTTGTTCCACGGTTGCATCTTAGCAAAAGGAAAAGCGGAGCGCAATAGTTTATTTGGTTTTGTAATATAACTGTAACATTGTAATAAAGGCGGAAAAATACCCCGTCGACGACGGCCGGCAACATTATTTACATGCTTACAAACAACGGTAAACGCCATGCTTTTCCTTTCAGGGTACACCGTCTGCCAGAGCTTCTTTTATATAGTGATCCAGCAGCAGGCCGGGGCAAACCTCGTCTCCTGCCGCAGCGCCGCGGCAATGACAGGGCCGCCTTTCTTTTCACAGAATGATTTTGCTACATAAGTATAACCTGATTACATGGGGAACCGCATACCCATACATGGCCTTTTGGACAGGCCTCACGTGAGTTTTGTCCGGGCTTTCAGCCCTCAACAAAGCAGGAGAACGCCGGGTAGTACCGCAGAGGAATGGGCTGGCCCAGGGCGGCGGAGCGGTTCTTCAGGATCTTCAGTTCCAGTTCCCGGGGGTCCTTGCGCTTTTCCTCGTCAATGTTGAAGCCCTGGCGGCCGGCGCCACGAGCCTGAAGGCCCAGAAGCACATCGGCAGAGTAGTCGATACCGCCGGACTCCTTGAAGGCGTTCATGGAGACCTCTAAATTATAGTTCTCCCGGTTGAAGGAAGAAATGGCGAAGATGGTCAGCTCGTACTGGCGGGACAGCTTTTTCAGGGCGCAGACAATGCGGTCCAGGTTCTGCTTGTCCGTGAAATGGACGTCCACCGGGGCGATGATCTGCAGGTAGTCGATGATGACCACGGGCTTCTCCCCCGTCTCAGCGAGGTGGCGGGCAACCTCTTTTTGAATGTAGTCCAGCCCTGTCTCGTGGTCGCCCTCCCGGAAATAGAGGTGGTTTGCGTAGGAGGCGTAGCTGGTCTGGGCCAGCTCCAGATGGGCCTTTTCCTGGGTGGTGTAATTGGCCCAGCGTTTGCCGTCCAGGACGCCCCGGGCGGTCTTTGCTATGCGGCGCCGGACAGAAGTATCCAGCTGGAAGCTCTCACGGGAGATGGAACGGGCCATCAGCTCGTAAGTCATCATCTCAAGGGAGAAAATGAGCACGTCTCTCCCCTGCTTTGCCAGCTGATCGGCGATCTGCATACAAAACGCCGTCTTGCCCAGGGAGCTCACCGCGCCGATGACATACAGACCGTCATACAGGCCGCCGTCCAGGGCCTCGTCCAATTTCTCAAAGCCGGTTTTCAGAGCTGGGCGGCTGGCTTGCTTTTCGATGTAGGCCCGGAAAGCATCCATCTGGCCGGCCGCAGAGCTCTCCGTATACGGGGGCGGCTGGTGCGCTTCCCAATCTGCAACGCACTGGGACAGGAAACGGGAAGCCCCTTCCCTTTCAGAACAAAGGAATTCGTTGAGGTCTTTGCCCACGGGCACCGGGGGACAGCGGTACAGCCAGGGGAACTCGTCCGTCAACGCTTTGGCCCAGGCCTCCCCTGCTGTGTCATTGTCTGTCAGGATAAGGATTGGGGCCGGCTTGGGGAGCTTTCGCAGCAAAGCGGCGGCTTTCTCCCGGTTGCCGGAACCGTTCAGAGCGCAGGCGGGATAACCCAGCTCCTCGGCAGAGAGGGCATCGAAAGTGCCCTCCAACAGGAAAACCGGGGTCTCTCCTGCCGTCAAAAGCTGGGGCTGGAACAGAGGCGAGGGCTGGCCTTTCTCGTTCAGATACCGCTTTTCGGAGACGGAGCGGCGGACGCAGCGGCCATTCTCGCAGGGCAGGACAACGCAGTCACGCTTCGGATCATAGCCCAGGTGAAAGCGGGCTACGGTATCAGCAGACAGGCCGCGCTGGGAAAAATAGGAAGTTTCCTCGCGGTGGGCAAAGCAGTCGTCCAGATAAGAGGGAGAAATCGGTTCTTTGCTCAAAAACGAGGGGGCGGAGCCCCCCTCCCCTCCCCGTCCCTCCGATTCAGGAGCGGCCCGCCAAGCGGGCCGCTCCGCGGAACCGTCTCCATAGTGCTTACTGGCGGAGATGAGGGCTTCCAGCGGGGTAGAGAGGTTGTTATCGATGGTCAGGAGGTCGAAGAGGTCATAATCTGCGCCGCAGGCAAAACAGTGAACCTTGTTCCGTTTGTGGTCGAAGCCCATGGAGGGGTCACGGTCCAGGTGGGCTGGGTTCAGGCAGCGAAACCGCTTTCGGGGGTCAATGCCCCTTTCATAGAGGTAGTCGACAATGCGTGGGCGAAGACTGTCAAAGGTGTCTGGCATAGCAGTGCCTCCTTGAAATCGCTTGCTAAAAGTTTTTTCGGTTCCTTTTTTACAAAAAAGGAACAAAACCTATTGTAAGTATAACATACCGCCCCGCGGGGAACGTAGTTCCGCGGGGCAGTAAGATATCTTAATATATCTATAAGGGGATTTTCGAGCAAAGAAAGAAAAAATGGAAAAGTTCGGCGGATTTGGTGTTGCGTTCACTTTTTTTAGAAGATTCCGGGTATAAAAGTCTCAAAATTCGGGAAAAATCAAAAGGGCTGTCATCGGGTTTCCGCACGATGACAGGTCGCCTTTGCACGACATGAAGTCGGCTTGACACGGGTCGAAGTCGGAACCGGACAGGAATTTCAGCTCTTTGTGGAAAGGTTTCTCCACATTCGGGCTGTTTATGCCCAGTTTTTCTCTGAAATCAGGCCGGAAAAGGGTTTTTTGTGAAGAACTTTTGCATGATTTTTGCACATAGTCTGTCATCTGTTGTTTTTACATAGAGCAATTCTGACTTGACTTCGTGCAGTTCACTGTTGTTCTTCTTCGCTTTTTTTCTTGCGGGACTTCTTCCCTTCCAATTGTTTTGCCGTCTTGGTCTTTTCGATCTTCTGGATGTAATTCTGCATGGTCTCGTCAATGCCCACGTTTATCCGCCCCGCAAGGAACGTATTGATGTCGTCGTAGTCGAATTCCATCCGGATGGAGCCGCCGGAGATCTTTTCAATCTCCTCCACCGCCTTATTGAAGGGCCGGATGATGGCCTCGTCGTAGTTGCGGTTCTTGACCTCCTCCTTGGTGGGCAGGCCGATGTAGTGGATGATGTCCTCGATCTTCACCCGGAACATGCCGTCGTTGTCGATGGGGGCCTTCCGGGCGCGGTAGAACAGATAGAACGCCAGACGGTAGGCGTTTTCGCTGAGCTGGCCCATCCAGTCCGGAATGAGCTGGTAATACTGGGTCAGAAAGTGGCGCACATTCTCTGCGAAGGAAATGCGGATCTCGCCAGTGTACTTCTTGATGGACGCCTCCGTGGCGAGATGGGTAATGTAGAAGGATTCAAAGTATTTTTTGAAGGATTCGGCGGTGATCTTCATGCTTGTGATAGACTGCATGTCCTTCTTCAGCTGGCGGTAGGCCGCATCTCTGGATTTCAGGCCCGCCCATGCCATGTACTCTTCGATGGTGAAGGTGGCGGTGTTGTTCCGCCAGTTGTCTGCGTTGCCCCGCATGAGGGTGTAGATCAGAAGGCGGTGGGCCGTCCAGCTCAGGTTCTTCGTGTATTCCGTCACCGCCTCGAACACCAGCGTCATCTCGTAGTCCTTGTTGCGGTAGCGGATGTTCTGGTTGCCGTAGGCGTCCGGCTGGTCGTAGGTCACCGTGATGCCGTTGGACGCCGGGTGGAACTCCCGGCCCCGCTTCATGTTGGCCCACACGCCGCAGATGAAGTAGGTGGCCGGGCTGTTACCCAGCACATCGTACTCCTGCACCCGCTCCGCCACCGTGGTCTCGAAGATGTTCCGCAGGGTGGACGCGAACCCCACGCTCTCTGGCGACCCTTCCGCGATGACGGCGGCCACGGCCTCCGGCGTGGACAGGTCGTGGGTCTGGAGATATTCGTCCATCAGGGGGTAGATGTCCCCGAAGTCGTAGGTGTTCATCTGGTTCTTGAATTTGCGGGGATGGTCTTTCTCCAGAGGCTTCAGCTTCTGGTAGGTGGACAGCATCTCCTGGAACTGCTCCGTCTCCAGGAAGCGCAGGGGCGTGTCCTGTCCGACAGGCTCGGGGAGTTGGGCCATGGGGCGTCCCTCCTTTTCGGGAAAAGAGTATTTTTCAAGGGTAGTGTAGCATAAAAGCGGAAAAAAAGAAACAAAAAGTTTGCCTGTAACAGAGTTGTAAGGTTGGCGACCCCGGACAGGACTCACATGAGACTTGTCCGGGTTTTATTGCGAAGCGCTTTATGAACGAACGCCGTTGATGATTTTGCGGATCTGGCGTTCACTCAGCCGGAACTGGGCCGCCAATGCCCGGTAGTTGCCGCCGTCGAACCGGGCCCGGATCTCCCGGTCACGGGCGTTCCGCTCCAGAGATTCCCGCTTGGGGATGTACAGGCTCTGGCCGCCGCACAGTAGCGTCAGCTGGGTGAAGGCCTCCATGCCGATGGCTTCGGCAATGTCCCGGTATTCCTCCGGAATGTCGCTCATGGGGATGGCGCGGACGGTGGTCATGTAAGGGGTTGACATAGGTGTGTTCTCCTTTCGGTTGTATGGAAATTAGATGAGTCGGACAGGACTCATGTGAGACCTGTCCGTTTTGATGAGGGTGTTTACAGGTGCAGGCCCGACAGGTTCGCCGCACGGGTTTGCTTCCGGGCAAGGGTGCGGGCGCCCTCCAGAGCGTCCGGGCCGTCGTCGTGGGCGCCCAAGGGAAACTGGGAGAGCTGCTGTAAAAGCAGGGTCTGGTCTTTGCGGAACAGGATGTAGCCGTTCTTCACGTCGGGCTGCAGCGTCTCGATGCGCATGGTCTTATCCTCTGTGGCTCGGACACCCTGAATGGGCAGGTACAACCCCTGCCGGGCCGACTCCCGGGCCAGCTGTTCCTTCAGGAACCACTGGAACTGGTTGGTCTCCGCTCCGAACAGGCAAAAGCCCCGGCCCGCCTCCCGGCGGAGCTGCCGCTCCTTTTCCAGAATGTCCGCGATGATGCGGTCGGGGTGACGGCGCTGGATGTCCGCGTCCCAGACGTAGCCAAGGCCGGTGTCAGTGTCTACCGCCAGCGTGATGATGGCGGAATAGTCGCTGTTGGCGCTGCGGCCCAGCGAGGGGTCGCAGTAGCCGTAAAAGCGGAAGGACGGGGAACGGAAGTTGAGTTCAGCCGGGTTGTAGTACCGGAACCACTGGGACGAGAACAGGCAGGCTGCCGGGTCGATGGGCTGGTTCTGCATCTCCGAGTTGAAGGCCGACTCCCCCTCCGTCAGCCGCATCAGCCGCAGGTCGTAGTAGCTGAGCTTTTCCGGCCAGAGCACTTTGGAGCCCTCCAGCATCTCCTTGCGGTGTTTGTAGAAGAAGGTGTGGGCCGTCTTTTCCCGTTCGGGGTCGGCCAGGTCGGTTGCAAGGCGTTCCCAATCCCCCCACAGGGGCGAGGGGGCGTCGGACAGGACAGCTTTGTACTTACGGGATTGAAAACCGGGGTTTTCCAAGAGGTTCGCCAGCAGGGAGTCGTGGTGCAATATGGTACCGATGACCAGGATGTCCGTGTAGCTGTCTCCCGACTTGCAGACCGCCTTCCAGAACCAGTCAGCGGTCTTTTGACGCTGCTCCGCTGTGCGGACACCCTCGTCGTTTTCGATGTCGTCGCAGAGAATCAGGTCCGGGCGGCGCTCGTAGTTTCGCCGACCCCGGAGCTTCTGCCCGCTGCCCACCGCATCGATGCGGCAGCCGTTGGCAAGGACGATGGAACCAGTCTTCCAGGTCTTGCCCGGCTGTTCCCCGAAGTCTGCTAAAATGCGCTCGTTCGTCTCCAGCTCGTTTTTGATGGCGTCGAGGAAGCTTACCGCCTGGGCCTCTGTGTCCGAGACCAGCAGGATGTACCGCTTGTAGCCGTACAGGGCGGCGTGGAGGACGTTTTGCAGGCTCATCACCGTGCTTTTGGCGTGGCCCCGGGGGGCCGCGATAGCTGACCGGGTGCCCTTGTCCGTCAGCATGACGGCGCAGTCGTTGACCGGATCCCGGTTCTTCATCACCCGGCGCCGCCACAGGGCTGAAAGCTGGCGGTGGAACGAGGGAGAGGGCCGGGTAAAGTAGTGGGAGAGGTAATATTTACCAAATTCTGACGGATCCCGGGCCGCTTTTCGAAATGTTTCCGTGGATGACAAGTAAAAAACGCTCCTTTCGTTAGGGTGGAAACACCGTACCGCCAGTGGGGGATGGAGGATAGGGAAGGGGTTTCTGGGAGAAGTCCATCTAGGAGAGGGGGCGGAGGGCGGTT
This sequence comes from Oscillibacter valericigenes, assembly GCF_021531435.1. Classification (GTDB taxonomy): domain Bacteria; phylum Bacillota; class Clostridia; order Oscillospirales; family Oscillospiraceae; genus Oscillibacter; species Oscillibacter valericigenes_B. The sequence goes on from NZ_JAFBIS010000024.1 coordinate 12,912, forward strand.
TGTTGCACGTGTTGCTACACCTGTAAGCAAATAAATGTGATTTTTTGTATTATGGAGCAAAGCTGATTTACATAAAACAACCGGATTCCCTGTTGCAATGCGGGAGAATCTATGTTACCTTTGTCTAGCAAATAACGATTTCTGACACTTCGGGTCAAAATGTCAAAAAAGACGCGCCTGGGAACGGCGCGGGAATGGGTCGGATATGATTTTTGGCGAGAGTATCTTGGGAAAGCTGGCGATGACCTTCGCCATGGCGATGGTGCCGGTGGTGGAGCTGCGGGGGGCTATCCCCCTGGGCGTGGCGGCCGGACTGCCGCCTGCCGTGGCTGCTGTGACGGCCATGATCGGGAACATGGTGCCCGTGCCGTTTATCCTGCTGTTGATTCGGAAGATCTTCCGGCTGCTGCGGAAAATCTCCTGGCTGGGGCCGAAAATCGACGCCCTGGAGCAGCGGGCGCACTTAAAAGGGCGGACGGTGAAGAAGTACCGGACACTGGGTTTGGTGCTGCTGGTGGCCGTCCCTCTGCCGGGGACCGGGGCCTGGACCGGGGCGCTGGTGGCGGATGTGCTGGATATCCGCATGAAAACGGCCTTGCCCGCCATCGCGGTGGGGGTTATCATCGCGGGATGCGTCATCACGGCGCTGACCTGCGGCGTTGTGAGTCTGTTTTGAGCAAGAAAAATGGACTGCACTCTGGTTTTCAGAGAGCAGTCCTCTTTTTTAAGGTTTGCCGCCCAGACACTTGGGGCATTTTCTCTGCCAAATGTCTGAGCCGTTGGCTAAATAATGATGACCGCAGCGCAGGCAGGTCATGCGGTAGAATTTCTGACAGTGATCTGTGCCGGGCTCCTGGGTACAGCCGTCATTCCGCTGGTCGTTTTGATTGACAAACCCTTGCTCTGTTGTTTTCATGGCGCGCTCCTTTCCTTTTTCCTCAATATAGCCAGCGCAGCATGAGAAATGAAAGGGAAAGACCACGTAAAGCATGAGTTCATCTGCGCAAGTATTTGCCCCGCTTTTGGGAAGTGCTTCCCAAGGCGGGGCGGTTTTTTTGCGGTATCGTGGGTCCATCGGGTCAAAAAGGCCGAAAATTTGAATACCGGAGGTATAAAAATGGCATTTGATTACGCAAAGGCATACCAGCAGTTCATCGACGAGGAGCTGGCGGCTTCCTCCGCCACCGCGTGGATGATCCCCGAGGCGGGCAAGGTTCGCTTCACCGGCGGCAGGGACATCGAGATCTCTACCCTGTCCACTACCGGTCTTGGCGACTACGACGCCACCAAGGCCGACGGCTCCGCCTACCCCCAGGGCACCGTCACCAACAGCTGGAAGAGCCACACGTTGTCCATGGACCGGGGTGTCAAGTTCTCCCTGGACCGCACCGATCCCAACGACACCGGCTTCATCGTCACCGCCGAGAACGTCATCCGGGAGTTCGCCCGCAACGCCCTGGTGAAGGAACAGGACACCTACCGCATCAATCGCCTGTACGCCCTGGCGGCCGCCGACAGCGACCACAGCGCCACCCACATCGTGTCCGCGACTCTCACCAAGGCCAACGCCATCGCCACCGTCAGCGGCCTGCTCCAGACCGTCCGGGACGACGCCGAGGAGATGGACGGCTATGTGGCCCTCATCAGCCACAAGCACAAGACCGCCTTCCTGGAGGCGGCCAATGGCACCTACCACGACATCTCCTTCGGCAACGCCGTGTCCATCAACGGCATTACCTACGAGAACGTCATGATGCTGGACGACCTGCCCTGCATCTTCGTGCCCCAGAGCCGTATGAAGACCGCCATCACCGTCCAGAGCGGCGACAGCAACAACGGCGGCATCGTGGCCGGCGAGGGCGCAAAGGACATCTCCTGCCTCATCACCCACTGCGAGACCCCCCTGGCGGTCAGCAAGCTGGACGCCATCAAGCAGTTCGGCCCCCAGGAGAATCAGCTGTTCGATGGCACCGCCATCCAGGCCCGCTACCTGTACGACCTGTTCGTGCCCAGCAAGCGCCTGGCCTCCATCGGCGCCGTGGTGGCTCCCTGATGGTGGGCGCTGACAAGGTATCCGCCATCCGGGCGAAGGCGGAAGTCCTTGCGGGCCGCTCTCTGGGGGACAATGGCAACGCCTTGACGGAAATGGTAGCCCGGGCCGCTATGGCCTGGTGCAGCCGGGAGGACATTCCGGAGGACATGGAGGTGGTGGTTGCCGCCCTGACCGTCTCCCTCGCCGAGGGGCGGGAGGCCGTGAAGAGCCTGACAAGGGGCGACACTTCCGTCACCTATGACACCAACGCTGGCATGACAGGGCTGGCGTCCCTCACCGCACTGGAGCCCTGGCGGCGTCTGGGGCAGTTAAAGGAGGGCTGAGCCATGACAGACAGCGCCATGGCGGCTATTCTGGCACGAACGTACTTTCACACCGTCACGGCTTTCCGCCCGCTGGTGGAAGAGGGCGAGGAACAGCTCTGTGAGGCCGCTCCCTGCGCCCTGAGCCGCTCCGCCCATACCAGCGCCCCCACGCCCCCAAATGGCTTCTGCGCGCTCCCAGAGGCCTTGTACAGGCTTTCCCTGTACACCCAGCCGGAGCTGGTCTTCCGGCTGGGGGACCGGGTGGAGGTCACCGATGAGAACGGGAATGTCTGGCACGGGCGGACTTCCGACAGCTTTCGGTATCCCAGCCATTGCGTGACGGTCGTTGAGATTAGCCATGTGGAGGCCGCTGCGAAAAACGGCGGACAGGACTCACGTGAGTCAGAAGATACAGCAGGGGAGGGGAGTGTTTGAAAGCTATTCAGGACGCCGTGACGGCGTATCTGCAAAAGGCCACGGGCGTACGAACCGTGGCGGACAGAACCAGAGTTGCGGGGGAATACCCCCTGCTGGCGGTGGCCGTCCGGGAGGACGGCACTGTGCTGGTGGACGGCGGACGGCAGGCGGAACACACCTACCGGGTCACCGTCACGGCGGCTTCCGACAGGAACCGGGACGGAAACACCGCCCTGCTGGCCTCTCTGGCGCCCCATCTGCTCCGGGGGGTGCCTATGGGGGACAGGGTCTTGCACCCTTTGGAGGTCAAGACAGAGGGCGAGGAATTGACCTTCTCTCTGGAGCTGTGTGTGCCCCTGCCGGAGCCGGAGAAGCCTGGCACGGAGCCGCCCGGAGTTATGGAGAATCTCCATCTGGGCGTTTAACGATAAAATCTTACGAATTTGGAGGTATTTATGGGTCTTCCTGAAATTTTCATCAATTTCCAGACGGCGGCTGTGTCCGCCATCACCCGCTCCGCCCGTGGCGTGCTGGCGGTGGCGCTGACGGACGCCACCGAGGGCGGCGCGGTTGAGGCCGTGTACAAGAGCCTGGCGGAGGTGCCCCAGGAAAAGTTCACCGCCGAAAACTACCGTCTGCTGGAGCTGGCCTTTCTGACGGCTCCCAGCAAGGTTTGCGTCCTGCGGGTGGGCGAGGACGCCGAGCTGATCTATCAGGCGCTGGAGCGGCTGTGCTTTGACTGGCTGGCGGCTCCTGGTCTGGAGAATGCCACCGTCATTTCCTTTATCAAGATGCTGCGGGCCAATGGCCGGGGCGTCAAGGCCGTGGTGGCGAATGCTACCGCCCCCGACTGCGAGGGCATCGTGAACCTGTGCGTCAGCGATCTGGTGCTGGAGGACGGCGCCATCGACGCGAAAGACTATACTGCTCGTGTGGCGGGCCTGCTGGCGGCTCTGCCCCTGACCCGCTCCGCTACCTATGTGTCCCTGCCCGAGGTGGTGGGCTGTGCCGCCTTGGACGACCCTGACGGTGACGTGGACGCAGGCAAGCTCATTATCGTCTCCGGCCGGGACGGCTACCGCCTGGGCCGGGCCGTCAATTCCCTGACGACCCTGACCCCCGACAAGGCCGGGCCTTTCCAGAAAATCAAGATCGTTGAGGGCATTGACCTGATCCGCACTGACATTGCCAAGGCCTTTGAGAGCGGTTACGTGGGCAAGGTGCTCAACGACTACGACAATAAGTTGCTGCTGGTCACCGCCATCAACGCCTACCTCAAGGGCCTGGAGGGCGACGTGCTGGACAAAACCGCCGACAACCGCTGCTTCGTGTCCCTGTCCGGCCAGCGAAGCTATCTGGAGAGCCGGGGGACCGACACCAGCGACATGAAGGATGCGGACATCCTGCGGGCCAACACCGGCAGTCAGGTGTTCCTGGAGGCCAACCTGACCTTCTGCGACGCCATGGAGGATCTGTCGCTGGTCATTGCGATGTGATAAGGAGGAACGATAAATGGCAACCAATTTGCAGGCAAACAGAACTCTTTCCGGCTCCTTTGCCGAGGTCTGGGTGGACGGCGCACGCATCGCCGAGCTGTCCCAGCTCACCCTGACCGTCAAGGTACAGCGGGAGAAAGTCCAGTTCGGCATGGACGTGGATTCCAAAATTACCGGCTACTCCGGCGAGGGCACCATGACCCTCAAGCAGGTCTACACCCGCTTCTATGAGGTGCTGGAGCAGGCCAAAAAGGGCATCGACAAGCGCTGCACCATCACCACCGCCCTGAAAGACCCTGACGCCGCCGACGGCGCCGAGGAGCGGTACAGCGTGGACAACGTGGCGTTTACCGAGCTGCCCTTCATGAACTACAAGATGGGCGAGGTCAATCAGCAGAAGCTGCCCTTCACCTTCCGGCCCTCCGACCTAGTGTGCCTGGACAGTATCCAGGCCGCTGACTGATGGCCCTGGCGGATGTCCTGCGGGAGCGTGTCTCCCGCAGGGGCCGCACCGCCCAGGTGGACTGCGGTGAGCTGGGCACGGTGACGGTGGAGGCACTGCCGCCCCGGGAGTGCTCCGCTTTGGGCATGGCTGACGGCGGCCGGGCGCTGCTCTATGCCGCCTGCCGGGAATTGCAGGCCGCCGGTGAGACTTTGCGCCGGGAACGGCGGCTGTTTACCCCCGATGAGGTGACGCAGTATGTGTCCGACGGTGAGGCCCTGGCGGCCGCCCGGACGGTTCTGGCCCTCAGTGGCGTGACGCTGGATGAGGATGAAGCTGGCAACAGGGATGAAATGGCGGATAAAGCGGATAACAAAACGGCTGAACCGGAAAGCCCGGACAAATCCGACGAGACGGAGCGCCCGGACAGAACGGACGAAAAAAATGTAGAGAACCGACTTGAGACCGTGCACGAAACTGTGCAACAGATTTCCGAAACCCGACCGGAAATCGTGCAGGAGCAGGCGGCGTCACCTTCGGAGCCGCCTGCGGAGAGTGCAAACCGACTTGAGACCGTGCACAAAAACGTGCAACAATTACCGAAAGCACGACATGAAATCCGACCCGGAAACGTGCAGTTCCCGGATGAGGCTCCGGCGGATGGACAAGTCTCACGTGAGTTTTTCAGTAACGCAGAAACTGTCCGGAAAATACCAAGCATAGGGTCGAATTTGGATTTTGAACCACAAAATCTTGCGTTGTCCGAGAAAAACAGCGATTTTATGTCACCTTTGAATCTGTCCGGGGAAACGGAGGATTTTCCGGAGAAGCAGTCGGCGGCGCACGAAACCAAGTCGGAAATTCGGGGGACTGTGCACGAAATCACATCGGAAATTCAGCCTGCCGCTGAAATGGGCCTGCACGAAATGACATCGGAATTTGGCAGCAGTCCGCCGGAGACTCTGCACGAAACCGAGTTGGAAATTCGGGAGACGGTGCACGAAATCAAGTCGGAATTTCCGAAGGACAGGCGGCAGACCCTGCACGAAGCTATGTCGGAATTCAGTGGCAAATCGCTGGAGACCCTGCACGAAATTGAGTCGGACTTTCTGGAACCGCCGCACGAAACCAAGTCGGAATTTGACGAAAACTGTCGGGAAACGATGCACGAAACCACGTCGGAACTGGCAGAACAGGTGGCGGAGCGGCTTCTGGAGGGTCTGCGGCGGGCCGCAGCGGTGAGATAGGGGGTTTTTCATGAACACCAGAACCGTTTTGCTTTGGCACAACAACGGTGAAGAGCGCATCTACTTTACAGTCAATCCCGCCCGGCTCACCGTATCCCGGCCCAACGAGAACCGGGTGCGGAGCCTTGCCATGGGCGGCACGGTGAACATCTGGGGCGGACGGGGGCTGCGGGAGGTCAGGCTGATCACCTTTCTGCCTGCCCCGAACTCTCCTTTTTACAACGGGCAGGAGCCGGAAACCGCCCTCGCCATGCTGAAGAGCTGGCAGGACTCCGGCGACCCTGTGCGGCTCATCATCTCCGGCACCGACATCAACGACGCGTTCCTCATCGAGGATGTGTCCGAGACGCTGGCGGAGGGCGACCGGGACGTGGGGCTGGCTTTGACACTGCGGGAGTATAAATTCAAGTCGGCTCTGACGGCTCTGGCCGGGGGCAGTGGCGGCGCATCTTCTGCCTCTGCCCAAATGCGGACGGACGAGCGGGTCACGCCCCAGACCTACACCGTAAAAAAAGGGGATACCCTTTGGGACATCGCCTGCCGCTTTTACGGCGACGGGACGAAGTGGGGGAGCATCGCCGCCAAAAACGGCGTGGCGGACCCCCGGAAGCTGCAAATTGGGAAGGTGCTGACGCTGTGAAGCTGTATATCGGACAACAAATTGCTTTGCCCGCTCTGGAATCGGTGCGGCTGGGCAAGACCCGGAACGAGGCGGCGGCAACCCTCACTGCCACGGTGCTGACCGCCCCGGCGGACACCTACTTTCTGAAGCTGTCCGTGGCGGTGGGCGACCCGGTGCGGCTGCTGGACGATGAGGGGAAAGAAATCTTCCTTGGCAGTGTCCATGAGATCAACCGCACCCCGGAAGCGGTGACCCTGACAGCCTATGACCAGGGCATCTACCTGACAAGGAACGAGCTTTATGGCGTGTACGCCGGGACGGGAAAAGACATTGCGGCGAAAATCGCCGGGGAGCTGGGCATTCCGCTGAGCACCGTGGAGGACGACGGCCTGCGGCGCACCATCGTCACCGGGGCGGGGCAGTCCGCTTTTTCCATTTTGCGCCGCGCCGTGGGGGAGGGGCGGGAAATTGCCATCCGGGACGGGGTGCTGACCGTGACGAAAGGGAGTGGCAACGCTGTCCTTCTGCGTCCGGAGCGGGTGCTGGAGGTTTCCAGCCGGGCGTCCATCCGGGAGATGGTGAACCGGGCCGTGGTGGTGGGGCGGAACGGAAACCGCCTTGTCAGTGCCCGGAACGATGGGGACGCGGCTCTTTTCGGGCAGTTCCAGCAGGTCATCGGTAAGGACGGCGACCCGGCGGCACAGGCGAAAGCGGCCCTCAAAGGGAGAACCATGTCCGCCCGGGTGACGTTTCTGGGAGACCTGTCGCTGCGGTGTGGCGGCACGGTGGAGGTACACCGGCCCCAGTGGGGGCTGGAGGGGCTTTACACCGTAACCGCCCATGAACACAAATGGGAGAGAGGGCTGTTCACCACTTCTCTAAGCTTGGAGGCGATTAAGACATGAATGTTTACAGTGAGCTGCTGGAGCTGCTGCTCCGGTCGCCGGAGGTGGCCACGGAGGGGCTGTTCGGCACCCTGACCAGCATTTCGCCCCTGACCGTTACCGTTCGGGGGACAAAGCTGACCGAGGGGCTGTTTTATCCTAACGGTACGGTGTTCCGAAAAGAGGACATCGGTCGGGAGGTGGCCCTGCTGCTGTGCGAGGAGGGCTTTTGGATTTTGGGCTTCGTGGGAGGTGGCGGCGCATGATTTTTCCCGACTGGGGGGAGACCCCCAAGGGAACTTCAAAGGAAGCGGTGCTGCCGTTGTTCCAGGAGTGGGCCGTGGACTGGGAAAACCAGTCCTTCGCCCTGCGGAACGGCGAGCCGTATCTCGTCAGCGGGGGCGAGGCTCTGAAAATCTGGGTGACGAAGGCCCTGCGACCCGAGAGCGAGCGGTTCCGTTATACCGCATGGTCGGCGGGCTACGGCAACGAGCTGGCGTCGCTGCTGGGCGGCTGCGTTGACCAGGGCATTCTGGAGAGCCAGGTGCGGCAGTATGTACGGGACGCCCTGCTGGTTTCGCCCTACATCCGGGAGGTGGACGGATTCTCATTTTCCAAAGTGGGGAGCGGGGTGGAGGCCCGGTTCACTGTCCACACCGTCTATGAGGAGTTTACCCAAATAACGGAGGTTCCAATCGCATGACGAAAGAAGAAATGCTGCGGCTTCTGACAGCCGCTTACACCGGCCCCGGAAGCGCCGAAGAGGGCACCTTCGCCGGGGATGTGCTCCGTGCCTGCGCCGACGGGATGGCTCAGCTCTGGAGCATGGACATCGACGGCCTGGAGCGCCGGGCCTTCGTATCCTCTGCCGTGGGGGACTGGCTGACGGCGGTGTGCGCCGACCGGGGCTGCGTCCGCAAGGAAGGGGAGACGGACGACGAACTTCGTGAGCGCACCCTAGCGGCCCTGGCTGCCACCCCTGCCTCCGGCAACGCCGACCACTACGCCGCCTGGTGCGGCCAGGTGGCGGATATTTTGCGGGTGAAGGTGCTGCCCCTGGCGCGGGGAAACGGCACTGTGGACATCGTGGCGGTGGGACGGGACGGCAAGGCTCCCGGGCAGGCCGTCATCGCGGAAGCACAGGCCATCATGGACGCGGAGCGGCCCGTGGGGGCCGACGCAAAAGTAATTGCCGCGAAAGAGACGGCGGTGAATGTTTCTGCCACGGTAACGCTGATGGACAGCGGGGACCTGGAAGCCGTGAAAACCGCCTTTTCCGGCGCACTGGCGGACTTTTTCCGGGACACCGCCCTGCGGACGAATGTGGTGAGCCACGCCAAGGTGCTGCGGCTGCTGCTGGACTGTGAGGGAGTGGCGGACGTGTCCGGGTTCACCATGAACGGCTCCGGCGACAGTCTGACGCTGGCGGATGGTGCGGCGCCTGTGGCGGGCACGGTGACGCTGACGGAGGTGAGCGCGTGAGACTGCCGGAATTTGTGACGGAGCTGTCTCCCGTCCGGGAGACGCTGGCGGCGCTGGAACAGGGCGAGCGCGCCATGGCGGACGCCGTGGCGGAGAAAAACGCGCAGGTGTGTATCTCCTCCGCTGACGAGGGCCTTTCCCTGTGGGAGCAGGATTACGGCCTGCCCGTCCGGGAGGGGGCTTCTCTGGAAGACCGCCGGGCCTCCGTCCGGGCCGCCATGGCGGGCGGGCGCACCCTGACCCCGGCACTGCTGCGGGAGCTGTGCGTCACCCTGGGCGGCGCCGACAGGGGAGAGGTGGAGGAGGACTTCCCCAACTGGCGGGTGACGGCGGAGGCTGTCAGTCGTGGACGCATTCCGGAGAATACCGCGTTGCTGGAACGGGCGGTGGAGAAGCTGAAGCCCGCCCACCTGGAAGTAGTCGTAATGCCGGGGGCGGATATGGCCTCTGACCGATGGGCCGCCCTCACCGGGGGCGTGATGGTGGAGATCACCGGTGACGACATCCAGCGCTCGGACTGTGCCCGATACGCCGCCCTGACGGGTGGCGTGATGGTGGAGATCTGGGAGGCGTAAACGTACCGCACGCAAAAAAGGGGAAGGGGCGCAAATTGCGCCCCTTCCCTCAACTTTTATGGGAGGTTACTTTTGGTAGTTCCGCATTCTCCAGACGATGGCGGAGACCTGACCCCGGGTCAGGGTGTTGTTCGGCTTATAGACGCTGGTGCCGCCGGAAGAATATCCCTCCACGATGCCGGCCGCGTTCAGGGCCTGGACGCTGGGGTCATCCGTGTCAGTGAAGGGTTTGATGCTGGAGAGGTTGGTCTTATCCAGCTTCATGGCCCCGGCAGCCAGCTGGGCCACCTGCAGGCGGGTAATGGGCTTCGTTAGATCCACGTTGCTGCGGGTGACAATGCCCTCGGCCCGGGCCTTGGTGAGATAGCCGCTGAAAGCGTTGCTGCCGGTGGGCTTCTGCTCGGGATAGCCGGCGGCGAGCATAATGAGCTTCAGCGCCGCACCGTAGGTGATGGTGTTGTCGGGCTTGAAGGAGCCGTCGGCGTAGCCGTCGATGACCTTGCTGTCCGCCAGCTCCGCCACGTACTTGTAGCACCAGGTGGAGGAGGTCACGTCGCTGAACTTCTTGGCGCTGTTTACCACGCCCAGGCAGAACTTGCCGGCGGCTACGGCGGTGCCGCTACTGTTATAGGCAACATAGGGAATCTCCACGGAGCCGGTGTAGCCGGTGGCGGGTACGAACCTCAGCTGGCTGATCTGCTGGGAGCCGCTGGAGTAGCCGTATTTGGTCAGGGTGTTGGCCGCGGTAGAGGTGCCCACATACACAGTGCCTACGTTGGAGGCGGGCAGCTTCAAAAGCTGGATGCTGTCCAGGCTGGCGCCGGTGGCACTGAACACTACACTGTAAATAGAAGATGCCGGGAAGGTGACGGCGGTGTTCTTGGGGGTCACACCGTAGACCTCGCCCACCGCGCTTCGGTTCACGCTGATGAGGATGGTTCCGGAGGCGCTGACGGAGCCGGTGCCGTAGGCGGTGAAGGGTACGGCGGCGCAGTAGTTGGTTCCACTGGGCACGTACAACAGCTCCGTCAGGGCGCACTGGCTGGTAGAAGTGGGATTGGCGTACAGGGTGTACTGCTTGCAGTTGGCCGCCGTCAGCAGCAGCTTGGATGCGCCATAGGAGCTGGCACCGTAGTAGTTATAGTACAGGCTGCCGGTGGCAGGTACGCCGCCCAGCACCACGGACTGCAGTGTGGAGGAGGGATACTTGCTCTTAAGGAAGCGGCTGATGTCGCTGGCCTTGATCTGCACCGCAGCGCCGGTGGAGCTATACAGGATGTCGCCCTGATAGCCCAGATTGATGACTGTCTGGCTGGCAGGCTGGATGACCAGCTTTCCAGTGGCCTTCTGGGTGCTGGAATACCAGGCGGTGAAGGACAGGGTGATAGGGGTCTTGAAGCTGTCAGAGGCCACGAAGCTCAGGCTGTCCAGGGCGTAGTCGCCGTCGGAGGATTTGCTGTAATAAAACTCAAAATCCTCAAGGGTGCTCTTGGTAAAGGATTTTTCACTGCTCTTGCCGTAGTTCACGTACAGCAGGCCGGTGGCGGATTTGTTCAGGGCGTCGTCGGTGGAGAAGGTGACGTACTTGATAGTATTGGAGGTGTCCTTCTCATCCTGGAAGAAGTCGTTGAAGTCGCCCCGGTCAAAGGTCACTTCCTTGCCGGGCTCCACCGTGTAGGTGATGTCGGCCTTGCCGCTGTCCGAGGACTTGATAATCAGCTTGCCGCTGGCCTTCTTGGAGCTGGAATACCAGGCGGTGAAGGACAGGGTGACAGAGCCGGTGAAATCGTCAGAGGCCACGAAGCTCAGGCTGTCCAGGGCGTAGTCGCCGTCGCTGGACTTGCTGTAATAAAACTCGAAATCGTCAATGGTGGTCTTGGTGAAGGACTTCTCAGAGCTTTTGCCGTGGTTGGCATACAGCATGCCGTTGGAGGACTTGCTGAGGGTGTCGGTGGTAGAGAAGGTGACATACTTGATGTCATTGTTGGAATTGGCCTCGTCCTGGAAGAAGTCGTTGAAGTCATCGCTGTCAAAGGACACTTCCTTGCCGGGGGCCGCGGTATAGGTGATGTCGCCTTTGGTGCTGTCTGTGGACTTGATGACGACCTTGCCGCTGGCTTTCTTGGAGCTGGAATACCAGGCGGTGAAGGACAGGGTGACAGAGCCGGTGAAATCGTCAGAGGCGACGAAGCTCAGGCTGTCCAGGGCGTAGTCACCGTCGCTGGACTTGCTGTAATAGAACTCAAAATCGTCAATGGTGGTCTTGGTGAAGGACTTCTCTCCGCTCTTGCCGTGGCCCGCGTACAGCAGGCCGTTGGTGGATTTGCTGAGGGTGTCGGTGGTGGAGAAGGTGACGTATTTGATGTCGTAGCTGGAATTGGCCTCGTCCTGGAAGAAGTCGTTGAAGTCATCGCTGTCAAAGGACACTTCCTTGCCGGGGGCTACGGTGTAGGTGATGTCGCCGTCATCGTCCGTATCGCCGATGCGGATCTCCACCGTGGCGTCCAGATAGTCGTCATCGCCGTACAGGCGGCAGTCCAGCGTGACGGTTTTGCCGTCGGCGTCCTCATCGGCCGCAAAGGTCAGCTTATCCAGAGGATAGTCGCCGTAGCTGGAGGAGCGGTAGTAGAAGTCGTAGTCCTCCAGGTCGCTTTTGGTAAAGGCTTCCTCATCGCTGCCGTCGTAATCGTAGTACAGCACGCCGTTGGAGGACTTGTAGCTGCTGTCGGGATAGAAACACACATACCGGAAGCTGTCACTGGGGTATTCATCGATAAACAGGGCCTGGAAATCGCCGCGGTCAAAGTCCACGGTTTCACCGGCTTCCACCTTATAGGTCAGATCGCCATTTCCGCTGGAGCGGTCATCGTCGATCTCAATCTTCAGGGAGCCGCTGACATAGCCGTCGTCGCCGTACAGCCGGAGATCCACCGTGACGGTCTTGCCGTCGGCGTCCTTGCCGGCCACGAAGGTCAGTCCATCCAGGGGATAGTCGCCGTAGCTGGAGGAGCGGTAGTAGAAGTCATAGTCCTCCAGGTCGCCCTTGGCAAGAGCCTCTTCGTCGGTGCCCTCGTAATCATAGTAGAACACGCCGTTGGAGGACTTGTAACTGCTGTTTGGATACAAGCGCACATACCGGAAAGAGCCGTTGCCGCTTTCTGTGTCGAAGAGGTCTTTAAAGTCGCTTCTGTCCAGGGACACCGTATCGCCGGGGTCTACCTCGTAAGTGATGACCCCGTCGCTGGCCACGGTGTACACGGCGTAATAGGTGGTGTTGGCGGAAACCGCCGTCGCTGCCACCTGGGCGCTGGTCAGCACGGTCTGGCCGTTATACAGGGCGGAGGAGCCGGGGTTGGTGGTCGTCCAGCCCTTGAAGGTGTAGACCTTACCGCTGGCGGTCCTGGTGGGCGTGCCCGGGTTGACGGGGGTACCGCCCTTGGTCACATTGGTCTGGGTTTTGAAGGTGCTGGTGCCGTTCATGAAGGTGACGGTGACATAGGGAACGCCGGTGCTGTATCCGCAGGTATCGCACTTGCCGTCCTGGTTTTTGTCCAGATGGCCGCCCTCATTGGCCCGGTAGCCGCAGGTGTCGCACTGCTCCCAATGGGTAGCGGCATCCTTCTGCAGATCGGAACGGAAGTTGTGAGCCGTATGGGTCTGCTCCGCACCGCACACCGAGCACTTCTTCCAGTGGCTGGCGGCGTCGGTGGAATAGCTGGCCTCCCAGGTGTGGGCGGCGCTTTCCGTGGCGGTGCAGCCGCTGACAAGGCAGGTGCGGACGTGGGTGCCGTCATCCTGCTTCTGCCAGGAACTCCACTTGTGCTGGCCGTTGGGGCAGTTGGTGGCCAGAGCGGATGGCACGGCGCCTGCCACTAAGAGCACGGCCAGCAGAAACGCGGGCAGCTGCTTTTTCAGGAAATGTTTCATCTGTACCCCTCCCATAAATTCGACTAGTGGTTACGTTTAAATAGCAAGATATTTATACACCTGTACCATACCTGAAAAGCCTGTATAAATCATGAACAAATTATGAACGGGAGATACTACCCTACCCAGCTGCCGGAAAGTCAAGCAGGTGTCTGTGAACATCTCCAGACCCGGCATTACCAAAGGCCAGCACTGGCACAACAGCAAATGGGAGTTCTTCATTGTGACTTTCAGTTAGGAGTGAGCTGATGGGGCTCTTGTAGGGTATAAAGATTGTTTTTTCGTTGCAGCGGGGAATATGGTCTATAATTTGACAAAAAAACTGTTAGATGGTAAATAGTCTGTGAAGGGAGCAATAAAAAGCCATTTGGGGTTATCGGGCTTTCCAGATTTCCATTTCCCTCCGAATGGCGCAACCGGTAAAGAAATCGTCAATAATTCCGTCCAAATCTGAAGATTTGGACGGTACTTGTGAGAGCAACATCTTATAGGCCGGAGTTGACTACCCTGAGGTCTTCTGAAAGACCTGCTACGTTACCCTTGCCGATATTATGGAGGATTATTTCGATGAGAGATTTTGATTGTCTTAAAGGTCGTCTGGAAGATGCGGGCGACCATGCGGAACAGCTGTTGCAGCTCTTGCAGCGCATGAAGCGGAAGGTGGAGGCGTCCCCGGAGCTCTACCAGCAGGAGGAGGCAGAGCGAGGTCTGCGGTTCGCCACGGACACGCTGGCTGCGTTGCAGGACATGCTGGCAGCGGGCTGTATACCCCTCCCGGATGATGCTGAGCAGGAATACAATCCCCAGAGGGCGCTGTGCGTGGACGTCTGCTACGAGTCTCAGTATATTTTGCGCTGTACCATGCCGAATTTGCCCATTACCAAAACCCGGGCGGCCGCCCAAGGCTACACCGCGTTATACAGCCGTGAGCTCCAGGACAAGCTTTTTTTCGGTTGTCCTGCGGATTTTCGGCCATTCGTCCGCGCGTATGTGATCTATATCCATTATGATGTGGCGGGTAAGCAGGCGGCCTATTATGATAATGACAATTTGGCAATCAAAGCCTTGCTGGATACAGTCTTGCCAGTTGTCTGTTTGGACGATGCGGCTCCTCTGTGTGATAACCTGTTCTTTTATGTTGACGATCCCGGAAACCAGCCCCATACGGAACTGTGGGTCGTGGAGCATCACCATCTGGCCGAATGGGCAGCCCTGCACCCCGAACTGCCTATGCTGGCAGACCTGCGTGCATTTTATCAAGATGTACCAAATTTTCAATAGAGAGGATTACAAAATGGAAACAATCAATCCCAAGCCAGTATTTACGAGCGCACTCGAGAAGCTGATTGCGGTATTTATGGCAGGTTCCATCAGGCCGCTGCCTGAGGATTTCAATCTGCTGCACTATTCGTACGGATATGTGCACAAGGTTTTGAGTACTCTGGTGCGGGAGGGAGTGCTTACATACACCCAGGATCAGCCTCGCAAAATGCGGTTAACGACCAAGGGGTTGGAACATTTGCGGGCAGAGATGCCGATGGCCTATGAGTACTACATGGCGATTAGTGACCAAAACCATCCAGGCACCAGTGATGCGCATAAGCTGCTGATGCAGCGCGAGGGAGATATACAGGCTTTTATGTTGAGATCTTGTGTTGAAACCGGGGCGCAGCGTGAGCTTTTGTCAGAAACATTACTGGCGTCCGACCAGAAACTGGGCCTTCAAAACCCGCTTTACCTGTCCACGAAGGAAATTAAACTGATTAACAACGCCATAGCCCAGAAAGAAAACCGTGAGGCAAAAGTGGGTCGTGAACAGATTTCCAGGGCCTCGGGTGTGATCTTCTCCAAGGGGATCTGCGGGCCCGTATATGACCTGATCGGTGAAGAATATATGCGGATGCACCTGTCGGCAGAAATCAGCATGGAAGGTCGGACCCGGGCCGTGTACAGGAATATCATCGGTCCCATTAGACCGGATGCAGAGATGCAGCATATCATCTTATACGATCGTGATGAGGACATGCTTTCCGGACTGGAAACCTACCGTCTTCCGAGCCAGAATCGGACGCGGAGATACGCAAGGGCACCGCAGAGAAATGCTGCAGCCAACATGGTAGACGTTAATGCCTGGCGCAAAAAGACAACCATTTTTCGGGCTATAACAGACTACCCTGTTTGGAAAATGGAATTCCGCATCCTGCCGCGGCATGAGCATGGCTGCGTGTGTTTATGGATGTTGACGCGGTACACGATCGAAGAAATTTTTAAGGCTGTGGCTGCCATATTTGGAGACATGGAGATGCATGGGATGTGCCTGTATCTTGATGGAAAAGCAGTTAGCCAATTCCTTGACTGCAATATCGTGAGACTGGAAAGTTTGCGTAAAAAATTAAAAAATGCAGACGAAGAAGATCCAATCCCCCTCCTTTGTTGGGAGTATCAGGCGGACTTTGTTTCATGTTTTTTAGGCGAAGGACCTTATGAAATTTGGCCGGTCCGGGGGGATGAAGTGGCAAATTATTTGTATTATGGGGAATAAAAAAGTGGGCGCTGATGGTTAGCTGCACAACAGAAAAATCCACAGGATAGCGGTATGAAAGAGTCAAAAACGAGGTTAAATTTTTTCAAAATATCAAAATAAAAATTTTACCTTGTAAAAGGACCGCAAACCCATTGCAATATAAGGGATTTATGAGCCTGCGGAACGAGGAAAAATACAGGGTGTAAAAAACATAATTTTGACCTGAATGACAGAGCCAATATCGGGCGGAAGGTATTGCCTGAACTGTTCACCGGTGTTGTGGACTCTTCCAGCGTGATTGTCATCAGGCACCCGGATTATGACTCCTGAAAAGAAAACCGGAAAAATCAGAAGGCCAATACCAAACCCAGCAAGTCAAAGGCTCACCGACTTGCGGTAAAAGAATTGAAAAAGTAATCCCACTGGGATAGAGCTTCGTGAATAGCTTTGGTGGGGGAAATACCCATCAGAAGCCCTTCTCCCTGCGTTCAGAAGCCCCGTCTGAAAAGACGTCGCAGACGGATATCAGGCGGGATAATTCACAACAAGCAGCATAAGTTGTTTTCTCTCATATCGTAGGGTCGGACGGATCTGAACGTAACGCCTGGGAAGATAGTGTAAGACCTCGGAGGCTTTTCAGTCTCTTAGGCTGTTGTCGTTGAACCAGGAATCCCCCGGCTTTAGCCGTGGGGAGCGTCAACGGTCGCATTAGCCGGACTCCTTCACCGTGGCGGTGGACTTGGTTATCCGTGAAGATGGACCGGAAATTCCGTGCAAGTGGACTTCATTAGCCGAAATTCACATATCTGGAACAGGAGAATTTCAATGGCACCAAGAAGGGCATACGCAGTCCATCGGAATCTTCCTGAAAGAAATGCGGCTTTCGGGCAAATCGGATAATGGATCAGACCGGCAAAGAAACATGCTCCCCCGCGAACGAACAGCTTGCGCTGGCTTCGCGGAGGAGCATGTTTGATCATACAGCCGGGTTCGGCGCAAAATTTTGTGTAAGCGTTTTGGATAAAGCAAGAACGGCGCCGAAAGCAGGGCGAATTCTGGCTGGCATCCCTTGATTACCGAAAACCAAAGCGGGCAGAACGGTATGTGTACTGGTACGGTATGAATTCCGCATCAGAACTGAGCGAACAAGGAAAAAGACTGCTCTGGGTTCTGAGACAATTCAGTAATCAAAGGCAAGGATCCTCGGTTATTCGAGCCCCCGAGAGGAATTGCCTCGTTTCACGAACTCTGATTGTATAAAGTATTGTCAAAAAATCTTGACAATTTTTCTTCCTGCTTTTATACTTAAACACAACAGAGCCCACCACGCCTATGTTCATCTCGGATGATTATGCGCAACCCGGTGGGACTTTTTATGCCCGGGGGTATCTGTATGACGCCTTATCCCAAGAAAGTTCTTTCCATCCAGCAGCAATATCAAACGTATATCGATGCCGGCATGACAGTTCCCTGTCCGCAGGAAGCCATGGAAGCTCTGTCTACCATCGGTTATTACCGCCTGCGGGGATACAGTTTCCACTTATATGACCCTGCAACCAAAAAGTATCAGCCCAACACCTCATTTGCCGATATCTTAGCATTGTACCGCTTTGACAAAATTGCCCGCCGCAAGCCCACTCCGTGAGGGGTGGGTAAGGCGGGCATTTTCATGGAAATGTTTCTTGAATTATTTTCAAAAA
>NZ_JAFBIS010000025.1 GCF_021531435.1 Oscillibacter valericigenes
CCCATCTGCGCAAAGAGCGCAGATGCCGTCTCATGCAGACTCCGACGCGCTGACGCGCTATGAAAAGCAGACTTTGTCTGCTTTTCATAGGAGTCTAGCATAAAACGTTCATGGGGCGCCCATATTTGATGGGCGCCCCGATTTTTTTTGACAGGGAGGCGGAGGCACAAATCCAATACCAGCGTCATATACTGTTGCAGCCCACCATGAGAGGAGAAATCGCTTTGATGGATCGTTATGTGACGCTGTCTCTGGAGCTGCACCTGTTCTTTGCCCGCATCATGAAGGAACACGCCCTGTTCCTGGAGGCGGGCTTTACGTCTGCCAATGAAGAGTTTGTCCGGAAAGCGGACTTCTACAAACGGGGCTTTGAATCCGTGCTGCGCCGGGCCATCGGCCTGAGCCACGGCATTACCGACCAATCCGTGCTGGAATCCGGCGAGCTTTTCACGGAGTTCACCGCAAACGCCGAGCGGCAGACCCAGTGCTTCACCGGCATTCCCATCGACCGGGAACTGACGGCCATGGCCGCCCGGCTGCGCTGCGGCGGCCCCTGCCGGGTCTCTCCGGTCCTGTGCCGCCAGGTGAGGCAGCTGAATGAGACTGCCCTCCGCCTGCTGGACGGGCTCATCGGCTTCAAGGAGACCACCTTGAAACGGGTGCTTGCCTGCCGGATGTTCACCATGAACTATCCCCTGCTGCTGGAGCACATTATTCGGGAGGCAAAGCTGTACCGCACCTTCCTCCGGGACGCGGAGCGGTGCTGTCTGGACGGACAGACCATGAAGGAGACGGAGGTCTTCTGGAACCAGATCATGATGGAGCACGCCCAGTTCATCCGGGGCCTGCTGGACCCCACCGAGGACGCGCTCATCAAGACCTCGGACGCCTTCGCCCAGGAGTACGCCGCGCTGCTGGCCCGGGCAAGGGAGGCGAACGACGCGGCCATGGGCCGTCAGGAGGCCTTGAAGGAGACCCTGCGGTTCCGGGACTTCAAGACCGCCGGCGTTCAGGGCATCACGGGCTGCAAAATTCGCTCCGTCATCCTGCCCCTGCTGGCGGACCATGTCCTGCGGGAGGCCAACCACTATATCCGCCTGCTGAGCGCCTGACGCGAAAAACAGGAGCTCCGGGGACCGACAAAAGCCGATCCCCGGAGCTCCTGTTTTTCTCAATCTTCGATGTACTCCCGGACCCGGTAGATGGCGCCGATCTCGTCCTCGCAGATCCTGCGGCAGTTCTCGATCTCCTCCTTGGGGATGGTGTCCACCACGGTCATCATCACCGTGGGCACGTACTTCTGAATCTCCTTGGCAAAGGCCTTCATGGCCTCGTATGCCCCGGCCTGCTGGGGGTGGCACAGGGCATCGTACTTCTCCGCCGTGTCCGTGTTCAGGGAGATGGACACCATGTCGAACCGGCCCGCAAACTCCGGGGCGATGTCCCGGCCATGGATAAGGCTGCCGGTGCCGTTGGTGTCCATGCGGGTGTAGAGCTTCTCCCCCTTGGCCTTCATCTGGTCGATGACCCAGCAGATGTCCTCGATGCGGTAGCTGGGCTCGCCGAAGCCCACGAACACCAGCTGCTTGTATTTGGAGAGGTCATGGCTCTCAATGGAGGCCAGAATCTCCTCCTTGGTGGGTTCCCGCTTCAGCCAGAGGTTGTGGGTGTAGATGCTGCCGCCGGAGCCCTGGTTATGCCGCAGGCAGAACTCGCAGTTGAAGTTGCAGCGGTTGGTGGGGTTCACATACAGATTGTCCCCGTATTCATAGGTGATGGTAAAACCTTTTTCCATGCTGGTTCACTCCTTAATTGCTGTTCAAATGAAGATCCGACAGGGTAAAAACACCGCCGGCGTAAGATACATAAGCCGAAATATCCGCGACATACCAACTATTATAGCCATCCGCGTCCAGGCAAACGCTGCCGCTGAACCGGATATCCGCGCCACGGGGCCAATCAGTGTCAAATCCGGCTACATTTCCCGTACCCAGCCCTCGAAGCGTCTCCGGCTCCAAATTCTCCGGCAGCTGAGAGGTGATGTCCACCAGCTCCCGGCCTAAAGAGACCCAGACGCGGTTATTCCCCTTCACCAACGTCAGCAGAGCGGACAGTTGATCCCTCCACAGCTCCTCCGGGAAGGCGTAGTCCGCCAGCGTGCCGTCTTCGTTTTTCTCCACAATGTGAAGTTCTTCGATAGAAACGCCGGTGCCGCTGCCGACATGGTTGACCAGCACAACTTCATCCTGCCCGTCATCATCCGCATCCCAGCACCAAAGCCGGGGTTCCACGATCAGCGGTCCGCCAAAGTTCCAGTCAAATTCCGCCAGACTATCCTCCCAGCGGAGCAGGGCGCGGTCATCTCCCCGATGGTCTCTGACTCCGTACAGCGCCACATCCTGTTCCGGCAGCTCCGCCAGCAGTCCCACGGAATTTTGATCCAAGGTGCTGTTGTGCATCCATTCCGAAAAGCCATCCAACGCGGCGGACAGATCATCGTCTTCTTCCGGTTCCCGCCCCTCCGTCACCACCGCCGGAGCGGAGATGGGCTGAGCCGGGGTGGTCTCCGGCAGGGAAGGTGCCGTTTCCCGGGCGCCGCACCCGGACAGCAGCGTCAATGCCAGCAGCGCGGGCAGCAGCCGTTTCATATCTTTGCCTCCAGTCCAAACAGCCGCAGGCCGTTTTCCCAGGCGATGTCCGTCATTTCCTCCGCCGTGACGCCCTTCCACTCCGCCAGTTTTTCCAAGACGAACGGCAGATACCGGCTGTCGTTCCGCTTGCCCCGGAAGGGGACAGGGGTCAGGTAGGGGGCGTCCGTCTCCACCACGATGCGGTCCAGGGGCGTGATGGCCGCCACCTCCGGGGCACGTTTGGCGTTTTTATAGGTGATGGGCCCGTCGAAGCCCAGATACCAGCCCCGCTTCAACAGTTCGGCGGCCATCTCCGGGCTGCCGGAGAAGCAGTGGAACACGCCCCGCACCTCAGGATATTCCAAAACGATAGCCAAAGAATCCCCGTGGGCCTCCCGGTCGTGGATGATGACGGGCAAACCTAATTCCCGGGCCAGCTCCAGCTGGCGGCGGAACACCTGCTGCTGGAACTCCTTCGGCGGATTTTCCTTCCAGTAGTAGTCCAGGCCAATTTCGCCGATGGCCACCACCTTTTCATGGCCGCACAGCTCCCGGATGGCGTCAAAGTCCGCGTCGGTACACCCGCCGCAGTCCTCGGGATGGATGCCTACGGCGGCGTAGACGTGGGGATACCGCTCCGCCAGGGCCACGGCAGCCCGGGAGGAGGGCACATCGCAGCCGGGGTCCACCACCAGCTCCACGCCAGCGGCGGGGAGGGCGGACAGCACCTCATCCCGGTCGGCGTTAAAGCCGCCGGAATCGTAATGGGCGTGGGTATCAAAAATGGGCATGCGGGCACCTCCTCGCTTTCCGCTCTATTCTATCACACTTTTCTCAAAGAGATATGACCAAACCGTAACAATTTTATCCGCCCAAAAGGGCAGCAAAAAAGGACATCCCACCGGATGTCCTTTTGGCTCGACACAAATCAGCCGATCTTGTTCAGCTTCAGGGTCATGGCGCTCTTGCGGTGAGCGGCCGTGTTCTTGTGCAGAACGCCCTTGGCGACAGCCTGATCGACTTTCTTCACAGCAACCTTGTAAGCGCCATCGGCCTCGGTGCGATTGCCTTCTGCGGCAGCAGCCTCGAACTTCTTGATGGCGGTCTTCAGCTCGGACTTCGCGGCCTTGTTGCGGGCGTTTCTCACCTCTCCGATCAGAACGCGCTTCTTGGCAGACTTAATATTCGGCAAACCAAACACCTCCTTAGGCAAATTTACAGTGGGATTTTCCACCGTGCAGATTGATATTTTAACAGGGAACTCACCAAAAAGCAAGAGTTTTTTTACAATTTGTGTGCATTTTTTGTATATTGTATCTTTTGCCGCAAAACCTAGAGAAAAGACCACAAGATTTTGTGTCGGGAGGCAGGCAGTATGTTCGCAAAACGCACCGATCTGGCTTTGGAGGCCAGGGAATTATGGCAGGAATCGGCGGAAAAAAACACCCGTCTGAGCGGCGTGAAAGCCACGAAGCAGCGCTCGGAGGGCTATCCGGTGACCCGGGTGGACATCCTGGATGAGCGGGGAGAGAAGGCCCTGGGCAAGCCCCGGGGCACCTACCGCACCATCGATCTGACCGCCTTCTGGCAGCGGAAATCAGACTTTTTTGAGCGGGCGGTCCGGGCGGTGGGCGGCCAGCTCAAAGAGCTGCTGCCAGGGGAGGGCACGGTGCTGGTCATCGGTCTCGGCAACGGTGCCATGACGCCGGACGCCGTGGGCCCCCTGGCGGCTGACAGCGTGCTGGTGACCCGCCACCTCATCGCCGCCATGCCCAGGCATTTCTCCGGCTTTCGCCCCGTGGCGGTGTTCCGCACCGGGGTCCTGGGCACCACCGGCGTTGAATCGGCGGAGGCGGTGCGAGGCCTGGTGGCCCAGGTAGAGCCATCGCTGGTCATCGCCGTGGACGCCCTGGCCTCCCGCCGTGTGGGGCGGGTGTGCACCACGGTGCAGCTCTCCGACACCGGCATCATCCCCGGCTCCGGGGTGGGGAACCACCGCTCAGCCCTGAATCAGGAGACGCTGGGCGTTCCGGTGTTCGCCATTGGCGTGCCTACGGTGGTGGACAGCGCCACCCTGGCGGCGGACCTGCTGGAGGAATCCGGCATCAGGGACTACGATGGGGAGGCCCTGCAAAAATCCCGGCAGAACCTGATGGTGACCCCTCGGGACATCGATCAGCAGGTCCGGGACCTGAGCAAGGTGGTGGGCTACGGCATCAACTGGGCCCTGCAGGATCTGGAAATTGAGGAGATCAACGCGCTGCTCAGCTAAAAGCCGTCCCCGGGCCAATGACCCGGGGACGGCTGCTCATCATTTCAGTTTCGGAAGGGTGTTGGCGCCGTGGGGCAGGAGGGTGGCCCGCAGGTCCTTGCCGCCGTTCAGCTTCCGGGACAGTTCCAATGCCTCATCCAGGGTCTTTACGGCGTGAATCTTGGCGGTGCCGAACTGCTCCTGGGGAATACCGGTGACGGCGATCAGGTGGTACTTCTCGGCGCTCTCAGCAAACAGGTAGCCGATGAAGGCGCCGATGGAGAAGTTCTCCCGCAGGGCCTTTTCCCGGTCCAGCATGGTCTCGTAGCCTGCGATCTGGCGCTCGGTATCATCGTTGCCGAAGCCCTCGTCGGACTTCGTCACCAGGATGATGGTGCCGCCGTCCTCCACCACCTCCAGGGCGTTGCACAGCGTCTTGATGGTCTGGTAGAAGTTCAGATCCTTGGGATAGCCGCCGGCGCTGGCGATGACCATGGGTGTTTTCTCCTTGGCGGCCACGCCGTACATCTTCTCCACCAGGTCGCAGGCGGCCTTGTGGGCGGTGATCCAGTTACCGGCAAAGGCGCTGATGATCTTCTGGTTATCGTCCACCACCACGTTGATGAGGAAGGTGGGCTTCACCATGGCGCAGGCCTCCATCATGTCGGCGTGGACAGGGTTGCTGTCGGACAGGTTGGCGCTGCGGACCTCCGGGTTAGACCCGGCGCCCAAGCCGGGATTCAGGGCCAGGTTGTGGTTTTTCATAATGGTCTCCCGGCCGGCGATGCCGGGCAGGACGCTCTTGCGTCCACCGCCGAAGCCCGCCATAAAGTGATACACCACGCCGCCGGTGAGGATGATGTGGTCGCATTCCAGAGCCCGCTTGTCCAGCCACACAGGAGTCCCCCGGGAGGTGGTGCCCACATACTTGAGGTTTTCCTCATCAGTGCACTGGTGATCCACCAGACGGATGCGGTCATACACCGCCTCCGTCACCAGGCCGATGTGCTCCTCCCTGGTCTGCTTCCGGTGGGTGCCGGTGGCGGAGATGATGAGCATATCCTCATCCCGGATGCCGGCGCTCTCCAGCTCCTCGATCAGAATGGGGATGTAGGTCTCCGGGGACTGCCAGCGGCGGGTCACATCAGAGATGATGATGCATACCGTCTCGCCGGGCTTCACCAGCTCCTTCAGCGGCTTGGAGTCGATGGGGTGCTCCAGTGCGTAGTGGATGTGCTCCGGCACGGTCCGCTGGGGCAGATCCACATGGTTGGGCTCCAGTTCCGCTGCGATCAGCTCCGGGGGCAGCTTCACTTCAAATTCGTGCTGGCCGTATTTCATTGCTTCTGGCATATCAATGCTTCCTTTCACACGGGTTCGGACGGTTTCTCCGATGCCCGCCATTTTATGCTTGTCATACAACATCGCATCACATTATACAACATTTGGGCGAATTGTCATTCAGCATTTTTACTGAAAATAGGAGCTGCTTCGTTTAAATATCCAGCTCCAGCACCACAGGGCAGTGATCGCTGCCCAGCACCTCGCTCCAGATGTCGGCGCTTTTGATCTTGTCCTTCAGACGCTCGGAGACGATGAAGTAGTCAATGCGCCACCCGGCGTTGTTCTTCCGGGCGTTGAAACGGTAGCTCCACCAGGAGTAGGCCCCGGTCTTGTCGGGGTAGAGGTAGCGGAAGGTATCCACAAAGCCGCTGGAGAGCAGCTGTGTCATCTTGGCCCGCTCCTCGTCGGAAAAGCCCGGGTTCATGCGGTTGGACTTGGGGTTTTTGATGTCGATCTCCTCATGGGCCACGTTCAAATCGCCGCAGTAGACCACGGGCTTTTTCGCGTCCAGCTCCATGAGGTAGTCCCGGATGTCGTCCTCCCAGGCCATGCGGTAGGGAAGCCGGGCCAGCTGGTCCTTGGAGTTGGGGGTGTAGCAGCACACCAGATAGAATTCCGGGTACTCCGCCGTGATGACCCGGCCCTCGTGGCGGTGCTCGTCCATGCCGAAATCATAGGTGACGTTCAGCGGCTCGGTTTTCGTAAAGATGGCAGTGCCGGAATAGCCCGCCTTGTCGGCGCTGTTCCAGAACCGGGTATAGCCGGGGAGGTCGAACTCCGCCTGCTCCGGGCGCATTTTTGTCTCCTGCAGGCAGATGACGTCGGCGTCGGCGAAGGCGCAGAAGTCCAGAAAGCCCTTATTCAGGCAGGCCCGCAGGCCGTTGACGTTCCAGGATACCAGTTTCATATCGTTCTCCTTTGTCTCCCGTTGGTTTTCCACATTGTACCCGATGTTCGGTCAAAAAACAATATTGCCCCAGCCTAAAAAAGGGAGTAAAGTAGAGAAAAGAACGAAGATCATATGAGGAATTTCAACATGGAACGTGAAAACGGTATGCGCAACATGACGGTGGGCAGCCCCGCCGGACATATTTTCTACTTTGCCCTGCCATTGCTGGCAGGCAGCTTCCTCCAGCAGCTCTACAACATGGTGGACAGCTGGGTGGTGGGCAACTACGCCGGCGATACCGCCCTGGCGGCGGTGGGCGTGGGCTATCCCGTCATCTTTATGTTCACATCGCTGTTCATGGGCCTCTCCAACGGCGGCACCGTGGTCATCGCCCAGTTTTACGGCGCGGGGAACATGGACCGGGTCCGGGACGCGGTGGACACCATCTACACCGCCTTTATGGTCTCCGCCATTCCCATCACGGCCATCGCCCTGGGGCTGGTGAATCCTGTTCTGACGCTGATGCAGGTGAAATCCGACGCCTGGGCCGAATCGTGGCTCTATCTGACGGTGGTATCCGCGGGGCTCATCGGCGCCATTGGCTATAACCTGAACGCGGGCATTCTGGGGGGGCTTGGCAACAGCCGGACGACACTGCTGTTCCTGGCCATCTCGTCGGTGATGAACATCGTGCTGGACCTGGTGTTCGTGCTGGGGTGCGGCATGGGAGTCCTGGGCGTGGCTCTGGGCACCATCATCTCCCAGGCCTTTTCCTGGCTGTTCGGCTTGTTCTACATCAACCGCCGCTACCCCGACATCGCCATCCGCCCCTTCTGCCGCCGGTTCGACAAAACGCTGTTCCGCCAAATCATGGGCATCGGCCTGCCGGCGGGCGTCCAGATGTCTCTGGTGGCCATCGGCGCCATGGTAGTGATGAGCAAGATCAACTCCTTCGGCAAGGAGTTCGCCGCCGCCTACAACGTGGGCTCCAAGCTGGACTCCCTGGCCTTCCTGCCGGTACAGAGTCTTTCCAACGCAGTCACCTCCTTCGTGGGGCAGAACATCGGCGCCAAACGGCTGGACCGGGCCCGCCAGGGCATCCGCATCACCGTCATCGCCTCCGTGGTCTGGTCGGCGGTGATGCTGGTGCTCATTCCCCTGGGGCCGACGCTGGTGGGCTTCTTCTCCGACACCCCCGCCGTCATCCAGTCGGGCGCGGTGTATTTAAAGTGCATCATGCCCTTCTACTTCCTGTTCTCCGTCATGTTCTGCCTGAACAACGCCATGCGGGGCGCGGGAGACAGTATGTTCGCCATGCTGGACGTCATTTTCTCCCTCATTCTGGTCCGGGTCCCTGCTGTCTACTGGTTCGCCGACCACTTTGGCCCCGATTATATGTACTACGGCGTGGGCGTGGGCTGGTGTGTGGGCTTCACGCTGTCGGTGGTCTACTACCTCTCCGGCCATTGGAAGCGGAAGGGCAGTCTGGCGGAGGAAAATCCCGGCTGAAATGTTGTAATTTCGGGAGTTTTCCGTTATAATAAATAATTGCGTGAATCAATACCGGCCCTCTTCCATTCGGAGCGGCCGTGAAAAAGGAGAAAACCCATGGAAAAGAAAAAGTTCTATATCACCACCCCCATCTACTATCCCTCCGACAAGCTCCACATCGGCCACACCTACTGCACCGTGGCTACCGACGCCATGGCCCGTTACAAGCGCCTGGCCGGGTATGACGTGATGTTCCTGACCGGCACCGACGAGCACGGCCAGAAGATCGAGACCAAGGCCAAGGAAGCCGGCGTCACCCCCAAGGAGTTCGTGGATAAGATCGTGGAAGGCCCCCAGGGCGTGAAGGACCTGTGGAAGCTGATGAACATCTCCAACGACCGCTTCATCCGCACCACTGACGACTATCACGTCGCCGCCGTCCAGAAGATCTTCAAGAAGATGTACGACAAGGGCGACATTTACAAGGGCTCCTACAAGGGCAAGTACTGCACCCCCTGCGAGTCCTTCTGGACCGAGAGCCAGCTGGTGGACGGCTGCTGCCCCGACTGCGGCCGCCCCGTGGTGGACGCCGAGGAGGAAGCCTACTTCTTCCGTCTGAGCAAGTACGCCGACAAGGTCCGGGACCTGCTGGAGAACACCGATTTCCTCCAGCCCCGCAGCCGCGTCAACGAAATGGTGAAGAACTTCATCGACCCCGGCCTGGAGGACCTGTGCGTCTCCCGCACCAGCTTCACCTGGGGCATTCCCGTGGACTTTGACCCGGGCCATGTGGTCTACGTGTGGGTGGACGCCCTGTTCAACTACACCACCGCCCTCGGCTTCCTGAACGACCAATATGACGACTACGACAAGTACTGGCCCGCCGACGTCCACTTCGTGGGCAAGGAGATCGTCCGGTTCCACTCCATCATCTGGCCCGCCATGCTGATGAGCATGGAGATGCCCCTGCCCAAGCACGTCTTCGGCCACGGCTGGCTGCTGCTGGACGGCGGCAAGATGTCCAAGTCCAAGGGCAACGTGGTGGACCCCTATATCCTGGCGGAAAAGTTCGGCGTGGATGCCCTGCGGTTCTTCCTGATGCGCACCTTCCCCTTCGGCTCCGACGGCAACTTCTCCAACGAGCTGCTCATTCAGACCATCAACACCGACCTTGCAAACGACCTGGGCAACCTGCTCAGCCGCACTACCGCCATGGTGGGCAAATACTTCGGCGGTCAGCTGCCCGCCGGCTGCAAGACTTGGGAAAATCCCGAACCCTTCGACACCGACCTCATCGCCATGGCCTCCGCCCTGCGGGACGCCTATGAGTCCCAGATGGAGGCCTACGCTCCCCACAACGCCCTGGCGGAGGTGTTCAAGGTCATCCAGCGGGCCAACAAGTATATCGACGAGACGGCTCCCTGGGCCCTGGCGAAGGACATGGACGCCAACGGCAAGCGGCTGGCTCACGTGCTGTACAACCTGCTGGAGGCCACCCGCATCTGCGGCATCCTGCTGAGCCCCTTCATGCCCGAGAGCATGGACAAGCTGTTCGTCCAGATCGGCGCTTCCGCCGATGTCCGGACCTGGGACAGCGCCGCTGTCTGGGGCGCTCTGAGCGAGACTGCCGCCGTCACCAAGGGCGAGAACCTGTTCCCCCGCATCGACATGGACAAGGCCATCGCCGAGCTGGAGGCCGCTGCCGAAGCCGCGAAAAAGGCCTCCCTGCCCGCCATCGAGGTCGAGCCCCAGCTCACCGAGCAGGTGAACTTCGACACCTTCTGCAAGTCCGACTTCCGGGCTGTAAAGGTGAAGGCCTGTGAGAACGTGAAAAAGAGCGAAAAGCTGCTGAAATTCACCCTGGACGACGGCACCGGCACCGACCGCCAGATCCTCTCCGGCATCGCCAAGTACTATAAGCCCGAAGAGCTTGTTGGCAAGACGTTGGTCGCCATCGTGAACCTGCCGCCCCGGAAGATGATGGGCCAGGAGAGCTGCGGTATGCTGATCTCCGCCGTCCACACCGAGAAGGGCGAGGAAAAGCTGCATCTCCTTATGGTCGACGATGCGATCCCCGCAGGAGCCAAGCTCTGCTAAGCACTTCGAGGGGGAGCAGGCTCCCCCTCGACCTCCCCTACCACCAGTGACATCGGTCACTGGTGAACGCGCCCAAGGCGCTTAAGTCAAAGTATTTTCGGCAGGCACATGTCCTGCCGAAAATCATTTAAAACGAGGTATTTATGCGTTTACAAAGTGCGATTTTTGACATGGACGGCACCCTGCTGGACTCCATGCACATCTGGAACAGCCTGGCGTCCGACCTGCTCCGCTCCATGGGTGTCGAACCCGCCCCGGACCTGGGGGACCGGCTGATGCTGATGACCTTCCGGGACGGCGCCGCCCTCTGCAAAGAGGAATACCACCTGTCCGAAACGGTGGAGGAGATCATGGAGCTGACCAAGGCCGAGGTCCGTGCTTTCTATGAAAACGAAGTCCAGGCCAAGCCCGGCGTGAAAAAATTCCTGTCCCTGCTGAAAATGGAGGGCGTGTGGATGTACGTCGCCACCAACACCGACCGGGACCTGGTAGAGACCGCCCTGAAGCACACCGGGCTGGACGGCTATTTCCGGGGCATCCTCACCTGCGCCGAGGTGGGCGCGGGCAAAAAGGACAGCCCTGAAATCTACGAGCGCTGCATGCGCCGCCTGCGCTCCACCAAGAAGGACACCGTCATTTTTGAGGACGCCCTCCACGCCATTCAGACGGCGAAGGCCGCCGGGTTCCGGGTCTGCGGCGTGTACGACCCCTCCGCCGAGGCCGACCAGGAGGCGATCAAGTCCCTGTCGGACTACTATATCCGTTCTTTTGAGGAGATGTTTGAGCAGGAGGGCCTGTAAGGGATTCCGGAAAGGAGACACCATGAAACACAAAAAACGGTTCCCTCGCCTCTGCGCCCTGTCCCTGACGCTGGTGCTGGTGTTCAGCCTCTCCGCCCCCGGCCTGGCCTGGGAGGAGCGGAAGACCGACATCCTGACGAAAACGCCACAGGAGGTGGACTTCAACACCCTGACCTATGGCGAGCCATACATGGACGAGGTGGAAGCTGTCGCAAAAGCCGTGGAGACTGCCGCCGCCAAGGACGACAATGCGGCGGAGACCGCTGAGGCGGTCCGGGCTCTGAAAGCGATGGAAGACCGGCTGTCCACAGACTATGCCGTCATGTCCGTCCATTACGCTTCCGATCCCACCGCCATGTCCCAGACCTATGTGGATTGGAACAGCTTCTATATGACCGCCTTCAACCGCATCGCGGAAGCCTTCAGCGCTGTGGCGAACTCCGCCAATGCCGGGGCCCTGGAGCTGGCCCTGGGCGAGGACGGCGCCGCCTATTACGCCGACGCGGAAGCCGACACGCCGGAGCAGCTTGCCCTCCAGAACCACTGCGCCGAACTGGTGGACGATTACTGGCAGGCCATGGCCGAAACGCCGGTGGTCCGCTACAAGGGCGTCACCTACCACGGCGAGGAAGAGGCAAACGCCGCCCTCGCGGAGGGAAAGCTCACTTACGAAGACTGGAACCAGGTGTGCCTGCTGCTGGCAAAGGAGATCAACAAGGTCGTCGGTCCCCTGTATGTCGACCTGGTGAAGACCTGGAAAGCCTATGCCGCCAGCTGGGGCTATGACGACTGCGCCGCCTTTTTCTATAAAAACGTCTACATCCGGGATTACACGCCCCAGGAAGCCGAAGCCATCCACGATGCCGTCAAGACCTATATCGTTCCTTTGTGCGGGCTGTATACCGTTCTGTTCAATACACCGGAGATCCAGTACGGCACAGCCGTGCTGAACGGACAGTTCTCCACGTTGTCTCAGAACGGTCTGCTGGACATGATCCAGCCCTATATGGGGTATGTTTCCAGCGAACTAGCAGACTTGTTCGCCTATATGCGCCGCTGCCATCTGGTGGACACCGCATTCTCCGAAACCAAAAACGACCAGGGCTTTACAACTTCTCTGCCTCAATACCAGAGCGCGTTTATTTTCAACAAGCCTTATATGAACATAAACGATCTGGAGGATCTGCTCCACGAGTTCGGCCATTTTTCCGAGGCCTGTCTCTCCGGCGGCAGCGACTACGGTAATTCCCTGGACCTGGCGGAGATCAACTCTCAGGCCCTGGTCCTGCTGTGCCAGCCCTATATGGGGGCCATGGTAGGGGAGGAGAACGCCTCCGCCTGCCGCTTTTCCAATCTTCGGAGGATGGTCAGCGGATACATCCTGTCCAGTTGCCTCTCCGATGAATTCCAGCAGCGGGTATTTGCGGAGGATGACCTGACACTGGATAAGGTAAACCGCATCTACCACGATGTCTGCGCGGAATACGGAAGTTACCTGGCGGACGACACCTACGGATACGGCTGGCAGTATACTTCCCACCATTTTGAAACGCCTTTTTATATGATCAGTTATACCACGTCCGCTCTGGCGTCGGCGGAGCTGTTTACAACTTCCCTGTCGGACTACGATAAAGCCTGCGACGAATACCTCCGGCTGATGGAGATCGGTACTGCCCAGCCCTTCCGGGCCACGCTGGAAGAAGCGGGCATGGCGGATGTGTTCCGGGAGGAGACGGTGGCGGGTATCGCCGACGCTCTGCTGGATTATACATATGACACCGTCCTGGGCGTCTCCTTCTCCGACACCGAGGGCCTGGCCGCGGAGGACGGCATCCGCCTCACCGCCGCCTTCGGCCTGTTCCAGGGCAAGGCCGACGGCGCCTTCCGTCCCGGCGAATCCCTGACCCGGGCCCAGGCAGCCACGGTGCTGTGGCGGCTGAACGGCTGCCCGGAGCCGGAGGGCGCCAGTCCCTTCCAGGACGTGCCCGACGGCAGCTGGTGCGCCGACGCCGTGACCTGGTGCGCGGAAAACGGCATCGTACAGGGAGACGGCGCGGGCCATTTCGTCCCCGGCGCCCTGGTGACCCGGCAGGCCATGCTGACCATGCTCTACCGCGCTGTGGGTTCCCCGGAGGCTGACGAAGCGGTCCTGTCCGGCGTGTCCGGCAGCGGAAGCCTGGGCGAATTCGCCCGGCCCGGCGCCGCCTGGGCCGTGGAAAACGGCCTGGTGGACGGCGCGCTGCAGCCCCAAGGTCAGGTTTCCCGGGGCGAGGCGGCGGAGCTGCTGGCAGCCCTGATCGCCGCGTAAAGGCAAGCGGGTGCGGAGGAAATTTCCCCCGCGCCCGCTTTTTCTGTAACGTTTTCCGCCCGGAGGGGATATAAGGGGTGAAAGGAGGGACCGCGATGGATGATATGAGCGCCATTTACCGTCAGCACGCCCAGACCGTCTACAAGTTCCTCCTGGCCCAGTGCCATGACCCGGACCTGGCGGAGGAGCTGACCCAGGAGACCTTTTACCAGGCGGTCCGCTCCATCGGGCGGTTTGACGGGAGCTGCAAGGTTTCCGTCTGGCTGTGCCAAATCGCCAAACACCTGTGGTACCAGCACCTCCGCAAGCATAAGCAGGAAGTCCCCATGCCCGACGAACCGCCGGAAATTCCCGTCCCCTCGTCGGAGGACGGCCTGCTGGAGCGGGAAGGCCAGCTGGAGCTGCTGCGGAGCATCCACAGCCTGCCGCCGGACCAGCGGGAGGTGGTGTATCTCCGGGCCTTCGGCGGCCTCAGCTTCCGGGAAATCGGGGACGTGCTGGGCAAAACGGAGACCTGGGCGAGAGTCACATTTTACCGAAGCAAGGAAAAGCTGCGGAACGGAGGTGCATCCGATGAAAAATGATCTGACCTGCGCGGTGGTGCGGGACTTGCTGCCCTCCTACGTGGAGGGATTGACCTCTGATGAAACCAACAAGGCTGTGGAAGCCCACTTGTCCGCCTGCCCGGACTGCACGGCGCGGAAGAACGCCATGACAGCCGAACCTGCGGAAGCGGCGGAGCAGGGCAGGGAAGTGGACTATCTGAAAACCGTCAAGCGGAAGAGCGGACGGCGGGTGGTGGCTGCTGTTCTCTGCACTGTTCTCCTCATTGCGGCAGGTTTTGCGGCAAAAATCTTTATCATCGGCACCCCAGCTCAGGAAGGGGAGCTGTTCGTGGCGGAAGCGGTGGAGGAAAACGGCATCCTCCGCCTGTCCATCTCCACGCCTTCTTCTGCCACAGCCTACTGGGGCTGGAAGGTGGACACCGCCGACGGCGTGGCGAATATCTCCGCCCGGTCTGTGCTGGTGTCTCCCCTGTTCCCCAATGGCGGCGGAACGGTGGAGGTGCCCCTGGACGGCATCGGGGAAGTCTGGCTGTGCGGACGCGTTGTCTGGCAGGACGGCATCCTCATTCAGGAGCGGGTAGCCCGCCTGTATGAGGCCAGGACCCCCTATGTGGGCGACATCTCCGCCCTGAACCGCATCTCCGAGCTGGCCCACATCCGTTCCAACTTCGGCGACTATACCAACAGCCTCCACACTTCCAGCTGGCCCTACCGCTGGACACTGGAATTCACCCGGGACGGCTGGCAGGGAGCCATCGGAAAGGACCCCAACACCTTTGACACGTGGATAGCCCGCTATGCCATCCAGCTGCTGGCCCTGGTGGAAAACCTGGATGAGGTGGGCTGGACCTATACCGACCATCAGGGAGAAGCGCACAGCGGCTTTATCACCGTGAAGGAAGCCAACGCCCTGCTGCCGGAACTGACGGACGCTTACAACCAGACTCACGCGGGCTGTGACTGGAGGCCCCTCCCCAGCGTCAAGAGCTATTACAACGCCCCTCCGGCGGAACTCCAGAGACTGGTGGAGATCACCCGAATTTCTTCCTGAAAATATACAACAGGCCCCCGGCGAAAGCCGGGGGCCTGTCCATCTCATCAGAGACTTACTCGTATTTCTTCTCGACCTCTTCCAGACGATTCAGGAAGGGGCTGGTGGTGCAGCTCATTTCGCTGGCCGCGTTCTTGAACTTCTCCACGTTGGCCATGCTCTCCTTGATGGGCCGGATGGTGCCGGCGCCAGCCACGCAGCCGCCGGGGCAGGCCATGCCCTCCAGCAGGTAGCCGTCCCGCTTGCCGGCCTTTGCCATCATCAGCATCTTCTTACACTCTTTCAGGCCATCGCCGTACTCGATCTTGATCTCCCGGTCGGGATCGATGTGGCGGATGGCCTCCACCACGGCGGCGGCCACGCCGCCGCCCACGGCGAAGCCCCGGCCCATGCCGGTGCCCTCGTCCATGTTGTCGGCGGGGTCGGCCTCGATCTTGCTGAAATCAATGTTCTTGGCATCGAACATACCCAGCAGCTCCTCGAAGGTCAGCACAAAGTCCACGTCGGAGCGGACGGTGCGGCGGTTGGCCTCCAGCTTCTTAGCGGCGCAGGGCCCGATGAACACGATGCGGGCGTTGGGATGGTCCTTCTTCACCATGCGGGCGGTGATGACCATGGGCGTCAGGGCCATGGAGATGTAATCCTTGAACTGGGGGAACAGCGTCTTTGCCATCATGGACCAGGCGGGGCAGCAGGAAGTGCCCATCCAGGGCTGCTTAGCGGGGACCTCCTCCAGGAAGTCCTTGGCCTCCTCCACGGTGCACAGGTCCGCGCCGATGGCGACCTCCACCACATCGGCGAAGCCCAGGATGCGCATGGCGGCCTTCAGCTTGCCGGGGGTGGCTTCGGGGCCGAACTGACCCACAAAAGCGGGGGCAACGCAGGCGATGACCTCTTCGTTGCGCTTCATGGCGGTGATGATCTGGAAGATCTGGCTCTTGTCGGCGATGGCGGCGAAGGGGCAGTTCACCAGGCACATGCCGCAGGAGACGCACTTGTCGTAGTTGATCTTGGCCCGGCCCAGCTCATCGGAGCCGATGGCATCCATGCCGCAGGCGGCGGCGCAGGGGCGCTCGATCTTGGAAATGGCCCGGTACGGGCACTGGTTGAAGCACTTGCCGCACTTGATGCACTTATCCTGGTCAATGTGGCAGTGCTTGTTCTTATCAAGATAGATGGCGTCCTTGGGACAGACGTTCATGCAGGGGTGGGAAATGCAGCCCTGGCAGCTGTCCGTGATGCGGACCTGCTTGGGGGGGCAGGCATTGCAGGCAAAGGGAATGATGTTGACCAGGGGGTTCTCAAAATACTTCTGATCCGTGGCAGCCTCGTTGATGCTGGCAGAAATGGGCAGCTGATCCTCCGCATTCTGCAGGTTCATGCCCAGAGCCAGACGAACCCGCTCCCGGACGATGGCCCGCTCCAGGAACACGTCGGCGCGGTGCTTGGCCACCTCGCCCCGGATCATCTGGTAGGGGATCAGATCCACGCGGTTCAGGTCGCCGCCCTCATAGGCCAGGCGGGCCACCTCGGTAAATACGTTGCGGCGGATGTCGTCCACCGCGCTGTGTACGCCTCTCATATTGTTTTCTCCTCCATATGTCCGGCAGTCGCATACTGTCCGGGAATTTGGCAGGAATATTATATAGAAAACGGTCCGGTTTTGCAAGAAAATGTTCCATAAAGCCCGATTTTTCCAATACCCTCCGTTTTCAGCTTCGGTTCAGCTTTCGGAGATAAGGTGGAATTGCAAGAAATGGCCGCCTGTGTTATACTATTTCTGTTCATCTGACTTGAAAAACAGGAGGTATCCCTCTATGACCTGGCAAGAGAGACGGATCGTCACCTTCCTCAGCGCGGTGCTGGTGGTCCTGTTCGCCATCGTACTGGTGCTTTTGGGCGTCCGTTATAAAGAAAACCGGGCGGAAAAGGAGGCAGCCCAGCAGTCCGGCGTTTCCACGCCCACAGACGACCCCGGCGCCTACACCGCCCTGTCCTATGAGACCGGCAGCTTTACCCTCTCCTTTTCCCTGGATGAAAACGGGAATTGGATCTGGTCGGACGACCCCTCCTTCCCCCTGGACGACACCACCATTCTAGGCATCACCGGCCAGCTGGCGTCCTGGAAGCCCCAGCAGACCGTGACGGACAGCGAGGTTCTGGAAAACGCCGGCTTCGACCAGCCCAACGCCACCCTCACCGCCACCACCGCCCATGGGACCACCACGCTGCTCTTCGGCCGGGCCACCACCGACGGCAGCAGCTATTACGTCCGCCTCAACGGTGACGAGACCACCGCCTACATCCTGCCCGACACCCTGTATACCCTCCTGTCCCGGCCCATCTACGACATGATGGAGCTGCCGGAACTGCCGGAGCTGACGGAGGACTGTCTGCTGTCCGTCACCATTCAGGGCCCCGCCGAGGAGGATGGGTCCGTGGGCCCGGTCACTATTCTCACCGCCCAGCAGGGCGACGGCGTCACCACCTGGCGCAGCAGCGGCGCCAATATCACCGACGACCCCACTGTCCGGGCGCTGATAGCGGACCTGACGTCCCTCACCATCACAAAGTGCGTGGACTACCACCCCTCCGACGAGGCCGCCTCCCTCTGCGGCTTTGACAACCCCACCGCCCAGGTGACCATCCGCTATACGGCGGGAACGGATTCCGAACAGGCCCTGGCGCTGACCATCGGCAGCCGCCTGGAGGACGGCTCCGGCCGGTATGTCCGACTGGGCGATGATCCCACCATCTATTTCCTGCCCTCAGAGGCCCTGGACCCCCTGATGCCGGTGGCCGTCAACGGGCTGGAGGGCTGAGCGTAAAGGAGGCGCCTGATGCGGGTACTGATCGTTGAGGACGAGGTGCGGCTGGCTTCTACGCTCCAGGACCTTCTGGAGCTGAACGGCTACACCGCCGATGTCTGCCATGACGGTGAGGCGGGGCTGGACAACGCCCTGTCCGCCATTTACGATGTGATCCTGCTGGATGTGATGCTGCCCAAGCTGGACGGCTTCACCGTCCTGCGCCGCCTGCGAGCGGAGGGAAACGCCACGCCGGTGCTGATGCTCACCGCCCGGTCGGAACTCAGCGACCGGGTGGAGGGCCTGGACTGCGGCGCGGACTACTATCTGACCAAGCCCTTTGAGCCAAAGGAGCTGCTGGCCTGCATCCGGGCCCTGACCCGGCGCCAGCCGGAGCTGCGGAACACGGATGTTCTGGAATACGGCGACTTAAAGCTGATAAAAAACAGCTTTACCCTCTCCTGCGGGGACCGCAGCCTCCGCCTCAGCCGGAAGGAATTCGACATGATGGAGCTGCTGATGCTGAACCGGGAGCTGGTCATCACCAAGGAAAACCTGCTTTTGAAGATCTGGGGCTACGAATCCGACGCGGAGGACAACAACGTGGAGGTCTATGTCTCCTTTCTTCGCAAGAAGCTGGAGCATCTGCACTCCACCGTAAAGATCAAGACCATCCGCATGGTGGGCTATTGTTTGGAAAAATCCTGAGATTTTCGCCTTCTTCACTAATTTTTCCACGTTTTCCACATACTTTTCAACAAAGGGAGCGCCTGCCATGATCCGTAAACTGCGGTTGAAATTTGTCGCCATCTGTATGGCGCTGGTCACCGCCATCCTGGCGGTGGTGTTCTTCTCCGTCTATCTTTCCATGGCGCGGAATATCTCCGACCTCAGCCGCCAGGTGCTTTACCGGGTCTCCCAGGAGGAGATGATCGGCGGTATGACCCGGCCGGATATTTCCATCGCCATCGGCGGCGACCGGGTGCTGCTGCCCTACTTTACCGTGAATGTCTGGCCCTCCCGGGGCGGCGGCTATACCGCCCAGATCACCGGCGGCACCTACTCCAACCTGGAGGACACGGAGGAGTTGACCGCCATTCTGCAGGACTGCCTGTCCCAGAACCGGCAGGAGGGCACCGTCAGCGGTTACCATCTGCGCTACCTCCGGCAGGACAACGGCCTGTATGAAAAACTGGCCTTCGTGGACATGTCCATGGAGCAGGCGGTGCTGCGGAGGATGATGGGCTCGTATCTGGTCATCGCTCTGGCGGCGCTGGCGCTGCTGCTGGGCGTGTCCGTCCTTCTCTCCCACTGGGCCACCCGGCCGGTGGAAAAGGCCTGGAAGCAGCAGCGGCAATTCCTGTCCGACGCCTCCCACGAGCTGAAAACGCCTCTGACGGTCATCCTCTCCAACGCGGAGCTGCTGGAGCAGACGGAGCTGCCGGACAAGCCCGCCCGCTGGACGGACAACATCCTCTCCGAGGCCGGGCGGATGCGCTCCCTGGTGGAGGAGATGCTGACCCTGGCCCGGGCGGACAACATGGTCCGCACCGCGGTCATGGCGGAGGTCTCCCTCTCCGATGTCGCTGCCGACTGCGCCCTGGCCTTTGAGCCGGTGGCCTTTGAAGCTGGAAAGCCTCTGGAATATCAGATTGCCGACGGCACGCTGGTGCTGGGCGACGGAGACAAGCTCCGCCAGCTCATCTCTATCCTGCTGGACAACGCCATCAAATACGGCGCCGACGGCGGCACCATCACGCTGTCCCTGCAAAAAACAGACCGACAGGCAAGGCTGACGGTCTCCAACCCCGGCGACCCCATCCCGCCGGAGCAGCTGGGCCGCCTGTTCGAGCGGTTCTACCGGGCGGATGTCTCCCGTGGGGAAAAATCCGGCTTCGGCCTGGGGCTCCCCATTGCCCGGACCATTGCGGAGGAGCACAAAGGGACGCTGAGGGCGGAGAGCGACGCCGGCTCCACCCGATTCATCTACACCATGATGCTGAAAAAGTGAAAGAGAGGAGCGGCGCTCCTCTCTTTTTTCTTGCTTATCAGGCCTTGTCCACGCAGAAATAACTGAAATCTCCTGTCGCCAGCAGTTCTCCGCCCTCATTGGTAATATCCACCACCGCCAGACAAGTGGCCTGCCCCCGGCGGCGGATGCGGCCTTCGGCCCGGATGGTGCCGCTGCCCTGGTTTTTCAAAAAGTGGAGGTTCCCGTTCTGTGTCACGTAGTGCCGTCCGTCGGTGTGGGCGGCGGCGCCAGCGGCGTCGTCCGCCATGGTGTACAGCGCCCCGCCGTGGACCATGCCATAGGGGTTCAGGCTCTCCGGCCGGATGTCCAGGCGGTACACCGCCCGGTCCGGCTCCACCGTCTCCAACTCATAAAAATTATGCGCCGTAAAAGCATTTTTCCGCAGGCGCAATTTTTCTAACTGCTTCTCTTCCTGGTTCATAGCATACTCCCTTCGCTGGAATCGAAGCCAGTGTAGCACATGCGGCAGCTTTTTTCCACAATTTTTGCAAAAACAGTCAAGAAACGGCACGGGCGTTCCGTTTTCGTTTATTCCAGCGTCTCCAGCTCCGCCTGCCAAAGCGTCCATTTGGCATCAGACGGCATTCTCCAGTCACCGCGGGGGCTGAGCGCCACGGAGCCCACCTTGGGACCGTCTGGCAGGCAGTTCCGCTTGAACTGCTGGGAGAAGAACCGGCGGTAGCAGGTCTTGAGCCACTTCAGAATGACCTCCCGGCTGTACTGCTTGCCCAGGGCATACAGGGCCAGCCGGTACACCTTCCGGGGCGAGAAGCCCCAGCGCAGGATATAATACAGGAAGAAGTCGTGTAGCTCGTAGGGTCCCACCAGGTCCTCCGTCCGCTGGCTGATCTCGCCCTTGACGGCGGGCAGCAGCTCCGGGGAGACGGGGGTGTCCAGAATATCCTCCAGCACGTCGTGGAGGGCCTCGTCCTTCTTGGCGTTGTCCCGGGCCAGGTATGCCACCAGATGCCGCACCAGTGTCTTAGGGATAGAGGCGTTGACGCCGTACATGCTCATGTGGTCACCGTTGTAGGTGCACCAGCCCAGCGCCAGCTCGGAGAGGTCACCGGTACCGATGACGATGCCGCCGGTCTGATTGGCAATGTCCATCAGCACCTGGGTCCGCTCCCGGGCCTGTCCGTTCTCAAAGGTGACGGAGTGGTCCTCCATGTCGTGGCCGATGTCCTTGAAATGGCTGCGGACGGAAGCGGAAATATCCACGGTCCGCAAAGTGGCGCCCATCTGCTCCGCCAGAATGACGGCGTTGTTCTTCGTGCGGTCGGTGGTGCCGAAGCAGGGCATGGTGACGGCCACGATGTCCGTCATGGGCCGGTCCAACATCTTCATGGCAAGGCCGGTGATGAGGACGGCCAGGGTGGAATCCAGTCCGCCGGAGAGACCCACCACGGCGGTCTTGGCCCCGGTGTGCTCCAACCGCTGCTTGAGACCCAGGGACGCGATGAGCAAAATCTCCCGGCACCGGGCGTCCCGGTCCTCCTTGCCCTCGGGAACGAAGGGCTGGGGAGCGACGTACCGGGTCAGCTTCGTCTCGGACAGGGTGAGGGAGAAGGGAATTTCCTGCACCACGGGAGTCTTGTCGAACATCTGGGTCCGGCGGCGCTCATAGCACAGCTTCTGCACATCCACCTCAGAGATCAGCAGCCCGCCGTCAAACCGGCGCTCGGCCAGCATGGTGCCATTCTCGGCGATCATCTGATGGGCGCCAAACACCACGTCGGAGGTGGACTCCCCCTCGCCGCAGCTGGAATAGACATAGCCGCACAGCAGCTTGGCCGACTGCATGGTCACCAGCTGGCGGCGGTAGCTGTCCTTACCGATGATGTCGTTGCTGGCGGACAGGTTGCCGACCACGGTGGCTCCGGCCGCCGCCAGGTCCACGGCGGGGGAGCAGGGGGCCCACATATCCTCGCAGATCTCAAAGCCCAGCGCCAGGTCCGGCATGGTATCACAGCGGAACACCAGCTTGTTGCCAAAGGGCACGGACTTGCCCAGCAGGGTCACCGTCCCGTTCTCCTCCGGTGCGGCGGCAAACTGCCGCTTCTCGTAAAATTCGCCGTAGTTGGGCAGGTGGGTCTTGGGGACCACGCCCAAAACCGCTCCTTTTTGTATAATTGCCGCGCAATTATACAGTTTGTTGTTGACCCGAAGGGGCAGGCCCACGGCGGTGACCACCTCCAGGTTCCGGGTGGCGGCCAAAACGGTTGACAGCGCTTCTTCAGCGGAGCGCAGCAGGGTGTCCTGATAGAACAGGTCGCCGCAGGAATACCCGGTCAGGCCCAGCTCCGGCAGCACCAGCACTTTGGCGCCGGCCTTTTCAGCCTTGCGCATCAGGGTGAAGGTCTGCTCCGCGTTGTAATTGCAATCCGCCAGACGCAGCTTGGGCGTGCCGCAGGCGACAGAGACAAAACCATCTTTCATGTGAAAAAACCTCCTCGTTCCAGTATGGTCGTTCAGCGTTATTTTACACCCCGGCGTTTTCTTTGACAAGACATTCCAACGAAAGCGGCGGACGGGCAAATACAAAAAGAACCGCCGAAGGCGGTCCTTTTTGCTGTGTGTGTTTAGGAGGGAGAAAACGCATCGGGTTGGGAGTACCCTTTGCTTGATGATAAAGATACCGGAAAATTTTTGCGGAATTATGTTTTTCTTATGAACAGTTTGTGAATGTTTTCCTTGAAAAACGATTACCTCTGAAATCCGGCAAAAAACAGCGGACTTGTTTCCCCACAGGACTTGCGTCCTGCGGGGGCCCCGGATATGACTTGACCGGGCAGGCTAAGCCCGCCCGGTCCAAGATTTTGCTTTGCAAAATGCTTGTACGCTGCTTCCGCAGCGGCGCCGCCTTGCGGCGCTCAAAGGCCACGTACCGAGATCACTTGTATCTCTGACTTTCCGCAACCGCCAATTCGTCGCAGCGGTTGTTGAACGCATTTTCCGCGTGGCCTTTGACCCAGTGATAGCGCAGGGAGTGGAT
Organism: Oscillibacter valericigenes; assembly: GCF_021531435.1. Taxonomy (GTDB): domain Bacteria; phylum Bacillota; class Clostridia; order Oscillospirales; family Oscillospiraceae; genus Oscillibacter; species Oscillibacter valericigenes_B. Next base: position 23,262 of record NZ_JAFBIS010000025.1, read on the forward strand.
GTCCGTCAAGGCCAGCAGCTGGTCCCACAGGTCCGGGTTCAGAGCAGGCTTCTTATCGGCCTTTTTCCAGCCCCGTGCCTTCCACCCCTTAGCCCAGCCCTTTTCCAACCCGTCGATGACGTACTTGGAATCGGACCACAGGTCCACGATGCAGGGCTCCTTCAGCAGGGACAGTGCTTGAATGACGGCGGTCAGCTCCATGCGGTTGTTGGTGGTGTTGGCCTCTCCGCCGGACAGCTCCCGCCTGTGCTGGCCGTACATCAGGATGGCTCCCCAGCCGCCGGGTCCGGGATTGCCGCTGCAAGCGCCGTCGGTATAAATGGTGACTGTTTTCATATGACTTTCCTCCGGCGGCGCTTGTTGTCATTCCCTTGCGGTTGCCGCTTCAGCGGCGAGCAAGGGTTGACATGAACTGGATTTGCGCAGCAATATCCTCCGTCGGTGTAGATGGTAACGGTTTTCATCAGGCCTCGGTTCCCTCGGTCCCGGTCTCCGTCTCCTCCGCCTCGTCCCGGTCGGCCAGCGCCATGGAGATGACCCGGTCGCCCTCCTCCTTGAAGCGCATGACAATGACGCCCTGGGTAGCGCGGCCCGCAATGCGGATGTTATCCACAGCGGTGCGGATCAGGATGCCCGCCTGGGTGACCAGCAGCAGGTCCTCGCTGCCGTCCACCACCTTGACGCCCACCACGGGGCCGGTCTTGTCGGTGACCATGTAGTTGCGGATGCCCAGGCCGCCCCGGTTGGTGATGCGGTACTCCTCCACAGGGGTCCGCTTGCCGTAGCCCTTCTCCGTGATGGAGAGGACGCACTTGCCCTCGGCTGCCCGGGCGGCGCCCACCACGTAGTCGCCCTCCCGGAGGCGGATGCCCCGGACGCCCACGGCGGTACGGCCCATGGGCCGGATGTCGTTTTCGTCGAAGCACACCGCCTGGCCGTCGTGGGTGGCGATGAGAATTTTCTTGGTGCCGTCGGTCTCCCGGACGGTGACCAGGGCGTCGCCCTCGTCCAGCGTCAGGGCCCGGATGCCGTTGTTGCGCAGATTCTTCAAGGTGGAAACAGGCAGCCGCTTCACGGTGCCGTTGCGGGTGACCATCACCAGGTACAGCTCCTCATTGGTGGTCTCCCGGAAATGGATCATGGTCTGGACCCGCTCGCCCTGTTCCACCTGGAGGATGTTGACGATGTTGGTGCCCTTGGCGGTCTTGCCGCTCTCCGGAATTTGATAGCCCTTCTTACGGTAGACCTTGCCGGTGTCGGTGAAGAACAGGATATAGTCATGGGTGGAGGCGGTGAACACATCCACCACGTAGTCCTCCTCCCGGGTGGTGATGCCCTTCTTACCCATGCCGCCCTTGGACTGGGCGGTGTACTCGCTGACGGGGGTCCGCTTGATATAGCCTGCCTGGGTCAGGGTAAAGACGCACTGCTCCTCCTCAATGAGGTCCTCAATGTCGATCTCGTCCTCCACATCCTGAATTTCCGTCATGCGGTCATCGCCGAATTTGTCGCTGATGGCTGTCAGCTCTTCTTTCAAAATCTGCCGCACCAGGCCCTCGTCGGAAAGGACCTTGTTGTACCAGGCAATTTTCTCTTCCAATTCCTTGTACTCGTTTTCCAGCTTCTCCCGGTCAAGGCCCTGGAGAGCTTTCAGACGCATGTCCAGGATGGCCTGGGCCTGGATGTCGTCCAGTCCGAACCGCTCCATCAGACGCTGCTTGGCGTCGTCGTAGGCGCTGCGGATGATGCGGATGACCTCGTCGATATTGTCCTGAGCGATGAGCAGGCCCTCCAGCAGATGGGCCCGCTCCTGAGCTTTTTTCAGGTCGTACCGGGTCCGCCGGACGATGATCTCTTCCTGGAATTTCAGATACTCGTCAATGATGTGCCGCAGGGAGAGAATTTTCGGCTGGGACTGGTTGTCCACCAGAGCCAGCATGTTGATGGCAAAGGTGGTCTGGAGCTGGGTCTGGCTGAACAGGCGGTTCAGCACCACCTGGGGATTGGCGTCCCGTTTCAGCTCAATGACGATGCGCATACCGTTGCGGTCGGACTCGTCCCGGATGTCGGAGATACCCTCCAGCCGCTTGTCCTCTACCTGTTCCGCCATGCTCTTGATAAGCATCCGCTTGTTGACCTGGTAGGGAATCTCCGTAATGACGATGCGGGTGCGGTCCTTGCCGAATTCCTCGAATTCATGCCGGGCCCGGATGACCAGACGGCCCCGGCCGGTGGCGTAGGCCGCCCGAATACCGCTGCGGCCCATGATGATGCCCCGGGTGGGGAAGTCCGGGCCTTTGATATACTGCATCAGGTCGTTCAGATCCGCCTCGGGATTGTCCAGCACGCAGATGCAGGCGCCGATGACCTCCCGCAGGTTGTGGGGCGGGATGTTGGTGGCCATACCGACGGCAATGCCGCTGGATCCGTTCACCAGCAGGTTAGGAAAACGGGAGGGCAGAACACGGGGCTCCTTCCGGGTCTCGTCAAAGTTGGGGTCCCAGTCCACGGTGTCCTTGTCGATGTCCCGCAGCATCTCGTCGGAGATTTTCGCAAGACGGGCTTCCGTGTAACGGTAAGCCGCCGGGGGGTCGCCATCCACGGAGCCGAAGTTGCCGTGGCCGTCCACCAGCATATAGCGCATGGAGAAGTCCTGGGCCAGACGGACCAGGGCGTCATAAACGGAGGCGTCGCCGTGGGGATGATACCGGCCCAGCACGTCGCCCACGCAGGTAGCGGACTTCTTGAAGGGGCGGTCAGAGGTCAGGTTGTCCTCGTACATGGCGTAGAGGATACGCCGGTGAACGGGCTTCAGGCCGTCCCGCACGTCCGGCAGGGCGCGGCCCACGATGACGCTCATGGCATACTCAATGTAGGATTTCTCCATCTCGGGGACCAGGGGAGACTCCACGATCTTCTGGTCGGGATACCGGATCTCCTCGGGGTCGTATTGGGGTTTTTTACTCATTGTTTATCCTCCTTGAGGAATATAATTAGGGCTCCCACCGCAAACCAGCGGAGCGTTTGCGGTGGGAAGATGACGAGCGATGAAATGAGTGAGCTTTCGGCTTTTTGCCGGAAGCGAGGGATATGGAATCCGCGAGGAATCAATAGTCCAGATTGACGGCGTACTGGGCGTTCTTCTCGATGAACTCCTTCCGGGGTTCCACCTTTTCGCCCATCAGAATCGTGAAGGTCTCGTCGGCCTTCACCGCGTCGTCCAGGGTGATGCGGCGCAGAGTCCGCTTCTCCGGGTCCATGGTGGTCTCCCACAGCTCATGGGGGTTCATCTCGCCCAGGCCCTTGAACCGGGAAATATCCACCTTCACGTTGGGGTTGCCGCCCCGCAGCTCGGCGGACACGGCGTCCCGCTCCTCGTCGGAGAAAGCCACACGTGTAGTTTTTCCACGGGTCAGCTTATACAGGGGCGGCACGGCGGAATAGACGTAGCCCTGCTCAATGAGGGGCCGCATGAAGCGGAAGAAGAAGGTCAGAAGCAATGTGCGGATATGGGAGCCGTCCACATCGGCATCGGCCATGATGATGACCTTATGATAGCGGAGCTTGTCGGCGTCGAACTCGTCGCCGATACCGGCGCCCAGGGCGGTGATGACGGGCTGGAGCTTGTCGTTGCCGTACACCTTGTCCGCCCGGGCCTTTTCCACGTTCAGCATCTTGCCCCACAGGGGGAGGATGGCCTGGAACCGGGAATCCCGGCCCTGGGTAGCGGAGCCGCCTGCGGAATCGCCCTCGACGATGTAGATTTCGGTCAGTTCAGGGTTGTTCTCGTTGCAGTCCCGCAGCTTGTCGGGCATGGCCGCGCCGCCCAGCGCGGTCTTGCGGCGGATGGACTCCCGGGCCTTTTTTGCGGCCTCTCTCGCCCGGTTGGCGGTGAGGGCCTTGTCCAAAATCATCCGGCCCACCTGGGGATTTTCCTCCAGGAAGGTGTCCAGCTTGTCCATCACGATGTTATTGACCAGGGTACGAATTTCGCTGTTGCCCAGCTTCGCTTTCGTCTGGCCCTCGAACTGGGCCTCAGTGAGCTTGACGGAAATGACGCAGGTCAGACCCTCCCGGCAGTCCTCGCCGGAGACCTTCTCGTCGTCCTTCAGCATCTTGATCTTTCGGCCGTAGTTGTTCAGGACGGTGGTCAGCGCCCGCTTAAAGCCTTCCTCATGCATACCGCCCTCCGGGGTGTGGACGTTGTTGGCAAAGGACAGAATCGTCTCATTATAGCCGTCGTTATACTGCAGAGCCACTTCCGCCACGGAATCGTCCTTCTGGCCCGCCATGTAGATGACATCATTGTGGAGGGCGTCCTTGCTCTTGTTCAGCCAGGTGACGAACTCCCGGATGCCGCCCTCGAAACACAGGTTATCTGAATTTTCCTTGCCGGGCCGCTTGTCCACGGTGCGGATGCGCAGGCCCGCGTTCAGGAAGGCCTCCTCCCGCATCCGGGTGTGGAGGGTCTCGTAGTTATAAACAGTATCTTCAAACATCTCAGGGTCGGGCTTGAAGGTGACGGTAGTGCCGGTGTGGTCGGTGGTGCCGACAACGGTCATCTCCTCCGTCACATGGCCCCGGGAAAACTTCATCTCATGGATCTTCCCGTCCCGGTGGACCTGGACTATCAGCCATTCGCTCAAAGCGTTGACCACGGATGCGCCCACGCCGTGGAGACCGCCGGAGACCTTGTAGCCGCCGCCGCCGAACTTGCCGCCGGCGTGGAGAACGGTGTAAACGACCTCCAGGGCGGGCTTGCCGGTCTGGGCCTGGATGTCCACGGGGATACCGCGGCCATTGTCCACGACCGTGATGGTATCGCCCTCATTGATCTGTACAAGGATGTCGGTGCAGTAGCCCGCCAGAGCTTCGTCGATGGCGTTATCCACAATTTCATATACCAGGTGGTGGAGACCGGAGGTAGAAGTGGAACCGATATACATGCCGGGCCGCTTGCGAACAGCCTCCAAGCCCTCCAAAACCTGAATTTCAGAGGCGTCGTATTCGTTTTGGGTATCCACCGCGGTTGAATTTAAAATTTCATTGTCTGCCATGTGGTTTCTCCTTTCAGGGGGGTGTTTTCCTTATACAAGGCAAGAAGAGCCGGGCCGGAGCCATTTCCGGCCCGTTTCTCCTTGCCCCGGATGTTTTTTTACAGTTCCAGCTTCCGGCTCTCCGCCCGGTTTTTCAGGGTGGAGGTATTGAGCTGGCTCAGATAGACGATCTGCGTGTGATAAGGATGGTCACAGACCACGAAGGACTTGGGAATGTCGCCGGACACATCCAGCACCACGCCCTCTTCCTCGGCGGCGGCCAGATATTCCCGCGTCCGCTTGCCGTAGCTGCATTTATCCAGATCAAAGATGCCGATGATACGGTGGTCCGACACGATCTCGTTTTGGCCTAAGTGCAAATACATTGTTTCTTACTCCAGATCGTCGTCAATGCCGTCGTTGTCCAGGTCATGGAAGTCCGCGGCGTCGCCCATGATCTCCGTGGTGCGCATCCGGCGCTTGTCCTTGGCAGCCTCCACGTTTTTGTGGATCAGCTCCTTGACTTCCCGGGGGTGCTTCACGTTCTTCAGGTCCAGATGGGGCACGCTCTTGTCGGAGGACACTACGCAGATGGTGCCCACGCCGAAAATGCGCTGGCCCAGACTCATATTCAGCTGCAGGTCCCGGACCCGGTACAGCAGCACCTCATCCGCCCGGATATTCAAAAAGCCCTTTTCACAGAACAGCCGGTCCTCACTGAGCCGGTAGCGGGTAAAGGACAGGGGCATCCCCAGGAAACGCTTTCGGTCTTTCCAAAGATATTGGTAACTATTCAGGACCCCCGGTCCCAGGCATTACCAACAGGCCCTCGCCTGACCGGAGAGAGCCAATAGGATGGCGTG
>NZ_JAFBIS010000026.1 GCF_021531435.1 Oscillibacter valericigenes
GTCCTCGTGGACGCCCGCGAAAGAATGAAGATCACTCTGCTGAACTTCTATAGTCCGACAAACTGGGAATCTATTAATTGAGCGCAGTACATAATTTACATTATGAGAAGTTCGCTGACGGAAGCGTAAAATGCATTAAGGATGAGATTCCATTTGACCTCCCGGAGGGATGGGCGTGGGAGCGTTTGTCAAACCTTGCTGCATTTTCCGGTGGGAAAACCCCTTCAACTTCTCATTTGGAATATTGGGGTGGAGATGTTCTTTGGATAACATCCAAAGATATGAAAAGCAAATATATAACTTCCTCGCAGTTGCGATTGAGTGTATTAGGCGCCGAGCAAATGCAGATATATCAGCGCGACACATTGCTGTTGGTCACTCGCAGCGGAATCCTACGACATACATTGCCAGTATCTATTCTTAAAGAATGCGCGACAATCAATCAGGATCTGAAAGCCATTGTCCTGCACATGCCTCAGCTTGCAGAATATATCTATTCGTGTTTAAAAGCCATGGAGGCACAATTGTTGCTCAAATACACCAAGTCAGGAACAACCGTTGAGAATGTAAACTTCGATGAATTTCAAAAGGTGTTACTCCCGATTCCTCCTACCCAACAAATCGATAGAATAATATCTGCCACTGGTGATGCCGAACGTGTTATTTCTACTATCGAAGATGATAAGGCTGCATTGGCTGAATATATAGTAAAGGCCAAAGCCAAAATTCTCGACCTCGCCATTAGAGGCCAGCTTGTACCGCAAGACCCTGCTGACGAGCCTGCTTCCGTTCTGCTGGAACGCATCAGGGCAGAGAAAGAAGAGCTCATCCGGAAGGGCAAAATTAAGCGGGATAAGAAGGAATCTGTCATCTTCCGTGGTGAGGATAACTCTTATTATGAGAAGATGGCTGATGGAAAACTGCATTGCCTTGATAATCAGCTACCTTTTGAGCTTCCTGATGGTTGGGAGTGGTGCAATCTTTCTATGATTGGCACAACAAACATTGGGCTCACATATCGTCCGACTGATATAGAGCCAGGTGGCATCATGGTTTTGCGTTCGTGCAACATCGTTAACGACCAAGTTGACTTGAGCGACTTGGTTCGTGTTAAAACCGCTGTCAGAGAAAATCAATTTGCACAGAAGAATGATATTTTGATTTGTGCCCGAAATGGGAGCAGGTCGCTTGTAGGTAAATGTGCGCTAATTCCAGATTTGGGAGAACCCGCATCCTTTGGTGCATTCATGGCGATATATAGGACAGAGTATTTTGAGTTTATCGTGCATTACCTTCGTTCAAGTTTCTTTAGAAGTGTATTCGATGATAGCAATTCCACCGCTATCAATCAACTTACGCAGGATATGCTAAAGCGGGCTATTGTCCCACTTCCTCCGTTATCTGAACAACGCAGAATTGTTGAAGCGATTGACGCAATGCTTTTTGAACTCAATCAAATAGAAAAGGGCCTCAGTTGAGGCTCTTTTCTACATTCTCGACCAGAGTGAACACTGTTTCCAGTTTGGCGCAAATGGCTTGCTGTTCTCCTATCGGCGGTACCGGGTAGAGCCAATTTTCTATGTTGTCCTTGCTTATAGACGGAGAATTATCTCCTTTCATATACTGATTTAGACCATTGACTACATAACCCGATATCATCAGGAAAGACATAAATTCGGGCAGAAACACACCGTTGGAGTTGCAGACATAGAAACCGGTCGATGCGATACAGTTGCTATGCTTCTCCTCAACAAGTGCAATATTTTCAAGATATGGTCTGACCAACGAAAACAAAACACTTCCATCTTTTACAGCACGGCTCGCCCGACTTGGGGCATCAGGCACTGGAAGGTGCTTTGCTTCCTTGATGCGATGGAGTCGATTGTCGATGGCATTAATGTCGATATAGTCGAAAAAATCGCCCTGGGGCTTTATGCTTTCCATACCTTCAAAGCAGGAATATCCTCTGCACCAAGCCCAGCCTTCTGGCAATTCAAAAGGTATTTCATCGCTGATATTTTCGACCTTGCTACCAATCTTCTCATAATAAGAGATAGTCACATATTTCCCCTATAATATTAGCGCGATAAACTCGCAAAAATATTATTGGGAGGCGCCTTTTATGAGGACAAACGAAACATTTGAGCAACACCTAAGAAAGAGCAATCTTTCGGAAAACACTATCCATTCCTATCTCTGGACGGTCGATTTTTATCACGTCCACTATGATGGAATCAGCAAGGAAAACCTGCTGGCCTACAAAGGGTACCTGATGGAGTTCTTCAAACCCAAGACCGTCAACCTGCGCATCCAGGCAATGAACAAGTATCTGGAATTCTTGCACAAGGATCGGCTGCGACTCAAGTCAGTGAAGGTACAACAGAAAAACTTTTTGGAGAATGTGATCAGCAACGCCGACTACAACTTTCTAAAAAAGCAGCTCAAGAAAGACGATAACATGGAGTGGTACTTTGTGGTCTGGTATCTGGCTGCGACAGGGGCGCGTGTCAGCGAACTCATCCAAATCAAAATCGAGCATGTGGAGCTCGGCTACTTTGACCTGTACACCAAGGGCGGAAAACTGCGCAGGTTATACATACCCAAGAAGTTAAGGACGGAAACTCTTGAATGGCTGGAGGAAACACACCGTTCCTCCGGATATTTGTTTTTGAATCGCTATGGTGAGCGCATCACCACCCGCGGAATATCACAGCAGCTCAAAAACTATGCAGACAAATATGGACTGGATAAAAAGGTTGTATATCCGCACTCCTTTCGGCACCGGTATGCCAAGAATTTCCTGGAAAAGTACAACGATATTGCTCTGTTGGCTGACCTAATGGGCCATGAGAGTATTGAAACTACACGCATCTACCTTCGTAGGACTGCCAGCGAACAGCAAGCTCTGGTAGATAAAATCGTCACATGGTAAAGGAAACAGCCGCCTTCTTTCGAGGGCGGCTGTTGGTCAAGATAATGCTTTTTCAATTTGCTCCACCTGAGCAAAAAGGCTTTTGATAGTATTTGCGATCCGTTTTTGTTCTTCGATTGGAGGTAACCCGTAAATCAAGTTTCCTATTACAGAGGAATCTACCGTGGGAATAACGGCTCCTTTGTGGATTTTAGAAAAGTCAATAGAGGAAAAGAGAAAGAAAATAAAATCCTGATTCAATAGTTTTGATGGAGTAAATACCCCCGTGTTCAAATCCACTACAGACGCATTCGCAAGAATTCTTTTTTTGTTCGTTAGAACAGCACCGCCATTTTTGGGAAATACGAATGAGCCACCATCAAATAAGGGGCCAGAGTACAGAGCGTTAATATAGCAATCTGCATACTGCAAATACAACCCATTCCCCGGCGTACTCATATCGGCAACCTTGAAGTAAGGCACAGAACCGTTGGTGCTGAGTTGATCTGGCTTTGGCGTTTTTCCGGAAGTAATCGTAGCAATGTCCTTTAAGGTTATCCAGCTCCAACCGTCAGGCAATTCAAATCCCAAATACTCAGCGATATCGACAGAAACTCCATCTATCATAGCATAATAAGAGTTATCCTCACCACGGAAGATGACAGATTCTTTCTTGTCTCGCTTAATTTTACCCTGCTGGATCAGTTCTTCTTTCTCTGCCCTGATGCGTTCAAGCAGGACAGAAGCAGGCTCATCAGCAGGATCCTGTGGGACAAGCTGGCCACGGATTGCAAGGTTGAGAATCTTTGCTTTGGTTTGGGTAACTAAATTTTCTATGTGGCCCTTTTCTGCCTGAATCACTGAAATGGCAGGAAGGATTTCAATAATCTTAGATGCAATTCTAACTTGCTCGGTGAAAGGCGGTATGGGAGTCAAGAACGCACCAAGTTTCTGTGCATTAATATTTGACTGATTCACACCATCAGTCTTTACGGAATTGCAATACGCTTTTGCATAATCGCTATTCATCACGGCATTTAGATATTCCGTATTGATAAAGGCCCGTAATCTAATAAGATAACCGGCATAAATTGCGGGTATATTTCCACGATATATCGCTGTTTTGCCAACCCATTCAGAACTATTGGTTCGGTTGAAAAGCAAGTCTCCCTTTTCGAGAGTATATTTTTCTATGTCATCATTATCTGAAGAAAAGACAAGGTCACCGTAGTCTATTTCGCCAGCCTGAATATTACCCATGCGCAGAACTGCGATACGACCAGAAGCTGAAGATTTTTTTGCGGTACCATAAGGCAAGTCTTCCGCAATAGAGAATATCCTTGCCCACGCCCAGCCATCCGGCAGCTCAAACGGGATCTCATCCTCAATACATTTCACGCTGCCGTTGGCGAACTTCTCATAATGTAAATTATCTTCACCGACGAAGATAATGGTATCGTTCTTAATGTCCTTGGCTTTGAGCTTGCCGTCCTTGACCATCTGCTGCTTCTGCTGGCGAATACGCTCCAGCAGAACAGAAGCCGGTTCATCGTTAGGGTCCTGCGGAACCAGCTTGCCGCGGATGGCAAGGTCAAGCACCTTTTGCCGTAATGCTTTCGTATCCATTACTCATCTACCTCGCCGATCAGTTCTTCCAGAGCAGCCACAGCCTTGGCGATGTTGGCGGACTTTTCCTTGATCTGATCCAGCAGTTCAGAGAGGGTGTAATCCTCGGTTCCGCTGTCAGACTTCATCCAGGTGATATCCAGGCTGGTCTTGTCGCGGGCCAGGATCTCCTCATAGGTAAACTTGCGCCATCTGCCGTTGGGATTTTCTGCACTGTAGGTTTCGTTGCGGGCGGACAGGTCGCCATCTTTATAGCACTCGACGAACTCGTCAAAATGGTTTTCCTTCAGAGGATTGGTCTTGCCGAAGGAGGGCATATCGGAGCGCAGGTCATAGAACCAAATCTCACGGGTGTTACCTTTGTCCTCACGGCCACGGGTGAAAAACAGCACATTGGTTTTGACGCCCTGAGCATAGAAAATGCCGGTGGGCAGACGAAGAATGGTATGCAGGTTGCACTTCTCCATCAAGTCGCGGCGAATGCGCTCACCATCACCGTCAGCGAACAGGACATTGTCCGGCAAAACAACTGCCGCACGAGCCTTACCCGTCTTATTCAGGCTGCGGTAGATGTGCTGCAGGAAATTCAACTGCTTATTGCTGGTGGGGAAAGTAAAGTCATCACGGGTAGCACGTTCTCCACCTTTCTTGGTGCCGAAAGGCGGATTGGTCAAGACGACATCGTAACCCTTCATTTCCTTACCAAAGTTGGACAGGGTATCTCCAAGATAAATGGGGCCGCTGATATCGTGCAGCATGGCATTCATCAAAGCCAGACGATGGGTATCATGCACCAACTCACAACCGGAAAAAGCCTGAGTACGTTGGAACTCCTGCTGATCCACAGGTAGTTCAAACAGGTCATCGGTATGGTCTTTGACATAGCGGTCAGCAGCGATCATAAAGCCGAAAGTACCGCAGGCCGGGTCGTTGCACCGCTCACCGGGCTGGGGCGCAATAAGTCGGGTCATGACATTGATGAGAACGCGAGGCGTGAAATACTGTCCGGCGCCGGACTTCTTCTCCGTCGCATTCTTCTCCAACAGGCCTTCGTAAAGATTGCCCAGTCCTTCTTCCTTGGCACTATACCAGTCGAACTGATCGATGGTCTGGATGATCTTCTCCAGGTTCTTAGGCTCGTCGATGTTGCTCTGTGCGCCCTGATAGATCTCTCTGACACGGCCAGTGCAATTCTCACCCAGATGCTCCAGCAGTTCCTTGTAGAACTTCTTCAGTTCCACGCCCTGTTTGGTAATAAGCTTGTCCCAACGATACTGCTCCGGGATGGCTCCCTCGGTACCGGTTTCCTTGCACATTTTCAGGAACAGAATATAAGTCAGTTCCGTAACATACTGCTGATAAGTAATACCGTCATCCCGCAGCACATTGCAGAGATTCCAGAGTTTTGCTACGATTTCCTGATTGTTCACGCTATGCTTCCTCCATCTTCATAGAGATACTCGTTCAGTTCCGTAATGATCTCGTGTAGTTTGCCGCCAAAACGGCGGTCAATGATGGTAAATCCACCTGCGTTCTTGAAAGCGCCTACTTCAAAAATCTGCTCATCCAGCACGCTTTCTTCCAATAGCACCTTTTCGATACGCTTGAGCCAGTCAAGCTGGGTCTTATTGAAATCATGGTTGACCTGAAGCTTTGCAAAAGCGTGCTTTACTCGCTGCTCGTGACTAATCAAAGCAGAGCCAAGAGCCTGCTGGCGAATAAAAGCAATAATATCGGCCACAATGTCCTGATTGGTCATCTCATTCCATGCGGAGTTCAACTGCTTCTCTGTGAAGTCATGGCGGTCAAGCTCCAGTTTTAGGCTCTTGAGGGCTTCCCTGGTGAGTTCGGACGGTTTGGTGCATACCGTGCGGAGTGCAGCAATGGCGTTCATATTGTTATTGATGAACTCCTTGAATGCTTCCAGATAGTCCTCCGGCTTCTGGCCTTCGCCGTAACCGCGGGTGTGGTCAATCAGCTCGTCCGCATGATTATCAATGACAACCGGGCGCTTGCGGTGGGTCTTGTCCTGATCCAGCACAGAGAACGCCTCACGGTGACTCAGCAGTTCGGCAGTGGCCTCCTTAACAGTACTGCTGTTGAGGTGTTCCGCAAAAGCACCCAAATCCTTGCCACCTGCAAGGTAGGCAAACTGCTCCAGCACATCTTTACTCACATTGCGGCGCTTGCGCTGCAGTTTGGCAACGATTAGGTCAATCTGATAGGCGAGCTGCTCATCGGTGGATGCTACTTCCAGTCCTTTCATTAAATTCTCAAAGCTGGCAGAGGGATTGGTGACAACCGGCTTCATGTTACTGACATCCTGTAAGGATTCATACACGCCCACAGGGTCATAGATCTCAAAGTGAGTTTTGCCGATAGCGGGACACAGTCTGGTGGCACGGCCCAGCATCTGCTCGAACAGGATGCGGGATTTGATGCGGCGCATGAAGACCAGAGTGGTGATCTCCGGCACATCAATGCCGGTGGTCAGGAGGTCAACGGTGACTACGATTTTGGGCAGAGACTCGTTCTTGAAACGCTTGATTGCTTCGGAGATTTTCTTCTTGTTGCCGCCTGCCACGCTTCCGGTGATCTTCATGACGGTATCGTTGTCAACGCCGCCCTCTGCGTAGATTTCCTTCAAAATCTTTACGATGAGGTCAGCATGGTTGTCATCAACAGCATAAATGAGGGCCTTTCCCTGACCATCCGGATTGAAGTCCCAGGCGATTTCTTCGAGGACAGTTCGGTTAAAATTTTCCGTAATAACCTGGCGATTGAAGCTGTCGATTTCAAACTTCATATCATCTTCCAGTTCGGCGCTGTTGAGTACCTCACCGGTAACCGGGTCGTAAATGGCAAGCTGTTCGCCTTTCCGGTAGTTGATACCTTCCACACGCAGTTTGGTGCGGATATTGTGGGGCGCATCATGGTCGACCAGATAACCGTCAATGACTGCTTCACGGTAGGAATAGTTAAAGACGGGCTTGCCAAATATCTCAGTGGTATGAAGCGCCGGGGTTGCGGTCAAGGCGATCTTCACTGCATCGAAATATTCGATGACGGTGCGGTATTTGCTGATATAGTCGTCCTGGTTACGATAGAGCATTTCCGTTTCGCTCATTTCTTTGTCCAGGATGTAGCCACGGTGCGCTTCGTCGACCACTATCAAATCGTAGTCCGTTACAGAGGGCATGGTATCGCTTTCGGGATAGAGAATCCTTTTGACCAAGCTCTGTACTGTGGCGATATGTATCTTGGTTTCCTTATCAATTTCCTTTTCATCCAGCCCCTTGATGTTGTAGATGGAATCCAAGGTCATCAATTCTTCAATTTTTACTTCTTTGAAAACATCCTCGGCCTGTTCGCCAAGTGCGGTGCGGTCCACGAGGAACAGAACACGCTTAAAACGGTCACTCTTAATAAAGCGGTAGATCATACCAAGGATAGTACGGGTCTTGCCGGTACCAGTCGCCATGGAAAGCAAAACAGTCTGTTTGCCGTCAATGACAGCCTGCTCCGCTGCTTCGATAGCGCTGATCTGATACTTGCGTAGGTTCAATCCATCCGGATCGCGCAGTAGATCAAAGGGGGTGTTCTGGAGCGCAGCGTTGGCGGCGGCAATGTCCTTCTCAAGCTGTTCCATCAGACCCTGTGGGCTGATCCAGCCTTGCAAGGCCTTGGGCGTATTGGCTCCATTGCGCAAATCCAGACACCAGATACCAGATTTGGTTTCAATCTGCTTCAAATACTTGCGGCCATTGGTCGCAAAGACAAATGGGACTTTATATGCACCCCACTGGCCGATAACGTAGTCCTTGTGTTCGGCTTTAATGCCCTTGGCATATTCCTTGCACTGGTGGTCAATCACAGAGGGAATGTCGATAGCTGCTTTCTTGGCTTCCACAATGCCGACAAGTTTAAGCCCAACGAACAGGGCGTAGTCCGCATAGCCGTTTTTGCCGACCGTAGAATCAGTGGGCCATTCAGCGATAGCAAGATTTCTGCCTTTTTGAGGCCGGATGCCTTTGGAATAGCGCAGACTGTTGGTGTCAGCTTCCCAACCAAATTTGCGAAGTTGCTCATCGATTAGATAGCGGGTTTCAGCTTCGGAGAGTTTCATGCTCTCAGATACAGCTTCAGCTTTCTCGGCCCGCTCATCCGAAGTCTTGTTGGATGCGGCAGTAGAGACGGCTTCCACCTGTTTAGAAAGCGCGGCGATCTTTTCTTCCTGCTCCTTGATGATAGCCTCATAGTCCGGTTGGGCCACATTTTCGGGCATGACAAAAGCAGGGGCAATATATCCCCAGTCACCATATACCTCCATGAACCAAACGGCCAGGTTATAGGTCATGGAGAGCAGAGTCTTTGCATCCTCCACGGAGTCAGCACCAGCGTGTACGGCATCGTTACGAGTTTTGCGAAGCGCATACAGGATGTCGTCAATTTTCTTGGGAATCAGGCCTTCTCGCTTCAGTAGACGAATCCGGTTGGCGTGGGTGTTGTCAATAGTTGGCTCTTTAATATGCTCGAAAGCAAAAATCTCAAGAATCAGACGCTCACCGAACATACCCAGCTTATATAGGCATGCGTTGGGATCGGAATACACATAACTCTCCGCTGCTGCACCAATCTGAGCCAGTGCTGGCCAGTATCTATTGAGAAATTCAAAGTTGGATTTCATGTGCGTCCTCCTAACTTTAACGGCGCTTCGGATAAATTGATATTATCGGAAGTTAATAAGCAAAACTAATCGATATCTTCGGCAAAAAAATCTGTATCGATTCGCTTAATTCTGTACGTAGCCTCGGTAGATACGCCGAGGTTATACTCAATCATCAACTTTGCCAGTGCGGGCCCATCAACAAGAACAATCTTGGTAGTATGCTGCTTCTCGGCGTATTGGCGTGCTTCCTTTGTGAACTTAGCTGTTGTAATAAATAGCCCCTTTGCTGCTCCTTGTCCTGCTAAAGCACCAACGAATTTTTGGATCTCAGGTCTGCCCACTGTCTTGTCACAGTCCCAGCGTTTTGCCTGAATGTAAATGAGGCTGAATCCTAATTTATCTTCCCGGATGATTCCATCTATTCCCTCGTCTCCAGATTGACCAATTACTGTCCCAGCGTTTTCAACTGAGCCTCCATATCCCATCTGGGTCAAAAGCTTTACCACTAAATGTTCAAAAAATAATGGTGTTTGTTTCATCACTTCGGCCAAGATATCATCAACCAATGTAGCATTAATCCGTTTGAACGCATCATCGAGGATATCCTGCGGCGTTTGGCTGGACAGTGCCGCCACATGAGCTGGTGTAGTTGTTCCATCAGAATTGGGCGAAAGGAACTCACGGAATGACTCAAAACGCTGAAGATAAAGATTATCAATTTTTTGAGGGTTTTCAGCAAGAACTTGCAGGCCAATGGGCGTAATGATATAAACACCGCGAGAAGGGCTTTGTATCAGCCCCGCTTTTTTCAGATAAGTTCTCGTCCAGCCGATGCGATTGTCGAAAAGCGGCTGCTTTCCGCTTGGCAGCATCTCTTCTCGTTCTTTTGCTGAAATATCAAATACGCCCGCAATAATATCCTTAACTTCTTTGGACTTATGTGCCTGCCCGTCTGCTAAGCAGTCGAGGAATGCACGATACATTTCATCATACTTGGGAATTGACATTTCGCATTCCTCCTTATGCCTTCAGCTTATAAATGCGGTTTCGATTGCCGCCATCTGCAACAACAGATCCTTCAGCAATCATCTCGCTGAGTATCCGCCTCGCTCTTGCATCTTTCACGCCCAGCATATTGGAAATATCAGAACATTTTGCCGAAACATGATCTGTGAGATATTCAAGGATGGCTATTTTCTGCGATGCTGTTTTTGCAGTGACTCCTCTATCACCACTTTTTATCGCTACTTTTTTATCGCTATTTTCTTTTTTGAGTAGCGATAACGACAATACGATTCTATCCGGTTCAGAAAACTCGGTGATAATCGGCTCTCTCCAGCTTTGCTCACGCCAGACACGGAAAATATTCGGGATTCCACTTCCGGCACGCTCACCAATATCGATCAGATTGAACATTTTCAGCATGGCTCCGTTACGGGGATCAGAAACACCACCGCTCTTTGCCGCATCGATCTCAATACGAAAGCCGCCGGGGTTGGCCATGGTGATGCTGCCCCGCTTTTTGATAATGACCAGACCTTGCCTGCCGTAATAATCGGCATTGACCAAACAGTTGGCCAGCGCTTCGCGCAGAGCCTGATGCACTGTAGTATCATCCACTCTGGTACCGCCGTCCATTTTAAACGGCACTTTGATGTCCTGAATCAGCTTGTTATAGACGCGGAAGTAGAAGTCGTACACATTGCCGCTCCAATCACCAGAGGAAGAAATGATTCGGTCGGTCCATCTCGTGTCGGCATCATATTGTTCCTGATAATCCAGAAAATAGGCATTGAATTCGCGCACAATGTCATACTCGTTGCCGAACATAAGAAGTCCCGCAGAAGTGGGATGCTTCTTTCCATCAGAGCCGATACCAACAGCGCCCAGCTTCAGAAGAAAGTCTTCATCCTCCAATGCTTCCCACACATGACCAGGACGGGAGAGGCGCATTCTCTGGCGATAACTGCGGATGCTCTCTCTGTTGAACACCGTCAAGTCCATTTCGTTGAGAATGAGCATGTCCTGCGTTTTCACGGATGCGTCGCGCACCATGGCCTGATATTCCTCTTTGGTACAGCGATAGTCACCTTCCACGTTACGTCGGTAAGTACAGAGTGGATTGCCGTCCACATACACCGGTTTATAGGAGCGTTCCGCACGGGGAACATTGACAACCACGATATGATTGCCATCAACCTCCTGAACGAATACATCTTTGGAGGACAGGACATTTACACTGGTCTTGTTGGGATTGTTAACGATATCCCAGAACTCCTTGATGAGTCTGTCGGGGTCTGGCAGATCCACCGTATGCAAAGATTTATCTTCCCATTCTTCCACGCCCAGCAGGATAATGCCGCCGTGGGTGTTGGCAAAGGCAGAGTATGTTTCCCAAATGCTCTTAGGCAGACCACCAAGTGCTTTCTTCGCCTCAATACGGTTATTTTCCCGATATTGCTCAATTTTAGAAAAGTCAATCATGATCTTCCTCCTTTAGAGCTCGATGATATCGCAGAAGTCGCAGTCCGGCACAGTAACAATTCGCATTAGAACTCTGTGCTGGCATGCTGGTTCTTGTCCAGTTTGGAAAAGGCGGCAGCAGACATGATGTCAGCCAAACGCAGATCCTTCTTCTTCATTATTTTTATCATTCAGAAGCTTCCACAGCTTGTTTTAGAAATCGCCAATGTAACATCTTATTCTTCGATGATTATACTGATACAGATTAATTTTAACATACAAGCACAGTTTTGTCTATTTAAAAACCATTTTTTGGATTTTATCTTCTGTTTCCAGCAAGGAAGTTTTTAATCAAATTTGTGTAAAAAGGCTGTGGCTGCGTTGCTGACATACAGTATCTCAAACCCTTTTCGCTCACTGCGTTTACAAGTAATAAGGAATTGCAGGGAAGAAGTATTCAGCTTCTCTCCACGCCTGATGGGCGGAACCATAATTCTATACGGATTGACCGCCGTAGAATTACTTACGCGATTCTGCGAAGTCCGGAAGTAACGGCGCACAAGGCCATCGCGGAAAAGTGCGGATACAATACAGACAAACCTCACCTGTCGGGATTTGGCGGCGCAGGAAAACTATCAGAAGAAAACGCAGAGAAGTATGGAATAATTCGCCACCGCTTTATCAATATTTCAGAAATCGAGTCATCCACGAAACCCAGTTAACTGGAGAAACCATTGACGATAATTGCCAAATAAAAGCAAGTGGTATATACTGAGGCTGAATTCTCAGAAACGTGATGCACGGCAGCCACAGAAAGATAGAGGTGAACGGACATGGCATTGCAGGCAGATTTGCTGGAAAGCATTCCACAAACAAAATATCTATCCGTGGAGAGCTATCTTTCCTACCGGGCCATTATGCGGACGTTCTATTTGGAATACCAAAAGATGCATTATCAGCTGGACAAGGATACGATTCTGGCCCTGCTACATCAGGATCCTGTTTTTGCCGCGTACACGGCGGAAAATCTTGTGCCCGATCTTGACATGCTGGTCAAATGGAAGAATCTGACGCCCATTCAGGATCCCCATAAGGCGTATACGATTGCTGATTTCAAAAACCGCCAGTTTCAATACATGATGACAGAAGAGGCGCTGGAGATCGAGCGCATGACCGTCACGCTGGAAAACCTCTCCACCAAGACCACAGGACTTTCTGCCAGCGCATTTCGCAGGATTCAGAAGGCTCTGCACCGGGCCGAGCATCTGGAAGAAATGTCGTTGAAGGAAGTGGGCGAATGGTGGGAGGAGCTCCAGGAGGATTTTCGGCGGCTTCGCCAGAATCACCAGGACTATCTGCGGGAATTTTACGGCACCAATGCGGAAAAGCAGATGAAATCCGCAGAGTTCATCGCGTACAAGCAGCACCTGATCCACTATCTGGAGGAGTTCGTCCAGGATCTGCAAAACAGTTCCGCGCAAATCGGCGCGCAGCTGGAAGCCTTTACGGATGAGCAGGTGGAGCGAATTCTCACGCTGGTGCACCAAAGCGCGTTGGAGATCCCCCGCCCCGTTTCTGAGCAGACTCCGCTCTGGCAGGAGGAGCTGCGCCAGAAAGAAAAGGGTGTATGGGAGTCGCTGCTGGTTTGGTTTACCGGAAAGGATTCTACTGCCAGACAGGTAATGGACGTCACCAACGAAGTGATCCGCAGAGTGGTGCAGAATGCGGCAATTCTGGTTCAGATGCAGAATATGGGCGTCAGCAACAAGGCGGAGCTGCGGCATCTGATGACTCTGTTCGCCGATGTTCCCTCTGTCGAGGATGCCCACAGGCTTTCGGCTCTGGTATTCGGCGCTCAGCAGGCGAGACACTTTACTGTCAATGCCGAGCGGGAGACGGATCGCATCGACTTGAGCACTTACGAAGAGCAGCCCGTGGAATACGCCCTTCAGCCCAGAACGCGCACCTATAAGCCCCGCATGGATCGCAGCGGCTTTGCGGATAAAAGTGCTGAAAAGGCGGCACAGCGGAAGAAGATATTAGAGGAAGAGACAAAACTGCGGCAGAAGATTATGCAGTATATCCAGGACGGAAAGCTGGACTTCGCAGCTATTTCCGAACCCGTGCCGCCAGAGGTGCGGAGGGTGCTTCTCTCATGGGTCGCTATGGCGAATCTCGCCCCGGATGGAAAGAGCCATACGCAATACGGACAGCGTTTTTCGCTGCAGCGGCGCGGGAACGGCACCTGCAGCCTGATCTGCACGGATGGAACGCTGACAATGCCGGACTGTGTGCTGGTTTTTGAGGGCAATGCGTATGAATGAGTTCCGCAGTTTACTGGATCGCTTCTGGGTGACCAGAGCAGACGATAAAGACCTCTATTTTGCTGTGAAGCGGGCAATGACGAACGACCAGCGTTACCACCGCTTTGTGAATGAACAGCTGGGCTGGAACCTGATTATCAATGAATCGGTGGTAAAGCTGGAAAAAGTACCGCCCAGGGCGATGCCCTGGATGGGGATACAGGAGTTCCAGGAGAAGCTGGACTACTGCCTGCTGTGCGCGATGCTGCTGTTTCTCTCTGATCTGGACGATGGGGAGCAGTTCCTGCTGTCCTCCCTGACGGAATCGCTGGAGGCAATCCTTGCAGAGGTGCAGCCGGTGGACTGGACGCGCTTCCACCACAGAAAAGCGTTGGTGCGCGTTCTCCAATATGCGCAGAGAATGGGGATGCTCCTGGTATATGACGGCGTCAGCGAAGGCTTTGGCAATGACCAGTCCCAGGAGGTTCTCTATGAAAATACAGGGTTATCCCGGCATTTTCCCGTCCATTTTGGCCGGGATATCATGCACTGCAGAAGCATCGGGGATTTTGAGGCATTCTCCTGGGAGGGAGAAGAGGCAGAACGCGGCCGCCAGAGAATCCAGCGCGTATACCGGCAGCTGACATTGGCCCCGGCTCTCTACTGGTCGGAACAGAACCACAGCGACTATGACTATGTGAAGAACCAGCGCCCATGGCTGAGCCGGTATCTGGGAGAAGCTCTGGGCGGAGAACTGCAAATCCACAAGAACGGCGCGTTTTTGGTATTGGAGCAGGATAACCGCTTTGGCCCGGTTTATCCACGGGACGCCGCCATCTCGGACGCTGCGCTGCTGCTGTGCGCGCAGCTGCGCGGTCAGATTCTTTCTGGCGTATATCCCCGCAATGAAGACGACACCGTCTTCCTGACCCGGCGGGAGTTCCAGCAGGAGCTGGCTCAATGCCGAAGCCAGTATGGAAATGGCTGGGGACGGCGCCTGCGGGAGCTTCCCATGGACAAGCTTGCCCAGGAGTTGACCGCTTATATGGCAGGCTGGATGCAACTGGAAGAGCAGGAAGAAGGCTTTACGATTTATCCCGCCGCTGGCAAATGGGTGGGACACTACCCTGAGCGATATCAGAACGATGCAGGAGAGGAGGATGCCGATGAACCGCTGGAAGATGCATAAGCTGGGTTTCCTGAATTTCTGGCTGTATGACCAGGAGGAGTTCCTGATTCAAAACGGCCATATCCTGCTGCGGGGCGACAACGCATCCGGAAAATCCATTACGACCCAGAGCTTTATCCCCTTTATTCTGGACGGGAACAAAAGCCCGGAGCGGCTGGATCCTTTCGGCTCCCGGGATCGGAAGATGGAGTTTTATCTTCTGGGCGACGGTGATCAGGATGAGTCTACCGGATACCTGTACCTGGAATTCAAAAAAGAGAACACAGAGGAATATCTGACCATAGGCATTGGCATGCGGGCGCAGAGGGGAAAAGGAATCGACTTCTGGGGCTTCTGCCTGTGCGATGGCCGTCGGATTGGCCCCGGCGGCATATCACTTTGTGAAAAAATAGGGACGCAGATGCTCCCGCTGAGCAAGCAGAAGCTCCGGAACCTCATTGATGACGAGAACAACTGGGCGGAGAGCCCGGGCGTTTACAAGCAGATGGTCAATGACCGGGTATTTCAGTTCCGTGACATCCGCCAGTACGATCAGCTCATTCAGCTGCTGATCAAGGTGCGCACGCCCAAACTGTCCAAGGAGGCGTTCAAGCCTTCTGAGGTCAAGAAGATCCTGAACGAATCCCTGCAGGTGCTGACGGATGAAGACCTATCTGCCATGGTCAGCACCATGGAGCGCATGGACGCGCTGGAAGACACGCTGCGGGATTATCAGGCGGCCATGCGGGATGCCGCCATTATTCGCAATGAGTATACCCGCTACAATCAGTATATGCTGGGAATGAAGGGACAGGGCTATCTGCAGGCACATGCCAGAACCGTACAGCTTCAGGCCCAGCTCCGGGATGCCCGGAACAATCTCAATAAGCTGGAAGAGGAACTGCGGGATCAGACACAGCGGCAGGAAGAGGCAGAGGCCCTTTTGAGACGTGCTCAGGCCCAGCAGTCAGAACTGGGAGAGGACGATCTCGAGGTCCAGGGGAGGCGGATGGAGGACGAAGAAGCCACCTGCCGGCAGTATGCCGAACAAATAGCCAGCGGCAATGAACAGGTGGAGAGCCTGCAAAACAGCATCCGGCGCTGTGAAGCAGAGCTGCGCCAATTGGAGCGGACACTCTCTGACGCACAGGATGCTGTCCAGTCCGGCATCGGAGAACTGAACGAACAGAACACCTGCCTGCTGCTGGAGGAAGACCACGACCGGTTTATTCAGGCGTTGCAGGCACGGGAGGAAAATGCCGGCCAGCAGAACCCATCCGCGGCACTCCGGAGACGTAAAGAGCAGATCAGCGAGGTGCTGGCGTGCTTTGCGGAGCTGTCCCGGGCCAAAGATGCGTATGACGCCGCCTGTCAGGATCTGGATCAGGCCTCCACAACAGAGATCCAGGCGGGCAGCACGCTGCGGGACGCCCAGCAGCAGGAGCGGCAGGAGCGGGATCGGCTGCTGGAGGAAATCTCCCGCCAGCAGGCTGATAATCAGGAGCTCTGCCTGGGACAGGAAGATATGCTGTCCCTGAAACGGATGATCTCCCAGTACCGCTCTCCCGCGGACTGGTCGGCTGTGAGCAGCTTGGTCGAATCCTGCTATCTGAATCGACTCACCTTGCTGCAGGATGGGAGGAACAAGGGCGAACTGGAATGGAAATCGCTCCGTCAGGCGCGGGACGATGTGAAACGGGAATTGACGAGACTGCAGGGACAGTCCGACCCCATACCGCCCCGCAGAGAACAGATCCAGGCGACCCGCATCCAGCTGATGATGCGGGGGATTCCCCATGCGGCCTTTTACGAGGTGGTGGACTTTGCACCGGAGCTGGGGGAGGGGGCCAGAGCCCTGCTGGAAGCACAGCTGGCGGATGCCGGGCTTCTGGACGTTCTGGTGGTTCCGAAAGAACATTTGGACGAGATTCAGGAACTGCTCTCTACATACCCGGATCGGTTTTTGATTCCGGAAACGCCCGCCGATGACCCCATTACAAGTCTGATCCCGGATGGCGACCCGCGCTTCCGGGACGCTGTCACTGCCTGCCTGCGTGGGATATCCCAGTCTGATCTGGAAGCGGGAACGGCTCTGCTGCCGGATGGAAGATTTCGCTGCGGCGCTGTTCAGGGCTGCAGTTGCGCGGAGGGCCCTGCCGGCTTCGTCGGCGCGGCTGCGCGGCGTGCCAACCGGGAACGTCAGCTTCGCGAACTGGAAAACCGGCTGGAACAGGCGGAGAGACTGGCGCAGGAAAAGCAGGCCGAGGTAGCCGCCTTGAACCTGCGGCTGACTGCCCTGCAGGAAGAGCGTGGCCGAATGCCCACGGCACTGGATCTGGATCATGCTCTGGAAATGCTGGAGCAGGCACGGAAGGCACTGACGGAGGCGGAGAGTGAAAAGAAGCGGTGCATGGAAAAGGAGCACGCGGCCAGACAGGCCTCTGCCAGAATTGAACAGCAGAGCCGGGAGTTAAGCCGGGGCCTGCCCTATATGCGCACAAAAGAGGCGTACGAGGAGGCGCTCGCTGCCGCCAACACTTATCAGGAGCTGCTGTTTACGCTGACAGTCAGCTACAACAATCTCATTCATCTGGTCAACGCGGTCGAAACCAGAGAGGATCATGCTGCGGAGCTTCGCGACCAGGAGAGCAGTCAGAAAAAGACGGTTTCGCAGCTGCAAAAGCAGTTGGAGCTCTCCCGTGCGCGCATTCAGGTGATACAGGATTTCCTGAACAGGCCGGAAAACCTGGACAGAGCGCGTCAGCGCGCGGAACTGGAGCAGGAGATTGAAACGCAGCGCGGCCGGATGCAGGATGCGGAAAAGCAGAGCGTCATTCTGGAAGAGAGACGCCACCATCTGTCCGGCCTGCTCCAGCAGCAGAATGAGACCCTGCAGGAAGCCGTCTGGGAAGAGAAAGCCCTGAAGCAGTATTTTCTGGAGGATCTGAGGCTGGGACTCTCTCCAGTAACTGGAGATACCCTGGAACAGCAGGCAGAGGAAGCCAGCGGAAAGGTGCGCCCGGAGGATCGGGAGCGCACTCCCGAACGCATCGGCGAGGCCCTGCGCAACAACTATCAGCAGCACAACAATACCCTTCTGAAATACCAGCCGAAAATCGAACTGGTCTTCGAGGATGCCGCCAGGGCGGGAATGCTGCGCCAAAGGCTGTGCATCAGTCTGCAGTGGGAGGGGAAAGAACTCTCCCTCTACGATTTCATTCGGGAGCTGCAGGCAAAAATCGACATGACGGCCACGGTGCTGGAGGAAAAGGACCGGGATCTGTTTGAGAATATTCTGGCAGAGACCATCAGCCATAAGCTGCGGGCACGCATTGAAGAGAGCCAGCAGTGGACGAAAAACATGACCGATCTGATGGGAACGCTGAATACTTCCATGGGCCTGACATTCCGCCTGGACTGGAAGCCGAAGCGAGCCGAGGGTGGAGAGGAATTGGATACCGCCAGGCTGGTCCAGCTGCTGAATAAGGACCGGTCACTATTGACCCGGGAGGACAGCCAGAGCGTATCCACGCACTTCCGCACGAAGGTCAGGCGGGCCAGAGAGGAAGCCGCGCTGCGGAATCAGATGGTCAGCTACGCGGATTTGATCCGCGATGTGCTGGATTACCGGAACTGGTATGAATTCCAGCTGATGTATGAGCGGGACGGGGAGCCGAGAAAGGAACTGACTGACCGTGCTTTCAACAAGTTCAGCGGCGGCGAGAAAGCCATGGCCATGTATGTTCCGCTGTTTGCGGCGGTTTCCGCCCAGTATCAGAAGGGAGGCCCTCAGTGCCCCAGACTTCTGGCGCTGGACGAGGCCTTCGCGGGTGTGGATGAGCGGAATATCAGCGCCATGTTTGAACTGGTGGGTGTTCTGGACTTCGACTATATCATGAACTCCCAGGCACTTTGGGGCTGCTATGCCAACGTGAAGAGTCTGGATATTGCCGAACTGCACCGTCCGGCCAATGCTTCGGTCGTTACGATTCTGCGTTACTACTGGGACGGCGCCAGCCGCACTTTGGAGGATGGCCCATGAACGAGATGACATCATCCTGCGTGACTTATTTTAAGGATCATCCCGCCTACCACCGGATTCTGGAGCAGCTTCTCCGGAAATACCGGGGGTTTGGCCGCCCGGCCGGAACCATTTGTCTGGAGGATGCCACACCGGAGGAGTGCGGCGCCGCCCGCGATCTGTTTGGACGGTCGTTTTCCGCCCCCCTTCGCATCAAAACAGCGGATTTTGAGGCTGCACTTCAGAATACACGGTATCGCGGCGTTGTTTTAAAAGAAGTTCTGGAAAGCTATTTCGGCACCGTCATCCAGACGAAGCAGGAGCGTCTGGACCAAATGGACGCCTGCGTTCTGCGGATGGCAGAGCAGGCAAAGAAAGCGGTGCGGAGCGAGACGTGCCGCCGATGGCTGGAAGAATTGACCGGCAGGCAGGGGGAAGGATATCAGCTGATCCGAAAAGCCCTGCGCAGTGATGGGCGTACGGCACAGAAGGCGGTATTGCAGGCGTGCCAGAGTGTGGACTGGCTGGAAAGCCACTCCGGGGAGCGAATTCGGCTGGCGGTGCTCAGTGCCCACGCAACATCGGATCCCCATGCGCTGGACGGCAATACCCTGTGCGGAAAGATTTTCCTGCACCTCCTGTCAGCACGGACCGGCATGAAGTTCCCGTCTGATGCCGAGACACGGGCTGAGCTCTGCTATAACTGCGGCATTTTATGCGACAGCATATCGAGCTCTGTGACGCAGGTGGGCGTGCGTCTCTATACGGGTGGGGAAGAACACCCTGCCTACCGGGCTTTCCGCCTGCGAAACGAGGCCGGCACCCTTACACTCACCAATCTGTCCGGCGTGACGGCAGGGGACAGCCCTTCGGGAAGAGCCTATCTGGTGGAGAATCAAATGGTGTTCTCTCAGCTGTGTGACCGGGCGGCGCATTTCCATTCTCCACTGATCTGTACATCCGGCCAGCCGGCAGTTGCAGTGATCCGCCTGCTGGATATGCTGGCCGCTTCCGGCACAGACCTGTATTATGCGGGAGACTTTGATGGGAAGGGCCTGACCATCGCCCTGCAGCTGCTGACACGCTATCCGAACCGCCTGCATCTGTGGCATATGACGGCGGCGGATTATATGCGCTGCCGTTCAGATGTAATGTTGACCGAAGCCAGCCGGGCGCTTCTCCGAACCTGTAAAAACACCGCCCTTGCTTCAACGGCAGAGGCGGTTGGTGACAGCGGATATGACGGCTATCAGGAATTGCTGCTGGCTGAACTGCTTGCAGATCTGGTGGCGAATAAAGCATAACCATTGGGTTTAGGGTAAACAGCGGTGCTTTTGTGAAGAATTTCTGGTATTTCCGAAATGCATGTGTAAGAGGAAACTATAACGATCTGCAAAATGGTGTTCATGCAGCAACGATGCTTTTGAAAATGATCTTCAGTCATTTCATTCTGGGAATGGAATGACTGAAGAACAGAACTGATTTCCATTGGAGATTTCACCAGAAACTCATACAACAGAGAGCAGTAATCAGTAGATTTTGATCTGACTGCGCCTGTACACTGTGGTGAAAATGTGCTTCTCACCCTCTTCCTTTTCCCAATTTCCCGCAACTACAAGGATGGAATTCCTGAGGAGCTTGCTCTCCTTTTTGCCACCAGGGGCAACAAGAGTCCTAAACAGCTTACCTTTCATTTTTGCAAAAAGTTCTCGATCTTCAAATTTAAGTGTTATCCGCATACAGGTTCGTACACCGATAACTTTGCAATTGATCACCATGTTTTCACTGTTATAAACGGGCGATTCTGCCAACACACACTCAGCCATAAACGGATGGTCGAATTTCGGGCAGGATTGATCGATGGAGCGATTGTCTAAAAGGAGCTCCCTGACCGGGAACGGGCCAATGTAGGTAGAAGGCGCATTCTGCTTGCAGACTTTGTACATACGATCGAGGGAATTTATTCTGGCGGCCCCCTCATTTTTTACCCCACTGACGTTCCCATTGTCACGATTACCTGATGCATCAGTTTTCTGCGATCCATTAATGAACGTCTCAAGCAGGTTGAGAGGCTTGATATTTCCATACTCTCTCAGGTCTTGATCATTTTCAAACCCCGCCAGGCCGTATACGCAGGTCTGGGCATGCTTCGCACCAGCATACGGCGCGGAAAAATACTTTTGATCACCGCGCTCGACATATTTCATCTTGGCTTTGCACAGCGGATTCGGGCAAAAGTAATCCCGGCCCTTCATGCCGCAGTAGAACTGTACGTTCTTTGCACGGATTGACTTAGAACGATCAGCGTCCAAACAGGCAATAGCAGACATAATATATCCTCCCTTACTATTTTTTTGAAGGATACCCTTTCTCTGTTGTTTTGTCAAATTTTAAGTTCGCTGCTTCAAGTCAGGTCATCATTTTGTAATTTCTTGCGGCACCCCTTTTGACACTGCAAAACAACATTTCAGGAGGTTGCCATGCATACTGCAGTTTTTTCTCCCAGCAATCTTTCGCCCGTTCTCTCTGCTTTCGGCTTCGATCCTTCAGATGATCTTTCCGATCTGGAAATGCGTGTCCTCATGCTATATCTGAATCAGATTGCAACAAGCACGCATTGGCGAAACCCACATGACGCTTACCGCGACCCTGCCAATCACCAGAAGCTTTTGCATATTTTCCCGAAAAGCACCTCGCTTTTGAATGCACATCTCCAAGATATCTGGTTTGATGCTGCTTTTGACAATGCGTACCAACTTGTGGTTCAGCCATCTTTTCCCACCTATCCCACTCTCCGCATAAACTGGCTGGAATTTTTTGATGTTCTCAATGATTGCTGCGCTTACGAAGTCGACTACAGCAAAGAGCAAAATTGCTCGGATCTTTTCGTCTTCGCTCTGGTGTATTCGATTGTTTCACACCGGGATACCACCCCGGAATCAGCCTACCACGCATATCAGAACAACCAATCGGAGCTGCTCCCTATTTTTCCCTTCATCAGCCAGGAATCGTTTCAAAATCTCACCCGCACATTGACCTGTATTTCAGCTGTTTCTACGGAAGAGCCCCACACCCTCGTTGACGCAGAAAACGCTTTCCGCATTTTCAGCGACGCCAGTATCTCCCCCGAGCTTCAAATGAAGTACTGCTTATGGATCCATCAATACTATTTACCTCGTGCAAATACCATCGATAATCCTTTTCAGTACATTCGTGCGTGTGTTGAAAATGCAAAAGAAACCTTTGATGTTTCACCACATTTTGAAAATGAATTCAATCGGGCTGCTGAGCTCTTGGCGCAAGTGAAGGCTTCCGACTTTTTGGAAGTCCTCCTCTATCAGCACCTGTCCGAGGCCAAGCGTCAACTATCCGATTTTTCAGTTGAAAGCGGTTACGTCTTCTCGCAGTTTTTGGACTGCTGTCAGCCGCATGCAGCCGCTCTCATCTTAAACCCATCTCCTGCTTTTCTTCGCCGCTGCCAGAAGAGTTACTGTTTTAACAGCTATATTGATGTTCGGCCCGTTTTCTTAATGCATTGGGATACAACTGCCAGAGCTTTGGAAGGAGAATTCTCCGACATCAGGCGATATCAATTTCATTCCTCCTCCGACCTCACAAGCGGCAGGATCTTACCGAATCAATATGGGCCAATCCTTGCATTCCAGCGCAGCCCTGACGATAATGCCCGATTCTTTTTCCGGATTATCAACGAAGCCGCTTCCGGTACTCTCCTGCTGATGCTTTTGGCAGAGTCAACTGCACAGGAGTTATTCCAAAGCCTGATTGATTCCTCAATGGCTTCTTTCGTAGATGCTGTCGATCTTCTCCCAATGAATCTGTTTTCCTCGAAAGAAAAACACAAAGTTTTGATTCGCATAGTAAAAGGCAAGGCCGATTCGGCAGTCTCCGTAACTCCCTGTCTGCACCGCAGTTCCCCGTCATGCGCTCATATTCTTTTCGTACGGTCGGAGTTCTGCGTCCCTCTTTACGCACTGCTTGGCAAGGCAAGCATCCGCGAAGCACTGAAGGACTATCTGAATGCATCCTCCCTCAGAAAGCGCCGGGCGCGTCCTCAGGCCTATTCGTTCAGCCCCGAGCTGACAATCTGGTACACAGCAGTTCAGAAGCGTGATATGCGCTTCAAAGTCAAAGCATATCTCTGTGAATACCCGAGCCACAAGCAAGAACAGCAGAATATTCTTAAGCGAGGGAAAGAAATCAAATCTGCCTGCGTATGGAACACCATGTGCACAAATGAGGCAGAAATCCATCACTGGTTGGAAGATACAGCTGTTTTCTCAGACAAAATCTACAATCATGCTGTTAAACTGCTGAATACGCATTACAAAAAAAGTCCACTAACACTGAAGTCATTCTGGTATCTCCATTTTCAGGACGAAGTTCTTAGTGAATTCAATCAGTTTGACATCTGCCGCAGTTTCATCCGCAGCAGCGCCGCTTCGCAGCTTCTGGTCGGCGCTTCTGTTCGGGAAGAGTATGAAGCGGCATCAGCCGCATTTCTGTCCTCCACATCATGCTGCGGAGCGTCTTGCAATGTGGATGAAGCTGAACTGGACATCTGGAACTTCCTCAGCATTCTCCTGGATATCGCCGTGAAAGAGCGGTACTACAAGGCCAATCCCCTTGAAGACGAGCCTTCTCCCAGCCGCCTTAGACACTCAGATTTTCAGGAATTGCGCGATGCTCTCACAAAAAAGACCTTTTCCATATCAGAAGAGCAGATCTTTCTGGACACCGTTCATAAGGAGTTGCCTGCCGGCCCTGCTCTGGGCGCACTGATTCGTTTCTATACCGGCTTACCAGCTGCTCAGGTCTGCGCATTGAAGTACCGGGACTTTGTCAGTCTGCCGTACACACATGATTACCAGTTCCTGGTGTACCAGGCGGTTTCTGAGGAAAAGCCGCAGAACGGCACTAAGAAGGAGCGCACGCTTGTTGCACTCCGCCGTGAGGAAGAGTATCGCCGGATACCGGTGATCTCCGTATTGTCCAAACTGATTCTCGAGCGAATGAAAAGCATGGAAAAGAGCGGGATCCTTGTTGAAAATTCCGATTATTTCATCCTTTCTGACTTTGACAGTTCATCTGGCGGCACGGCATCACTTTCTCAGCCCGTCTCTCCTGCTTCACTGCAGCGTTATTGTAAAAAGCTCATTCAATCGATTGGCATTGAAGACATCTATCTCGAAATACCGGATGAAGACGGCGGCGCAAAAGTCAGCAATTTCAGCCGCTACCAAGCCGATTTTTTCCGCACAAATGTCCGCTTTCGGCTGAAAGAAACCTGCGGTTTCAGCAATTCCGAATGCGACTACTTTCTCGGCCTTCAGCAGCAGAACACTTTTGCAAAGCACTATTGTGATTTTTCAAACAGCCTCTCCCAGAACGTTATGCTTGCCAAACTTGAAGCCTGGTCAGCCTTGCACCGCATCGGTTCCTCTCAGCTGCCCTACGAAAAAGTGTTCACCGCCAAGGATCGTGTGCTGGAAGTGCCCGCTATGATGCCTTGCTGCGCAACAGCGAGTTTGACCTGTAAAGTTGCTCCCGGTTCCAAAGGCAATTCATCTGCCCCATCTGAAGTTTCAATCACCATAGAATGTGATCACGGATTCAACGGCATGCTGACTTTAACAGAAGGAGGCTCCCATGGGAAACAAAACTGACAGGCAACTGGACTTTTCGAATCTGCCTCAGACAATTGACGGCAAATTTACCTTCTTTGGCGTTTTGAACAACTTCTATTATTATGAAGACAAATCAGCCAAAAACCACGTCGGTGGAATCTCCAGGAACTGGAAAAAAGATTCCACTCTGCGTGAATACAAGCTGATTTATGAAAACACAATTTTCCCATTTGTCCCACACCTTCCTTTAGAAGATCTCACGAAAGATGACTTCGATAAAATTATCGAGGAAATCAAAGGCCGGGGCAGCAAGGTTAAGAATGGCGTTTATACCGCTTCCCGGCTTCAGACGTTTCGCCGCCTCATCAAGGTCGTAACCGAGGAAGCGGCAAAGCAGCAGATCTGTGATGATGTCCTGTATGGTTCCAGTTATACCGTGCCGGATACCGAAACATGGGAACATCAGGCAAAAAAAGAGCACATAGTCCTGCGGAAATCATTTACGATCAGGGAAGAAATTAACATCACCAGAGCCATTCTGCGCGATTGCAGGGAATCCGGCCAGGAAATCGGCCTTGCGTTCATGTTCTGCCTTGGATTAAGAAATGAAGAGGCCTGCGGTCTCAATTGGGGGGATATCATCCCAATGCAGCATCATCCCGGCTGTTACTGCTTGTGGATTTACAAGAGCACCCGCCGTGGAACCAATCAGCTGCAGGCTGGCGGCAAGACAAAGAATATGGCAAGAATGCTGCCCATACCATCCGCTCTCCTGAAAATTCTGGAAGACCGCAAAACATACATGCTGAGTGAAATTGATGCCGGGCATCTGGTGCTTCCTCCCAACAAAACATTTGATCAGCTCCCCATCGTCTGCAGCGGGAGCGATTTCCTGACACGATGCAGTTCTTCAAAACTGACTGCGGCCGGGCGAAAGCTTTTGAAAAAAGTTGAAGTCCCAGAGGCTGAGCTTGCCTATATTGATATTGAGCTGGAGCAAAACCGCTTTGCGTTCGATGGTGTTCGCGAAAAGGATCCGACCGTATATCTCTGCCGCAGAAATCTGGGCACGCATTTGTATATTCTTGGACTGGAAGAACCCCAGATCCAGTATATCCTTGGTCATGACATTCAGGATCCTTACGCCAGCAGAAACGACTACGCGAACGAAGACAAGCTCTATGAAATTAAAACAAAGCTTGACCGCCGGCCGCTGGTTAATATGCTCAGCCTTCCGGGCGATAAGCCCATTATCATTAAAGGCGATTTTGCCGAAAACTTCTTTGGCTGCTGCCAGAAACAGTTCCAAGTCCAGGTCAGCAATGCAAGTAAAATTACACTTCTGAGCTCAGCCATCAAACCACAGGATCAGATCCGCATCCGGATTTCTGTCAGCAACGCAGCCCTGGAAGACGGCCGTATTCAGGTATCTGGCCTGCCCGCCGCGCAAGGTAGAACGATTGATATTTCAACTCTATATCAATCGTTTTATCGCAAAGTCCTGAATCGGATCCCGCAGCAAAGTTCAAAATAATCGGCAGAATTCGAGTGTAACCAACACACAAAACGGGGCTGTCTCACTAAAGAAGTGAGGCAACCCCCTCTTTGTTTCAGCCGATCACAATACCAGCTATGTCCTGTTTTAATGATTTGTAAGCGTAAACAGTTGACAATTCTTATCCAAACACATATGATGTAATTAAATTAAAAAAATTACATACAATATGTCTGGAGGTGTTTGCATGGAACATGTAGATTATAAGGCTTTGTGTCGTGAATTGTTTGGAACGACGGACGTAAGCGAACTCAAAAAAATAGCAGCACAGGTCAATCAAAAAAATCCCCGGCAGGCTGGCCGCAAAAAGAAGTTTACAAATGAAGATATTGCAGCAATGCGGAAGCTGCGTGCGGACGGGGTGCCCATGCAGACGATTGCGGATCGGTATGGTACCTCCAGACAAATTGTGAGCAAGTATCTGAATCAGGCACCTGATGCCGGATATACAATGCGAATGACTTTGATGTATCAGAACAAGCCTTGTACAGCTATCGATGTGAATTTCCTGCAAAATAAAATCCGGATCCAAAACTACACGAAGGATATTCTCCACCGCGCTTTCGGCGTGAAGGAAAACCCAACATGGGAGGATTTTTATGTGTTTTTGCAGGACCGTTGCTTTCCCAGGACTCGCGGAAATGTGAAGACTCTCCTGGCTGGACTGGGATTGCAGGACTATGATTCATTACAAATTGTGGAAAAAACAAATGGCCGAACGGCAGAAGATGACTTGTGGCTGAAATTCCAGTATTACGGAAGGACAGGTGCCTGAGTATGAAGGAAGTAAATTTGACCGCATATGAAAACGAGCCGATCAGCGGCCACACCTCCAAGGGGGACCAGCCGAAATGGCATATTGGTACCGACTGGTATAAGGCTGATCACATGGGATATGAGGCATTATCTGAAGTAATGGTCAGCTGGATGCTGAAGAACTCTACAATCGAAAACTATGTGTGTTATACTCCAGTTAGGATTTTAGCTTCTGATAAAGAGTATATCGGATGTCAGAGCAAAAACTTCCGTCAGGAGGGAGAAATGCTCCTACCGCTGGAAAAACTGCACCGCGCCTATTACGGTGTTGGTTTGGCCCAAAAGCTGGCAGAAATCCCAGAGACAGAGGAACGCATTCAGTATACGGTTTCTTTTGTGGAGGAACGTACCGGGCTAGCTGATTTTGGAGCTTACCTGAGCACACTTCTGGAACTTGATGCATTTATCCTGAATGAGGATCGGCATACCAACAACATTGCTGTGATTCGAAACGAAAAAGACGGGACGTTCAGGTTGTGCCCAATTTTTGATAACGGATTGGCACTTCTTTCTGACCTGAACGACTATCCTCTTACCAGAGACATCTATGAATGCATCGACGCTGTGAAAGCAAAACCGTTTGTATCAGATTTTGATGAACAAGCCGAGGCTGTAAGCCGGTTGTTTGGAAGCCGGCTGAAGTTTTATTTTACAAAGAAACAACTGCACCAAGAGATTCAGGAACTCAAGGATTATTATGCCAACGAAATCGTGGAGCGAGTCGAGATGACGATTTTGGAGCAGATGCGGCGATATGGGTACTTGTTCTGACAGAAATTTGCCGCCGCATCCCCCAATGGCTAATTCCGCCCGGCGCTAATACTTGCAAGATTTACTTCCGATTTAACGCTGTTTTGCATGAGTTACTTCTGTTTCAGCCAAAAATTCATCATATAGAAATGCTGTTAGAGTCGGACGGAAACGGCCAAATAGTGTCGGAAGAAAACGGCCAATCGTAGCCGCCTAAAAACGGCCGAATGG
>NZ_JAFBIS010000027.1 GCF_021531435.1 Oscillibacter valericigenes
TTTGTTCTCATTCTTGACTTAGTCGAAGATTTTCATACTGTCGAGGTTCGTCGATTACACAGAATTTTCTGCGGTCTCATCTCCTTCCGTGTGGTCAGATTTGCGGTCAAAGAGGGCCTGTACGAGACCGTGATCACCAACCTTCCCGCAGACCGGTTCCAGCCTCCGCTACTCCGTGAGCTTTACCACAAACGCTGGGGTATCGAGACATCTTTCCGGGATTTGAAATACACCCTTGCGCTGACACACTTTCATGCAAAAAAGCGCTCATTTATCAAGCAGGAGATCTTTTCCAGAATGACGCTCTATAATTTTGCTTCCTTGCTTCGTCTACATGCTATTTTTACACAGCCGGAGGGCAAATATCTCTACCGCGTTAACGCCGCTTTCGCCGCTCACATTGCACGGGAGTTCCTGCTTGACTTTGTTCCTGCGGCCAAAGTGGAGCCTTTGATTGCAAAATTCCTGCTTCCTGTTCGGCCTGGCCAGCAAAAACCGAGGAATATGCGCGTGAAGCGCCCGGCCAGTTTTCAGTACCGGATGATTTGAGGTTGTTTTATATTCGTTTTTCGCGGAGGAAACTCCGCGCTTTTGTCGTGCCCTCTTTCCTGATGTATGTGTTTACTAAACCGCCTCCGAGATTTTCTCCCGGAGGCGGCTACATTGGGGCGGTTATCTTAATGAGATTAGGCTTAGCCGGAGGTTTTGACTAGTGCGCCAGGCGAGCGCACATTCTAACGGGTGAAAGTCCCGAGACCGCCCGGCAGTGGGAAGGTCATAGCCGAAGGCAAGGGTGTCCATCGTGAGGTGGAATCTGAAGGAAGCCGGATTGCGGAGCTGCGAAGTGCTCCAATGGGCAAACCTCTGGCCTGACGAACAGAAATCGCATATAAGGCCGCAGATGAGGGTGAGACTGCTAAAGAAGCCAAAGCCCAATAACTGCACGGAATCATCTGAGGTAAATGCGGCAGGTATAAGAGGGAAAGAATGTGTGAGTACCCGGGGAGGTCTGGCAGGCGCGTCAAGAAGACATATTCGGAAAAAAACGCGTAGTAACAACGAACTGCCAGAAGTCAGCCGAGGCCATAGTACCGGGGGAAAAAAACCGGAAAGGGCCGAACAATCGTTAGTCCGAGAGAAGGACAGAAGGAGGTCAATGCGGTGAAGGCGGAAAACAGAGACAGCTGCCTGCAAAGGGATAGTGCGGAACATGAAGAGTATGCAGGAGCGCGGAGCATTGACAGTCGGGAAAGCCGGAAAGCGGACGGTGCAGACCTGCTGGAACGAATCCTGGACAGGGAAAACCTGAACAGGGCGTACAAGCGGGTAAAGGCAAACAAGGGAGCGCCGGGAATTGATGGGATGACCATCGAGGAGGCTTTGCCTTGGTTGCGGGAGAACAGGGAGACCCTGTTGGAGAGCATACGGAATGGGAAATACAAACCCCAGCCGGTGCGCCGGAAGGAAATCCCCAAACCGGATGGCGGAGTACGAAAGTTGGGAATACCGACCGTAGTAGACCGCGTGATCCAGCAAGCCATAGCACAGCAACTCACCCCAATCTACGAACCGCTGTTTTCGGACGATAGCTTTGGGTACCGCCCGAAACGGAGTGCACAGATGGCGATTCAGCGAGTGAAGGAATACGCAGAGAAGGGCTATACCAGAGCGGTGCTCATAGACCTGTCCAAATATTTTGACACGCTGAACCACGAACTGCTGATGAACATGGTGCGGGAACAGGTGAAGGACAAGCGGGTAACGGAGCTCATCAAGAAGTACCTGAAAAGCGGGGTAATGGAGAACGGCCTGGTAATCAAAACCAGAGAAGGCTCACCCCAGGGCGGCCCGCTTAGTCCGCTGCTTGCGAACATCTATCTGGACAGATTCGACCAGGAGATGAAACGCAGAGGAGTGCCGGTAGTTCGATACGCGGATGACATCGTAGTTCTGGCCAGAAGTGAACGAGCGGCGGAAAGACTGCTTGAAACCAGCAGGCGATACCTTGAGGGGAAGCTCAAGCTAAAGCTGAACATGGAAAAGAGCAGGACGGTAAGTGTGGTATCAGCCCGAAATTTTAAGTTTCTGGGCTTTGCGCTGGGAAAGGGACGCAACGGATATTTCATCCGCGTCCACGCAAAGTCCGTGAAGAAAGCCAGACAAAAGCTGAAAGTGCTGACTTCCCGCAGCCAGGGCTACAGAAATGTACGGATGGTAATGGAACGAGTAAAGGTCTACATCCGGGGATGGCTGGGTTATTTCGGGATTGCAAGCATGAAAACCACAATGCAGGAATGGGATAAGTGGCTGCGCCGCCGACTGCGGATGTACATATGGAAGCAGTGGAAGGTGCCAAAGGCTCGAATCAGAAATCTCATGAAGTTGGGCGTGCCGGAATACAACGCCCATAGATGGGGATATGTGAAGGGCTATTGGAGAGTGGCAGGAAGTCCGGTGTTGACAAGCTCCATAACAAACAAGAGACTCGCACAGGCGGGATACTATTCCATATCCAGCCGGTACGAGTCCCTGCACTTATGCGATTGAACCGCCGTGTACGGAACCGTACGCACGGTGGTGTGAGAGGACGGCGGCTAGTCACCGCCTCCTACTCGATTGTCGAGACTTCAGAAATAGAGCTGCATGATGTCCATAATCAACACAAAAAGCTTGGCAATATAATAAACCGCCAATACCACTGCACCGACTGCTACCAGAACTTTAGTAGCAACAGAAAAGAGCACCATACAGGGGACATAAAGATCCCATCCGGGAAACAGCAACGCACCGCTGTATCCAATCACTGCGGAAGCCCAGTTTCCGAAACATCCGATCAATAGTCCCGCGAGCAGCACGAGCCACTGCTTACCCCGCAACTTATGGTAAAGCTGGGGAAGCCGCTTGTAAAGTTCAATATCAAAGAACCGGAACAAATACTGAAGAGTACCCTTCAATCCGGTTCCCCGATAAGTGGTGATCCAGCAGCTCCACGCAGCATCCACGCGGTGCTTGTGCGCCACCCGCTCCCGAATATCCTTAGGCACCTGATCCAGATAAGGCTGGACCTCCCGGGTGTAAATATCCTGCAGGTCTGTCAAATACTGGTTGTAAATGAGATCCTGCTGTTCCTTATTCCGATGGCTGACGCCACCGCTACGGTGGCACACTGCCACAAAGTCCACATATAGAACGGGGATATGTTCCCGGGCGATCTTCAGATGCAGAGGCCAATCTTCCACCAGATGATACGACTCGTCGAAATAACCGTGCTTCTCAAAGAACGTATGACGGAAGAATGTGCTGACAGATGGCAGATACGGGTGCTGTACAAGCTCATTGAATAATGCGTTGCTGTCCTGATGGTGGAGTAGGATCTCACGGATATGGGGCTGGACAAAATAATAGTGAATGTCTTTCACTTTTTCACCGCACATGGCTACCTGAGCCATTAGAATATCCATATCAGATTTGGTGGATAGCTCCTGCACATAGGTGGATACTACCTCCGGGTTGTCGAGGGTATCGTCGGCGGAAACACTCATGAAATACTCGCCTTTTGCCAGTTTTGCCACAATATTCAGGTGTTTCACAGTGCCTACGTGCTTCTCGTTGCGATTGATATACCATGCGGTTATGTTCTTTCCGGCATGCTTTTCGATGTACGTCCGGATACGCTCCTCGGGGAAATTTTCGGAGGCATCATCGGAAACAATCAGTTCAATATTGGGATAATCCTGCTTAAGGACGGAGTTCAGTGCCTGGTAGACATATTGAAACTCATCATAGCAAAGTATAATAATCGTTACCAATG
Organism: Oscillibacter valericigenes; assembly: GCF_021531435.1. Taxonomy (GTDB): domain Bacteria; phylum Bacillota; class Clostridia; order Oscillospirales; family Oscillospiraceae; genus Oscillibacter; species Oscillibacter valericigenes_B. The sequence continues at coordinate 3,812 of NZ_JAFBIS010000027.1, forward strand.
GATTCATTCTGTCCACCTCACTTTCCCAGCAGCCGGGTTTTGAGGTCTGCGCGAAGAGACAGCAGAGTCAAAATAACGTTAGCGCATAGCTTCATAAGGATCAGTGCAATTGCCAGTAAAATAATCGCGGCCATCCATCGGCCGGTGTTGTCCCACGGAAACAGATTTACTCCAAGCTGCATCAGCACGCCCACCACCAACGCCGAGGTACATTCCTTCCGAATGTGGAACCTAGAGCGGTAGGTAATGGCGGACATCAGCTTGATATAGAAGAGTACAGGCAGCTTTTTCATACGGAATATTAGCTTATGTGCAAAGCTGGCATCCTTCCAGAAGAACTCCAACTCCCTGCGCATCTCGATGGCGTTGGCACTGTACTGGCACCGCAGCACCTGCCGCCAGGTGCCGTGCTCCTTCAAATTGGGTACTTCCGCCCGAAGTAGGTCGGCACACTCCTGGTAGTGCCGGGCTCGAAGATGGTTGATGGTGAACTCGTTGTCACCGCTGTTGGAAATGCCGCCGTAGCGGTAACGGATGATCAGCATGTCCACAAAGTCAATGGCCTCTCCAGCCTTGGTCACGCGAATCCAGAAAGGCCAGTCCTCCGTATAAGTATACTGCTCATCGTAGCCGCCCATTTTCTCGAAGAAATCCCGACGCATGAAGATACAGGGGGCAAAAATAGGACACCACGGGCGAAGGAGCATAAAATTGTACTGCTCTGCCGCCGTCATGCCGGAAATCATGTTGAAGTCATAATCGGTGGGATAGAGGTCTTGGGTGGGCTTTCCGTCATGGGTGATGGCCTTTGCCCTGCCGCAGACGATCTTGGAATTATGCTCCTCCATGTACCGCACCATTTTGGCGAAAACATCGTTGCTGTAAAGCATATCGTCCGCCGCGATGGTCTTGAAATAATCGCCCCGCATACGGGAGATGCAGCGGTTGCAGTTCTTCACGATACCGATGTTTTCCTCATTGGAGAATACTTCGTAACGCACCAGATTGTTTTTGCGGTGTTTTTCGATATAGCGCTCAATCTCCTCCCGGTCAAAATCGTAACTGTGATCGTCGGCAATGATCACTTCAATCGCGGGATAATTTTGCCGCAGAATGGAGTCAATGCACTGAAAAATATACTCGTGTTGGTTATAAGAGACAATCCCTATTGAAAACAGGGGACGGCTCCGCTTTGGCTCTTGCCAGGTGGACTGCTCCCTTTCCCGCTGTTGTTCCATCCATTTCTCCTCCTCCATCATCTGTTTATCTATTTTCGTATTGGTCACAGATCGCCTGGGTCTCGCCGGCGGCCTGCAGTACGCCATGCTCCAACCACACGACCCGGTCACACATTTCCCGAATCTGGCCCATGCTGTGGGATACGAAAAGCACTGTGGTGCCGCCGCTCATCAGTTCCAGCATGCGTTTGCGGCTTTTTTCCTGGAAATTGGCGTCGCCCACAGCCAGAATTTCATCCACGATCAGAATTTCCGGGTTTACCACCGTGGCCACGGAAAAGGCCAGCCGCATCAGCATACCCGAGGAATAGTTTCGGATGGGAACGTCAATAAACTGCCCAAGCTCTGAAAAATCCACAATTTTCTGGTACTTGGCGTTGAGGAATTCCTCGCTGTACCCCAGAATGGCGCCGTTGAGGAAAATATTCTCCCGGCCTGTCAGATCCATGTCAAAGCCGGAGCCAAGCTCCAGCATGGGCACAATATTACCACGGCAGACGACGCTGCCTTTCGTGGGCTTCAGGATGCCGGAGATCACCTTTAAAATTGTGCTCTTTCCGGCTCCGTTGTGACCGATGATACCAAGCACCTCGCCCCGGTATACATCGAAGGAGACATTTTTCAGCGCCCAGAACTCACTGGTTTGAATCTTTCCGGCGATTGTGCGGGTGACAAACTCCTTCAAAGACATGATCTTATCATCCGTCAGGCGGAACCGCATGGAAACGTCCCGGACTTCGATCATCGCGTCGCGGGAGACAGCCCCCCGTGCCTGGTTTTCGTTCTTATCTTGATTCATTCCGACCCCCGCTTACAGATACAGGACAAACTGATCCTGAGATTTCTTAAACACAATGCTGCCGATAGCCAGCATTACCACAGCCACCATGGCACCCTGGATATAGAGGTGAGGGTCCGGCGAAACGCCGTCGATGATGCAGGAGCGCATAAACGTCACATAGAAATACAGCGGATTCAGCTTCACGATCGTCTGGATTTGTTCCGGCAGTATGTTGACGGGGTAGAAAATGGGCGTCAGATACATCCAGATGGTGGTCAGTACGCTCCAGAGAAACTGGATATCCCGGAAGAACACCATAGCGGCTGAAAGCAGAAGTCCCAGTCCCAAACAGAATATTGCCAGCAGTATCAGCGGAATAGGTAGCAACAAAAAAGCCTTGGTGATCGGCAGACCGCTAAGCAGCGCCACCGCCATCAGCGGGATCAGCGAGATCAGCAGGTTGATAAGGGACGAGAGAATCCGGGTCAGGGGATAGATATATTTGGGCATATAGACCTTTGTGATCAGGCTCTTATTGCCGATGATGGACATCAGCGCCATGCCGCAGGATTCCGCCAGGTAGTTGAAGACCACGTTGCCGCACAGCAGATACACAGGAAAATACGCGATGTTGAACCGAAACATATTGGAGAACACCACATATTGTACCAGCATATTTAAAAGGGGATTTAAAAAGCTCCAGAAAACACCGAGAATAGAGCGCTTGTATTTGGCCTTGAAGTCCCGGTCCACCAGCTGCTTGATGAGGAAACGGTATTTTTCCAGCGCCATCAAAGCGCCTACCAGTAGCGTGGGCTTCCCGGATTTCCACCGGTGCCAGCACCACAGCAGATATGCCGCCAGCACCGCCCAGACCGCTGCCGCCAGACGCCAATAGTACAGGCCAATCCATGTGCGGTCCTCCCCGATGACAGAGAAACTGAGCAGACCGTCACTGGGCTGACCATTGAGAGTAAGGGCAAAGGGCGTCCGGCCTTCAGATAGAGCGGTGTTGGCTTCTGCCGCACCGTTGGACGCCATCAGAGGTGTTACGCCGCCACCTTCCGGCGAATCCGCTGTCAGCCGCAGCACCAGCGGAAGGTTATCAATATCATCTAGCGGTATTCCCTCGGTGACGGTGGTAATACAGCTTTCCGTGAAGGCTGAGGCGTCATAGTCCTGAGACAGCAGACATTCGCCGGTATTGCCGTTGTACAGCCCCACGGTGACGGTGCCGCTGTTGGTGGAGCGGTAATACGCGCCCCACTGCACATTGATAGACTGAATGCGCTGCATATGAACGCTAAATGTCTGCTCCACAACGGCGCCGGAGGTCAGTTCCACGGAGCCCGCATCCGGGTTCGCCATGGATATATAGCCCTGGGATTCCCGGAAGTGAAGCTGATAACCCATCAGGACATACAGCAACACCACCAGCACCCAGTAGCCCAGCAGCAGTGCCGTGAAAATGCGCCGCATAGGAAAGGTTTGGTTACTTACAGGGTTCTTCATAGTTACATTCCTTATTACCGCCTGCTTCCGCGCGTCCGGTTATTGCCGGAGCGTTCAGAGGATAACGGCTTCTATTCTTCCGCCGGTAGGGTTGTTCCATACCCGGAGCTCGCCTTCTTTTGCAGCCTTTGAAATTACGGAGCCTGTTTCAGAAGGCGGTGATATCGGCAAAAACCTTCATTTTGCCTCTATCTCTGCCAGTTCTGTGTCTTCCTGAAAGTTTAGCCGCTGTTCCTCAATCACAAGAGGGCGGTTGATAATACGGGTATTCATGCTCATAATGTATTCTCCCAGCAGACCAGTGAAAAACATTTGGAGTCCGCCTAGAAAAAATACACCAATGAGGATTGGCACATTGCCGGCCAGAAAGCGATCCCAGTAGACCAGTTTTAAAATCAAATATACCAATGCAATCACAAAGCTGATGCCGGAAATGATAAAGCCGCCGAAAGTTGCGAGGCGCAAACCGCCCTTTGTATAGCTGGTAAAGCTCAGCATGGCGGCATCGAACAGGGAAAAGAAGTTGTTGGAGGTCTTGCCCGCGCGCCGCCGTTGCTGTTCATAGGGAATCTCCAGGTGATCCGGTGCATATTCTGCCACAATGCCCCGCAGGAACGGAGTGGGGTCTTTCAGCGTGCGCAGAATATCGAGGAAACTTTTGTCATAGAGACCGAATCCCGTAAAATGCTCGATTTGTTCCACACTGCTCATGGCGTGGATCATTTTGTAGTATATGCTCCGCATCCAGTACATGAGCCTGTTTTCCCTGCTGGTGGTTTTGATCATGCTGACCACCTTATAGCCCTTTTCCCACTCATGAACCATGGTTGGAATCAGTTCAACGGGATCCTGAAAGTCCGCACAAAGCAGGATTGCGCAGTCACCGGTGGTCTGGCAGAGGCCGTAGTAAGGGCTGTTGAACTGTCCGAAGTTCTTCATGTTGAAAATTGCTTTCACATGGGAGTCTTCGCGGCACAACTCCCGCAAGATATCCCGTGTCCGGTCTTTGGATTTGTTGTCGATGAATAAAATCTCATAATCATAGGTAGGGAGTTCCTTATACAAGATTTCCCGTACAGCCTCACAAATCGGTTTTACATTTTCCTGCTCATTGTAACAGGGAATCATAATGGAAATTTTTTTCATAGCTATCATCCTTTGCTAGCGAAATGTCCAAAACTTATTGAGCAGAAAATTCAGCGGAATCGTGATGAGGAGATTAAGAACCGGACTGATTACCGCCGACCAGTGCAGGATGTCCACCTCCAGATACAAAAGGCCGGTGCTCAACAGAAAGGTTACGCCATAACTGAGATAAGTCTTGCCCAGTTTCTTTAGTCCCGCCTTCCAGCCAGTTGCTTCGCTAGTGAATACATACTTGTTGTTCCAGAAAAATGCGTTAGCCACGCTGACGACCCAACCCATCACGTTGCCTATCAGATACAGCTTTTCGCTGATCCATAAAAAGACATAATATACAGCTAAGGAAATCAGCGTATTGGATACGCCGACAAGCCCAAACTTGATAAATTGTATCAAGGATGCCCTATTTGGCAGTTTCATTCCTATCCCCCATATTGCATACTGTCTATCATTGCGCGAATACCCTCTGCAAAGGTAATGCGGGGCGCCCAATTCAACTCCCGCTTCAGCTTGGAAACATCCGGCCATAATGATACCATACCCGTTTCGGGGTAGGGAACTGCGCCGAACAGCAACTCGCTTTTTGTCTGTGTGACAGTAGCCATCTCCTCAACATAGGCCCGAAGCTCCCGAAGGTCACCGCTACCGAAGTTGTAGATGCCGTCAGGACAGGGCGCGTTGCAAAGAGAGGCCAAAGCTTCTGCTGCGTCATCGATATGGAGAAAATCCCACATCTGGATACCCTGGGTCAGCTTGCAGGGCCTCCCCGCGATCATGTCTGACAGGATACTGACAACCATGGCACCGGAAAAATCCCCGGGGCCATACAGGCTAAAGAAACGGGGCTCTTTGAGCGCAACTCCGGCATCCCGACACAGGGCTGCCGCCTGCTGATACAGCGCCAGCTTGAACTTGCCATATTCTGTATTGGGAAAACAGGGGCTCTCTTCTGTAATCTTTTCCTTGTGGGGGCCATATTCCGCTTGGGAGCCTGCCAGTACGATACGGGCGCAGCCCGCGCTGAGGACTGATCGAATCCCGGCTAATGAGTATTCCAGATTCTTCTCTTGCCGCATCGTATCCATGCGGGATGTCCCCCTAGTTCCGTCCCAGGCTAGGTGGACAAAGCAGTCGCAGGGCCCTGTAAGCTCGCCGAGGCGGTTATACTCCGCCATATCCAGGAACACTATCTGCTCCTTTTCCAAGAGGTCCGTTTCCACATGCCCGGGCCGCACCACGGCGATTACTTCCCATGTTTGACTTTTTAATTTTTGAATAAGCGGTTTTCCGAGAAAGCTAGTCGCTCCTGTCACCAATGCCTTTTTCACATATGTCCCCCTTAATCATTCTCAGCGCCCATCTAGGCAGATTTGGACCAATTCCTCCATCAGATCCTCTGCCAATGGGGGCTCCTGCTGATGAATTGGCTTGTTCAGCCCCAGCTTTGGAAACACATGTGTGGTCTGGGGCAGGCAGAGTTCGATAAAGACGGGGTTGTCATCTGCAAACACAGAGGACAGCGTATTCGTATCCAGAGCGGAAACAACGCGGATGCCGTATGCCGCTGCAATTCGGGCAAAATCAGGAACTGTAAAGCCTTTTCCATCATCGGTCTGCATATAGTTGCTGTTGAAATACATCTCTTGAAAATGGTGAATCATACCCAGTGCATGGTTGTTCATCAGGACGATTTTGACCGGCAGCTTTTCCCGGGCGATAAATTCTAGCTCCTGTATGTTCATCTGGAATCCGCCGTCACCCACGCAGCAGACCACGGGCTTTTTGGTGGCGACAGCCGCCCCGATGGCGGCGGGCAGGCTGTATCCCATCGCACCATGACCACCGGAAAACAGAACCCTTTGATGTGGCTTTATGGACATGCTCTGAGCGATCCACACCTGGTTTTGACCAACATCCGTGGTAACTGTGATTCCGTCGGGAAGCAGGTTTCCTAATTTCTCAGCCAGCAAATTCCCTGGCTCTGGGTTGTCTGCGGCCGCCAGCTTTCGGCGGATCCGCTCACAGCGGTTTCTCCAAGAGGAAAAGTCCCACTCCAGATTTTCTGCTTTTCGCCGCAAAGCAGGCAGCAGAGTCTGAAGAGGCACCACATATTGCCGTTCTTGCTCATTTGTTCGGTTTTCCAGCTCTCCCGCATCAATATCCACCCGCAAAATCTGCGCTTTTGGAGCAAAGAGCGCTTTATTTACGCCTGTTTGACGGCAGTCCAGCCGGCTGCCGAGGGTCAGGATACAGTCACTGTGATCAATTAGAAAATTAGCGATACGGGTACCATACGCACCAATCATTCCGTAATGGAGCGGAGAGTCAGAGGGTAGGGCATCTACGGCAATCATGCTTGTCGTAGTTGGGATACCCGTCAGATTGACAAAGGAGCGGAACGCATCTGTTGTAGAAGAGAGCGCAATTCCGTGCCCTGCCAGAATAAGTGGGCGCTTCGCGGTTCGCAGTACCGACAGAATTTCGGACGCGATTGCTTCCGCCTGAGGTAGAGCGCTTTGGGTTTCCATATGTATGCCTGCGGGACACCCCGCGACCTCGCCCCGAAAGACATTCATGGGAATATCCAGCAAGACGGGGCCGCGCCGTCCGCTCATTGCCGTTTTCCAGGCCCGCTCCAGAGCACCGGGAAGCTGGGATGCTTCCGTTACCATAAAGGCGTTCTTGGTGACCGGTTTAGCCATGGAAACGATGTCTGTTTCCTGAAAGCCTCGCTGCCGGACACCCAAGATCCCTTTTTGCTCATAGGTATTCACCTGACCGGTAATAAAAAGACAGGGTAACGATTCAAAATAAGCACAGGCGATACCCGTTAGGAGATTGGTAGCTCCCGGGCCACTGGTGGCGTATGCAACGCCGGGAAGCCCGGTTATTTCCGCCCATCCGCAGGCAGCCATAGCGCAGGCTTGTTCATGGTAGTTCACATGGGCAGAGATATTCTCCCGATACCGGTCTAAAGAGTCCATGAGGTGTGTTACCATCCCACCGGGATAACCAAACACATCCGTAATGCCATTTTGAATCAGAAATTCTACAATATAGTCCGAGGCTTTCATAGGAAGCTCCTTTCCGATTATTGTTCCACCGCTTCCAAAATCATCTGGGCCATATAATCAATCATTTCATCCGTCATACCCGGGTAGACGCCGACCCAGAAGGTGTCCCGCATGATGCGGTCGGTGTCGGACAACGCACCTACCACACGATATGCATTTGTGCCTCGAATCTGATTGAAGCAGGGGTGCTTGGTTAGATTGCCGCTGAACAGCATCCGGGTCTGGATGCCTTGGCCTTCAATATAGCGGACAACTTTCTCTCGGTCTATGCCTTCCTTTACGGTCATCAGGAAGCCGAACCAACTGGGTGTGCTGTTGGCTGCGGGCTCCGGCAAAATCAGCTTATCAGCTGCCGGTTCCAGTGCCGCCCGGAGGCGGGCCCAATTGTGGCGGCGGCGTTCCACAAAGGCCGGGAATTTTTTCAGTTGCTCACAGCCGATGGCAGCCTGCATATCTGTGACTTTCAGATTATAGCCGAAATGGCTGTATACATACTTATGGTCGTAGCCCTTGGGTAACTCGCCGTACTGGCCGTCGAACCGATGACCACAGAAGTTGTCCCGTCCGGAGGGACAGACGCAGTCTCGGCCCCAGTCCCGGTAGGACAGGATCAGGCGGTGGAGCTGAGGGTTATTTGTATAAACACAGCCACCCTCACCCATGGTCATGTGGTGGGGGGGATAAAAGCTGGACGTTCCAATGTCTCCCCAGGTTCCGGTGAAGCGGGTCTCGCCGTCGATGGTATACTGACTGCCCAGTGCGTCGCAGTTATCTTCCACCAGCCAGAGGCCGTGTTTGTCACAGAAGCCCTTGACGGCTTTCAGGTCAAAGGGGTTGCCCAGCGTATGGGCAACCATAACAGCTTTGGTCTTTTCGCTCAAAGCAACTTCCAGCTTCGTCACGTCAATGTTGTACTGGGGAATGGTCACGTCCACAAATACCGGAACTGCACCGTACTGGAGTACCGGCGTCACAGTGGTGGGAAAGCCTGCGGCCACAGTAATGACTTCATCCCCCCGCCTGATTTGCCGTTCCCCCAGCTCAGGGGCGGTCAGTGCAGAGAAAGCAATCAGGTTAGCGGAGGAACCGCTGTTAACCAGACTGGCAAAGCGGATACCCAGCCACTTGGCGAATTCTCTCTCGAATTCTTCGGCAAATCGACCTGTAGTTAGCCAGAAATCTAGGGCTGAATCAACCAGGCTACACATTTCCTTCTCGTCAAAAACTCGCGCGGCATAGGTAATGCGGTCTCCGGGCTGAAAGGGCTTTTTATTTTCCTTATATGCGTGAAAGTAATCGGCCACCAGACCAAGAATTTCCTTGCGGGCCTCCGATTCGCTGTTCCATCTTCCCATGGTTTAATCCTCCAAAAATGCTTGAATTTCCCGATCCATTTCCGCGGCGGTATCCCCACCGCTCAAATAAACCTTTGTCCATGCCGCCGTCTGTGCCACGGCTTCCTGAATATGCCAGCGGGGCCGCCAGCCAAAGGTGTTCTTCAGCTTAGTGCAGTCTAGCTTCAGGAAATTCGCCTCATGGGGGGCATTGGCCTCGGAACGGTTCTCCCAGGTCATTCCTCCGCCCCATGTGCGGCAGAACAGGTCTACTAGATCCCCGGTGGTTACACAGTCACAGTCATCCGGACCAACATTATACCAGCCAGCCAGGGCCTTGTCTGCGTACTGCCGCTGGGCCAGCATCAAATACGCCGTCACCGGCTCCAGCACATGCTGGTAGGGCCGGGTGGAGTGGGGATTCCGGACAATGATGGGGGTTTTGACCTCCGCTGCCCGGACGCAGTCGGGAATAATGCGATCCCGGGCAAAATCGCCGCCGCCGATGACATTGCCTGCCCGGGCGGTGCTTATAGCAGGGCCACCGTTTTTAAAGAAGCTGTTCCAGTAGCTGTGGGTCACAAGTTCAGAGCAGGACTTGGAATTGGAATAAGGGTCGTAGCCATCCAGCGGTTCGTTTTCACGGTAGCCCCAGGCCCATTCCTTGTTTTCGTAGACCTTGTCTGTGGTGACGTTCAAAAAGCTGCGGACGCAGTCCGACTGGCGCACGCACTCCAAAATGTTGACAGTCCCCATGACATTGGTCTCATATGTATATACCGGCTGTTCATAGCTTGTCCGCACAATGGGCTGGGCTGCTAAATGCAACACGATTTCCGGCCGCGCGGCGTCAAACGCGGCCTTCAGGGCACCATAGTCCCTCACATCCCCCAAAATAGAGGTTATTTTCCCATCCAGTTCCGCCAAAGAAAAGAGGTTGGGCGAGGTTGGCGGCTCCAGAGAATAGCCGGTTACGACAGCACCCGCATTTACTAGAATCCGGCACATCCACGTGCCTTTAAAGCCGGTGTGCCCAGTGATAAAGACCCGCTTGCCGCGGTAAAATTCCAAATCCAGCATCAGTCGGCCCACACTTTCCACGGGGCCTGTCCGGTAGCCCACATCTTTTCCAGCATCTCCTTTTCCCGCACAGTGTCCATACACTGCCAGAAGCCCTCATGCTTATACGCCATCAGCTGGCCCAGTTTGGCTACGGTTTCCAGCGGCGCTTTCTCCAGCACGGTGGAGTCACTCTCAATGTAGTCGATAAATTCTGGCTGGCAGACCATAAAGCCGATGTTGATCAGGTTGCCGTCTCCCTGGGTTTTTTCCCGGAACTCCCGGATTGCGCCGTCTTCGCCGATGTCCAGAACACCGAAACGCTGGCCGGCGTTGTAAGCGGACATAGTGACCAGCTTGCCATGGGACTGGTGGAATTTCACTAGTTCTGCGACGTTCAAATCGGCCACACCATCGCCATAAGTCAGCATAAAGGGTTCATTGCCGATATACTCCTTTACCCGCTTCACCCGGCCGCCGGTCATGGTGTTTAGCCCGGTATCCACCACCGTTACTTTCCAAGGTTCGGAACTATTATGATGGACGGTCATTTCATTTTTGCCGTGGGTAAAATCAAAGGTCATATCGGACGTGTGCAGGAAATAATCCGCGAAATATTCCTTGATGACATGTTGTTTATAACCCGCGCAGATAATGAATTCGTTGAAGCCATAGGCGGAATAAAGCTTCATGATATGCCAGAGAATCGGCATGGTGCCCAGGTTTACCATGGGCTTGGGCTTGAACTGGCTTTCTTCCGAAATGCGGGTGCCGAAACCGCCAGCCAATATGACAACTTTCATAGAATAGCCTCCTGTTTCATAGAATGATGCGAATCGACATTTTTGAGAATTGGACGGTTATTCCGTCACACCTAATTTGACCAGAATGTACCCATCTACCATTTGGATTGAACTTTGATTTGGATAGACTGGCATAGTTGATGCTACAGCCCGGATATCATCGGGCAAGTCTTCCTCATTGCCAAACGTCATAAAGGGCGAAATGTTATTTACAATGTAGTAATAAAGAACGCGCTGGGCATATACTTCATCCGCAGCGGAGCCGAATCCCATGGCGGTGGTGTTGATTGCGTCAAAATCGTGGCCCATTCCTTGGCTACTGAGAAACAGGTACGGTGTACTGCCCATCAGAACTACCGGCGTCTCTATAGTATAGCCGGGGATATCCTGTATTTGAGCGACTAAGGCCGTGCTCTTGCTCTGGAGATTGTAATTCTCATGAAACAGTTTTTGATACCCCTGATTGTCACGGATGAACCAGCTCCATACACAAGCCGCCACCAGCAGCAACGAAACACACCGGATGACGCTCTGCCGCCCGAAAGATTCCTCCGGGGGGAAACACTCTTGAAGCAGGACCGGTACACAGATGAACAGCATAATGAATGGGTAGACCGTGATGTAATAGTAGGACTGGTTTGCGCTGAGAACGCCGATGATATTAATCGCCAGCGGATAAACGACCACCAGAAGAATTCCCAGTAGCACACTCCGTAGGAGCTTTTCCGGCAGATCCCTCTTTACCAGTGTCCACACCGCCAAAGCCGCCGCAGCCAATGCCACCGCTGTGTAAAGGACGGCCATTATGCGGCTGGGCTGGCCAAGATTGTCCTGAAGCAGAAATCCATAAATATTATTCAGGGCTACAAGGACCGCTTCACACAGTTTTGTGGGCTCCAGAATACTGGCCATATCATTGATTCCTTTGTAAGAATCCAATGAGGTTCCTGTAAGCTTCAGGGCGACCTGTAGCACCGCGTAATACAGGCCGATGGAAACCAACAGCTGGACAATGTACCGGAGTCCTCGCAAAACGATATCCTGGCAGCTATGTTCTGCCCGAAGGAGGTCCAGAATACACAGCAATACCAAAATGGAAGCGGTGAGTCCCAGATACGCCTGATACGAACCAATGGAGAATGTCAACAAAACGATTCCCAATAAGATAGACAGCCAATCATCCTTTTGGGCGAAATAGGCAGCCAAAACCGCCATTAACGCTACCAACTGAAAATAATCCGCCGCCCGGTACATCAGCATGGTGGCGACAGAGGGAAAAGCCACCGCCACCGCACCGATTAACCAGCCAGCCCATTTACTCCGCACAGAGAAAATCAACGTCAGGACACCAGCTAACAGTGCGGTAGCGACAATTCCAACAGCGCCGCCAATGTAGTTCAGTGCCAGAGTGCCTTTGTAAGCGTGCAACGGCGTTACGAACCATTTGCCTTGAGTCAGCAACCAGTCCATATTGGTATAGGGCAAAATCACGCTGTCGTGATTAAAGATATAGTTTGACAGCATAAAGAAATGGACGAAAAAACCACATATAACCGTAAATAGTACCGTGCTTCGAAAAACAGCGCTGTCGGATACCTCTTCGTATATGTCACGCAGGTAGCTCCGCCGGAGAGCGGTGAGCAGTTTCATCAATGAATCCTCCTGTTGTAGTTACGCAATAGAAGCGTCACCGGTTTCCGTACATCCGCTGATAGTAATTCTGGTACTCGCCGCTAATGATCTCCTCCCACCACTTGCGGTTGTTCAGATACCACTGGATCGTTTCCTGGATACCGTCGGCAAACATAGTCTCCGGCAGCCAGCCCAGCTCCCCGTGGATCTTAGCGGGGTCGATGGCATAACGCATATCGTGGCCCTTGCGATCCGTGACATGGGTGATGAGGCTTTCGGGCTTGTCCAGCGCTTTACAGATCAGCTTAACGATGTCGATATTCTTCATCTCATTGTGGCCACCGATGTTGTAGACCTCCCCTACCCGGCCCTTTTGCAGGATCAGGTCGATGGCCTTGCAGTGGTCCTCCACATACAGCCAGTCCCGGACGTTGAGGCCCTCGCCGTATACAGGCAGGGGCTTGTCCGCCAGGGCGTTGGCGATCATCAGGGGGATCAGCTTTTCCGGGAACTGGTAGGGCCCGTAGTTGTTGGAGCAGCGGGAAATGGTCACCGGCAGGCTGTAGGTCCGGTGATAGGCCATGGCCAGCAGGTCGGCGGAGGCCTTGGAACTGCTGTATGGGGAACTGGTGTGAATGGGGGTCTCTTCGGTGAAGAACAGGTCCGGCCGGTCCAGGGGCAGGTCGCCATACACTTCGTCGGTGGAGACCTGATGGAAGCGCTCCACGCCGAAGATCCGGCTGACGTCCATCATCACAGCGGTGCCGAGGATATTGGTTTCTAGGAACACGCCAGGGTTTTCGATGGAGCGGTCCACATGGCTCTCAGCGGCAAAGTTTACCACCACCTCCGGGCGCTCCTCCCCGAACAGCTTCGTGATGGCCTCCCGGTCGCAGATATCCGCCTTGACAAAGCGGAAATTCGGATTTTTCAGAGCCTCTTCCAGCGTGGAGAGATTGCCGGCGTAAGTGAGCTTGTCCACACAGACGATACGATCCGTGGGATGCGCTGCCAGCATATGGTACACAAAGTTGGCGCCGATAAAGCCGGCACCACCGGTGACGAGGTAAGTCATGGTAAAAGCTTCCCTTTCTTATTTCATTCATCTGGTGCCGGACCGCGGCCCCCTGCTTTACTGGTAGAAAATCTTATCCTCGGCCACATTCCGCAGGTGCTGGCCGTAGGGAGACTTGCCGTAAAGGGCGGCGCTTTCCAGCAGCTTTTCCTCTGTGATCCAGTTGGCCTTATAGGCGATCTCCTCCGGAGCGGAGATCTTGATGCCCTGGCGCTGCTCGATGATGCGGACAAAGTCCGCCGCCTCCACCAGAGAGTCCATGGTACCGGTGTCCAGCCAGGCATATCCACGGCCCATGAGCTGCACGTCCAGGATGCCCTTTTGCAGGTACATCTCATTGAGGGTGGTGATCTCTAGCTCGCCCCGCTTGCTGGGTTTCACCTCTTTTGCCAGGGCGGACACGCCCTTGGGATAAAAATACAGGCCGGTGACGGCGTAATTGCTCTTGGGCTGGGCGGGCTTTTCCTCGATGGAGGTGGCCCGGCCGTTTTCATCGAAGGCCACCACGCCGAACCGCTCGGGGTCAGGCACATAGTAGCCAAACACCGTGGCACGGCCCTGCTCCGCGGTCTTTACCGCCTGGCGCACCAGGTCGCCCAGGCCGGCACCGTAGAAAATATTGTCGCCCAGAACCATAGCGGCGCAGTCGTCCCCGATAAATTCCTCGCCCAGCAAAAACGCCTGGGCCAGACCGTCGGGCGAGGGCTGGACCTTGTAGCTCAGCTGGATACCGAACTGACTGCCGTCCCCCAGGAGCCGCTCAAAGTTGGGCAGGTCTACCGGGGTGGAGATGATGAGAATATCCCGGATACCCGCCAGCATCAGCGTGGAAAGCGGGTAATAGATCATGGGCTTATCGTAAATGGGCAGAAGCTGCTTGGAGGTCACCATGGTCAGGGGATAGAGACGGGTTCCAGCGCCGCCGGCCAGGATAATACCTTTCATAAGTATGCTCCTTTATCTTCAAAAATGTGAATTTCCGAAAGCTCGGGATGGGCGGCGTAAAACTGCTCCTTGCTGCATTCCAGCTCGCACTCGTAGCCGCCGGTGACAAAGGGGTGCTTCCCCACCACCGTATAGCCCAGGCGGCGGGAACGCTTCATGCTGGCCTGGTTGTCCTCGTGGATGCGGGCCACGATGCGCTCCAGACCCAGCTTTTCAAAGCCCACATACACCGCCATCAGCTCACTGTAAAAGCCCAGAGACTTGCCCCGGGCCTCGTCGTCCCCGATCATGGTCTTGCCCACCTCGGCGGTGATTCCCACGAAATCGTACAGGGACGCGGAGCCGACCATCCGGTGGAGATTCTCCGTCTCGTCCGCCACGAAGGTAATGATGTTGGGGTCCTCCTGGTTCCGGTGGAACCACGCCAGCTGCATCTCCGGCGTGATCTCGCCCACCGGAGTCAGGTACCGGGAGAGGTTGGCATTGTTGCGCCATACCCGCAGCAGCTCAATGTCGGATTCCCGCACGGGCCGGATCAGGCAGTTTTTGTAGGACGCACAGTAAGAATGCTTCATGATTATGTTCCTCCTTGATCGTTCAATTATGAAAACGCGTTCAGGGCGTCCACCACATAGCTCACCTCGTCATCGGTCATTCCATAGAACATGGGCAGGCTGAGTTGCGTGGCGCTAATCTCCTCAGCAATGGGCAAGGCACCCTTCGGGATACCAAGGGACGCATACGCACCCTGCAGGTGCATGGGAATGGGATAGTGCTTGTTTGTGGCGATTCCCTTGTCCGCCAGATATGCCGCCAGCTCGTCCCGCTTCCGGCAGCGGACGGCGAAAATGTGCCACACTGGCTCCGTGCCGGGAAGAATATAGGGCAGGGTAAGCTGGGGGTTATGGATCTCATCCAGATACCGCGCGGCAATGCGGCGGCGGTCCTGATTCATCCGGTCCAGATGGGGCAGCTTTGCCGCCAGGAACGCAGCCTGAAGCTCGTCCAGCCGGGAGTTATTGCCCTGATAGACGTGATGGTATTTGTAGTCGGAACCATAGTTGCCCAGAGCCCGGACTTTTTCGGCCAGGTCACGGTTATTGGTGACTACGGCACCGGCGTCGCCCAGAGCGCCCAGATTCTTTCCGGGATAGAAGCTGAAACCGGCGGCGTCGCCGAAAGTACCAATGCGCTGGCCGTGGTACGTGGCGCCATGAGCCTGGGCGCAGTCCTCCACCACAAAAAGGCCGTGGGCCCCGGCAAAGGCCATGATGGGGTCCATATCGCAGGGCTGACCGTAGAGGTGCACCGGCATGACGGCTTTTGTCTTCGGCGTCAAGGCCGCCTCCAGCCGGGCGGGGTCCAGATCGTAAGTACGGATGTCCGGCTCCACAAATACCGGAGTGGCCCCGGTGTAGGTGACGGCCAGGGCCGTGGCGATATAGGTGTTGGAGGGGACCAGCACCTCGTCTCCCTCGCCCACGCCCAGAGCCTTCAAAACCAGCATCAGGGCGTCCAGCCCGTTGCCGCAGCCAACACAGTGCTCCGAACCACAGTAGGCGGCAAAGGCCTTTTCAAATGCCTCGTCCTCCTGGCCCTCGATATACCAGCTCCGCTGATACACCCGCTCAAAGGCCGCCCGCAGGTCGGCGTCCAGCTCCTTTTCCAAAGGCTTGAAGCTCACAAAAGGTACGTTCATGCCTGTTCCTCCCTATGGTTGATATAATTCAGAAAATCCTCGTAATTCCGGATATAGTCCGCCTCGGTATACGGCTCCGAGGCCAGCACCAGCAGCACCGCGCCGGGAGAGAAATCGAACATCTCCCGCCACATGGCATTGCCCACATACAGACCCAGGGTGGGGCTGTCCAGCGTCACGGTGCACTTCTCGCGGCCGTCGTCCAGCAGCACCTTGCAGCTCCCGTGAACGCAGAGCAACACCTGCTCCAGTTTCTTATGGGCATGGAATCCCCGGCGCTGGTCCGGGCCGACCTCATACAGGTAGTAGACTCGGCCGATGGGAAACGGGATGTCCTTCCCGGGCTCCACAGCGGCCAGCTTCCCACGGGGGTCGCCGTGTTCTGTAAAATGATAAAATTTCGGTTCCATGATTCTTCCCTCCTGCCCGTCAGCGGCGAAACAGCATTCCGTACAATTTCCGGACCGTCAGGGAATCCCGCAGCCGCATATTCCCAAGGGAGAGCAGGTAACGTCCCATTCCCAGCCGGCGGCGGTAGGGCCGGATCTCTGTTTCAAAGGTATAAGATTTATCTTTCAGATAATCCGGGTGGATCCCGGTGGCAAAGCCGGTGTCCGCCCGGTATTTGGCGCCCCAAAAATCTCCAAAGGCGATCTGACAGCCCTGCCGGGTGGCCCGCAGCCAGGCGGGCCAGTCCTCCAGCAGACGGCAATGCTGGTCATAATAGCCGTAAGTTTCGAAGAAATCCCGCGTGTAAAACATACCGGCGGCAGGCAGGTCGTTATGCACGCACAACCGCTTCCAGACCTCCTCCGGAGACAGCTCCGGCAGCGACCGTAAAAATTTGTCCCGCAAAGGCTCCACGGGCTGAAGGGCCGGGTCGCATTTCATGACACGGGCCGCCAGCAGGCAGGCCCCTGTTTCCCGGAACATCTGAGAAACCTGCGTCAGCACATGGGCGTCGTACAGGGCGTCGTCCGCCCCGATACCCTTGAGGTAAACGCCCCGCGCTTCCTCCAGCGCCCGGTTGAAATTCCGCACGGTGCCCTGGTTTTCCGCAGTGGTCAGCACCGCGTAATGACGGATGTTGGCCCCGGCGTTGGCCTGGAGGTACGCCTCCACAGCGGCCCGGTCAAAGTCCGGCGTGCCGTCGTCCGCCACCAGCAGCTCCACATTGGGATAGTCCTGGACCAGCACGGAATCCAGTGCCGTGTATAAAAAGTCCCCGCTGCGGTAAGACAGCACGATGACCGAAAATAAGGGCGCATCCATAAAGGCTTCTCCTGCTTCCAAAATCATGTTCCCGGCGGGCCGATGAGATCCCGGTACAGCGCCAGCAGCTTTGCCGCCTGGGTGTCCCAGTTGAACTCCTCCGCCACGGCACGGCGGCCGGCCTCCCCCATCTGGGCGGCTTCCGACGGGTGCTCCGCCAGATACCGGGCGGCGGCGGCGATGGCGTCCGTGTCAGCCGGGTCCACCAGCATGGCGAAGCGGTATTTCTCATTTACCTGCCGGGCATAGGCTGAATCGCTGAGGATCACCGGCAGGCCCATGGCCATATAGTCGTAGACCTTCATATTAAAGGTGTCGGAGAGGTTATACTGTCCGCCGTCCGGCAGGACACACAGGCCCATGGCGGCCTCCTGATAGACCTTCGCCACAGCGTTCCGGTCCAGCGGGCCGCGAAAATCCACATACCGCCAGCCGGGTAAGGCCCGGACCCGGGCACCGTAGTCCTCCGGAACAAAATCGCCCACAAAAATCAGCTTCATCCCCGCTTTTTCCGCGGCCTCCACCATGTTCTCCGCGCCCCGGTCCGGAGTGACGTGACCCACGAAGCACATGGCGGGGCTCCCCTTTTCCCGGGGGACATAGCGGGCATACAGCTCATCCTTTTGGGCGTAATTGGCTACCAGAACCGTCCTTTGAGAGACTCCGGCAAAGGGGTCCTTCCCCTGGATGGTCCCGGGAAAGATGACAGCGTCAATGCGGCGGAGCACATACCGTTCATACCTGGCGTACAGCGCCGCCGCCAGCTTCGCGCATTTGAGATAGTGCTTGGAACGCAGCAGCACGGCGTACAGCTCATGGCTGTCGAACACCACCCGCTTGCCCTGCCGCTTCAGCTTCAGGCCATACGGCAAAAGCTCCGGGTCGTGGATCTGATAAAGGTCCGCGTCCTCCGCCAGCGCCGCGCGGTAAATGCTCCGGGTGAAAAACAGCATCCGCTTCAGGCGGCTGCCCGGGGGCTCCCCCTCGCCTGTCACACGGACGCCGGAGTCCTCCCGGCTGGTCCCCTTCGCCACGATGGAAACTTCATACCCGGCTCTGGCCGCGGAGACGGCGGAGCGCTGAAACATACACAGGTCGTGGCTCTCCCGGACACTGGAAAGGTGGCAGATTTTCATGGGATACGCTCCTTTCTTCGCGCGGTGGGGTCAACGTGACCGCACAGACCCCGCCGGACCGGGGCGTCAGACTCTGGTGAATTTTTCCTTCTCATCGGCCACACGGGACGCCGTGGTCTGCCCTTCCGCCACGCCCTCTGTGCTTTCAGAGAGAAAGAGGGTCTTTACCGTGGCAAACATCAGGGCGATATCCTGGACAATGGACTGCCTGGCAATATACATCAGGTCCATTTCCAGCTTATCGTAAGAATCGGTATTGTACTTGCCGTAGACCTGAGCATACCCCGTCAATCCAGCCTTTACCTGCAGCCGCAGGCGGAATTCCGATATGACCGCTTCATACTGGGCGGCGATCTCCGGCCTTTCCGGCCGGGGGCCCACGATGCTCATCTCCCCGCGAAGGATGTTCCACAACTGGGGAAGCTCGTCCAGCCTGCATTTCCGAAGGATATGGCCCACCCGGGTGACCCGGTCATCCCGATCACCGGTGGAAAGCCGGGCTACGCCGTCCTTTTCCGCATCCGTACGCATGGAGCGGAACTTTAATATCTCAAATTCCCGCCCATGGATCGTCAGCCGCCTTTGCCGGTAGAAAACCGGGCCGCCGTCATCCAGCTTCACCGCCAGGGCTATCAGTGCGAACAGCGGGCTTAACAGCACCAGAAAAACACTGGAAAAGGCAATATCCATGCCCCGCTTGGCCGCGCGATACCAGATGGAAGGTTGCGCGGCCTGGGTATACAGGAACGGCAGTCCCGCCAAATGCACCCGGTTGGCGCCGCTGAGGAGCAGGTCTCCGATTTTCGGACGGATATAGGCGGGAAGATCCCGGGCAACACACATCTTTAACAACGTATTCCGGGTGCTGGAGGGCAGGCCGCACAGGATCACCGCCTCCGCGCCGTACAGCAGCGAGCCGTCAATTTCCATCTCCTGCTCCAGGCGGATCTCCCGAACGATCCGGAATTTCCAGGTCAGTTCCCGCAAACCCTGCGTGGAGATATAGGCGTCCTCATTTTCATAAATCAAATAGGTATCCAGGGGGGGATACAGCCAATCCGTCAGCCGGACGGCTACCCACGCCCACATGGTGCTCAGCAGAACATTGGCCGCCATCAGCACAACCAGGGGCACCGGGTTTACCAGTTTGTATGACAACAGGCACAAAATGCAGTAAAACATTCCGTCCGTCAGTACGGCGGCAATTCCTAGGGAGTAGGCAATCTCTCCGGTACGGCTGACCGTGGTATGGAACCCGCCGTACAGTTGGGCAAAGGCGGTATACATGGCCAGATACAGGGCGGCGATAGCACAATACCCCCAAAAATAGAAGCTATAACTGGCCTGATAGCGGTAGTAGACCATCCAGCTCAGCAGGAACAATCCCGCCTGGGACAAGACCAACAGACCCTTCACAAAATGGAGCAGGGTGGCACGGCCTTTATTCGGATGTCTCACGTCACCTTTCCGCATGACTTTCCTCACAGTTTTCTTTGTTTCCTTTTGGGGCGGACCCTCAGGGGCTATTACCCCTCCAGGACGCCGGACAGCAGAATATAGGCCGCCTCGCCGGAAATTCCTTCCTCTTTTAAAGACCTGCACAGCTTCAGGAAGGTCTGGTTTTTCGCATTCAGTTCCACGGTTTCCAGTCGGTCTTCACTGTTCAGTGCATCCAGCGCGTCTCCCAGGGCAATGACGCCTTCCAGGAACGCGTCCATATTCTCCGCTCCCATGGCGGGCAGCACCTCTTCACGGTAAAAATCCATTTGCAGATTCCAGCCGTCGGCACTGCTGCGGACTTGATGGAGTCCCTCCCGCGAGCAGGCAAAGAGCTCGTTCCACTCCTCCCGAGGCAGGTAGTAGTACCGGGCAAGACCGCTGCAATATTCATAGGTCCCTCTTTTGCGAAGGGCGGAAACATAACGGAACATGGCACCGTTATAGGTGGGACTTTTCAGTTGTACAGCAGTCGCCACATAGTTCAATTCATACGTGGAACGGACAAACACATCCCGGCTGACACAGCTTTTCAGCACGTCCAGATACTCATAGACACTGTCTGTAGCATATTCCGTCCGTTCTACCATCCGGTGACTCTCCAACAGACCGCCGAATACGGCCAGGTACAGGGCAAATACGGCAGTTAAGACAATCCCGAAAATCGTAGCTTGCTTTTCTCCTTTGGCCGTTTCCACTTTTAAAAGAGGCTGCGCGTACAGCAGTACCGGCAGAAGCAGCAGGATATAGGAGAAGCACTGAAAGCCTCGAATAGAAAAATTAATTTCCATCAGACTATGCCCGTTCATCAGTACCCACACCGCTGCCAGCATGGCCGCCAGCGGCGCTGTTTCTCCACCCCGCCGCAGGGCCCGCAGGCACAGCCAGGCCGAACCCAGCACCAGCGCCAAAAACGCGGCAAGTCCCACAAGGCCAGTCTCACACAGCACCTGCAGGGGCTGGCAGTGAACGTACTTGGACTCATAGGCATAGGGCTGCACGGAGCGGTAAAGGTTTTCAGTGGATGCCAGTCCGTGGCCGATGACCGGGCTCTGCGTGAAAATCGTGACCGCGTCTTTGATGTACTGGAGCCGCGCCCAGGTGGAAAAGCTGTTGCTCAGACTATCCTGCAGACGCTCTGTGATAAATCCCGGCAGCAGCGGGTGATCCATGGCAAGGGCGGTGCCGTCGGAAAACACGGCGGAGTGCAGCTGGGTCTCCGGCGCGCCCCTGAAGGTCACCAGTACGGAGCCGCCGTCAGCGGGCACCGTAAAGGACACAGCAACAGGGTCACCATCATACAGCACGTCCCATTGATTCATCAGCGCGCCGGTGCGGTCCCGCCACAGGACCTGGATCCGGGACAACGCATCCCCATCAACAGCCAGCGTATAGTCTCCGGCACTCAGGGCCGTACCCCGTTCCAGATACCCGCTCTCCCCCAGCGTCGCGGGACCGGTAACGACAAATCCCGCTACCGCATAAGCCGCGCATAATACCAACACAGCTCCGACGGAAACAGCGGCAATACGGATATGCCGCCCGCAAAGCTCCGCTAAACGGCGAACCAGCAGCGTGTCCAGCAGAAAGATGATCCCGCCGGAAAGGATCGTCAGGAAGGTAGGCAGAATACTGCCCCGAACCAGTGCGGAGGCAGCGGGAATGGACAGCGCCACCACTACGGCAGCGGAAATGGCCATACGAAAAAAGAGAACCAATCTCTCTCCCTTCCCCGCTAGAACCAGCCACAGCAGACAGGCAATGGCAAAGAACAAAATCGCGCCGCGGCTCAGGGACAGGAAAAAGCTCATGGCATTAATCCCCAGCAGAACGCAGGCCAGGAATACATTCCGGCGGGATTTTCCATGTCCCGCCAAGTACAGGGCCAACATCGTCCCCATGCCGAAGATACAGCCGGTAACATTTGCGTCATTATAGAGGCCATTGATCCGGTTGGTGGTAGCAACTTCCAGAATATTGGAAAAATCGGCACCCAGGGCATTTATCAAGGTGTTAAAGCCGGAAAACAGCGGCCCCGGAACAGCGGAATCCACACTCAAAAGACCAATGGCGGCGCTGACCGCACAAAGGCCCCATACCAGGCCGGGAACATCTCCCCGATCAAACCGGGCCAGCAAAATCACCGACAGCGCAAAGGCCGCAATGAATTTGTAATATTCGGACACCGCGTAAGCATCAAAGGGGGAGTAAATGGCGGCGGCCCCCTCCATCACGGCAAAAGCCAACAGTCCAAGCACCGGAACGCACAGCAATGCCTTAAACCGGGCAAAGGCCTTCTTTCCAAGCAGGCTCAAAAACGCCAGCACGCACAAAATGATGCTCATGCGGCCGGTCTGGACGGTCATGGCAAGAAACAGCAGAACAGAAAAAACAACGGACTTTATAACCGACAAAAAACCGCCTTTGTCAGGGGCGGCCATCTTTTCCTTTGTACTTCCAATATTTACATGCGTATTGACCTGGGAAACATTCTTTTTTTGTTCAATGGGTTTTCGCTTCATGATTTCCTCCAACCGATGCCATGACCTCACGTCAAGTACAGTTTCGTATTATTCATTAGGTTACAATTATATAGCAAATAACGATGAGTTTCAACCCTTTTCGCGCCCTTTCGCCGTCCTGATTTAAAAATATGCAAGGAAAACAGCCCTTAGATTTCCTGCTGGCAAAGAACTCGCGATGAAGTGGCGGAGAACACTTATCCAAAGCCGCAAATCGTGGAACCGTTTCACAATGCCTTGTGTAAAAAAACAGCTACCTTGAAAATGAACCGCTTTCCGGTTGCATACTTTCACCGAAACGGTTTCAAATTCGTATAACGGAGCATTCCTGTAACTCGTAAAACGCGCCAATTGAAAAAAGAAGAACCTCACGATAAGATTGAGATGCATCTTGG
>NZ_JAFBIS010000028.1 GCF_021531435.1 Oscillibacter valericigenes
GATGATGTAATTCCTCGGATGCTTCCGTGCCTCTGAGGTTGTCGTCGACGAACCATGAATCCCCCGGCTTTAGCCGTGGAGAGCGTCAATCTGCTTTGCAATGAGCAGCCTCTGCCGGAAGCATACTGGGATCATGCGTTGCAGAACTCCAGAAACTATAAGGGTATGAGGGAGTGCCACATCGAGCCGGACTGGTTGCTGGTTTACAAGATTCTGAAGGAGAAACTGATTTTGAGTTTGATCCGGACAGGTACACACAGTGATTTGTTTTAGAAAAAAGAAGATACATTGTCAAAAAGCGGCGAGCCTTTCGAGACTCGCCGCTTTTCATTGTATTGCGAGACCATCCCAAATTTTGTGTAAACCTCCGATGTGGTGTAGAATAGAAGCACCACATCGGAGGTTTTACATATGACCAGAAAGAATCGTACCCCAGAAGAAAACGCCCGGCGGGAGAAAATCCGCGAACTGCTGCAGATGGCAAACATCGGCAGCATGGATGACATTCAGAGCCTGTTTAAGGAGGCAATCTCAGAATTCATGGAGAATGGCCTGGAAGCAGAGCTGGATGATGAACTGGGCTATAGCAAGTATGACTACAAGAATAAGGACACAGATAACAGCCGCAACGGGCACAGTCATAAAACACTGCGGACCAGCTTTGGAGATGTAGCGGTATCGGTGCCTCGAGACCGAAAAGGCGAGTTTGAGCCTCAGGTGCTGAAGAAAAACCAAACCAGCATCAGTCAGGACATCGAGGAAAAGATCTTGTCCATGTATGCAAAAGGAATGACCACAGGTGATATTGAAGCGCATATTCAGGATATCTACGGCGTAGAAGTCTCAGATACAACTGTAAGCCGCATTACGGATAAGATCCTTCCCATCGCAAAAGAATGGCAGCAGCGGCCTTTGGAAAGCGTATACGCAGTGGTTTTCCTGGATGCCATCCACTATCATGTTCGCAGTGAGGGGCAAATCGTCAAAAAGGCCGTATACATAGCCATTGGTATCAATCTGGACGGCAAAAAAGATGTTTTGGGCATGTGGGTCGGTGAAAATGAGAGTGCCAAATTCTGGGCAACGGTGCTCAACGGCTTGAGGAACCGGGGCGTAGAAGATATTTTCATTGCCTGTACGGATAATCTGACCGGATTTTCCGCTGCGATTGAAGCAGTGTTTCCAAATACAGAGATTCAGAACTGTATCATTCACCAGCTTCGGAATTCCAGCAAATATGTATCCTACAAGGACTTGAAAGCACTCATGGCCGATTTGAAGGCTGTTTACGCTGCGGTAGATGAGCCTACCGCTTTGGACGCACTGGACACCTTCGCTGAGCGATGGGACAAGAAATACCCCAAAATTTCTCAGTCCTGGCGGGATAATTGGCCCAATCTGAGTACCTATTTCAAGTATCCCCAAGAGGTTCGTCGCTTGATATATACGACCAATGCAATTGAGGGATTCAACCGTCAGCTTCGGAAAGTAACCAAGGCAAAATCCGTGTTCCCCACCGATGACAGCCTGTTGAAAATGCTGTATCTGGCCATGATCGATATCACAAAGAAATGGACTGGCCGGAGACAGGACTGGAGCATGATTCATGCTCAGCTGGCAGTATTCTTTGCTGATCGCATGCCGGAATAACCTGCTGCATACCGGCATGTCAAGGGTCAAGATGAACGGGGGCTGGCGCCCCCGCCCTTGACATGCCCACTATCCACTGCTATTTTGAAAACAAGGCGGCAGCAGCTTGCGCCACTTCCGCCTTGAATAAATTTTGCTCTATTTGCACCGCATTTCGGTGTTTACACAGAATTTGGGACAGACCCAAAGCAGAGGATGTAAACCGCTGCAACCAATCTTACGATAGCTTCCTTCAGTTGCACAACAAAGAAGTGCAACGACTTTCCTCTTTGATTACACCCAGCAGCATGGGCATTAAACATATCGCATAATTCTCGAACACCACAAGGCAAAGGCTCCCGCCTACTGCGGCGCTAATGAGTGAGTCGTCACCATTGCCGCTACAAGATTCCATAGGATTTTAGGTTCCCAGTGATAGCCTATTGATAGGCTTCATATGGCACCTACTACGTACTCTGGAATCCCACTGCGTAAGCGGTGGGAGGAGTCAAAAATAGAACATTAGTTCTATTATAATAAAGGGGAGTATGTCACCTGAGAAAGAAGCGTTTGCATAAAGAGAGGAGGGGAGCCGACATGAAAAAGGTATATGTCCGGGTCACATCCGACTTTGACGCCACAGGCTACATGCAGCCAAAGAGTATTGTCTGGACCAATGGTAAGGTATTTCCCATCGAGAGCATCCGGGACTTCCGGCCCGCCGAATCCGTTGGGAACTTCCGCAGTGACTGCTACACAGTGGTTGCTGGCGGGCAGGAGCGGCACCTCTTCTTTGA
The DNA here is from genome assembly GCF_021531435.1 of Oscillibacter valericigenes. Taxonomy (GTDB): domain Bacteria; phylum Bacillota; class Clostridia; order Oscillospirales; family Oscillospiraceae; genus Oscillibacter; species Oscillibacter valericigenes_B. Next base: position 2,427 of record NZ_JAFBIS010000028.1, read on the forward strand.
GAAGGTGGATCCGCTGTTCACCGGCCGGATCGGGCGCTGGTACGTTGAAGTTCCAAGCTGATAGGAAGGAAAAAGCATGGAAGGTCACGATACAGAACATAAGTCCCGTGCCTACTGCTGCGTGGACCTCAAGTCCTATTATGCCTCGTGTGAAACTATTGATCGGCGGCTTGATCCTCTGACCACCAACCTGGTGGTGGCGGATGCCAGCCGGACAGATTCCACCATCTGCCTGGCGGTGTCGCCCTCTCTGAAAGCCCTTGGTATCCCCGGTCGCCCGCGGCTGTTTGAGGTCAAGCAGAAGGTGGAACAGATCAACGCCGAGAGACTTCGGACGGCAGTCCGCTGCGGGAAAGCCGGCACGAAGGACGGGAAGCCCTGCCTGATCGGTGAATCCTTTAACGCCGACGCGCTGGCGGCAGACCCTGCTCTGGCACTGTCCTTCATCACGGCCACGCCCAGAATGGCCAGATACATGGAAGTGTCGTCAAAAATATACGCTATCTATCTGCGGTTCCTATCCGAAAAGGACATCCATGTCTACTCCATCGATGAGATTTTCGCGGATTTGACTCCTTATCTGGAGACTTACCATATGACCGCACGGGAACTGGTGAAAACCATGATCCGGGAGGTGCTTTACGAGACGGGTATCACAGCGACTGCCGGTATCGGCACCAATCTCTATCTCTGCAAGGTGGCGCTGGATATCTCTGCCAAGCAGGTGCTTGCCGACGCGGACGGCGTCCGCATTGCGGAGCTGGACGAAACATCCTTCCGGTACCTGCTGTGGGATCACAGGCCCCTGACGGACTTTTGGCGCATCGGCCCGGGCACTGCCGCACGGCTGGAGCGTCACAACATCCGCACCATGGGCGAGCTGGCCCGGGCCTCCTTTTCCGAGGAAGAGTGGCTCTACAAGACCTTCGGCGTTGACGCGGAAATCCTGATCGACCACGCATTTGGGATCGAGCCATGCACTATCCAGCACATCAAGGAGTACCGTCCGGAGTTCAACAGCATCTGTGAAGGGCAGGTGCTTCCGTGTCCTTACTCTTACGAGAAAGCACGGATCATCGTCCGGGAGATGGTGGATTCGCTGGTGTTTCAGCTGGTGGAGCGGAAAGCAGTGACGGATTCCCTGACCCTGACCATCAGCTATGACCGGGAGTCAGTGGATAACGGCAGTTACCGCGGCGAAATCTATATCGACCACTACGACCGCAAGATCCCGGTAGGCGCACATGGCACAGTAAAGCTGGATGCGCCCTCTAACCTGAGCAGTCAGCTTATGGCGGCCGTCATGGAGCTGTTCGAGCGCATTACAGACAAGCGTCTCACCGTGCGCCGGGTGATGCTAAACGCCAACCGCATTTTCCCGGATACCGGCGTCGTCCAGATGGACTTATTTACGGATACCGCAAAATTGGAGAAGGAGAAGAGACTGCAGGAGACGATGCTGGCCATCAAAAAGAAGTACAGCAAGAACGCCATACTGAAAGGCGTGAACTTTGAAGAAGGTGCTACCATGAGGGAGCGCAACAACCAAATCGGCGGACACAAAAAATGAGTACAGGGGTGCACGATCGTGAATTATATGGATTCCAAAGAAGCGCGGGAGACAGCGCGGAAATATGCGGACATCATCCACGCCGCACGCCCGGCAGGTGAGGAATCCTTACTGAAGCATCCCCGTATGCCGCTGGAGAACCGGGCGAAAATCTTTTCCCCCTTTGCCGCGCTTCGCGGATATGAACAGGAAATTGCCCGGGAAGGATGGAAAATGCGACGCGTGGAGCGCCCAAGCCCATCGGAGGGGGAAATTGAGAAGCTGTCCGCCAAGCTGGCCCAGGTTCTGAAAGGCATGGAAGTCTGTGTCATGTATTTTCAGGAAGACACCACAGACCTGTCTGGCAGGCATATGGGATGCTGTTGCGAGACCAGCGGCAGGGTAGAGACCATTGACCCCGTTGGGCAAACGATTCGGGTCAACGGGAAAGTAATTCCATTTGCGGATATACAGGACATCATGGGAGATCTGATCAAATAAATCTCCTGCAATGCAAAATCAACGCATGAAGCCGCAAGATAATGGATAACATCAATATGAGTATGCCGGTTGACAAAAATAATAATCATAAAAATTGACATTCTTGCATATATTGTTTATTATAATATATATTAAAACGGAGGCGATTATATGAGCAAAAAAGCGGCAGTGATTATGCCGAAAACCAAAGAAGTGCTGGAGCAGATGGGCAAACAGATCCAGCTTGCACGACTGCGCCGAAAACTGTCTTCGCAGCTCGTGGCAGAACGGGCCGGGATCAGCCGCCAGACATTGACTGCTATCGAAAAGGGTGCTCCCTCCGTTTCCATCGGTTCCTATGCGGCGGTTTTGCACGCGCTCAATAATCTGGATACCGATCTGCTGCTGATTGCAAAGGATGATGAGCTTGGCAGAAAAATGCAGGATCTGGCCTTGACCACTCGGAGACGAGCTCCCAAGAAAGGTGATCGATAATGGCACAAGACGAAAAGACCATTTATGTATATGAAAACTGGCGTGAAGAAACACCTTCTCTTTTTGGCACACTACACGTCGATTTTATCCGTGGCCAGGAGACCTTCTCTTTTGAGTATGACCCGCAGTGGCTGACAGAGTGCGAAGGGGCCTGTTCCCTGGACCCAGACCTGTCGCTGTATAGTGGCCGACAGTATACTCCGCTGGGCAAGAACCTGTTCGGCCTGTTTGCGGACTCCTGTCCGGACCGCTGGGGACGCCTTCTGATGAAGCGGAAAGAGGCTATCGATGCACGGAAGGAAGATCGTAAGCCCAGAAAACTCACGGAGAGTGACTTTCTTCTGGGTGTATATGATGAGTCCAGGATGGGCGCACTGCGTTTCAGCCTGGAGCAGGGGGGAGAATTCCTGTCCAACGATAAAGCATTTGCGACCCCGCCTTGGGTGAGCCTGCGAACCCTGGAAAACGCATCCTTTGCATTTGAAAATGATGACAGCGGCCTGGAAGAAAAATGGCTGCGGGAATTGTTGGCTCCTGGTTCATCGCTGGGCGGTGCCCGTCCCAAGGCCACTGTCCAGGCAACGGATGGTTCTCTTTGGATTGCCAAGTTTCCCTCTAAGCATGATGAATACAACAGCGGCGCCTGGGAGAAGGTCGTACATGACCTGGCCCGAATGTGCGGGCTGAATGTGCCTGAATCGAAATTGGAGACATTCTCGAAAAACGGAAGCACATTTCTGGTTAAGCGCTTTGACCGCGCTGGTAAGCAGCGTATCCACTTCGCCTCGGCTATGACGTTGCTGGGTAAGACAGACGGAGCCTCTGCGGCAGATGGGGCCAGCTACTTGGATCTGGCAGCATTCATTCGAGCAAATGGTGCAGAACCCAAGCAGGATCTGGCGGAGCTGTGGAAACGAATCGTGTTCAGTATGGCGGTCTCCAACACAGATGACCACCTGCGCAACCATGGATTTATTCTGACAAGCACTGGCTGGCGGCTTGCTCCTCTGTTCGATGTGAACCCGGTACCCTTCGGCGACAGACTTTCTCTGAATGTAAGCGAATACGACAACACAATCGATTTGCATCTGGCGCTGGAGGTTGCGGAATACTTTGGCTTGGAAGATAAGGATGCCGGGAAAGCTGCCGCTGAGATCTGCGACACGGTACAGGCAAACTGGGATCGGTTGGCAGAGCATTACAGACTCGGCCGGGAAGCCATTGAGTACATGCGCCCAGCGTTCTCTTTGGAACGGTGACTTTGGCTGGGACATCCAACTGGAAAACAGGGTTATTCTGGAGAACTATCCGGGGGATGACGGCCCCGCGGAGGTATGGGTGCGTTGTCAGCATAGGGAACAAGAAACGGAATACAACGGGATGTCCTGTGCCAACAATTTTCCTGCGAGCTGCAATATAACTGGCGAAAGGAGACCGGCAAGCTGCTGAGGGAGGCCCCGAACTCCGGCAGGTGCGCCATCCCGGAGGAGAAATAGGCCCGGAAACAAGGAAAAGCGCCTCGTTCGAGGCGCTTTTTTGCACTGGTGCTGGAGGTGCCCGCCGCAAGCCCTATCCGTAAGGAGTGGGAGAAATCATTTCAAATTTCTGTGTCTCTTTTTGACTGCTTGCAGAGCGGATTTGGAGACGATCCTGAGTTTGTAAGAGTAGGTACATTACCGGGACTGAATTTGCTGTTGCAAATAACACGAAAAACATTTGTTCGATTTTTCCTTGACTTTCCCAGCTAAGTATGATATAATAACCACAAGTAAAAAAAGTAGCAGCGTATGAGAGCGGCAACTCCCATACGCCTATGCAGGTGTCTGTACCACCACACATAATAGCCAAACGGCTACACTACGGGTGTATTATACCATCCTCCAGCTTGAAAAATCAAGATGGGGTTACTTGGTATATTCCTGGAAAATGGAGCTGCAAGGGCGCTGTGTTGGGATAACCTGCACAGCGCTTTTTTGCTGCCATTTTCGAAAGGAGGAACACCCGTGAACGAGAAAAGCCATGCTCCGCCTGTTTTCTGAGAGACCGCGCATCCATACCTGTTCAAACAATATCTGAAAATGACGGAGGTTCTTTATTATGGCTGAACAGAAGACATTTGCTCCCGAGCGGGCCGTCCTGTGGACGATCCTGAACGCCAGTCATATTGGACTGGACAAGATTCTGGAAGAATTCCTGGATAACGCCGTTTCCGCCCACGCCCACGAGATTCGGATCGACCTGATCCAGAACACTAAGCGCGGCTTCATCATGACGGTGGAGGACGACGGCGACGGTATCGCCGAGGAGGCCCTGTCCTGGGTCTTCAGTGTGGGACACCAGCCCGGGAAGAGCGTGGCCGGGGATCACAACCAGTTTGGCATTGGCCTGAAATCCGCTCTGGCCAGCTGCGATTACCACAACGACACCTGGGCGGTGTACAGCCGCGTGACGGCCTGCCCCGGACGGTATGTCCGGGTGAAGGCGCCCTACCGGGAGGAGGAGATCGACTACGCCGTCTGCCGGACGGAGGAGGAGTCCTGGCCCGGAGAGCTGTCGTCCGGGACGGGCACGCTGATTTCCGTGCCTGTTACCAAAACACTGTTCAAAAGCCTTGACCCGAAGTGGGTGAAGACGGACGAGGAGTGCATGGATACCCTGGCGGAGGAATTGGCGGTGACCTATGGGCCGCTGCTGAAGGATGTGCGCATGACTCTGCACTGGAAGTTCCTGAGCGGCAAAGAGGATTCCCGTACCATTCAGCCCATCCAGCCCAACTGGAAGCAGATCGTGCTCAGAAAGGAGGGTGAGGAGCTGAATCTGGGGCAGGGGAAGCTTATGGCGGACTATGCCATGGGAGCTGTTTCGCCGCATCCGGACACCCAGAAGTATTATAAGTGCAACATCACGTCCTCCGGTCTCATGGTCTACCTGAACGGGCGGCTCATTCAGGCGAATCTGTTCAAGGAGGTCTGGAACCAGCCTCACCCCACGTATAACCCGTTTCTGCTGCAGGTGAATCTGCGGATGGTAGACGGCAACCGGGAGGCTCTGCCCAATCCCACGCCGGACAAGGACTATATGGTTCTGGGCGACCCCCGCTTCATCCAGCTACTCTCCTGGGTGCGGAAGCTGTGCCCGGATCCGAAGGTGTGCCTGCCGAAGACGCAGAAGGAGAGCGCGGAGCTGGCCATGTGCCGCCAGATGGCGGAGCATCTGAAGGCGTCCGGCGCCGCCAGCGTTGCAAATCTGGAGATGCCCCTGCCGCTGGTGAATAAGAAGGCTGTCCGCACCGATCTCTATACCCGTCTGCCGGACGGCAGGGCGGTCTTGTACGAGACGAAGGCCCAGGCCAGCAAGGTGCTGGACCTGGCCCAGCTGGCGATGTACGGCCTGGTCGCCGCTGAGGACGGACTGGATCTGGATGAACTGGTGCTGGTGGCAAAGAGCCACGGGAACAACGTGCAGGGTTTCGCCCAGATGCTGAGCCGCCGCTGGTTCCGTGATCTGCCTGTGCCCACGATCCGCCTGCTGACGTGGGAAGAGGTGCAGAACGGGGCGTGCTGACGAGCGCGAGCAACAAACGACAGGAAGGGGGCGTGGATTTGGACAATCATCAGATCGGGGGACGTATCCGCACTATCCGACTGAAAAACGGCATGACTCAGGAGCAGCTGGCTGAGGCAGCGAACTTGTCAGTGCCCTACATCAGCCATATTGAACGGGGGTTCAAGCGGCCCAGTCTGGAGACGCTGGTGCGTGTGGCCGGGGCGCTGCATGTTACGGCGGACTGCCTGCTCAGCGGGCTCCAGCCCGCGGATCGGAACGCTTTCCTGAAGGACATCGAGGAGCTGCTGGATGACTGCTCCCTGCGGGAACGGCGGGTGCTGCTGGAGGTGGCGTCGGCACTGAAGCGGGTCCTGCGGGAGACGGCGTAGACGGAAAACACAGAAACTGACAAGATTTTCCAAACTGAGATGGAATCCCCGGGACTGGCGGCTTTTACGCCGGTCCCGGGGATTTCTGCGATGATCACACAGGTGCTTTTCCAACATGGGAAGAAAACGTTTGTGCGCTATATCAATGTAATACTTATTGCAGATAAGGAAAAACGTGCTATAATTTGTCATATAAATGCAGCCTAAAACGGATGGCGGGAACACAGGACCTGCCAGGTTGGGAGAAATGGTCTGATTGCAGCAGACACTGTACGATTATTGCAAAGAGCATGGCGGCGGGGAACTGCTGAATCAATGGCACCCTATGAAAAACGGCACATTAACGCCGGGGGACGTGCCCTTGGTAGCCACAAGAAGGGCCCGGATGGGCACATCTGGAGAGCGGTGGTCTACTCCCGGTCAGGACAGGGAAAATGCGGCTGTCCGGTGTGCGCCGGCAGGACGAAGGAGCGCTGCACGGAACGGTATGCGGCGATACAAAGGGATCAACGGAAGGAGACTTCCTGAAATCTGAATATACATTATATATAAAGGAGAGAACAACTACCCGCGGTGAAGTGTTGAAGGCCCTGTACATTGCGGCCGGTTCTCCCGCTTGGAAGATACCAGCATCCTGAACAGCTTTAACGATGCCTCCAGCATCCCTGCCGACATGGCGGATATCGTGGCCTGGGCTGCCCAGAACGGCATCCTGAAGGGCACTGATGCCGGCAACGCTGACCTGGGCGTCAACGTCACCCGCGGTCAGGCTTGTGCTCTGGCTGGCCGTGCCATGGGCACGCTGGCGTAAAAATCTGAACGCGAAAAAGCACTATCCCGCGGACTTCCGCCCCCGGCAATACGCCGGGGGCGGATTTTTTGCTGTACGAAGCGCCCAACGGTTGAAAAGCTGAGTTTTCTTTCGCTCTTGCTATTGCCTTTATAGTACCTGTACCGACGGTAAAAAATATGGCATACTGTCTCGGGGAGAGTCGAGAAGTCTCGACATTCCTCAAGACTTTCCTATATGGGATACACTTTAAAGCGTGAACGATGTAAAGCATCTAAAATGTACCCCATGTGAATTACCCCGCCTGACATCCGTCTGCGGCCGTCTTTTCAGGTGGGGTAATTCACATGATGGATTCATCCAGAAAAAAGTCAAGAATCCCGATATTCAGTACGCCGTTTTCATCATACCTGCGTTTGCGGATGTCATGCCTTACAATGATTTTGAGGAACGAGTCGCCAGTAAGGGAGAACGGCTTGTTTTCGGCCTCTGCATCTCCTTCGGTTCCAAGGGCATATGCAGATTGAACGTCCGTACCACTATCTGCTCTGGGCCTTACGGAGTGCTCCCACCCTAAACCAGACAGATTCGATGTGGACGAAATAACTCACGTCCGCCAACGCACCGGACGAGTGCAAGATACCGACAGATTGAAGAACGCTGGCCCAGCAGGATTGCTGAGCCAGCGTTTTTATGCGCCGGGAGATTTGACGATTAAGAAACTTTTTGGGTACGCTGCCAAAATCCGTGTTTTTTCTTTCAAGGTTTGAAGTATCATAAAAATGCCTTCTGGAAGGGCATCCTGTCGGATTCGCAGAAAAACATTCCTTATAAGTATATTCACCAGCATTTCTCCATACATTTGTATTTCAGGTGATCCTTCCGAGCACGCTCACGATAAGTGTGGGATTTCTTCCTTCATGCGTGATGGTAGAGAACATCCGGAAGCTTCTTGGATTTTTTCCTGATATTCCTTCGCATCTCATACGATTATCTTATTGATCTTGCCGAGAATTTCCAGTGCCAGCCGCTTGCGAAAGAACACCATCAAAGATAGGGCAGCTTTTCACCATTACAGCCGGGATAGCCTCAGAAGTACTGCGGGTATGGTTTTTCTGGATATGCAATATCCATATTCTGCCTGGATGATGTAGGCACCCAAAGACAGGCGCAGCGGTTTAACAACATTGCCCTTGCAATCGGAAAACAGAGCAGCGTACTGTTTCTCAACTTTCTAACGCGGAATTGCTCGGCCTTTCTTTACCCCCGGTTGCTCTCTTTCAGGTTTATGTCAATTGGCTGCTTGAAATCTGCCAGGCTGATCTGCCCATTGCGGTAGCAATATATAGCTGCCCTCTAAGTGCGTAAATTTACAGCGCCTTTTATAAGATTTACGGATGAAAAAACCACGGGAATAGGAGAAACAGATATGACGGATCAGGAACTGAAAAAACTGCGCCGCAGCGATTTACTGGAACTGCTGATTGCACAGGAGAAGGAAAACGAACAGCTGCGCAGCCAAATCGCTCAGCTGAAGCAACGCCTGGAGGATCGGACCATTGCACTGGAACAGGCTGGGTCCATCGCCGAGGCTTCTTTGCAGATCAATGGCGTGTTCCAGGCAGCCCAGGATGCGGCGGCGCAGTATCTGGAGAATATTCAGCGCCTCAGTGGGCAGCAGGAAAAGAGTTGCCGCAGGATGGAGGAGGAGACCAGCAAGACCACCGATCAGGGGATGACGGAGACTCAGGAAACTTGCTGCCCCATGGAAAAAAGTCCCCAAGAGTACCAGGAGCAGCTTCCCGCTGCACACGAGGAGACGGATCGGTGCCCGACCATGGACCAGCAGCGGATAGTGGTGTCCTGCACTGCCCATGAGAAGCTGCGGAAAATCCTGGGAAACAGGGGCGGAAAGGGCGTTGAAGTATGACGCATAGTAAGCGCCCCCTTCCGGCGGAGCGCCCCACCGTCAATCAACTGGAGGCAGAGCTGGCGCGGGAGAAATACCGCCGCCGTTACGGCCGGGTCATGCGGAGTACCATCTATACTCTGATTATCGTGGCTGCTGTGGTGGTGCTGGTGGCTACCCTGTGGCTGCCAGTGCTGCAGATCTACGGCTCCTCCATGACCCCGACTCTGGAGGAGGGGGAAATCGTGGTTTCCGTGAAGGGTTCTGATTTTTGCCAGGGTGATATGATTGCCTTCTATTATAATAATAAAATCTTGGTGAAACGGGTCATCGCAGAATCCGGCCAGTGGGTGGACATCAGCGAGGATGGTACCGTCTATGTGGATGGAGAGCCGTTAGATGAGACCTATCTGACGGAGAAGGCTTTTGGCGACTGCGATATCAAGCTGCCTTATCAGGTGCCTGACGGCCGCTACTTTGTGATGGGAGACCACCGTTCCAGCTCTGTAGATAGCCGCCATTCGGCGGTGGGCTGCGTGGCTGATGAGCAGATTTTAGGAAAAATCGTGTTCCGGGTCTGGCCCCTGAACACGCTGGGCGGACTGAACTGAGCCGCCGCAATATCAGAATTTGCTGACCGCCATGGACACGGCGGCCGGAAACATGGGGCACTTTGTGCTAAGTCCCATTTTGCTAATAGAACACAGCGGTTCTTGCATATTACATGGTTTCGGTGAACTTTTCGGAGAAGGGAGAGACTGGTATGAAAAACAGCTTGCTTCAGCGGGCAGCACAATTTTACCAGAACCGGCGACAGAAGCAACTGTGGCACCGGGTGGTCAGTGGTATGGCCTGCGTAGTGGTATTCTGCACGGCCTATGCTCTGATCCTGCCGGCTATCACGCTGGAGAAGGACAATCCACAATTGGAGGCGGAGGAAACAAGTGCTGTTTTGGGTGATGCATTGACACTGCATGTGATTGCCCAACCGGACAGTGATGCGGAATCAACGGTGTTTTATCTGGCTGTCAGGCAGGACAACGCAGGACTTTACGAAAAAGCGCTCAGCGAGGCATTTGATCAGGAGAATACCGCGTACATCAAAGACGACAACAGAGAGGAAATTGCACTGCACCGAGAATACAACGCAGATGGAACCGTAGGCTATTGGTTTAGCTTGCCCACTTCGGAGGAAACCACAACCCTGACCCTGCCCTGGGTCAATGGTGTCGGACAAATGGTTCCGATGGAGATTGAGGAAGAACTGCCGGAGGAGATACCGGCGGTGCCGGGCGAAGCGCCTGAGACCCAGGGAGGCACCCCGGAACTGCCGGAGGAGAAACCGGCGGTGCCGGGCGAAACTCCTGAGACACAGGGAGATACCCCGGAACTGCCGGAGGAGAAACCGGCGGCGCCGGATGAAGCTCCTGAGGCCGAAGGAGGCACCTCGGAACTGCCGGAGGAGAAACCGGCGGCGCCGGATGAAGCTCCTGAGACCGAAGGAGGCACCTCGGAACTGCCGGAGGAGACACCGGCGGCGCCGGATGAAACTTCTGCGACCGAAGGAGATACCCCGAAACTCCCGGATGAGACTCCGACAGACCAGGACGAAACTATTGTGACGCCAGAAGAGCCGCAGTCTGCTGACGAGGGAAGCGCGGCACCGACGGAAACCACGGATGATGGCTCCGCTTTGGAAGAAACTAAGCCCTCTGAGGAGGAAGACTCCGGAAGCATGGATGAGCAAGGCACTACGGAACCCGCAGAGAGTGATTCAGACTCAGGGAACAGTGAAGAGGAAACGCTGGAATCGACGCTGATCCACTTCTCCGGCGGAGCTGAATCTGACGAGGACGGCACGTCTTATTATGAAGAGGACACTGAGGATGTTTTCTTTGTCTTTGAAGAAGGTGATCTGGACGCAGAAGGCAGCGTTATCATCACCGCCGGCAGCGGCGAAACGCTGGAAAAGGCCAGACAGGCAGCCGCACGCAATGACGAAGGGATGATCACGTTATCCTGGCTGTTGCAGCTCCCGGAGGAAGTAAAATCGAATGAGCCAGTGTATATCTGCGGCAAAGAAGAGCATTGCCACGATGAGAACTGCTATGACGCAGAAGGCAATCTGATCTGCGGCATGGAGGAGCATGTCCATACGGATGCGTGTTGCGCTGTGGAAATGGAAAATGGACACGGTGCCTTATACGGCAGTCTTTCGGCATTGCCTGACGAGGCGGTGCTCATACCTGCCGAACAGGAGGAATACGAAGGGGCCGTCCCCACTTATCTCTTCCGCTATGATGACGGCACCGTCAAAATGACAATTCAGTTAACAGGAGAGACGTCAGTCGCTGAGACCGGGACAGACGCGGAGACGGATGAGACGCTTTTGACCGAAGAACCCACATCCGAGGAGGCGGCGGAAGCCAATCCGGTCAGAGACACCGATGGAACCGGAGAACTGGTATTGGCCGTCATCCCCCAAGAGGAGGACAGTCAGGCTTACTGCGACGCCTTGGAGTACGCGGCCATCCATTCCGACGAGGAGGAACTCTACAGCGTTCTGGCGTATGAGTTCTGCTTCTTCCAGGACGGTATGGAGTTGGATGTGAGCGGCTGTGAAGTCACCGTGGAGCTGAGTCCAAAGGAAGCAACAGTAGAGGCCTCTATCAGCCAGGAAGAGGAACCGGCACTGGAAGAGGCTCCGGCGGTCATGAGTGCAAGGATGATGGCTGTGATTCCAGAGACCGAGGCGGTGGATGCGCCTGCTGCCATCCAGACTGTTGAGGAGCAGGACGAGGCGGAGCGGACCGTGGAGGAACGGATGGCAGAAACGGCAATCCGTATTTCCGTTCTGCAGGATACGGACGGCGAGGTCACGGAGACGGACAGTGCGCTGGTGGCCGCGGATGAAGCCGCTGGAACGGTGGTGCGGTTTACGCTGCAGTCAAGCCGAATGGCTGTGACGCTGTCCCGGACGGCGAACCCCCATTTCGCGGTGCAGTATTACGCTTATATTCCCCGTGTCCGCTGGAAGAATGAAAATGCGGGAGCGCTGAGCATTATTGATACGGACAGTGGCGGCAAGAATGGCGGCGGTAAACTGCCCAAAAACGGTGAGACTCTGTCAATGAAATACCTGGCCATGGAGAACAACCGCGTTGCCATGGATAATGTTCTGACGGAAGTATACCAGCAGCGGACCTGCGAATATATCTCTGCTCCCAATCTGACTTATTTCAACAGCCTGTATGAGAACGGCAATTATAGCCTCAAAGAGGTCTGGGTACTGAAAACGGGCGAAGACCCGGCTAGCACAGATCAGACGGACTGGGAGGTTTATGAACCTACGATTCACTTCACGAATCGGTCTGAATCCGTAAATGGAACCACCATTCTCATCGCCGAGGACACTGTGATCCGGTTGGTATATGCCATCACGGAAAGCGAGTATCAAAATGATGTCAATTTTTACGACTACGATATTACCAACGGCAAGATCTTCAGCACGGAGGAGGATGCCAAAAATCAGACAAATGCGCTGAGCACGATCAACTCCGGCGGCACCTACTATGTCAAGACGGACAACAGTACCGGGTCTGACCAGCAGGGGATCAACTCACCGGGAAATCATTCCGGTTCCGGAACCAAGCTGGCTTTCGGTAATAACAATACCCGTGTGGCCCTGGGCGTCATGAAATGGGGAGAGAACGAACCGAATAAGTTCAATGAAATCAACCGAAACACTGGAGGTGGCGGCTGTACATTTGGCTTGGCCTCCGGCATGGATGGGGACGGCAATGTCCGGTTTTCCAATGGCATTCAGGCACCGGCTCTGTTCGGCACCGGCACCGCAGCCGGAAAGACGGCGCATCTCGGCTACGGGATGAATTTCCAGCGGCAGGGGGACACCTATACGCTGGAAAGAGTTACCAATAGGTCGGGAGCCGCCGTCACAGGAGAACTGAATACGTTCAGTGAGACGCCCTACTGGGATCAGAGGAACTATCCCGGGCGAATGGTTTACGCCAACGAGTTCTGGCCCCTGGACAGCGCCTATGATTACCACAACGGCTATGTGCAGGGCCACGATCCCAAAACAGGTCCGGATAAAAGCGGGGACGGCACCCATATTTACGCCGTCGGAAGCGGCGGAACGGAACACTACCCCGCCAGTGACAACGGGGTGCCCCACAACAATTACTTCGGTATGAACCTCGCCGTTCAGTTCAAATTGGTGGAGGATTATGTGGGGCCGTTGGAGTACCTGTTCTTCGGCGACGATGACATGTGGGTATTCCTGGATGGCAGGCTCATCTGCGACATCGGCGGCGTTCATTCCTCTGTCGGCGAGTACGTTAACCTGTGGGACTATATTGAAAAAGGAACTGCCGGGACCCATACGCTCAGCTTTTTCTATACGGAGCGGGGCGCTTCCGGTTCCTCCTGCTATATGCAGTTTACCCTGCCCTCCGTTTCCTCCGTTACCCCGGAACAAAACACCGGGGAGCTGCGGGTGGAAAAGAAGGTCGTGGGTCCTTATGAGGGCGTCGATTATGAATACAGTTTTGATATTCGTCTCACGGACTCGAATGGCAATTCTCTGCCCGATGATTATTCTTACTCCAAGTATGATGCGCATGGAAACTATCTGCTGTCTGATGTAATCATTTTCGATGGAGGCAGTTTCACCTTGAAGAACGGAGAGTACATTATTATAAAGTACCTCCCTTATAACACAAAATACACGATCACAGAGGTGGAGAGCCCAGAAACTTGTCAGACTACGGTCCAGGTCAATGCCGGCAGGGCCGAAGAGAGCCGTACGGCAGAGGGCAGCATCCCGAGTAGTGGAGCCCGGCAGAATGTACTCTATACCAATACCACGATGTATGAGCTGCCGCAGACCGGCGGCACGGGTACACTCTGGTATACCCTGGGAGGGCTTTGCCTGACGGCAGGTGCGCTGCTCCTGCTGCATCGCAGCAAGACCCGTGGGAAAGGAGGTAGGGCGAATTCCTGCTGAATTTTCCTGCAAAGACCGCCTAAGAGACATTTGAAAGGAGAACAGTCCATGAAGCACATGAAAAAACTGGCCAGCGTTCTGCTGACCCTGGTCATGGCCCTGGTTTTGACCGTCCCTGCCTTTGCTGCCCAGGAGGGTACGCTGACCGGCGGATCCATCACCATCAACGACGCCGTACCTGAGCAGATCTACAATGCGTATCAGCTTCTGTACCTGGAAAGCTACAACAAGGATGCCGGCGCATATGCCTACAAAGCCAACAGCGCTTGGGAGAACTGGCTGAAAACCCAGACTTCCTATGTCAGCTTTGACACCCAGGGCTATGTGACCTGGGTGGAGGGTGCCGACGCTGCGGCATTTGCCGAGCTGGCTCAGGCCGAGGCTGTTAAAATGACGGCCGATGCCACCGCTACCGCCTCTGCCGCTGCTGAGGGGTCAACCTACTCCACTGTAAAGTTTAAGAACCTCAAGCTGGGCTACTACCTGGTGGATACAACCCTGGGCACCCTGTGCTCTCTGGACACCACCAATCCTGATGCCGTGGTAGAGGAGAAGAACGAGGCTCCTACGAACGTCAAGACCGTGGAGGAGGATTCCACCGGCAATTACGGTAAGAAGAACGACGCCGACATCGGTCAGACCGTGAACTTCAAGAGCACGATCACCGCCCAGGCTGGCGCGGAAAACTATGTGTTCCACGACACCATGTCAGCGGGTTTGACGTACACTGGTGTTACTGGAATTACTCTGAACAGCTCCGCCGTGGACGTATCCAATTACACCGTTACTGCACCTGCTGCTGATGGAGACACTTTTGACGTGACCTTCACTCAGGCTTTCTGCGACACGCTGAAAGCCAATGACCAAATCGTGATCTCCTACACTGCCACCCTGAATGAAAACGCTGTCATCGCCGGTGAGGGAAACCCCAACACCAGCAAGGTCAGCTACGGTGACAGCAGCAACACCAAGTATACCCCCGACAGTCAGACCAAGACCTACACCTGGGACGTGGATGTGTTCAAGTACACCAGGGAAGGCGAAACGGAGAAGGCACTGGCTGGCGCCACATTTACCCTGAGCAAGAACACCGACGACGAGTTAACCCCCATCGCGCTGGTTTCTGAGGGCAACAACGTATACCGCGTGGCCATGACTGGTGAGAACAGTACCGTCACCGAGATTACCACCGACGCCACGGGTAAGTTCACTATTCAGGGCCTGGACGCTGATACTTACTACCTGGATGAGACCAAGGCTCCTGATGGCTACAATATACTTGCTAGTCCCATTACCATCGTGATTGGTGACAATGGTGTGGTCAATGGAACTGCCGAAACACCGCAGGGCGTGGACGAAGTCAAGGTCCTGAACCAGACCGGTTCTGTGCTGCCCTCCACCGGCGGCATAGGCACCACCATCTTTTATGTCCTGGGCACCATCCTGGTTCTGGGTGCCGGCGTCCTGCTGGTCACCAGGAAGCGCATGAGCGCTGAGAAGTAACACTTTACATCTGAACCGCACCGCTGCCCCCCGGGAGGCTTTTGCCGCCCGGGGAGGCAGCAGCAAGGAGAACCCTGTGATGAAAAAGCGCCTGTCGACCGTCATCTTAATACTGGTCTTCCTGACAGGGCTCTCCCTGCTGCTGTATCCCACTGTCAGCGACTACTGGAATTCCTTCCACCAGTCCCGAGCCATCGCCTCATACGATAGTGAGGTGGCTGCGTTAGACAATACCGATTACGAGACGCTGTGGACGGCTGCCCAGGACTACAACCGGCGGCTGGCCCGGCAGGAGAATCCGCTGGTCCAGTCTGAGGAGGACCTGGCAGAGTATGAGGATTTGCTGAACCTGGACGGCACCGGCGCCATGGGCTACATCGAGATCCCGGAGCTGAAGGTCTCCCTGCCCATCTACCACGGCGTGGACGAGGGCGTTTTACAGGTCGCCGTGGGCCACATTCCCGGAACCTCTCTGCCCACCGGAGGGGAGGGGACCCACTGCGTTCTCTCCGGCCACCGGGGCCTGCCCTCCGCCAAGCTGTTCACCAACCTGGACCAACTGTGTGAGGGGGATACCTTTCTGCTTCGGGTCCTGGACGAGACGCTGACCTATGAGGTGGACCAGATCCTTATCGTGGAACCCCATGAGGTGGAGCCCCTGGCCATCGACCCCGGCCAGGACTATTGCACCTTGGTCACCTGCACACCCTACGGCATCAACACCCACCGGCTGCTGGTCCGGGGGCATCGCATTGAAAATCAGGCGGGAGCCAGCTCCGCCCGGGTCACGGCGGACGCCATGCAGATCGAACCGGCTGTCGTTGCACCGATGGTGGCGGCACCTATCCTGCTGCTTCTCATGCTCTGGATACTGCTGAGGAAACCGAGGAAGGAAAAACGGTAAGAGGCTATCCTGATATTGATAGGAGGAAATCCTCAGTCAAATGCTCACGACTGAAGTTGCGAGCTTGTAACTACCCGGAAGTGCGAACGACGCAGGGGCTCCTTCCTTGAGTTGGTGTTACATCGGGGTGATTGACTGCACCCTTTGCGATGGGGTTTACCCCGCCGCAACTGTACTCCAAAGGTACTCGATTCCCTTCCTGTACAGGTTCATTGCTCCGATTCTGTCATCATTAGACTGGTAGCCGCACTTCCTGCAGGTAAAGATATGCGTCTTCTTATTCCGGTTCAGCTTGTGGATATGCCCGCATTTCGGGCATCTCTGGCTGGTATACTTCGGATCCACAAGGATCACGGCAGAGTGGTTCCTGCGCGCCTTGTACCGGAGTTTTTCCTGCAGGTCGTAGAAACTCCAGCTGACCGTTTCATAACGATGCTTCAGTGCGACTTTTTCGGTCGCCTGGCGTATTCCGGTCAGATCCTCCAGCACAAAAAGGCTCCCGGAGGGATTTTGAGCAGTGAGTGCCTTCGATACCTGATGGTTTACATCAGACATCCAACGGTGTTCTCTCTGCCCAATCTTTTTGAGCCTGCGCCGGGCGGATGGCGTCCGCTTCTTCTGGAGACTTTTCCGGGTCTTCTTATACTGCGCCCTCTTTTGTTTTATGTGCCGGCCATGGAAGAACTTCGTCTTTCCCTGACTGTCATAAGAAACGGCGAGAAAGTTGATGCCAAGGTCAACGCCAACGATGTTGGAGATGCCGGCATCAGAGACTTCGGGAATGTCCTTCGTCATAGGAATATGGAAAAACCATTTCCCGTGCTTTGTAACCAGTTTTGCTGTCCCAAATTTCCAGGATCCATCAAAGTAGGACTCCATACCCTGAGAGAAAAACGGGAACTTCACACGCCCTTCAAGGGTGTTGACCGAAAAAACTTCAGCTTTAAGTGAGTAATCACGGTTCCAGACGAGATCCAGTTCTGCATGTTTGAACTCCGGCCTGATCCATTCGTGTTGATTCTCAAGGATGGCTTTATACCTGGCAACTACAGTCCTCAGAACAGACTGTGCCATCTGGGACCTGAGTCCATACTTCTCCCGAAGAGAACAGTAAAGCGCCTGGTTCAACATGGCAACGTTCAAAATGTGGGTGCTGGAAATATAGTCCGACACCTCATTGCAGGCATCCATGTATGCTTTTCGGGTCTTCAATAGAAGAGATTGCTGCTCCTCGTTTGGAAGTATCCTGACCTTCGCAGTGAGCGTTAGATTCACTATTTCACCACCTTTCATACTATTATCATTCTACCACAAAGCAAAGGAGGAATCAAACAAATGTTTCATAATAAGAGCGATAATGGCAAAAACAATCGGCGCATTTCCTCCCACGACTCAAGTCACGGGTCTCCATGCGCTATATTAATGAAATGGTACAGAGTTTTGGCCTGCGCAGTTCTGGCCTGCCTGCTGCTGCCTGCGGCGGCACTGGCCCGGGGGCTGATCGACACCGGCAAGCCGGTATCCTTGACGATCCAATACCCCTGCCAGGACGCTGCCTTCCAAATTTATCGGGTGGCGGAGGTGTCCTCCTACGGGGAATACACCCTGACCGGCGATTTCAAGGGTTATTCCGTGTCGCTGGATCAGCCGGATCAGGCGGGCTGGCG
Source organism: Oscillibacter valericigenes (assembly GCF_021531435.1). GTDB lineage: Bacteria > Bacillota > Clostridia > Oscillospirales > Oscillospiraceae > Oscillibacter > Oscillibacter valericigenes_B. Next base: position 20,685 of record NZ_JAFBIS010000028.1, read on the forward strand.
GGCGCTGGCGGCCACCCTGGAGGGCTATGCGGCCCGGGACGGCTTACAGGCCTTGGCCGAAGGAAAGACGGACGCAAATGGACGGGTGACATTCACCCGTCTGGAGCCGGGCATGTACCTGGTCACCGGAGAGAAGCATACTACCGGCAGGATCACCTATACACCGGAGCCGTTCTTGGTCAGCCTGCCTGGACTGGATGAGAAGGACAACTGGGTCTATGAGGTGACGGCCGACCCCAAGTACGAACAGGAAAATGAGGAGCATGACGGCGGAACCGTAACACGCAAGGTTCTGAAAGTCTGGGATGACGGCGGTGCGGAGAAACGGCCTGAAAGCGTCACCGTGCAGTTGCTGCGGAATGGAAACGTGTACGATACTGTTACTCTTAGTGAAGAGAATCGCTGGAGCCACACCTGGAGCGGCCTAGATAGGGACTACACCTGGCAGATAGTGGAGGCCGATGTTCCCGAGAGCTATACGGTGACCGTTACCCGGGAGGGGATCACTTTTGTAGTGACCAACACCCGGCAGGGGGATGTACCCGAAGAACCGACCCCTGAGCCCCCGAACCAGCCAAGTGGCCCGGATGAACCAGACGAAGGAAATCCCGATGGGCCGGAGCCGGGCCCGTCCCTGCCCCAGACGGGGACGCTTTGGTGGCTGGTGCCCCTGCTGGCCTGCGGCGGTATGGCGCTGTTTCTGGTGGGTTGGGACAGACGACGAAACGAGGAACGGAATGAAACGTAAGAGAAAGGGAACCAGGTTGATGTCTGGAGGGCTGCTGCTGATAGCAGCGGCCCTTTTACTTGCCTGCTTCAACCTGTGGGATGAGCAGCGGGCCGCGAATTCCGCCGGAGAGGCTCTACAGGAGCTGGAGGTCGTTTGTTCAGAGCAAGCGGAGACCACGGAACCGGGAGAACTTCCCGACTATCTCCTGGCCCCCGACCTGGAAATGCCTGCGGTGGAGGAGGACGGCGGCGACTATATCGGCGTACTGGAGCTGCCGCTCCTGGGACTGGAATTGCCAGTAATGGAGAGCTGGAGCTATCCCGATCTGCGGGTGGCTCCCTGCCGGTACAGCGGTTCTGCCTATCAGGATGACATGGTCGTAGCGGCCCACAACTACAAGTCCCACTTCGGCCGCCTGAAGGAGCTGCGGCCCGGAGACGAGGTGCGCTTCACCGACATGGAGGGAAATGTGTTCCGCTACGCCGTGGCGGAACTGGAGACCCTGGGCAAGTATGACGTGGAGAAGATGACTTCCGGCGACTGGGATTTGACCCTGTTTACCTGTACCTACGGCGGTAAGAGCCGAGTGACGGTGCGGTGCCAGCGAATGGTGTGAATTACCCGGCCTGACATCCGTCTGCGACGTCTTTTCAGACGGGGCTTCTGGACGCAGGGAGAAGGGCTTCTGATGGGTGTTACCCCACCAAAGCTATTCACGAAGCTCCTATCCCAGTGGGATTACTTTTTCAATGCTTTTGCCGCAAGACGGCGAGCCTTTGACTTGCTGGGTTTGGCATTGGCCTTCTGCTTTTTCTGGTTTTCTTTTCGGAAGTCATAATCCGGGTGCTTGATGACAGTGACGCTTGAAAAGTCCACAACACCGGTGAACAGCTCAGGTAATGCCTTCCGCCCGATATTGGCGCTGCCATTCAGGTCGGAATTCACCACGGAGCCATCTTTTGATGTGTAAAGGCCACGGAAGCCATCTTTTTTCCTAAACCCTTTATACTCGTACGGCTTTCGCTTACCAGAGAATACAGCATCGCCATCATTCTCACCGTAAACAGGAATATGGTCATTATCCAGATAAGACGCTTTCGAAGTGTATGACTCTTCCTGTTTTATCACTCGGATACCGTTCTGCGAGGCTTTCAATTCCAGCATCTGGATGATGCGGGCAAAGGGAAGCTGAACAAATTCCTGATTGTTTTTCTTTCCCATATCGGATTTCTTCTTCCAACCAGAGTTGTTTCCGACAACAATGGTGTCGATGCCATTCTCCATGCACCAGTCAACAATGCGTTTGCAGAGCTTTCTGGAGAAATCTGTGACCTGGTTTTCTCGCTTGACGCAAACGGCCTGTGATTCCGGTGTCGGCTGAAACTTATCTGTGGTGCCAATGATCTGTTTGCTTGCAATATTCGCCATGCGCCTGTTGTACCATTGGTTTTGGGATTTCAGAACTCTGCCCTTGAACAAGAGGCATGGTAAGCCGACATTGTTCGTAATAGCTGCAAGGTTCTCTACGCCAAAATCAATCGCACAGATGCGCTCAGGTTGCTCCTTCATAACAGGCCCCGGCTTCCCATCATCGAACGTGAGGTAAACAATAAAAATGTTGTGGTAAGGCTTTGCTTTGACTTCTTTAAGGCGTCCATCAACAGGACACTTTCCCATGTTCAGCCGCTCTTTTGTGCCGGGGAACTTCATGTAGGCAGCATCGTCATTGGAATATACAACACAGTCCTGGTTTGTAAAAGTGATGGTGGAAAGACCACCCTTTCTATGATAACCGGGGATATTAGGCTTCCCCATGAATGCAGAAGGGTTTTGCTTATACGCATTCAACGATGCAAAGAAGCCCTTGACGTCTCTTGCGACCTGCTTCAATACATGCTGCGCAGTTTGTTTCGACAAAGATTACTTCAAAAGAATGGGCTGTGTGCTCACCGAAATGAACACACAGCCGGATCATATCCATATTCTCTTTGAAGCACCACCGCAAATCAATCTTGCGAACTTCGTTAATGCTTTCAAGGCGGCTTCCTCCAGAATGGTTCGTTCGAACTTCCCAGAGGAAGTAAGCAGGTTTTATTGGAAGCCCTACTTTTGGAGCCTTTCCTATTTCATCGCCACGGTGAGCGACCGGTCAGCGGAAGCTGTTAAAAAATACATTCAAAACCAGGGGGCGGAGGAGTGATGGGCATTCACCTCCGTCTGAATTAAAAATTCAGACGGAGTACTCTGCCGTGTGGATAGAGGGCAAGAAAAGACGGAACAAAAATGTTCCGCCTTTTTTTGGCATAAAGAAAACCCCAGATTCTGGTTGACAGCTATTACCGAAAGCGGCGTAAAGCCCCTGCCTTTAGGCATGGGGATATAAGCCACCAGTGAAGTTTTCTCTTAAAAATAGAACATTTGTTTGGTTTTGTACTCTTAATATGGTATTATAATACTGGTGATAATTCATGGAACAAGGCTACAAATTCCGTATATATCCAACTCCTGCTCA
>NZ_JAFBIS010000029.1 GCF_021531435.1 Oscillibacter valericigenes
GGCGGTGCCATTGCTCAATTTCAGCGGAACGACTGCTCAATTTCGCCGGTCGAGGTGATCTGGCGAGGCGGCGTACGCACTTTTCGTGCTCCTGAATCAGCAGGTCTACTGCCATCTGAGGGATGGAGACTTTCCGGACGGAAGTCTCCGTCTTGGGGCGGGACAAGGTGAGTTCTCCGTTTGGATTCTTGATGTACTGCTTGCTGACCGAGATGGTGCGGTTTTTAATATCCAGGTCAGACCATAGCAGTGCTACCAGCTCCCCCTTGCGCAGGCCGCTGACCAGTTCTAGATAGAACATGGGCAGAAGCCCTCTGGCGTCGGCAGCGTCGAGATATGCTTTCATGTGCTCCGGCTCCAGAATTTTCATCTCGAATTTACGGACCTTGGGAGCGATACAATCATCTGTCGGATTACGGGGAATGAGCCGTTCCTTGACTGCCCGCTCAAAGGCGCAGTGGAGCATGAGATGGACGCTCCGTACCGTGGTACTGCTCAATCCCTGAGCGCCGGTTTTGGTTTTCCGTTCCCGGCCCTTTTCCATCAGGTCCTTGTAGAGCTTTTGAAGGTCACGGGAAGTCAGCTTGGTCAGCTTGATGTTTCCGATGCGGGGGATCGTATAGGTGTTGATCATCAAATCGTAGCGGTCTGCTGTGGCTACCCGCACATTGGGCTTGGCATAGAGGTCATACCAAGTTTTGAGCCAGGTAGCCACTGTGAAGTCATCGGCACGGGCAACATCCATACCGTTTGTTTCTTCCAGAGCGCGTTTCAGCTTTTCGCGGACCTCAGCTTGCGTTTTGCCCAGCACGTTTTTGATGATTCGCTTGCCGGTTTTAGGGTCGTGTCCTGCCGTGTAGCGAGCCTCCCACCGGCCATCTTTTCGCTTACGAATATTGCCTTCGCCGTTGGCACGTTTTTTTGACATTATTCCGTATCTCTCCTCTCCCAACTTTCACAAGCCTGCCGCTCATCCTCAGCTTCGAAGCTATATGGCGGCTGGTCTGCCTGTAGCTCCTGTTGGATACCCTGCGCCAGACGGTAGCCGGATATGAAGCTGTTCAGGCAGGCTTCATCCCGCAGTTCATCTTCCATGTCCGCTATCCGCAGGAGCAGTTTTTTCTCTGGCTTATTCAGTAACCGAGCAAGCTGGCTGTGAGTTCTCTTGATTTTTCTATCCAGATGTTCAGCCCTCCGGGATGGTGTCTCGAACCTGTGGTACAGGGCTTTCATATAATCGTGCATCGTGTGCCACCTCCTGTCAGCGACACACAATACCGCAACCTCTGCTGAATAGCCATCCCCAACTGACTACAATTTTCAGAAAGTTATCAATTGCGGGCAGGCTTTCTTTCTTTGTTTTGCGACGCAAATTTTGAGGTGACATATGGACATGCGTTGCCGCCAGAGTAAGCAATTTGGGGCCGCATCCAATATCGGATGCGGCCCATTTGGAACCAGCGCTACACTCATGCGTAGGGATTGTGCGCCGTTGGGTTCCCCGCGAACATATAGCAGAAGGCTTTGCCGTTGGCGATTGTAACGCCGACACCGACGGCATTGCAATTCGGGTCAATCATCGTTGCCAGGTGGCCGGGGGAGTTCTCCCAGTTTGCCACAGCCTTTTCGGAAATCCTTTCGAGGTTCGTGACGGTGAACACCGTCAGGTTGGAACCGAAACCGTGTGGATACCCAGACGCTGCAACAGTCTCACATTCCACCCGGTTATTATGCTTGGTGTACAGGTAGGAGGAGCATTCCTGCGCCGCATCCATGAGAGACTGATCCACCGCCAGTTCTGACACACTGTACTTTCTTCGTACCTCGTTGATGCGCCGGATCATTTCCTCCCGAATCTCCATATCTGTCGGCTGGGAACTTATTTCCTGCACCGGGGCAATTCCGGTATACGGTGCGCCTGTGTCAATTTGCACGCCGTCAGACCAGTATACATTGAAGTCTACCTGCTGGCCGATATCCCTGAGCCGCACATAATTGTGCCCCGCAATGTTATAGGCGGTCATGGAGACCTGCCGGCCATCCACATAGATCTTCTGCCAAGTAGGTTCTGCTACTATTCCCGCGGCGGCTTCGCTCACCAGAGCCGCGCCGATAACCATGCCCGTCACCATGGCCGTGATGTTTCTCTTATCATACTTCATGCTGATGCTCCTTTCCGTTTTGTAACACACAGCAATACCACAACTGTTGGCTTTAGGCTGTGAGACGACAAGCTCTCCTTTTACTCGATGGACCTGCCGTTCTACCTGAAGCGCCCCCTGTGTTGAAGTTCAGGTCATCCCATTGCAGGGCCAGAATTTCTCCACGCCGCAGTCCTGTGGGACAGCTCCAGCAGGAGAAGCTCATAACAGCCGTCTTCTTTGGCTTGAATTAAGAGACGCTGCATTTCCTCCGGGGTGAGTACCTGCATCTCTCGGGGCTTGGCGGAGGGAAGCCTGCAGCCGTCCGCGGGGTTTCGGATGATCAGCTTTTCTTCCACAGCCTTTGCCAGTGCGGAACGCAGGGTGGTGTGGCAGCCCCGTACTGTCTGGTCGGATAGCCCTTCGCCGTAGCGGTCTGCGTCCTTCCGCCTGCCGCTTTGCTTGAGGTTTGTATAGAACTGCTGCAGGTCATTCTGCGTCAGTTTGTCCAGTGGGATGCCGCCCAGCACCGGGATGATGTGGCCATAGATCCGCTGTTCATAGGACATCTGGGTGTTGGGACGAAGCGTGGGCTTTTTGTGAGTTTGATACCAGAAGTCCAGCCATTCGCGGACAGTCATCCGGGGCTTGGCCTGACTGGGAGTGGGCGCAGCCGGCGTTTGCCGTAGCGCCTTCAATTTTTCAATACATTCTGACTTTGTCTTGGCCAGAACATTTTTAGTTTTGGGAAGCCCTCTTTCGTCGTAGCCAATGAGGCACCGGCCCTCCCAGCGGCCATCTTTTCTCAGGCGGATGCTTCCGGTGCCCCGTTTTCTGCGCTCCGCATGAGTCTGCAGAGCTCACCCCGCCGCAGGCAGTCAGCTCTGTGCAGAAGAAGTCATGCCAGACGGCGTCATGTTTGATTGCCTCCATGAACCGTTCCAGCTGGTCATCATTCAGGACCTGTTTGGGCTTCGGATTCGCTTTTGGAACCGGGATATTCTCAGTGGGATTTTTGGCAATGATGTGGGATTCCTCTGCCGCTTTCATGGCTTCGTGTAACATGGTGTGGATGCCCATGATGCCGGATCCCGGCGTAATTTTTGCGACGGAATCCGGCGGCGTGGTTCTGCAGCGGGCCAAACAGCCGAACGACAGATCGGAACAGCCGGTCGCTCCGCAAAAAAGCAAACCGTGAGGGGGCTTTTGCAGCCCCTCACGGTTCAAACGCATCATTTGATCTGCCTTCCATACGCCACCATGTCTTCCGGACAGGGATGGACTTACGAATTTTCCTGTGCTTCAGGCTCTTTGCCGCACTGGATCATGCGGTAGCCGATGCCGATGTGTGTCTGGATGTATTGCGGATGGCTCTGATCCGCCTCCAGCTTTTTTCGCAGGGTGGCCATAAAGACCCGCAGGGAGGGCAGCTCTGCGGCGGCGCTGTCGGCCGAGCCGCCCCAGATCTCGCTGATGATATAGTTGTGGGTCAGCACCTTGCCGGTGTTCTTGGCCAGCAGGCACAGCAGCTTGTACTCGATGGGGGTCAGATGCAGCTCCTGACCGTCCCGGTAGGCGCATCCGGCGGCGTAGTCAATGACCAGGCCGCCGTTTTGATAGCGGGCCGACGCCTCGCTGGTCTTTTGACTGTCATACCGCACCCGCCGCAGAGCCACCCGCAGCCGGGCCAGCAGCTCGTCCACGGAGAACGGCTTTGTGAGGTAATCGTCGGCCCCGGCGTCCAGAGCCGTCACCTTGTCCCGGTCGTCGGCCCGGGCGGAAACAACGATAATGGGCATGTTGCTCCAGGAGCGGACCTTTTTGATGATCTCGATACCGTCCATATCCGGAAGTCCCAGATCCAGCAGCATCACATCCGGGCGGCAGGACAGCGCGTCCAGGATCGCCTGCTGGCCGTTTTTGGCCCGGTGGAACTGGTAGTTCTGGGTCTCCAGCGTGGTAGCGATGAGATTGCCCACGGCGGTGTCATCCTCCACGAACAGTATCTGCGGTTTATTCATAAGCGGTTACCTCCGATGCCCGCAGGGTGAAGCGGAAAACAGCGCCCCGGGGATGATTGTCCAAAACTTCAATGGCACCGCCGTGGGCGGTGACGATGGACCGGCACAGGGAGAGCCCCAGCCCCAGCCCGCGCCGTCCGTCTCCCCGTTCGTTGCCGGCGGTATAGAAGCGTTCAAAGAGCTTTTCCTTGGCCTGGTCGGGAATGCCCGGCCCGTCGTCGGCAATCTCCACATACACCGTCCGGCCGCTCCTGCGGGCGGACAGGGTGATGTGGGAGCCTTCCGGCGTGTACTGGATGGCGTTGTTCACGATGTTGATGATGACCTGCACCATCAGCCGGGCGTCCATATCCGCCATCAGCATATCGTCCGCCAGCTCCGTGCGGATATGGTGCATGCAGGCCTTTCGGTCCAGATGGTTGAGAGCTTCCGCGAAGATGTCCTCCAGCAGCTCCGGCTCCATATTCATGTGGACACGGCCATCCTCAAGCCGGGTGATGGACAGCAGATTCTCCACCAGATTGAACAGCCACATGGCGTCGTCATAGATTGCGGTGAAAAGACTCTGCCGTTTTTCCGGCTCCAATTGGTCGGCGCGCTCCATCAGGATGTCGGCGTTGCCGGAGATGCTGGTGAGGGGCGTCCGCAGGTCGTGGGAGATGGCCCGCAGCAGGTTGACCCGCAAAGCCTCCTGGCTGGCCTGTGCCTCCGCCTGCTGCTTTTCCCGCATGGTCAGCTCCTTTTCCAGCGCCAGACCGCATTCGTCCAGCAGGGCTACCATCAGGTTTTTTTCAAAGGACTGCAGCGGATGGCCGCTTTCCACGGCAATGCCCACCACCGCCAGGGCGCCTCCGGTGCCCCGGATGGAGAGATACAGGCATTTTGCGCCCGGCAGGGTGTTGGTGGTGGCGCCGGCGTGCTTGTTGTTTTTCAGGACCCACTCCGCCACCGCTTCCTCGTCCGGCGTCAGCAGCGCCGAGAGGTCCCGCTCCTCCGCGAAGGGGAAGGCGACGGCAGGCAGCAGCCCGCCCTTTCCATCTGCGGAATAGACCACCAGATCCCGCTCCAGCAGATGCCCCAGCTGCTGGGCGGCGACGGTCAGAATGGCCTCCGCACTGTCCGCCGTCTGCAGCTTGTGACTGGATTCCAGCAGGATAGCGGTGCGGTAGGCCTTGTCAGCGTTCATCTTCGCTTGGGTCTTGACCCGGATGGTCAGGGAGCTGCTGAGCAGGGCTACGATAAACATGATGCCGAAGGTGGCGATGTAGCTGGGGTCGCTCCGCAGCGTGAAATAGGGCTCCGTGAAGAAAAAGTTGAACAGCAGCACCGACAGCAGCGAGGAGAGCAGACTGTAACTGCGTCCTGTGGTGACCATGGCGATGCCCAGCACGCCCAACAGGTAGAGCAGGATGATGTTGGTGTCCGAGATGCCCAGAGCGGCAAAGAAATAGCCCCCCAGTGTACAGGCCGCCAGAACGGACAGCATTTTCAGAAGGTCCCCGGCGGAAAGCCGCTCCTCACTCCGACGGGGGTGACCGGCGTGCTGCGCCCGGCTGTTTCCCTGCTGATCCGGGATGATGTAGATATCCAGGTCCGGGGCAAGGTCATTGAGCCGGTCCACCAGGTTTTTGGTCCGGCGGAGGCCCTCCCGGTGAGGACTGCGGCCCAGGACCACCTTGGAGATGCCGCTGATGCGGGCGTACTCCGCGATCTGCGCCGCGGGATCGTCGCCGTAGGTGGTCGTGATCCGGGCGCCCAGCTCCTCCGCCAGACGGACATTGGCGCTGATGCGCCTGCGGTCCTCTTCGGACATGGAGGCGTAATCCGGCGTCTCCACGAACAAGGCGGTGAAGGCGCCGTGGAAGGCCCGCGCCATCCGGGCGGCGGTGCGGATGACCTTGGGATTGGAGGGGGAGGCGGAGAGGCAGGTCAGGATATGCTCCCCCGCCTTCGGCTTTTCGTTCCCCTCGGACCACGGCGCCGCGTCCAGCCGGTCCGCCGTCCGCCGCAGGGCGATCTCCCGGAGGGAGGCCAGCGTCTTGGCGGTAAAAAAGCTCCCCGCGGCCTGCTCGGGGAGGCAGACCTTTCCCTTCCGCAGCCGCTCCAGCAGGTCGGCGGGCTCCAGGTCCACCAGCTCCACCTGGTCGGCGGAGTCAAACACACTGTCCGGGATGCGCTCGGCGACGGACACGCCGGTGATGGCGGCCACCTTGTCGTTGAGGCTCTCCAGATGCTGCACATTGACCGTGGTATAGACGTCGATGCCCGCCCGCAGCAGCTCCTGCACATCCTGGTAGCGTTTCACATGGCGGCTGCCCCCGGCGTTGGTGTGGGCCAGCTCGTCCACCAAAATCAGTTGGGGATGGCGATCCAGCGCCGCGTCCAGGTCAAATTCCCGCAGCTCTGTCCCTTCGTATGGAACGCGCCTGGCGGGAAGCTGCTCCAGCCCGTCCAGCAGTGCCGTGGTCTCGGGCCGGGCATGCGGCTCCATATAGCCCACCGCCACATCCACGCCGGCGGCCTTGGCCCGGTGGGCGGCTTCCAGCATCGCGTAAGTCTTGCCGACGCCGGCGGCATAGCCGAAAAATATCTTCAGCCGTCCCGCGCCCTGGCCTTCCGCGTGCCGGAATTCCCCGGGCACTGTATCGGGATTCGGATGATACCCGTCCGCCATGAAAACCGCCCCTTTCTGTCGTAGTATTCCTTATACTACCTTGGAATGCGGGGCATTGCAACCCTTCAACTCGCTGAAAGAGTCCGTATTCGCGGACTCTTTTTTCGCGTTCCGGGCGGACTGCCGCTCCTCCGCTTCATCCCAGCAGGGGGAGATGCCGCCCCTGTCCAGAAAACGACCAAGGCGGCCCATGATGAAATATCCCACCGCCGCGATATAAAGAAAACCGCCGAGTATCGCAAAGGCTTCCATACAGTTCACTCCTCAAAGCGCAGACAGCCGATGAAAACACTTTTCCTGCTTCCATTATAAACGCAAACATCTATGGGTGAGATTTGCGTTTTCCGCAGGAGATTAAGATTGTATAAATGCCGTGGGACGTCTGCCGCGGAGCGCGCTCCGCCTTTATCCAATCTTAATGCCCCGTAAAGAACCCTAATAAACTCCTCATTTCTTCCATGCTATAATCTTTATACGTTCTGATACTTTAGGGAGGCAGTGGCCGCGTGTTCAGAGAAAAACTTCAGGCGGTGTTTGCGCCTTTTTGGAAAAGCGAGCGGGTGTCGCCCGCCCGCGTGATCATCCTGGGCTTTCTGCTGCTGATCCTGCTGGGGACGGCGCTGCTGATGCTGCCCTTTTCCACAAAGGCGCGGGGCGGCGCCTCCTTTTCCGACGCGCTGTTCACCGCCACCTCCGCCACCTGCGTCACCGGACTTGTGGTCCGTGACACGGCAAGCTGCTGGTCCGGCTTTGGGCAGCTGGTCATCCTGCTTCTCATCCAGGTGGGCGGCATGGGCGTGGTCACTATGGCGGTGGCGATCTTTATTTTTTCGGGCAAGCGGATCGGACTGAAGCAGCGCTGGGTCATGCAGGAATCCATCTCCGCGCCCCAGGTGGGCGGGATCGTCCGTATGACCGGCTTTATCCTGAAGACCGCGTTTGCCATGGAGGGCATCGGCGCCGCGATCCTGGCGCTGCGGTTCTGCCCGTGGTTCGGGCTGTGGCGCGGACTGTGGTATTCCGTGTTCCATTCCGTCTCCGCCTTCTGCAACGCGGGCTTTGACCTGATGGGGGAGGAGGCGCCGTTTTCCTCGCTGACCGGCTATACAGGCGATCCCGTGGTGAACCTGACGGTGGTGCTGCTGGTCGTGGTGGGCGGCCTGGGCTTTATGACCTGGCAGGACATCGCTGCCCACCGTCTCCGCTTTCAGGCGTACCGGCTGCAGAGCAAGCTCATCCTGGTCACAACGGCCGGCCTGCTCACGTTCGGGTTCCTGTTCTTTTTGCTCTATGAGTTCCGTCTGCCCCAGTGGGACGGGCTCTCACTGGGAGAAAAGGTGCTGGCCGCCCTTTTCCAGTCCGTCACCCCGAGAACGGCCGGTTTCAATACCGTGGATCTTGCGCAGATGTCGGAGACCGGCCGGCTGCTGACCATTCTGCTGATGCTGACCGGCGGCTCGCCCGGGTCCACCGCCGGCGGTTTCAAGACCACCACCCTCGCGGTCCTGATCCTGAGTGCCGCTGCCGTCTTTCAGCGGCAGCGCAGCGCCAGGTGCTTCGGCCGGCGGGTCCAGGAGCCCGCACTCCAGAGCGCCTGCGCCATCTTTCTGCTGTACATATCTCTGTTTCTGACCGGCGGTATGCTGATCTGCTGCATGGACCATGTTCCGCTGATGGACTCCTTATTCGAGGCGGCTTCCGCCATCGGCACGGTGGGCCTGTCGCTGGGCGGCACCGCCCGGTTTTCGCTGGCGTCCAGAATGATCCTGGTGTTCCTGATGTATTTCGGCCGTGTGGGCGGCCTGACGATGATCTACGCGTTCACAGCGGGGAACGGAACGTCCGTGTCTCAATTTCCGCAGGAGCCGGTAACGGTGGGATGAGAAAGGAACTTGCATATGAAGTCTGTACTTTTGATCGGATTGGGGCGCTTTGGGCGGCATATGGCGCAGAAGCTGCGGGAACTGCGCCATGAGGTGCTGGCCGTGGACCGCGACGAACAGCGGGTGAATGATATTCTGCCGCTGGTGACCAACGCCCAGATCGGGGACAGCACCAACGAGCAGTTCATTGCCTCTCTGGGCGTCCGGAACTTTGACCTGTGCGTGGTGGCCATCGGTGATGACTTCCAGAGCTCTCTGGAGACCACCGCCCTGCTGAAGGAGCATGGCGCGCCCTTTGTGCTGTCCCGGGCGGCGCGGGATGTGCACGCCAAATTCCTGCTGCGCAACGGCGCGGACGATGTGATCTACCCGGAAAGGCAGATGGCTTCGTGGGCGGCGGTGCGGTACAGCGCCGACCACATCTTCGATTATATTGAACTGACGGACGACCACTCCATTTTCGAGACGGCGGTGCCCGCCTCCTGGGTGGGAAAGACCATCGTGGAGCTGGCAGTCCGCCAAAAGTACCACATCAATGTGCTGGCCACCAAGCACGACGGAAAGCTGGAGCCGCTGCCTGGCCCGGCGCACTGCTTTCAGGCGGATGAAACGATTTTCATTTTGGGCAGCAACCGGGACGCGCAGCGGTTTTTGAACTTGTGAAGCGCGGCCGTGCGGGGCAAAATGCGGGCGGACGCCTGCTCCGCGCTATCTTCTGCGGTTTTCATCTGACAAAAAGAACCGGCCCTTTCTCCATGGAGAAAGGGCCGGTTTTTACTGCATCATATTGCGTGAGGCGATCGATTTCATGGGCCGGATGGAAAGCAGGCACACCAGGATCGTCAGGATGTCCGCCATGGGCTGCGAGAGGTAGATGCCCGCAACGCCGATGAGCCTGGGCAGAACCAGAATGAACGGCACGTAAAACAGCCCCTGCCGGATCATGGACAGGAACAGGCCGTAGCGGGACGAACCGATGGTCTGGAAGGTAATGGTCATCATATAGCACAGGCCGAAAGCGGGATACAGGATCACCTGAGAAGTCAGCAACTTGGCGCCGTAGCCGATGATGACGGGGTTGCGGTTAAACAGCATGATCAGAGGCTTCGATAAGATGATATAGACCGCTGCCACCAGTACCGTCAGCAGCAAGGCGGCCCGCAGGGCGAACCGTACACATTCGTGAAAGCGGTCCTCGTTTTTCGCGCCGAAGGCGTAGGAGGCCACCGGCTGGTAGCCCTGCATAAAGCCCATGACCACATAGCAGCCGATCAAAATGAGGCGCTGGACCACACCGTAGGCGGCCAGCAGCTCGGTGGCGTCCGCCATGGGCTTGATGGCGACATTGGTCAGGGAACTGGCGACCGCCAGGCAAATCTGAATGATGGCGGTGGGAATGCCGATGAGGGTCACGGTTTTGACCATGCCCCAGGTGGGCTTGAAGGATCGCGCCCTGATCTTGATGACGGACCGCCCGCTGAGGTAGAAGCCCACCAAAATGAAGAAGGTGACGAACTGGGATACGGTGGTGGCAAGAGACGCGCCTTCCACGCCCATGCCAAGCCCCCAGCTGAACATGAAAACGGGGTCCAGCACCACGTTCAGCGCCGCGCCGGTGATGACGGCGACAGAGGAGATCCGTACCGAAGATTCAGCGCGGGCGGCGCAGTTCATGCTCTGGGCGGGCAGATTTGCAAGAGCGGCAATGAACATCCAGAACGCGTAGTCTTTCGCCTGGGGAAGCACCTCGTCCGACGCACCGAAAGAGCGCAGCAGAGGCTCCATAAAGACGATGCCCAGCACACAGAGGAGAATGCCGATCCCCACGGACAGGCCTACGATGGTGGTCACGGTCCGCTCGGCGCCCTCCTGGTCTTTGGCACCCAGCTGCCTCCCGGCTAATACGGCGGCGCCGGCGGCAAAGATGTTTTCAATGGACACCATGATGAGCAGGAGGGGGACTGTCACGCCCACCGCCGCCAGGGCGATGTCGTCCCGCAGCATGCCGATGTAGGCGGTATCCACGATGTTGTAAACGGCTTTGGCCAACAGCGCCAAAGTGGCCGGTATGGCCAGCTTGACGATTGCCTTCGATGGTTTCATTTCGCCCAGAACGGACTGGGCCTGCTGAGTTTGCATACAAATGGTCCTTTCCGGATAAATAATAAAATAGACTTATCGGTCTGCTTTTAAATATAGCACAAACAGACCAGCCGGTCAATATCGGATGGCCACGTCCTGGCATGAAAAAGCCACCGCCGGCGGCGGTGGCAAAAGGGCGGCTCAGCGCTGGCCGATCAGCCCATAGAGCATGGTGTGCAGCGTCTGGCGGCAGAGCCGGTCGTACTCCTCCGGCTGGGGGATCTCCTGGCTGTTGGCTTTCAGATAGGTGTTGAAAAAGTCCCCCAGCAGGCGGAATTGCCAGATGGCGTCCTGAAGGCTGACGCCCTCCGCCAGACGTTCCTTTTTTAAAATTGCCGTGAACATCGCCTCATTCAGCGCGTCAAACTCCCTCCGGCAGTCGGAGAGCTGCTGCTTCAGATGAGCGGGCGGATCGGCCACGGTACCGCAGAACAGGCGCTGGTGGAGCGGGTGCTCCCGGAAAAAGCCGAGACGAACATCAAAATATTGGTCCAGCGTAACGGTTTCCACATCCAGGTGACCGGAGAGATACGCTGTCAGCTCCTGAAAGCACTGGTTCACACAAGCTAGGTACAGGGTGTCTTTATCGGCATAATAGTGATAAAGGAGGCCCTTGGAGATCCGACCGTTGGCGCAGACCGTATTGATGGATGCGCCAAGATACCCGTGAGCACCGAATTCCGCAAAGGCGGCGGACAGGATGCGTTCCCGGCTGATCCTGTTTTTTTCTTCCTGCTTCATATGGACATATCCCCCTCTTGCTTGTTAAGTATATCAGATGTCGGAAGGCAAGTCCACCGTTTGTTGAGCGGCGGTTTTTGCATAGGCGGAGGGCTTTCGCGGCACACTAGTGCAAACGCGGAAAGGAAGTCATGCCATGCCTGAAAGACTTGTTATCGCCCTGGGCGGCAACGCCCTGCAATCCAAGGATTCCGCCCCTACCGCCGAGGCCCAGCTGGAGGTGGTCCGTGAGACCGCCCGCCATATCGCCGAGATCAGCGGGCGGGGCTACGAAATGGCCGTGGTCCACGGCAACGGTCCCCAGGTGGGCCGCATTCTGCTGGCCAGCGAGACGGCGAAAGAGGTGGTGCCGCCCATGCCCTTTGACGTCTGCGGCGCCATGAGCCAGGGCTATATCGGCTACCATATCCAGCAGGTGCTGAAATATGCCCTCAGCGCCCGGAACCGGAACTGCCCCGTGGTGTCCCTCACTACCCAGGTGGTGGTGGACCGGAACGATCCGGCTTTTCAGAATCCCACCAAGCCCATCGGCGGCTTCTGCTCCAAAGAGGAAGCGGAGCGGCTGGAGCGGGAGAAGGGCTATGTCATGCGGGAGGACGCGGGGCGCGGCTGGCGGCGGGTGGTGGCGTCGCCCCTGCCGAGGCGCATCGTGGAGATCGGCGCCGTCCGGCTGCTGTGGGACCACGCCATCGTCATCACCTGCGGAGGCGGCGGTATCCCCGTGGTGGAAAACCCCGACGGAACCCTGGAGGGCGTGGCCGCCGTCATTGACAAGGACTTTGCCGCCGAGCTGCTGGCGGAGGAAGTGGGCGCCGACGCCCTGCTGATCCTGACGGAGGTGGAGAAGGTGGCCATCCACTGGGGCAAGCCGGACCAGCGGGACCTGGACCATCTGAGCCTGGCGGAGGCCGCCCGGTACGTGGAGGAGGGCCAGTTCGGTGTGGGCAGTATGCTGCCCAAGGTGGAGGCCGCCATGCGGTTTGTCCGGGCCAATCCCGGCAAGCGGGCCATCATCACCAGCCTGGACAAATGCGTGGACGCCCTGGAGGGCAAGACCGGAACTGTCATCACTTTCGCGTAAAAAAACAGCCTGCGTCAGCAGGCTGTTTTTTTATATACGGTGTTTTCGGGCGGCGGAAGAACCGACGCCCAGTTCCATACGGTATTTCGCCACCGTCCGGCGGGCCACCTCCATGCCGTCCTCCGCCAGCAGCCGGCACAGCCGCTGGTCGCTGAGGGGATGGCAGGGGTCTTCACTTGCCAGCAGAGCCAGCAGCTTCTGCTGCACCGCCTGACGGGAGGGCCCCTGCTCGGTGACGGCCCGGCTGAAAAAGTACCGCAGGGGGTACGTCCCCTGGCGGCATTGCAGGTATTTGCCCCGGACGGCCCGGGAGATGGTGGAGGGGTGGAGGCCCAGCGTATCCGCCAGGGTGGACAGGCTCATGGGGGCCAGGGCGGTGGTCTGTCCGGTGAAGAAGGGCCGCTGCGCCTCCAGGATGGCATCGGCGCACCGGCGGAGGGTGCCGCCCCGCCGTTCCAGGCTGTTCAGGAGCCATTTGGCCTGCTGGAGCTTTTGGCGCAGGTAGTCCCGGGTCTCCGGCTCGTCGGACTCCCGCAGGAGGCGGACATAGTAATCGCTGACGGAGATTTGGGGTAAGTAATATTCGTTCAGCACGGCCCGCAGCTCGCCGTCCAGCTCCACGATAAATACATCGGGGCGGACGTAAACGGTGGGCTCCGCCGGCTGAAAGGCCCGGCCGGGATGGGGGTCCAGACCGGAAATGACTTTTTCGGCGGCCCGGACCTCCTCCATGGTCAATCCCAGCTCCCGGCAGATGGGGCCGTAGTGCTTTTTCCCCAGCTCCGGCAGGAACCGGGCGGTGATGTCCATGACGGCGGGGGAGACGTGCTCCTGCCGGGCCAGCTGCAGGAGCAGGCATTCTGAGAGGCTCCTGGCGCCGACGCCGGCGGGGTCCAGACTTTGCAGCGTTTCCAATGCCTCGCTGATGAGGGACAGGGGAATTTTCAGTTCTGTCAGCCCATCCAGGTCTTCCGGGGCCAGGTAGCCGTCCTCATCCACCAGCTCCGCCATGTATTTCGCCAGGGCCAGC
This sequence comes from Oscillibacter valericigenes, assembly GCF_021531435.1. Lineage (GTDB taxonomy): Bacteria > Bacillota > Clostridia > Oscillospirales > Oscillospiraceae > Oscillibacter > Oscillibacter valericigenes_B. The sequence goes on from NZ_JAFBIS010000029.1 coordinate 13,714, forward strand.
AGGGGCTTGGGCAGGCGTTTGCGCTCCAGCTGGTCGCAGAGGAAGGAGGACAGGCTCTCCGTCTCTTTGTCCACGGCGCCCCGTTCGGGAAAAGCGGCGTCATCGTGTGTAAAGGTGGCGCCGTAGACGCCGCCGTCCAGCCAGCTGGCCTTCTGCCGCAGCTCTTCGTAGGAATGGCGCAGGTCGGCGGAGTCCTCCTGCTCCAGCACCGGGTTTTCCTCGGTGACCCGGTTCAGGTATTCCAGCAGCTCCTGGGCGTTCATCTGCAGAACTTCCATGGACTGCAGGAGCTGGGGCGTCAGTTTCAATTCCTGCCGCAGGTCGGTTTTCAGGGAAATCAGGCCCATGGAACGCCCTCCTTACTTCGATACGTATTTTGCCACCTTCCGGGCGGCGGTGGCCTGGGAGATGCCCAGCTCCTTTGCCACCGCCACGGTGGTGCCGCAGCGGTGGTAGGCGTCCCGGATGATCTGGCCCTCGTAGGCGTCCATCCGCTCCGCCAGCGTGCCCTTTCGGGTCAGCAGCTCCACCGGAGGCACTGCCTCGCCGGTGTACTCCACCGGCAGGGCGGTGGTGTCGATGATGGGGTCCTGCACGGTGATGACCATGCGCTCGATGAGGTTTTCCAGCTGGCGGACGTTGCCGGGCCAGTCATACTGCTCCAAAAACGTCAGGAACCGGGGGGTGAAATTCAGGTTTTTTCCGTATTCGCCGCAGAACCGGGCCAGGAACTGGTGGGCCAGGGGCAGGATGTCCTCCGTGCGCTTGCGCAGGGGCGGGATGTGGATGCGGATGACATTCAGGCGGTAAAAGAGGTCGGAGCGGAACAGGCCCCGCTGGACATCCTCCTCCAGATTACGGTTGGTGGCGACGATGAGGCGGAAGTCCAGCTCGATCTTCTTGGTGCCGGACAGCCGCTCAATGGTTTTTTCCTGAATGAGCTGGAGGAGCTTGGACTGGATATGGGGCGGCAGCTCGCCGATCTCGTCCAGAAACAGCGTCCCGTGGTTTGCCAGCTCGATCTTGCCGATCTTGCCGGAGGAAGAAGCGCCGGTGAAGGCACCCTTCTCATAGCCGAACAGCTCCGATTCGATGAGGTTTTCGTGGAGGACCGCGCAGTTGACCTCGATGAAAGGCCCGTTGGCCCGGTTGCTCATGGCGTGGATGGCCTTGGCAACGGCGCTTTTGCCCACGCCGGTCTCGCCGGTGATGAGGATGTGGGCCTTGGTGTTGGCGGTGTTCTGCATCAGCGTCCACAGCCGCTGCATGGAGGCACTTTTGAAAATCAGGCTGGTGGAGGTGGCCCGGGTGCGCAGCTCCGCGATCTCCTCGGAGTAGTGCTGCAGGGAATCCTGCAGGTGGCGGTAATTCTGCTGAATGGTATTGATCTGCTCCATGGACACCGTGTTGAAACAGACGGCGTACTTCAGATCGCCGCTGTTGTCGAACAGGGGGATGCCCACGGTCATCACGTTTTTGTGGATATGGTTGATGGTCTGGGTGGTGGTGATCTTCTTCTTCTGGCGGATGACCTCCGCCGTGATGCAGGGGGAGAAGGTGCCGTCTACCTCCAGGTCAAAGGCGCTTTTGCCCACGATGGAGCCGTGACTGAAGCCAAAATTCCGCTCGTAGTTCTCACTGACACGAAGAATGATGCCCTTGGCGTTGGAGAGCATCATGTCATCCGCCAGCACCAGATTGTTTTCCGGGCTGATGATGTCAAACAGGCCCTTGAGATTGATGTCGTTTTCAAACAGGTCCAGAAAATTTGTAGACTCTGACAAAACTTTCAACCGCCTTTCCGCCGCAGCGAGAACTGGAAACTCTATTCACTTTTGAGTATAGCATATTCAAAAATGAATAGAAAGAGGAAAGAAACAGAAAATGACGGTCGAATCCACCAGAATTTTAAGGGTGAAATTATAACCTCCGCACAAAGCAGGCGGAAAACGACCGAACGGCGGCAAAAGTCCAGCCTATTCATTTTTGAATAGGCTGGAAAAAACGTCCAGCACAAATGCGCTGATAGCACAAAAAAGTCCCCTGAAACCAAGCATACTGCACAGAAAAATACCACTGATGGAAGGAAATGACGATTGAAAAGTTGGCATGAAATTTGCTATAATTTTGAGGCAGCAAGGAATGAGGATGACCCGGGGAGCTGCCCGGAGCCATACCTCAAAATTTAAAGGAGGAACTGTTATGTATCAGACCATTCGTTACGAGAAGAACGGCAACATCGGCATTGCCACCATCAATCGTCCCGAAGCGCTGAACGCTTTGAACTCCACTGTCATTACTGAACTGGAACAGCTCATTACCGAGGTCGAGCAGGATACCGAGCTGCGGGCCTTCATTCTCACCGGCGAGGGCCGCTCCTTCGTGGCCGGCGCCGACATCGGCGAGCAGTATCCCATGGACGTGGCCGCCGGCCGCAAGTGGGGTCAGCGCGGCAGCGCCCTGATGCGCCGCATCGAGAAGCTGGAGATCCCCACCATCGCCGCGGTCAACGGCTTCGCTCTGGGCGGCGGCTGCGAGCTGGCCATGAGCTGCGACATCATCCTGGCCGCCGGCCCCAACGCTGAGGGCAAGGGCGGCGCCAAGTTCGGCCAGCCCGAGGTGGGCCTGGGCATCACCCCCGGCTTCTCCGGCACCCAGCGTCTTCCCCGTCGCGTTGGCATCGCCAAGGCCAAGGAGCTGATCTTCTCCGGCAAGACCATCGGCGCTCAGGAGGCCAAGGAGATCGGCCTGGTCAACGCCGTGTACGCTCCCGAGGAGCTGCTCAACGGCGCCATCGCCATGGCCCAGTCCTTCACCGCCAACGCTCCCATCGCTGTGAAGTATTCCAAGGCCTGCATTGACCGCGGCATGCAGATGGACATTGACGACGGCATCGCCCTGGAGAACGAGCTGTTCGCCATGTGCTACGCCACCGCCGACCAGAAGGAAGGCATGGGCGCCTTCCTGGAGAAGCGCAAGGAAAAGCACTTCCAGAACAAGTAAGACACTAATACTACATAGATAAAGAGGGAGTCAGACATGAAGAAAGTTCGCGTGATTACCGCTGAAGAAGCGGCATTGATGGTCAAGGACGGCGACACCGTCTCCACCGGCGGCTTTGTCAGCTGCGCCTGCCCCGAGGCACTGACGAAGGCTCTGGAGCAGCGCTTTGTGGAAACCGGCCATCCCCGGGACCTGACGCTGTTCTTCGCGGCCGGCCAGGGCCACCGGGACGGCACCGGCGGCGACCATTTCGGCCATGAAGGCATGTGCAAGCGCGTGGTCGGCGGCCACTGGGACCGTGCCGCCAAGCTGGGTGAGCTGGCTCTGGCGAATAAGCTGGAAGCCTACAACCTGCCCCAGGGCGTCATCACCCATATGTACCGCGACATCGCCGCCCACAACATCGGCACCATCACCCATGTGGGCCTGTACACCTTTGTCGATCCCCGCAACGGCGGCGGCAAGCTGAACGAGTGCACCAAGGAGGACCTGGTGAAGCTGGTGAACATCGAGGGCGAGGAGCGGCTGCTGTACAAGCCCATCCCCATTGATGTCTGCCTGGTCCGCGCCAGCTATGCCGACGAGTACGGCAACTGCACCGTCCATCGTGAGATCGGCCCCCTGGACGTCACCGCCCAGTGCCAGGCCACCAAGAACTCCGGCGGCAAGGTCATCGTCCAGGTCGAGAAGATCGTCCAGGGCGGTTCTCTGGACCCCAAGCTGGTGAAAATTCCCGGCATCTATGTGGACGCCATTGTGGTAGGCTCCGTGGAGGACAACATGCAGTGCCTGGGCATGCCTTATGACGGCGCCCTGACCGGCGAGTTCCGCATTCCCGTGGATGCCATCCCCCCCATTCCCCTGGACGCCAAGAAGATCCTGGCCCGCCGCGCCGCCATGGAGCTGCCCCAGGACGCCATCGTGAACCTGGGCACCGGCGCTCCCGAGAAGATCGCTAACGTGGCCGCCGAGGAAGGCATCTCCGACAAGCTGATCCTGACCGTCGAGGCCGGCGGCATCGCCGGCGTGCCTTACGGCGGCACCCAGTTCGGCGCCTCCGCCAACGCCATGGCCATCCTGGACCACAACGTCCAGTTCGACTTCTATCAGGGCGGCGGCCTGGACGTGGCCTTCCTGGGTCTGGCTGAGACCGCTCCCAACGGCGACCTGAACGTGTCCAAGTTCGGCACCCGTCTGGCCGGCGCCGGCGGCTTCATCGACATCACCCAGAACGCCAAGAAGGTAGTCTACTGCGGCACCTTCACCGCCAAGGGCCTGAAGACCGAGTGCAAGGACGGCAAGCTCGTCATTGTGCAGGAGGGCGCCAAGAAGAAGTTCGTCAAGCAGGTGGAACACATCACCTTCTCCGGCGTCTACGCCAACAAGGTGCACCAGCCCGTGCTGTACGTTACCGAGCGTGCCGTGTTCGAGCTGCGTCCCGAGGGCGTGACCCTGATCGAGATCGCCCCCGGCATCGACCTCCAGACCCAGGTCCTGGACCAGATGGAGTTCATGCCGAAGATCGCCGAGGACCTGAAACTCATGGACGAGCGCATCTTCCGTGATGAGCTGATGGGCCTGGCCAACGACTAAATCAAAGACCCCCAACAAAACGAGGAGGAAAAGAAATGGCACTGATGACCGCACAGGAGTACATTGACAGCCTGCGCAAGCTGAACACCCGCGTGTACATGTTCGGCGAGAAGATCGACAACTGGGTGGATCACCCCATGATCCGCCCCTCCATCAACTGCGTGGCCATGACCTACGCTCTGGCTCAGGATCCCCAGTACGCGGACCTGATGACCGTGAAGTCCAGTCTCACCGGCCACACCATCAACCGCTTCACCCACCTGCACCAGTCCACCGAGGACCTGATGAACAAGGTGAAGATGCAGCGTCTGCTGGGCCAGAAGACCGCTTCCTGCTTCCAGCGCTGCGTGGGCATGGACGCCTTCAACTCCGTCTTCTCCACCACCTATGAGATCGACGAGAAGTACGGCACCCACTATCACGAGAACTTCAAGAAGTTCCTGACCTTCGTGCAGGACAACGACCTGACCGTGGACGGCGCCATGACCGACCCCAAGGGCGACCGCTCCAAGGCTCCCAGCCAGCAGGCCGACCCCGACATGTATGTCCATGTCGTCGAGCGCCGTGAGGACGGCATCGTGGTCTGCGGCGCCAAGTGCCACCAGACCGGCTCCATCAACTCCCACTGGCACATCTTCATGCCCACTATCTCCATGGGTGAGGCTGATAAGGACTGGGCCGTCTCCTTCGCCTGCCCCACCGACGCCGAGGGCATGTACATGATCTACGGCCGTCAGTCCTGCGACACCCGGAAGATGGAGGCGGACGCCTCCATCGACGTAGGCAACGCCAAGTTCGGCGGCCAGGAGGCTCTGGTGGTCCTGGACCATGTGTTCATCCCCAACGAGTACATCTTCCTCAACGGCGAGTATGAGTTCGCCGGCATGATCGTGGAGCGCTTCGCCGGTTATCACCGCCAGTCCTACGGCGGCTGCAAGGTCGGCGTGGGCGACACCCTGATCGGCGCCGCTGCTCTGGCCGCCGAGTACAACGGTGTGGAGAAGGCCTCCGCCGTGAAGGACAAGCTGATCGAGATGACCCACCTGAACGAGACGTTGTTCTGCTGCGGCATCGCCTGCTCCGCCCAGGGCTTCAAGACCAAGGCGGGCAACTATCAGATCGACCTGCTGCTGGCCAACGTCTGCAAGCAGAACGTCACCCGTTTCCCCTATGAGATCGTCCGTCTGGCTGAGGACATCGCCGGCGGCCTGATGGTGACCATGCCTTCTCAGGTGGACTTCAGCAGCGACACCGTGGTGGGCCGTAACGGTGAGACCATCGGCGAGATCTGCAACAAGTTCTTCGCCACCCGGGAGGGTGTCTCCACCGAGAACCGCCAGCGCATCATGCGCTTCATCGAGAACCTGTGCCTGGGCGCCGCCGCTGTCGGCTACCGCACCGAGTCCATGCACGGCGCCGGTTCTCCCCAGGCCCAGCGCATCATGATCGCCCGTCAGGGCAACATCCAGGGCAAGAAGCAGCTTGCCAAGGATATTGCCGGCATCAAGGACTGAGGCCGGAAACCATTCTATCATTCGACATCCCATCCGGTCCGTGGAGTACGCTCCGCGGACCGGCGGGGGTGAACTGGCAAGGGACTGAAAAATCGGCCCCCTGCGGGTCAGTGCGCCTCCGAAGGGTCGAAATACCGCGAGAATCCAAAATTTGAATATAAGGAGTAAACATCATGGATTTCAATTTGAGCCGTGAGCACCAGCTGATCCGGAAGATGATGGCCGAGTTCACTGAGAACGAAGTGAAGCCCATCGCCGCCGAGACCGACGAAAAGACCCTGTATCCCCGCGAGAACATCGAGAAGCTGTTTGACCTGGGCGTCATGGGCATGTGCGTGCCCAAGGAGTACGGCGGCGCTGGCGCCGATCCTCTGGCTTCCGCCATCTGCATCGAGGAACTGTCCAAGCAGTGCGCCTCCACCGGCGACATCGTGGCCACCCACAACGGCCTGTGCTGCGATCCCATCCTGACCCACGGCACTGAGGAGCAGAAGGCCAAGTATCTGCCCATGCTGACCACCGGCCACAAGGTCGGCGCCTTCTGCCTGACCGAGCCCAACGCCGGTTCCGACGCCTCCAAGGGCCAGACCGAGGCCCGTCTGGAAGGCGACCACTATGTGATGAACGGCTCCAAGATCTTCATCACCAACGGCTATGTGGCCGACGTGTTCGTGGTCTTCGCCATGACCGACAAGTCCAAGGGCACCAAGGGCATCTCCGCCTTCATCGTGGAGAGCAGCTTCCCCGGCTTCTCCGTGGGCAAGCACGAGGTGAAGATGGGCCTGCACGGTTCTCCCACCGCTGAGATCGTCTTCACCGACTGCATCGTTCCCAAGGAGAACCTGCTGGGCAAGGAAGGCAAGGGCTTCTCTATCGCCATGCAGACTCTGGACGGCGGCCGTATCGGTATTGCCGCTCAGTCCCTGGGTATCGCCGAGGGCGCCCTGGAAGAGGCCAAGAACTACACCAAGGGCCGTGTCCAGTTCGGTAAGCCCATCAGCAAGTTCCAGAACACCCAGTTCACCTTCGCCGACATGGAGCTGGGCTGCGAGGCCGGCCGTCTGCTGACCTATCAGGCCGCCGTCCTGAAGGGCGAGGGCAAGCGCTACACCAAGGAGGCCGCCATGGCCAAGCTGTTCTGCTCCGAGCACGCCATGAAGACCACCACCAAGGCGCTGCAGATGTTCGGCGGCTACGGCTACACCAAGGACTATCCCATGGAGCGCATGATGCGCGACGCGAAGATCACCGAGATCTACGAGGGCACTTCCGAGGTCCAGCGCATCGTTATCTCCGCCAACATGGGTCTGTAAGAGGAGGAAAAGACGATTATGAAGATCATTGTTTGTGTCAAGCAGGTTCCCGATACCTCCGGCAAGGTCGCTGTCAATCCCGACGGCACCCTGAACCGCGCATCCATGCAGACCATCACCAACCCCGACGATATGAACGCTGTTGAGGCCGCCCTGAAGCTGAAGGACGAGACCGGCTGCGAAGTCGTTGTTGTCACCATGGGTCCCCCTCCCGCGGCCGGCATGCTGCGTGAGCTGATGGCCATGGGCGCCGACCGCGGCGTCCTGGTGTCCGCCCGTGAGTTCGGCGGCTCCGATACCTACGCTACCTCCCAGATCCTGGCCGCTGCCGTCAGCACCATCGGCATCGAGGATGACGACATCGTGATGTGCGGCCGTCAGGCCATCGACGGTGATACCGCCCAGGTCGGCCCCCAGATCGCTGAGAAGCTGCACCTGCCCCAGATCACCTACGCCGCCGAGATCACCAAGGAAGGCAAGACCGTCACTGTCAAGCGCATGCTGGAGGACGGCTACATGACCATCAAGACCCAGACTCCCTGCCTGCTGACCTGCATCAAGGAGCTGAACAACCCCCGCTACATGAGCATCGGCGGCATCTATGCCACCTATGAGAAGCCCCTGGATGTCTATGACTATGAGAAGCTGAAGGATCATCCTCTGATCGACGCTACCACCATCGGTCTGAAGGGTTCTCCCACCAACATCTTCAAGAGCTTCACGCCTCCCCAGAAGGGCGTCGGCGTGATGCTGGAAGGCGACGGCAAGGAGACCTGCGAGAAGCTGGCCGGCATTCTGGCCGACAAGCACATCATCTGAGAAAGGGGATAAACGACTATGTCTAATTTCAACAGTGCTGATATCGCTGCTTTCAAGGATGTATGGGTGTTCTGTGAGCAGCGCGAGGGCAAG
>NZ_JAFBIS010000002.1 GCF_021531435.1 Oscillibacter valericigenes
CCACCGTGCGTCCCGGCGTTATGAAGAAGAACGCCTTCGACCAGGCCAAGGCTGACGCCTGCGAGATCGTGAAGCCCGCTTTCTCCCTGACCGAGTCCGATATGAAGACCGAGGTCGTGGAGGTCGTGAAGGCCGCCAAGAAGCTGGTCGACCTGATCGGCGCCGACTACATCGTCTCCGTCGGACGTGGCATCAGCAAGGACGTCGAGGGCGGCATCAAGCTGGCTGAGGAGCTGGCTGAGGTCCTGGGCGGCGTTGTGGGCGGCTCCCGTGCCACCATCGACAGCGGCTGGCTGTCCGCTGACCATCAGGTCGGTCAGACCGGCAAGACCGTGCATCCCAAGGTGTATGTTGCTCTGGGCATCTCCGGCGCCATCCAGCACAAGGCCGGTATGCAGGATTCCGAGTGCATCATCGCGGTGAACAAGAACGACACCGCTCCCATCTTCGAGATCGCCGACTACGGCATCTGCGGCGACCTGTTCAAGGTCACCCCGCTGCTGATCGAGGCTATCAAGGCTGCCAAGGCCGCGAAGTAAGAACGGTCCTCGCAAAATTCTCCGAAATACTTTGTTCTTCAGCAAAATGTTACCTGTTTTATCCTCCCCGCGTCGGCGGGGAGGACAAAACGGGTTCGCTCAAAGCCCCGGCGATCTTGCGTTTGCCGGGCCATATTATAGCGGTAAATGCCGTTTTTTTCACAAACTTTTGTAAAAAACGGAATTTATAGAAAAAAGAAGAGGAGAAAGAAAAATGAAAAAGAAAATTTTCGCAATGCTGCTCTGCATCGCAATGGTTCTCTCCCTGGCTGCCTGCGGCGGTTCCTCCAGCTCCAGCTCCGGCGGCGCTCTGGATCAGGCTGCGGCCTCCAACAGCGGCTCCACCTCCAGCGGTACCAGCGACCTGCCTACCGTTAACTGGAAGATGGGTTCCACCTGGGGCGCCGGCAACGTGCACTTCACCGTTGACAAGCGTTTCGCCGAGATCCTGAGCCAGCTGACCAACGGCGGCTTCACCGTTACCAACTATGCCGAGGGCGAGCTGTGCTCTGCTTCCCAGCTGTTTGACTACGTACAGGATGGCACCATCCAGTGCGGCGGCGACTGGGGCGGCTACTGGTCCGGCAAGGACAGCGCTTTCGAGCTGCTGTCTACCATCATGGACGACTTCACCGGTCTGGACTACTACATCTGGATCTATGAGGCCGACGGCCTGCAGTGCTACAAGGACATGTACGGCCAGTACAACATGAACTACTTCCCCCTGGTCACCAACCCCTCTGAGTCCGGTATCCGTTCCGTGTCCCCCATCACCTCCATCGCTGACATGCAGAAGATGAAGATCCGTCTGGGCGGCATGATGGCTGGCAAGGCTGCTCAGAAGCTGGGCATCAACATCACTGCTGTTCCCGCTGCTGAGCTGTATGAGTCCCTGCAGCGCGGCGTTATCGACGGCGGCGAGTTCTCCGGCCCCAAGGCTGACGACTCCCTGAAGCTGCAGGAAGTGGCCAAGTACTGGTGCGCTCCCGCTTGGTATCAGTCCGCTGGTGTCAATGGCGTCATGGTGAACATGGACGCTTGGAATTCTCTGCCCGAGGAGTATCAGACCGCTTTTGAGATGGCCGCCCGTCTGTGCTGCGGTGAGCAGCTGGCCCGCTATTATCACAACGATATGGTCGTCACCAATCAGATGATCGACGAGCAGGGCATCACCGTTACCCACCTGAACGACGAAGACTGGCAGATCATCCGTGATACCTGCAAGCAGACCTACCTGGAAGAGTGCGAGATCAACCCCAACTTCAAGATGGTCTATGACTCCATGCAGGCTTACCGCGAGTCCGCTACCAACTATCGTGACTGGACCGCTGATTACGGCTTCGGCTTCAACAAGTAATTCCTCTTTCAACGACCCTGAAAAAACGTTAAAGAGGTGTATCGATGAAAATTGTCAAAGGTATCTGCAAAGGTATCGACAAGGTAAATGACGTTCTGGGCAACATCTTTTCTGTTCTGGTGCTGGGTATCCTTGCCGTTATCATTTGCGAGGTCGTTCTGCGCCGCCTGTTCAACAGCCCTCAGATTTGGACCCAGGACCTGATCGTGATGCTGTTCGCTGCGTATATCATTCTGATCAGTGCCTATGGTTTCCAGAAGAAGGCTTTCGTGGCGGTGGATGTGGTGTTTGCCATGCTTCCCAAGCTGGTGCAGCATATCCTGCATGTGGTGACCTATGTGTGCTTTCTGGTGCCCTTCGTGTTTTGGATCCTGCCCAAGACTTGGGCGTTCTTCCTGAAGGCCTATACAACCAAGGAACTGACCTATTCCGTGTGGGCCGCACCCACTTGGCCTGTGAAGCTCTGCTTCTTTGTGGGCATGCTGCTGCTGGCTGTCCAGTCTGTGTCTGAGATCCTGAAGGAGATCGTGGCAGCCGTCGAGACTGTCCAGAGCAGAAAAGCCCTCCCCAGTGACGGAAAGGAGGACCAGGCATGATCGGCATTTTGCAAAATCTGGTGGTCGCTCTGTCCGCCAATGCTGACATCAAAGTTGTTCTGATTGCACTGCTCTTCGGCCTGATGGTCGTGGGTCTGGTGTTGGGCCAGGAACTGGCCTTTGTGCTGGGCGGTGCCGGTGTTCTGATCGGTGCCATTGCGATGGGTGATTCCGGTGTTACCATCGCCATGACAAAGATCTACGACCAGATGCAAAGCTACTCCATGGTAGCTATCCCAATGTTCGTACTGATGGCAAACTTCCTGACACATTCGAAGGTAGCCGACGGCCTGTTCGAGTCCGTCCGTTACCTGTTCGGACCTGTCAAGGGCGGTTTGGGCCTGGCGGTTATCCTGGTCTCCACCGTGTTCGCCGCTACCACAGGTATCGTCGGCGCTTCCGTGGTCACCATGGGCATGCTGTCCCTGCCCATCCTGCTGCGCAGCGGCTATAAGCCCTCTCTGGCCTGCGGCATGGTGTGTGCCGGCGGTTCTCTGGGTATCCTGATCCCGCCTTCTATCATGCTGGTGTCCATGGGCTCCTATGCTGAGGTCTCCGTCGGCAAGATCTTCTTTGCCGCTATCGTCCCCGGCCTGATGCTGTCCCTGGGCTACATCATCTACATCATGGTCGTTACCCGCATCCATCCTGATTGGGGTCCGGCCATGAGTGCCGAGGAACTGGCGGAGATGCCGCTGAAGAAGCGCATCACCGGCTCTCTCATCAACTTGATCCCGCCCCTGATCCTGATCTTTGCTGTGTTGGGTTCCATCTTCGGCGGCATTGCCACCCCCACAGAGGCTGCTGGCGTGGGCGCCCTGTTCGCGCTGATCCTGGCTATCTGCTACAAGCAGTTCAGCCTGAAGATGCTGTATGAGTCTCTGATCGACACGGCCAAGACTACCGCTATGGTGTTCATCATCCTGTTCGGTGCTGCGGCTTTCACTGGCGTGTTCATGTCTCTGGACGGCGATGAGATCATCGCCAACTGGGTCATGAGCATTGGCATTGGCAAGTGGGGCGCTTTCGCAATTATGATGGTGATCGTGTTCATCCTGGGCATGTTTATCGACTGGCTGGGCATCGTTATGATCGTGTTCCCCATCTTCCTGCCCATTATGGACCAATTTGGCTTTGACCGCCTGTGGCTGGTGGCCATCACCGCTACCCTGCTGCAGACCTGCTTCATGACTCCGCCTTTCGGCTTCGCCCTGTTCTATGTCAAGGGCATCCTGCCGCCGGAAGTCAAGATACAGGAGGTCTACAAGGGCGTCATACCCTTCATTATCATTATTTGCATCGTGACCGTACTGTGCGCGGTGTTCCCGCAGCTGGTGACCTGGCTGCCGACCACCATGGCCGCAGGTGCTTGACCCCTATCTCAAGCAAAAAAAACTCCCCGAAGGACAAAAGTCCTTCGGGGAGTTCTGTTTTAGGGAGAAGGAAAGATATCTCTCACTGTCAGCAGATCTCCGTTTACGGCAAATTTAACTTCCATCCCGGCAAATCCAAATCCGTATATCCGCTCCGGGTCATCCTGATAGTGGGGCCGGGGATCCTGGGCCAGCACGCCCCGCAGGGCTTCCCTGCGGTCCTCCGGCACTTTTTCCAGCAGCTCGGGGGGAATGACGACCTTCAGCGTTTCCCCCGCCGGGACAGCGGCGAAGCCCCCCAGGGCTTCCGGGTGGCTGTCGGCGTAGGGAACGTAGGGCTTGATGTCCAGAATGGGCGTTCCGTCCATCAAATCGGCGCCCAGGACCCGCAGCACGGTGCCCCGGTCCGCCGTCTGCTCCATTCCCGCCAGCTTCACGCAGGAGAGGGCAATGGGATTGGGCCGGAAGGGAGAGCGGGTGGCGAACACGCCCATCCGGGTGTTTCCGCCCAGCCGGGGAGGGCGGACGGTGGGGGACCAGTCCTTCCGCACCGCCTGGTCGAAGACCCACACCAGCCAGATGTGGGAAAAGCCCTCCAGCCCCCGAAGGGCGTCCTCATTTTGAAATTCGGGCTCAAACACAATGGTGGACTCCAGAGCGTCTACCAACCCGCTCTGCCGGGGAACGCCGAATTTTGTGGAAAAATCGCTGTGGATGCGGGCGATGGGCCGCATGGTGAATTCCTGAGGCATACTGCACCCCGATTCTCATAATATAGAAGCATTATACAGGATTTTTCCGCAAAAGGAAATAAAAAAGCGAGGGGCCCCAGCATTTGCCGGAGCCCCTTACTGGCTTGCGAAGGGCGGTCAATACGCGCCGTTGGCAGAGCGGTTAACGGTACCGTTATTGCCGGTCAAAGCCCGGCCGGTATCGTCCAGAACATCTCTGGTGCCGTTTCCAATATCCTCCAGGACATCGCCGGTGTCATCAATCAGGCCGCCGTTGTGGTTGTCAGTGCCGTTGTTTGCGGTCTCATTGTTGGTGGTGCCGTTGTTAGCGGTTCCGTTGTTTGCATTCTCGCCGGCGCCGTAAGTCTCGTTGGTTCCGGCGGTGCCGTTCGTCGTGGCGTTGCCGTTTTGGTCGTTGCTGTTCTGGTTACTGCGGCCGCATGCGGTCAGAGAGAACACCAGAAACAGGGAGGCCAGCAAGAGCGTCAGACTTCTTTTCATGTCTTCTCCTCCTTTGCGCAGGTCTTTGCAAGCGCGATACCCGAATCCTATTGTGCCCGGAAGTGTGGGGAGAAGTCCTGAAAAAATTTTCCTGTTTTTCTAAAATCATGCTTGCGTTTTCGGAGAGAATATGCTATATAAATAATAGTAATTATTATTGATAAGGAGAGGGCCATGAAAGAGCAGCGGTTTTCGCAGCAGAGAGTGCGGATCTACCAGGCGGTCCAAAGCTCGATGGAACATCCCTCCGCCCAGATGGTATATGACGCCCTGCGGCCGGAAATGCCCCGGCTGAGCCTGGGAACGGTTTACCGGAACCTCCACCAGATGGCGCAGGAGGGCCGCCTGCGGGAGCTGGAGGGCCCTGTCGCCCGGTTTGACGCCGTGCTGCCGCCCCACACCCACATCCGGTGCGTCCGGTGCGGACAGGTGGCGGACCTGGCGGTGCCCTACGACCCGGCGCTGGACCGGGAGGCCGGCGAAAGCGGCTGGGCGGTAAATGGGCATGATTTGGTATTCAGCGGACTTTGTCCTGCCTGCAGGACGGAGCAGCCGTTAGAAAATTAAAGCGTATGAAAGGGGTATTTTTATGGAATTGAAGGGAAGCAAGACGGAGGCCAATCTGTGGATCGCCTTTGCGGGTGAGTCCCAGGCCCGGAACAAGTACGACTATTTTGCCAGCAAGGCCAAGAAGGAGGGCTACGAGCAGATCGCGGCCATCTTCCAGGAGACCGCTCTGAATGAGAAGGAGCACGCCAAACTGTGGTTCAAGGCCCTGAGCGGCATCGGCTCCACCGAGGAGAACCTGGCGGCTGCCGCCGCCGGCGAGAACGAGGAGTGGACCAAGATGTACGCTGACATGGCCCGCACCGCTGAGGAGGAGGGTTTTCTCGCTCTGGCCGCCCAGTTTGAGGGCGTGGCCAAGATCGAAAAGACCCATGAGGAGCGCTACCTGAAGCTGCTGGACAACCTGAAGAAGGGCGAGGTCTTCAAGAAGGGCGAGAAGGTCATGTGGTTCTGCCGCAACTGCGGTCATGTGGAGGTCGCCGAGAGTGCGCCCGCGGTCTGCCCCGTGTGCAATCATCCCCAGGCCTATTTCCAGGTAAAGGCCACCAACTATTGATCGCAGGCCAAGCTGCCTGATAAAAAACCGCCGCGTTTGCGGCGGTTTTTTCTGAATATCCCTGAAAGATGCGGGATTTTTGGCGTATGGTGTGGCACAAGTGGGCTAAACTACCAAAAAGCTGTTTTTCAATACCACAGTTTTCCCCAAACATTTGTGAAAAACGCCGTTGACGGAATGGGAAAAACCAGTTATGATGATACTAGTATCAAAAAATGACTTGCTATGCGAAGCTGTTGAGAATAACTTGGTATAGAAAAGGAGAGCTGTATCATGTATACACAGGAGATCACTGTCAACAACGAGGTTGGCCTGCACGCAAGACCCGCTACTTTTTTCATTCAGAAGGCCAATGAGTTCAAGAGCGGCATCTGGGTGGAGAAGGAAGACCGCCGCGTCAATGCCAAGAGCCTGCTGGGTGTTCTGTCTCTGGGCATCGTGAAGGGCACCACCATCACCCTGATCGCGGACGGCTCCGATGAAAAAGAGGCCGTGGCCGCTCTGGTCGATCTGGTGAACGACAATTTCGGCGAGTAAGACATACGGGAATCCACTGTGCGGCTCTGCGTTTGCGGGGCCGCATCTTTTATTGCACCGGGGACGCGGGTATGATATAATCAAATCCACAAAGGCGCATATGATAAGACAGAAAGGAACTCCGCGGCTTTGAAAAGACGCGGCGGAGGTGGGTAACGTTTATGCTGGAAAAGAAAAACATCGCGCTTTGTATCGTGTTTTCCGTTTTATCCTGCGGTCTGTACAGTCTGTACTGGCTGTACTGCCTGGCCGAGGATGTGAACCGGCTCACCGGCCGGGAGGGGGCTATGTCCGGCGGCATGGTGCTGCTGCTGTCCATTGTGACCTGCGGCATCTACGGCTGGTATTGGCTCTATGTCTCCGGCGAGGCACTGGATCAGTACAGCGTCAGCCGCGGCGAAATGGGCGGCGGACACCTGGGCATTTTGTATCTGCTGCTGGGCATCTTCGGCTTTGGCATCATCTCCTATGCGCTGATGCAGTCCGAGCTGAACAAGTATGCCGCGTAAGCGGTCAACGCTGTATCAAACCGGCGCGGGGATTCTCTGCGCCGGTTTGCTTTACGGATTCGTGCTGATCCCCCTGGGCGTGCGCATCCCCTGCCTGTTTTACCGCTTCACCGGCCTGCGCTGCCCTGGCTGCGGCGTGACGGACCTGTGTCTGGCCCTGCTCCACGGGCACTTTGCCCCCGGCTATAACTGGGGACTGGTGCTGGCGTCCCCGGCGCTGGTGTGGCTGCTGGTCCGGCTGTGGAAAAACGGCGATTGCGGGAAGGCGGAAAAGGCCGTCAGCGCCGCCCTGCTGGTATTTTTGCTGGCCTGGGGCGTGGCGCGGAATCTCTGGGGAATATAAACGAAAGGAGGCGTGTTCCGTGACAAAGAACGAGCTGAAGGAAAAGGCAAACGACCTGCCCCTCAGCCCCGGCGTCTATCTGATGATGGACAAGACCGGGAAGGTCATCTATGTGGGCAAGGCGAAAAAACTGAAAAACCGGGTCAGCCAGTACTTTCAGGACAGCGCCTCCCACACTGTTAAGACGCGGCAGATGGTGAGCCAGGTGGACCACTTCGACACCATCTTTGTCTCCAGCGAGTTCGAGGCTTTGGTGCTGGAGAATTCCCTCATCAAGCGCCATATGCCCCGCTACAACATCCTGCTGAAGGACGACAAGGGCTATCCTTTTGTCCGCCTGTCCCGGGAGGCCTACCCCCGGTTCACCATGACGAACCGGGTCGCCAATGACGGCGCCCGGTACTTCGGACCTTTCGGCGGGCGGTTTGAGACCCGGCAGGCCCTGGACGCGGTGCTGTCCGCCCTGCGGCTGCCCACCTGCAGCCGGAAATTCCCCAAGGACATCGGCGCGGAGCGGCCCTGCCTGAATTTCCACATGGGCCGGTGCGACGGCTTCTGCCGTCCCGACATGACGGCGGAGGAGTACAACCGCCGTATCCATCAGGCCTGTCAGCTGTTGGAGGGCAAGTCGAAGCAGCTTCTGCGGGAGATGACAGAGGAGATGGAGGCGGAGGCCGAGGCCCTGCGGTTCGAGCAGGCGGCGGCGCTCCGGGACCGCATCAACGCCATCAGCGCCCTTTCCAAAAAGCAGACGGTCATCGCGGGCCTGTGCGCCGACACGGACATCTGGGGCCTGTACCGGGGCAGCGGCAAGTGCTGCTACGCGGTGCTGCACATGGAAAACGGCAACCTGGCGGGCCGGGAGACGGAGCTGTTCACCGCCCCCATGGAGGAGGGCGAGGCGGAGATGCTCTCCGCCCTGACGGCCCAGTATTACCTGCCCCGGGCCATCCTGCCCCATGAGATTCTGCTGCCCTTTGAGACGGAGGGGTACTGCGACGACCTGTCCGAGGTCCTGACAAAGCGGGCGGGCCATAAGGTCTGGGTCCATGTCCCCCAGCGGGGCGAAAAGGCGGAGCTGCGGGCCATGGCCCAGCGGAACGCGGCGGAGGAGGCGGAGCGGGCCACCACCGCCGAGGAGCGCACCGCCCACACCCTGGAGCTGCTGGGCAAGCTGCTGGATTTGCCCACGCCGCCGAAGCGGATGGAGTCTTTCGACATTTCCAATACCGGAAAAAGTGACATCGTGGCCTCCATGGTGGTGTACAGCGGCGTCCGGCCGCTGAAATCCGCCTACCGCCGGTTCCGCATCCAGTCCTTGGAGGGGCATCCCGATGACTATGCCTCCATGCAGGAGGTGCTGACGAGGCGGCTCCAGCGGGCGGCGGACGGGGATGAAAAGTTCCTGCCCCTGCCGGATGTGTTCCTCATCGACGGCGGCGAGACCCACGCCCGGGCCGCTTTGGAGGTGGCAAGGAGATTTGATGTACACATCCCTATTTTCGGCATGGTGAAGGACGACCGCCACCGCACCCGGGCCCTGGTGACGCCGGACGGCCGGGAGATCGGCATCGGCAACTACCAGCCGGTCTTTACCCTCATCGGGCAAATTCAGGAGGAGACCCACCGCTTCGCCATCACCTACCACCATGAGAGCCACACGAAAAGCACCATGAAGTCGGCGCTGGACGGCATCCCCGGCGTGGGCCCCAAGCGGCGGGAGGACTTGCGGAAGCGATTTGGCACCATGAAAGCCATCAAGGAGGCGGATGTGGAGACCCTGGCCGCCGTGGTGCCCCGGAGCGCCGCAGAGGCGGTGTGGAAGCACTTCCACGAAAAAGAGCAGTAAAAAATTCCTGTCTGGAATCCAGACAGGAATTTTTTATCGAAAGAACCGCTTCCGCAGCTTGCGGTGCCACAGAAATGTCAGCCGTTCCAAGGCCCGGTCCATCACCAGAAACGTGACGTTGGCAAGGAGCAGCAACAGCAGATTCATCCAGCGGACGGCGTCCAGCAGGTCTGCCGTCAGGCCCATCAGCCGCAGGACGAGGCCGTACAGCACGGCGATGATGGTGTTGCACACCGCCAGCTTCACCAAAAGCCGCACCGGGCGGGAATGGATGCGATCCAGCCGGGGCCGCAGCAGGGGATACCAGCCGAAGAACGCGAATACCAGGGCGGTCTCCCGGTCCGGCACCAGCAGCACCGCCAGAATCGCGGTGGCGCCGTAGGCGACGGCGGCGGTCTTTGTGCCGTACTCCTCTAAAATGGGCAGGAGGACGGCCATGGCGAGAATGGGCCCGGCAAACATGCCGATGCCCAGCATGCCGCCCAGGAGCAGCATCGTCACCGCCAGGGCGCACAGCAGGCCACAGAGGGCAATTTGCTTGCTTTTCATCCGTGGATCTCCTTGTACCGCAGCTTGTAGTAGCTCCACTGCCGCCACTGCCGGATGGCGGCGGACAGGGATTCATCGGCGGTCTGGGTCAGTGTGCCGTCAGAGAGCAGGCAGGACTGCTTCTGCACCACCGGCGCCTCCCGGCGCAGGTCGTTCAGGAAGGAGAACCAGGCGGTGTCGTCGCCCCGGCCCGTCAGCTCCAACACGGCGGCCCCCAGGAAAGAAGCGGAAATTTGCTCCGGCAGCTCCAGGGCGGCGACGGCGTTCTCCCAGTCCAGGGCTTCCGCCGCCGCGTCGTTGGCCCAGATGACGTAGGGGGTCTCAAAGGAGGTCAGCTCCGCCCATCCCTCTTGCTCCGTGTAGCCCAGCTCGGCGTAGCCCTTCTGGTTGTCCCCCAGGTAGGGCAGGTGGTCGCCGAAGTACACCAGCACCACCGGCTCGTTCCGGGCGGCAAAATAATCCCACAGGCTGCCCAGCATCTCGTCGGCGTCCCGGACGCCCTCGGTGTAGACCCGCAGCATGGTCTCCACATCCTCGGACACGGAGATGTTCAGGTCTACCGGGGGAAAGTCGTAGCCCTCGCCGTACTTGGCGGTGGTGTAGGACATGTGGTTCTGGATGGTGGTGGTGAAGTGGAACAGGGATTCGCCGGACGCCATGGTCTCCTCGAATTCGTCCTGAATGAGGCCGATGAGGTACTCGTCCGCCACCCAGGTGCCCTTGTACACCGGGTCGGCCATCTGGTCGATGAACACCGTCTTTTCCGCGCCGAACCAGCGGTAGACGTTTTCCCGGTTGTAGAACCAGTCGTTGCCGGGGTGGAAGAAAGATGTGCGGTAGCCGTCAGCGTTAAACACCCGGAACAGGCTGTCCAGATTCCGGTTGATGACCCGCATGGCGGAGGTGGTGGTGGCGGACAGGGCGTTGGTCTGCATGCCTGTCAGCACGTCGAACTCCGTGTTGGCGGTGCCGCCCGCGAAGCCCGGCACCACCACATGGCCGGAGACGGCGTGGGGGTCGGCCTGCAGGGCATGGAAGTTCGCCAGGGGGTCGTTTTCGGCGGTAAAGGCAAAAGCGGGGCTGTCGGTGATGTCGGAGAAAGCCTCGTTCATCACCATGATGACGTTCACCGGCTTGCCGGGGACGCTGTCGGTCTCCTGGGCGTCCCAGCTTTCCGCGTCGGCCCTGCGGAAGCCCTCCGGCTTGTCCACGGGGTAGGTGGTGAACTGGTGGCAGAAGCAGTAGGGAAAGCCCAGCTCGTTGAACACCGAGGGGATATAGTAAGCATTGGTGACCCGGAAGGAGTTGTAGAGGTCATTGGAGGCGTAGACCGTCAAAATCAGCACCACCAGCACGGCGAAGCTGGCGGCGGCGCCCAGGAGACTGCCCAGCCAGCCCCGGAGCTTTTTCACGGGGAAGGGCTTGCAGCCGATAAAAATGCCCAGGGCAGCCAGCAGCAGGGTCGTGACCACCACCACGGCGATGACGCCCACGGGGAAATGAATGTCATAGGCGCCCATGGCGCTGCCGACTTCCTTCAACAGCCCGAAATCCCGGGGGAACACCGGCTCGTCCCGGACCTCCAGCTTGATGCGGTTGGCGATGGACAGGGCACAGACGCCGAAATTCACCAGCGCCGCGCCGAAAAAGACATTGCGGAACAGGCAGGTGAACAGCAGCAGGAGCAGGCCGATAGGCATGGCATTCAGTACGATCAGCAGGGGCTGGGCCTTGAAATGGGCCAGCACCACCCGCAGGGCGTTGGGCTGGCACCACAGGGCCAGCAGGGTGATGCAGCCCGCCAGCAAGACTGCCGCCAAAAGGGTCAGCGGCAGGGGGAGGCGGTATTTTTGAAAACGTTTCAATGCGGTAAGTCCTTTCACGATAATGTTTTTATTATAATGTCCGAAATGAAAAGCCGCAAGAGTGTTTTTGAGAGAAGGGGCCCCGCGAAAACCCAGCGATGCCGAAAGGTTGACCTATTAGCAAAATTTATCCTCGATATAACAAGTTTGTTCTTTACTTATGGGAAAAGTGCCGATATAATATCTTAGGTTGGGCTGTCATGCCCACGGACTGCAAAAGCAAAATAAAACCGGGAGGTTTTTTGATTATGTCGAATTGCGCCATCGTAGGCATCAACTGGGGCGACGAGGGCAAGGGCCGCATGGTGGACCTGCTGACCAGCGACTATGATGTGGTCGTCCGCTATCAGGGCGGCGGCAACGCCGGCCATACCGTCGTCAATGACAAGGGCAAGTTCGCTCTGCACCTGCTGCCCTCCGGCATTTTCCGTGACGGCGTGGTGAACGTCCTGGGCAACGGCGTGGCTCTGGACTGCGAGAACCTGTGGACCGAGATGACAGACGTCATTTCCAAGGGCGTGTCCATCACTCCTGACAACCTGAAGATCAGCGACCGCGCCTCCCTGCTGCTGCCCTGGCACCGGGATCTGGACGGCCTGGAGGAGGCCCGTCTGGCGGACAAGAAGTACGGCTCCACCAAGCAGGGCATCGCGCCTTTCTACTCCGACAAGTACCAGAAGAAGACCGTCATGGCCGGCGAACTGCTGTATCCCGACAAGCTGTGGGACCACCTGGAGGGCATTCTGGAGTGGAAGAACCTGACGCTGGAGCGGGTCTACGGCGCCAAGCCCTATACCATGGATGACCTGAAGGCCTGGGTAGCGGACTTCGGCGAGAAGATCAAGCCCTTTATCTGCGATACCGGCGCCTTCCTGCGCCAGGCCAACAAGGAGGGCAAGAGCATCCTGTTCGAGGCCCAGCTGGGCTCCCTCCGGGACCTGGACTACGGCATCTATCCCATGACCACCTCCTCCAACCCCATCGCCGCCTACGCTCCCGTTGGCTCCGGCTATCCCGAGGCCAAGATCGACAAGATCGTGGGCGTGGTGAAGGCCTACTCCTCCTGCGTGGGCGAGGGCCCCTTTACCTGCGAGTGGTTCGGCGAGGAGGCTGAGAAGCTCCGGGAGGCCGGCGGCGAGTACGGCGCCAAGACCGGACGGCCCCGCCGGGTGGGCCCCATCGACATCGTGGCCACCCGCTACGGCATCCAGTGCCAGGGCGCTACCGACATCGCCCTGACCAAGCTGGATGTGCTGAGCTATCTGGACGAGATCCCCATCTGCGCCCGTTATGAACTGAACGGCGAGCAGATCGACTATTTCCCCTTCCCCGCCGTTCTGCCCGACGCCAAGCCCGTCATGACCTCCATGCCCGGCTGGAAGTGCGACATCTCTGGCGTCCGCAAGTGGGAGGACCTGCCTGAGGCCGCCCGGAACTATGTGGAGTATGTGGAACAGCAGGTCGGCTGCCACATCACCTATGTCTCTGTCGGTCCCGAGCGCGATTCCATCATCATCCGATAATGAACCACCGCAAGAGGAGACGGCAGTCTCCTCTTGCGCCGTCTCACAACAAAATCAAGAAAGGTTGACCTCCTATGTCCAAAGACCGTTATGAATCCCCTCTGGCGTCCCGGTACGCCTCCCAGTTCATGCTGCACCTGTTCTCCGCCGATATGCGCATCCAGACTTGGCGCCGCCTGTGGGTGGCTCTGGCCCGGGCGGAGCACAATCTGGGCCTCCCCGTCACCGCCGAGCAGGTGGCGGAGCTGGAAGCCCACATCACCGACATTGACTACGACTGCGCCGCCGCGCGGGAGAAGGAAGTCCGCCACGATGTCATGGCCCATGTGTACACCTACGGCAAGGCGGCCCCTTCCGCCGCCGGCATCATCCACCTGGGCGCCACCAGCTGCTACGTCACCGACAACGCCGACCTCATCATCTATCGGGAGGGCCTGCGGTATCTCCGTGGCGAGCTGATCGCGGTGCTGGCGAACCTCAGCAAGTTTGCGGAGCAGTATAAGGCCACCCCCACCCTGGGCTACACCCACTACCAGCCCGCACAGCTGGTCACCGTGGGCAAGCGGGCCACCCTCTGGATGCAGGACCTGCTGGCCGACCTGGAGGAGCTGGACTTCGTGCTGGACAACATGAAGTTCCTGGGCTGCCGGGGCACCACCGGCACCGAGGCCAGCTTCATGGACCTGTTCGAGGGCGACGGTGAGAAGATCGACGAGATGAACCGCCAGATCTCCGCCGAGTTCGGCTTTGACAAGTGCTTCCCCGTCTGCGGTCAGACCTATCCCCGCAAGGTGGACAGCCGCATCCTGAACTGCCTGTCCTCCATCGCCCAGAGTTGCTACCGGATGGCCAACGACATCCGCCTGCTCCAGCATGACCGCCAGGTGGAGGAGCCTTTCGAGAAGAACCAGATCGGTTCCAGCGCCATGGCCTACAAGCGCAACCCCATGCGCTCCGAGCGCATCTGTTCCCTCAGCCGTTATCTCATGGCCGACGCCATGAACGCCCCCATGACCGCCTCCGTCCAGTGGCTGGAGCGGACATTGGACGACTCCGCCAACCGCCGCATCTCCATGCCCGAGGGCTTCCTCTGCGCCGACGCCATCCTGCGGCTGGCCCAGAACGTCACCGATGGCCTCCACGTCAACGAGAAGGTGGTGGACGCCACCGTCCGGGAGTACCTGCCCTTCATCGCCACGGAGAATCTGATGATGGAGGCCGTGAAGCGGGGCGGCAACCGCCAGGAGCTCCACGAGATCATCCGCACCTGCTCCATGGCTGCCACGGCGAAGATGAAGGAGGGCGAGAAGTGCGACCTTCTCAGCCGTCTGGCCGCCGAGCCCGCCTTCGGCATGACTGAGGCGGAGATGGAGGCCGTCCTGACTCCCAGCGCCTACATCGGCCGCTGCCCGGACCAGGTGGACGCTTTCCTGGCCCAGGTGAAGCCTCTGCTGAGCCAGGCCAGCGACGAAAAGCCCGAGATCAACCTGTAAGATGTTTTCCCCAGCCGGGGCCGCGTCAGCGGCCCCGGCTTTTGCATTTCCGCTCTTTTGCCCGCATACCTTGTCTATAACGGAAAAGGAGGGGACAGGGGATGCTGAACGCCGTCAATGAATTGCTGTGGGGCCCCGGCACCCTGGCGCTGCTGCTGGGCACCGGGGTATTTCTGACCGTGCGGATGCGGCTGCTGCCCTGGCGGCGGCTGGGCTTTGCCCTGCGCTCCGCCCTGGGCCGGGAGGCCCGGCGGACTGGTCGGGACGGCGTATCGCCCTTTTCCGCCCTGATGACGGCCCTTGCCGCCAGCATCGGCACCGGAAACATCGTGGGGGTCGCTACGGCTCTGGCGGCGGGCGGGCCGGGAGCGTTGGTGTGGATGGAGCTGTCGGCCCTGTTCGGCATGGCCACCATCTTTGCCGAGAGCTTTCTGGCGGTGCGGTACCGGCGGCGGGACCGGCAGGGCCAGTGGGTGGGCGGACCCATGTATGCGCTGGAGGCCGCTTTCGGGCGGAAGCACGGCGGAAGGCTTGGCGCCGTGTTTGCCCTGTTTGCCGTGGGAGCGTCCCTTGGCATCGGCAGTATGACCCAGTCCAATTCCATCGCCGGGGCGCTGGAAAGCACGTTTGGCCTGCCCGTGTGGACGGTGGGGGCGGTGACGGCGGGGCTGGCGCTGGTCATTATCCTGGGCGGCATCCGCAGCATTTCCAAAGTGGCCGCCGTCCTGGTGCCGGTGATGGGGGTTATCTACCTGGCGGCGGGGCTGGCGGTGATCATCGGCAATCTGGGCAGTCTGCCCGGCAGCGTGGCGGAGATCATCCGGTGCGCCTTTTCACCACGGGCGGCGGCAGGCGGTACTGCCGGATGGCTGGTGGCCGCCCGGTGGGGCGTGGCCCGGGGCGTGTTCTCCAACGAGGCGGGGCTTGGCTCCGCAGGTATTGCCGCCTCCGCCGCCGACAACGCCGACCCGCTGCGGCAGGGCTACATCAGCATGACGGGCGCTTTTTTCGACACCATCGTCATCTGCACCGTCACCGGCCTTGCCATCTGCTGCTCCGGGGTGCTGGGGACCGTGGACAGCGCTGGAGTGCCGCTGGACGGAGCGGCCCTGACCATTCGGGCATTTCAGACAGTGCTGGGGCCCTGGGGGGCCCGGTTCGTGTCGCTGTCCATCGTGCTGTTCGCCTTTGCTACCATCGTGGGCTGGGAGTATCAGGGAGAGGTGACCTTCACTTACCTCACCCGGGGCCGGGGACGGCTTTTTTACCGGCTGATGTACGTCCTGGCAGCCTTCCTGGGAGCGGGACTGGGATTGGAGACGGTGTTTGCCTTTGCCGACATCTGCAACGCCCTCATGTGCGGGCCGAATCTGCTGTGCCTTGTGGCGATGAGCGGTGAGGCATGTAGGGGCATTCGGAAAAAGACAGTGGAAAAGCTGTAAATTTTTTGTGATTTAGTTGCATTTTCCCGCTTTCGTGGTATGATAAGTTCTGCTATGAAATTTTGTGAAAAGGACTTGATACCATGACGAAAATTGACATTATCTCCGGCTTTTTGGGTGCCGGCAAGACCACGCTTATCAAAAAGCTGCTGGCGGAGGCGTTCCCCGGCGAAAAGCTGGTGCTCATCGAGAATGAATTCGGCGAGATCAGCATCGATGGCGGCTTTTTGAAGGAATCCGGCGTCCAGATCAGCGAGATGTCCTCCGGCTGCATCTGCTGCTCCCTGGTGGGCGACTTCAACAAGGCGCTGAAAGAGGTGGAAGCTCAGTTCCATCCCGACCGCATCCTGATCGAGCCCTCCGGCGTGGGCAAGCTCAGCGACGTCATCGTGGCGGTGGAGAACACCGTGGCCGACGTGCCCGAGATGAAGCTGAACAGCTTCGTCACGGTGGCCGACGCCACCAAGGTGAAGGTCTATATGAAGAACTTCGGCGAGTTCTACAACAACCAGATCGAGGCTGCCGGCGCCATCATCCTCTCCCGGACCCAGAAGCTGACCCAGGAGAAGCTGGAGGCCGCCGTCGCCCTGCTGCGGGAGAAGAACCCCGACGCCGCCATCCTGACCACCCCCTGGGACGCGCTGGACGGCAAGGTGATCCTCTCCGCCATGGAGAAGGTGTCCCTGGCGGACGAGCTGCTGGCGAAGATGCGGGAGGAGCATGAGGCCGAGGAAGCCGAGCATGAGCACGAGCATCATCACCACGACCATGACGAGGATGAGCACGAGCATCACCACCATGACCACGACGATGACGATGACGAGGATGAGCATGAGCATCATCATCACGACCACGAGGAGCATGAGCACCATCACGACCATGACCATGAGTGTGACGACCCCAACTGCTCCTGCCACCATCACCACCATCACCACGCCGACGAGGTGTTCACCTCCTGGGGCAAGGAGACGCCCAAGCCCTTTACCCAGGCTGACATCCAGCGCATCCTGACCGCCCTGGACTCCGGCGAGTACGGCAAGATCCTGCGGGCCAAGGGCATCGTCAGCGGCGAGAACGGCCAGTGGATCGAATTCGACTACGTGCCCGAGGAGCACGACGTCCGGACGGGCCATCCCGACTACACCGGGCGGCTGTGCGTCATTGGCGCGGAGCTGAAGGAGGACAAGCTGGCGGAACTCTTTGGGCTCTAATACCGGAAAGGGAACGAACTTTACTATGGCTGATATTCCTGTTTACTTGGTCGCCGGTTTTCTGGACGGCGGCAAGACCAATTTCATCAACGGCATCCTGGAGGACGGCTTCGCCCGCCAGGATAAGACCCTGCTGATCTGCTGCGAGGAGGGCGAGGAGGAGTACAACCCGAAGGCCATGGACAACGTGACCGTTGTCACCGTGGAGGAGGAAGAGGACTTGAAGTGCTCCCAGCTCAAGGCGTGGGAGAAGCAGTACAAGCCCAAGCAGGTGCTCATTGAGTACAACGGCATGTGGCAGATGGAACGCCTTTACAGGGAAGTCCTGCCCGCCAACTGGGTGCTTTATCAGATCATGACCTTTGTTCAGGCGTCCACCTTCGAGATGTACGCCAAGAACATGGGCCAGCTGATGATGGAGAAGATCACCAATGCCGATCTGCTGGTGTTCAACCGCTGTACGCCGGAGCTGCGGGACGCTCTGCGGAAGCGGAACCTCCGCATGGTGAACCGCCGGGCGGACATCTACCTGGAGATGGAGGACGGCACCAGCGAGGACTACCTCACCGGCGACGAGTGCCCCTTCGACCTGGACCAGGAGGTCATCGACATTCCTGATGACGATTTCGGCGTCTGGTATGTGGACGTCATGGACCATCCGGACCGGTACGACGGCAAGATGGTGCACATGAAGCTCATCATGTGCCACTCCAAGAAGTATCCCGGCATCCACTGCCCCGGCCGCTTCGCCATGGTTTGCTGCGAGAACGACGTGCAATTCCTGGGCCTCATCGCCAAGGGCGACACTCTGGACCAGTATGAGAACCGGGACTGGATCGAAGTGACCGCCAGAATGACGGTGGAGAAGCACAAGGCATACAAGGGCAAGGGCCCGGTGATGAACATTCTGTCCATCGCCCCCTGCGAAAAACCCGCCCAGGAAGTTGTCACATTCTGATACAAAACGTTATATTGCGGCACAAAAATACGAATTGCAATCAAATGACGCGCAAAAAAGAGGACCGGGAACTTTCCCGGCCCTCTTTTTGACGGCGCATTTATGCTGTTTTTCGACCTATCAGACCGCCGATAACGCCGAATATGGCAGCGGGCAGTACCCAGCCGAAGCCGTAGGCCGACAGGGGGAGGGCGTTCAGGAAAGGCATGGACGCTCCGAAGTCCGCCGTGGTCAGGAGGCTGGTGAGCAGAGCGCCCAGGGCCGCCATGCGGAAGACCCAGTCGGAGTGGATGTGCCTGTCAAAAAAGGACAGGAAGATCAGGACCAGCGTGGGCGGGTAGACGATGTTCAGAATAGGGGCCGCGATGGAGACGATCTGGTCCAGGCCGATGCAGGAGAAAACCGCGCTGAACAGGCAGATGGCGGCAGCCAGCCAGGAGTAGCGGAGCCGCCCGCCGGAGAGCGTGGAGAAGTACCCGGCGGCGGAGCTGACCAGGGCTACGGCTGTGGTGACGCAGGCCAGAGCAACCACTATGGAGAACAGCACGATGCCCGCGTAGCCCATGAGGTTGCGGACGATGGCCACCACCAGATACGTCCGCAGGACGGAGAGGTCAAAGAACCGGGACATGGTGACGCCCAGGTACGTCAGCCCCAGATAGACCACCAACAGGGCGGCGCCAGCCACTGCGCCCGCGCCCGCCACCACCCGGAACAAGGATTGCGGGTCCTCGTGGCCCTTGGCTTTGGCACTTTTCAGCACGATGATGCCGAACACCATGGCCGCCAGCACGTCCATGGTCTGGTAGCCCGCCTCGATGCCGGTCATGGGCACGTTGTCCACCAGCACCCGGTCGGGCACCGGGCCGATGGGGTCCATGACGCCCTTGACGATGAGGACGAGAAGCCCGATGAGAAGGGCAGGAGTCAGGACTTTGCCCACGATGTCCACCACAGCGGACTCCCTGACGCAGAGGAACAAAATGAGCAGGAAAAACAGGGCGGAGAACAGCGCCGGGCTGAAGCCGGAGACCAGCGGCGCCAGGGACATCTCATAGGTGGTGGCTGCCGTCCGGGGGATGGCCAGCATGGGGCCGATGCACAGCACGATGGCGCTCATCAAAATCGCGGCGGGGACCTTTCCCAGACGCCGGGTGATGCCCTCCGGCCCGCCCCGGCGCAGAATGGCGAACAGGGCCAGCAGTGCCAGGCCGATGTCCGCCAGATAGTAACAGACAAAGCCCAGAAACCACTGCTTTCCGCAGCCCAGGCCCAGGTAGGGCGGGAAAATGACGTTGCCTGCTCCGAAAAACATGGAAAACAGGGCAAAGCCAATGACAAAAATGTCCAGAATGTCTTTGCGGGTGCGCTTCATAGGGGGCTCCTTTCGTATATCTGAAAAAATATAAAAAACCGGGAACTTTCCGGGAAAGAATTCCGTCAGTAGAAGCGAGAGATGAAGGGCCGGGCCCTTCCGAAAATACGCATAAGAGGAGAACATACGCGATGAAGAAAAAACTGCTTGCCCTGCTGCTGGCCCTGTCCATGCTGGCGGCGCTGACCGCCTGCGGCGGAAAGAAGGATGACGCCGGGACACCGGAACAGGAAGTGACCGCCGGAGATGTGGACGGCACTGTTGACCAGCCCCAGGAAACTCCGGAAGCCGGGGAGGAGGCCAGCGAGATCCAGAACGCAGATGGCAGCACGGAAGACGGCGCGGTGGAAACCCTCCCCGCAGACCCGGCGGAAAAGGCGGAGGGCGGCAGCCTGCCCGCCGACACCACCCAGAAGCCGGAGAGCAAGCCGGTGGAAAAGCCCGTCCAGAAACCAGCGGAAAAGCCTGCTGAAAAACCCGCCCAAAAGCCCGCTGAAAAGCCCGCGGAGAGCAAGAGCGTGGACCTGGCGGCTTTCTTTGAGACGTTTGCCTCCGGTGAAAACCGCCCCGCCATGATGCAGGCGGACGGCGAGGTGCTGGACGCCTTCTATCCCGGCCTGACCGCCATCAAGACGAAGCAGTGCGGCGTGTACACCGCCATGATCTCCGCCGCCGTGGGCGAGCTGGCCCTGGTGGAGGTGGAGAACAGCGCCGACGTCCAGGCGGTGAAGGACATTTTTCAGGCCCGGATCAACTATCAAGTGGGTGACGACGAGAATCCCGGCGGCGCCTGGTATCCCCAGACCATCGAGGGCTGGAAGAACGGCTCCCGTATTGTCTCCAACGGCAATTATGTCATGCTGATTGCCCTGAGCGAGGGCGCGGACGATGTGGTGAACAGCTTCAACGCTTTGTTCGCATAAACAATATGTGCAAAAAGGGACTTCCGCCGGCAGGCGGAAGTCCTTTTTTGATTAGATCGTTACCAGCTCGTATGCCCGGGTGCCCAGGCCCAGCTTTTCGGCGTGCTCCAGACAGACCTCCCATTCGGTGTCGGGGTGGGCCTTCTGGAAATAGTCGCCCTCGTTGCAGGCGCAGTCCTTGTCAAACAGCACGGAGTTGGGGACAGCCGTCTGCGCCAGCACCGCGTCGGCACAGGCCTGGTCCAAAGCCACGGGGTCAAAGGAGGCGAACATGCCTACGTTGGGGACGATGGGCACATCGTTTTCCCCGTGGCAGTCGCAGTTGGGGGAAACGTCCATCACCAGGGATACATGGAAGCAGGGGCGGCCGTCCACCACGGCCTTCGTGTACTCGGCGATCTTCTTGTTCAGAATGGCCGGGGCCTCGTCGTACAAGCATTGGATGGCGTCCTTGGGGCAGATGGCCAGGCACCGGGCGCAGCCCACGCACTTGTCGGTGTCGATGCTGGCCTTGCCGTCCTCGCCGAACTGGGGCGCACCGTGGGCGCAGATCTTGGCGCAGGCACGGCAGCCCACGCACTTCTTCTGCTTGACGAAGGGCTTGCCGGAGTTGTGCTGCTCCATCTTGCCCGCCCGGGAGCCGCAGCCCATGCCGATGTTTTTCAGGGTGCCGCCCATGCCCGCCTGCTCATGGCCCTTGAAATGGGTCAGGGAGACGAACACGTCGGCGTCCATCACAGCCCGGCCGATCTTGGCGGATTTCACATACTCGCCGCCCTCCACGGGCACCTCCACCTCGTCGGTGCCCTTCAGACCGTCGGCGATGATGATGTGGCAGCCGGTGGAGTAGGGCGTGAAGCCGTTGACGTAGGCGGACTCGATGTGGTCCAGGGCGTTTTTCCGGCCGCCGACATACAGCGTGTTGCAGTCGGTGAGGAAGGGCTTGCCGCCTTGACTCTTGACCAGATCCGCTACCACCTTGGCCCAGTTGGGCCGCAGGTAGGCCAGATTCCCCGGCTCGCCGAAGTGCATCTTGATGGCGACGTATTTGTCCTCCATGTCGATGTCGCCGAAACCGGCGGTCATCATCAGGCGGGCCAGCTTCTGGGGCAGGTTTTCCCGCCAGCTGGGACAGCGGAAGTCGGCAAAGTAAACTTTGGATTTCTCAGACATTTCGTTCTCCTTTTCTTTCTCTTACGGGATTATTCGTCCAAGTCAACAGAGATGTTATCTGTTCCGTGCTGGTCAAATTCAGAGAGGTACGCGTCGATGCGGTCCATGAGGGCACCGTAATTCTCCCGGGTCAGGGGCTCGCCGTCCATATCCCGGAGGGCCAGCTCCTCCGCCAGTATTTCGTAGAACACCACGTCCTCATAGCTCTCGATGGCTTCATGGATGCCGCCGTCTGCAAAGGCCCGGGAGGGGATCAGCTCGCCATGGTACAGTTCCACCAGCTTGCTCATCTTGTGCTGAAGGCAGTGGGAGAAGACCAGACTCTCCACCTCGTCGTATTCCTTGATGCGGTCATCTTCCCGGGTGGAATTCATCACCCAGTTTCCTATGTAAACCAGATCCAGCAGATAGCGGTACTGCTGTTCTGTCAGTTCAATTTTCACGGATAGACACCTCCCCAAACGGGCAACAACAGTGTGATGCGGATGTTAGTATGATTATAGCAGAGTAGTAAGTAAAATTCTATATAAAAAACAGGGTAAAAAGGCTAAAATCTGTCTTGCGGCAAATCCTTGCTCATAGTATAATATATAATCCTGGTGTGATTCCGGTGCGGTTTGTGCCGGAACAGTATGGAGAAGGGAGGAGCGGACATGGATGCACGGCCCATTGGCGTATTTGACTCCGGTTTGGGCGGCCTGACGGCGGTCCACTCCCTCTGGAAGATATTGCCGGAGGAAAACCTGATTTATTTCGGGGACACCGCCCGGGTGCCCTACGGCGGGCGCTCCAAGGAGACCATTTTGAAATATGCCCGGCAGGATGTGCGGTTCCTGCGTTCCTTTGACCTCAAGGCCATCCTGATCGCCTGCGGCACTGTGACGACAACCTCCCTGGACACCCTCCAGGCGGAGAACGACCTGCCCATCGTGGGCGTGGTGGAGCCCACCTGCCGCCGGGCGCTGCTGGTGACCAAGACGAAAAAAGTGGGCATGATCGCTACCCTGGCCTCCGTCCGCTCCGGCGCTTACGAGGCCACCCTCCGGCGGCTGGACCCCACGGTGGAGGTCATCTGCAAGCCCTGTCCGCTGTTCGTGCCGCTGGTGGAGAACGGACGGTTCCGGCGGGGAGACATCGTTATTGAGACGGTGGCACGGGAGTATCTGGAGCCGCTGAAGGACACCGGCATTGACACCCTGATTTTAGGCTGCACCCACTATCCCCTGCTGACGGACATCATCGGAGACATCATGGGCCCCGGCGTGACCCTGGTTTCCGCCGGAGAGGAATCGGCTTTTGAATTGAAGCGGATGCTGAAAGCGGATGGCCTCCGGGCGGATGAGAGCCGCCAGGGGGAATCGGAGTTCTATGTCAGTGACCGGGCGGAGGATTTTGAAAACATCGCCTCGGTATTCCTGCAGGAAAACCTGCGCCACACGGCACGGAGGATTGACATTGACAACTATTGAATCGAAGAAGCTGCCGGTTCTGCTGTCCATCCGGGGCGAGCAGTATTTTGACGGCATCGACCCCGATGAAACGGAATTGATGACGGAGGGGACCATGGAACTGGCGGAGGACGGCATCGTGCTGTCCTACGAGGAAAGCGAGCTCACCGGCATGGAGGGGACCACGACGACCTTTGAGGTAAAAGGTCCCCGGGTCACCCTGACCCGCAGCGGTACGGTGAATTCCCAGATGGTGTTTGAAGAGGGACGGCAGCATACGTCCCTGTATGAGACGCCTTTCGGGGAGCTGTCGGTGGATATTCAGACCAGCATTTTGAAGCACAACCTGTCCGAGCGGGGCGGACTGTTGGAGATTAAGTATTCCATCGCCGTTGAGCATACTGTAACGGGCCGGAATTGTTTTAAAATTCGGGTCAGACGGAAACATTGAGACAGATTATGAACAGAAGAGGTATTTTGATATGATCAACATGGTACAAAACGCGAAGGACCAGGCGGCGGCCCTGGCGATGAACGCTTACCAGGCGGCGGTGGCTGACGGCACCCTGCCCGCGGCGGAGGTCAAGACCGCCCCGGTGGAGATCCCCAAGGATACCGCCAACGGCGACTTTACCACCACCTTTGCCCTGGCTGCCTCCAAGGCCCTGCGGCAGCCGCCCCGGAACATCGCCCAGGCTCTGCTGGACCACATGGACCTGAACGGCTCCTATTTCGCCTCCGCCGAGATCGCCGGCCCCGGCTTTCTGAACTTCCGTCTGAACGACAGCTGGTACGAGGGCGTCTGCGCCGCCGTGGAAGCCGAGGGCGACGCCTACGGTACCAACGACGGTCTGAAAGGCAAGAAGTATATGGTGGAGTTCGTCTCCGCCAACCCCACCGGCCCTATGCACATGGGCAACGCCCGTGGCGGCGTGCTGGGCGACACCCTGGCCTCCGTGCTGACGGCCTGCGGCGCCAACGTGACGAGAGAGTTTTATGTGAATGACGCCGGCCACCAGATCGACAAGTTTGCCCACTCCATCGAGGCCCGGTATCTCCAGATCATCCAGGGCGAGGAGAACGTGCCCTTCCCGGAGGACGGCTACCAGGGCGGCGACATCCGTGAGCTGGCCCAGGCTTATTATGACGCCAACGGCGACAAGCTGCTGAACGTCCCCGCCGCGGAGCGGCAGGAGGCCCTGGCCCAGTTCGGCCTTTCCGTGAACCTGCCCAAGATGAAGACCGACCTCCAGCGGTATAAAATTGAGTACGACAACTGGTTCTACGAGTCCACCCTCCATGAGAGCGGGTATGTGGCCGAGACGGTGGACATGCTCACCGAAAAGGGCTGGACCTATGAGAAGGACGGCGCGTTGTGGCTCAAGACCGCTGACATCATGCGGGAGAACCTGCTGAAGAGTGGCAAGAAGGAGAAGGACATTGAGAAGCTGGAGCTGAAGGACGACGTGCTGCGCCGGGCCAACGGCTTCTACACCTACTTCGCCGCCGACATCGCCTACCACCGCAACAAGTTTGCCGTCCGGGGCTTTGACAAGGTCATCAACATCTGGGGCGCCGACCACCACGGCCATGTGGCCCGGTTGAAGGGCGCGCTGGACGCCCTGGGTCTGAACGGCAGCGAGAAGCTGGACATCGTGCTGATGCAGCTGGTGAAGCTGCTGCGGGACGGCGAGCTGGTCCGCATGTCCAAGCGCACCGGCAAGGCCATCAGCCTTTCCGACCTGCTGGACGAGGTATCCGTGGACGCCGCCCGGTGGTATTTCAATGCCAAGCCCGACACCCAGATGGAATTCGACCTGGGCCTGGCGGTCCGGGAGGACAGCGAGAACCCCATCTACTATGTGGAGTACGCCCACGCCCGCATCTGCTCCCTGCTGCGGGCCCTGGCCGAGGAGGGCGTCACCGTTCCCAAGCAGGCGGATGT
This sequence comes from Oscillibacter valericigenes, assembly GCF_021531435.1. Lineage (GTDB taxonomy): Bacteria > Bacillota > Clostridia > Oscillospirales > Oscillospiraceae > Oscillibacter > Oscillibacter valericigenes_B. The sequence goes on from NZ_JAFBIS010000002.1 coordinate 25,364, forward strand.
GGACATGTCCATCCTGAACGGCGAGACCGAGCAGGCGCTTATCAAGCAGATCGCCCAGTTCTGCGAGGAAGTGAAGCTGGCGGCCCGGGATTACGACCCCAGCCACATCAACCGCTATCTCCAGGAGCTGGCGGCCTGCTTCCACCGCTTCTACAACGCCTGCCGCATCAAGGGCGAGGAGCCCGCGGTCCAGGCAGCCCGCCTGAAACTGGCGGACGACACCCGCGTGGTGCTGAAAAACGGCCTGAAACTCATCGGTGTGGACGCACCGGAGAAAATGTGATGCTCGGAGCCGCGCCGGAAGGCGCGGCTCTTTCTCTTGACACCGGGCAATATTGGCGGTATACTTGCAAATACCCATAAATGCAATAGGAAATTGGAGAACGCAATGGAGCCGTCTGGGAGAAAAACCGAACCAACTGGCGGCGCTGAAAGCCGCCTTTCCCGCCACTGTCCCGGTGATGACGGGGTACTTCTGCCTGGGGATGGCTTACGGATTGCTGATGGAGGCCAACGGCTACGGCCCCCTGTGGTCCACGCTGATGAGCGCCATCGGCTTCGGCGGCAGTATGCAGTATGTGGCCATTACCCTGCTGGTCACGGCCTTTGACCCCTTGCAGGCGTTTTTACTGGCTATTATGGTGAACGCGCGGCACATTTTTTACGGCCTCAGTATGCTGGATAAATACAAGGGCCTGGGCAAAGTCCGGCCGTTCCTGATCTACGTTCTCAGCGACGAGACCTTTTCCCTGGTCTCCACCCTGGAGCCGCCGAAGGGTGTGGCACGGAAGGATTTTTACTTCTGGATCTCCCTCCTGGATTACAGCTATTGGGTGGGGGCCACGGCTCTGGGCGGTCTGCTGGGGAAATTCATCACCTTTGATACTACGGGGTTGGATTTTGCTTTGACGGCGCTGTTTGTGGTACTGTTTCTGGAGCAGTGGAAGAAGAAGGAGAACCGGCCAGCCGGGATCATTGGAATTGCCTGCGCCGCCGCAAGTCTGGCGGTGTTCGGAGCGGAGAACCTGGTCATCTCCGCCATGGTGCTGATTTTAGCGGTGCTGCTGGGAGGGAGGAAGCGCTTATGTACCTGACGCCTTTGCAGACGCTTGCAATCATTTTGGCGGTGGCTGCCGGGACACAGATCACCCGCTGGCTGCCCTTCTGGATGTTTCCGGAAAACAAGGAGCCGCCTGCGGTGGTGACATACCTGGGCCGGGTACTGCCCGCGGCGGTGATGGGGCTGCTGGTGGTGTACTGCCTGAAAAACGTGACCTGGACGGCGGCACCCCACGGCATTCCGGAACTGCTGGCGATACTCGCCGTTGTGCTGCTCCACCGCTGGCGGGGCAATGTGCTCCTCTCCATCGCCGGAGGCACGGCACTGTACATGGCGCTGGTGCAGCTGGTGTTCGCATGATTTCCCGGAAACTGCATACACTGAAACCGCGGCCGCAGGCCGCGGTTTCTTTTGCCGGGAGGGTGAGCGATGCGGAAACGGCTGTTTTTCTGGGAGTTGGGCGGCTTTTTGTTTGCCGCCGCAGCGGGCGTTCTGCTCCACTTCACCTACGATTGGAGCGGCGGCAATGTGCTGGCAGCGGTCTTTTCCGCCGTGAACGAATCCACCTGGGAGCATATGAAGCTGCTGTTTTTCCCTCTGTTTCTGTGCGCCCTGGTGGAAATGTGCGTTTTGGGAAAGAATTACCCGAACTTTCCGGCGGTGCGGGCGGTGAGCACGCTGGCTGGCCTGGCGCTGATCCCGGTGCTGTACTATACCTACACGGGCGTTCTGGGCCGTCATCTGCTCTGGGCGGATATTGCCGTGTTTTTTCTGGCGGACCTGGGGGCCTTCTGGCTGGATTTCTGCCTGCTGCGGCGGGGGAGGCTTTCCGAGCCGTGGCAGCAGGTGGCGGGGCTGGCGGTGCTGTGGGCGCTGGCGTTCTGCTTCGTGTGGTGCACCTTCCGCCCGCCCTATGTTGCCCTGTGGCAGGACCCGGTGACCGGGCTTTACGGAATTTCATCATAAAAAAATGTCTCTGCCGCAGGCAGAGACATTTTTTATCCGTTTTTTCGCTTTTCCATGGTCAAAAGGCCGTCGTCGCCCCGGGCGCGGTAGCCGTTTGGATTCACATAGCCCCGCTTTTCATAAAAATCCAGGGCGTTTACAGAGGAGGTCAGCCACACGCGGTCCGCCTCCCGGCACCACTCATCTGCTTCCAATGCGTCAAACAACTGGGTGCCCAGGCCCCGGCCGATGGCCTCCGGCAGCAGGAACGCGGCGATGATCTCGCACTCCCGCTCCCCGGTCATGGTGACGGTGCCGGTGCCGACAATGGCGTTTTTTTCTGTCATCACGTAGGTGTGGTTCTCCGCGGCGATCTGGGCTACTGTCTCCGGCGTGTAGCGGTCATACAGCCAGTCGATCTCTTCCTTGGGGCAGGAGAGGGCGTTGACCTCCAGCAGCGTCCGGCGCAGGAGAATGGAGAGGGTGGTTTCGTCGCCGGGTAAATATCGTCTGATCTCCGCCATATCACACCGACAGGGAATCGGCCAACTCCAGGCCGGGATTGTGTTTCGTCAAAAAGCCCACGGACCACTCGCCGCCAAAGGCCACCAGCAGCCGGTCCCGGAAATCCTCCAGAATGGCGGAGCCGGTGCAGAGCACCAGGTCCTCGGGATTGCAGGGGCAGTTGGTGATGAGCCGCAGGTGGTCGTAGGGCAGGCCGGTCATATACAGGTCCACGCCGTACTCGGACTTCATCCGGTACTCGAACACGTCGAACTGCAGGGTGCCCACGACGCCCACGATGACTTCCTCCAGGCCTGCGCCGGGAATTTTGAAGATCTGGATGGCGCCCTCCTGGGCGATCTGCTCCGTGCCCTTGATGAACTGCTTGCGCTTCATGGTGTCCTTGGGGCTGACCCGCATAAAGTGTTCCGGCTCAAAGGTGGGGATGCCGGAGTATTTGAATTTCTTGCCGGGAACGGTGATGGTGTCGCCGATGGAGAACAGGCCGGGGTCGAACACGCCGATGATGTCGCCGGCGTAGGCCTCCTCCACGATCTCCCGCTCGGCGGCCATCATCTGCTGGGGCTGGCTCAGCCGCAGCTTCTTGCCGCTCTGGACGTGGTAATACTCCGTGTCCCGCTGGAACTTGCCGGAGCAAATGCGCATGAAGGCCAGGCGGTCCCGGTGGGCCTTGTTCATGTTTGCCTGAATTTTGAAGACAAAGGCGGAGAAATCCGGGGAGAACACGTCCACCTCGCCCTGGTCGCTGACCCGGGGCAGGGGGGCGGTGGTCATGCGGAGGAACTCCTCCAGGAAGGGCTCCACGCCGAAGTTGGTCAGTGCGGAGCCGAAGAACACGGGGGAAAGAGTGCCGTTCCGTACGGCCTCCATGTCGAACTCCCGGCCCGCGCCCAGCAGCTCCACTTCCTCCCGCAGGGCACCCGCTTTTTTCTCACCGATCAGCTCTTCCAACTGGGGGTCGTCCAACTCCACCTCGGTGACGGCAGCCTTTTTTGCGTGGCCCTCGCCCTCGAAGAACAGGATGCGCTTCTTCTCCCGGTCATAGACGCCCTGGAATTCCTTGCCGCAGCCGATGGGCCAGTTGACGGCGTAAGTGTCGATGCCCAGCTCCCGCTCCACTTCCTCGCACAGGTCGAGGGGGTCCCGGGTCTCCCGGTCCATCTTGTTGATGAAGGTGAAGATGGGGATGTGCCGCAGGGCGCAGACCTTGAACAGCTTCCGGGTCTGGGGCTCTACGCCCTTGGCGCCGTCGATGACCATGACGGCGGAGTCCGCGGCCATCAGGGTGCGGTAGGTGTCCTCGGAGAAGTCCTGGTGGCCGGGGGTGTCCAGAATGTTGATGCAGAAGCCGTCGTGCTGGAACTGCATGACGGAGGAGGTGACGGAGATGCCGCGCTGCTTCTCAATCTCCATCCAGTCGGAGGTGGCGGCACGGGCCCGCTTGCCCTTGACCTCGCCGGCCTGGGCGATGGCGCCGCCGTAGAGCAGGAATTTTTCCGTCAGGGTCGTTTTACCGGCGTCGGGGTGGGAGATGATGGCAAAGGTCCGCCGCCGGGTGATCTCTTCTTGCAGAGTAGGCATGAAACTGCCTCCTTTTGTTCGTAAGTGTACAGACCTAATAACTTTACCACAAGGTTTCCCCGTTTGCAAGGAGAAGAGGGACGGGATTTCCCGTAATTTGCGGCGTTTTTACATGCAGGGCCTGTTGTAAACGCGTTATATGGCGATCTGCCGCCCGCCGGTCCGACGGTAGAGCCGGTGGGAGATGGAGACCACCGTCCGGCGCGCCGCCGCCCGCTCCAGGGCGGTGAGGACCGTCTGCTCCGTGTCGCTGTCCAGATTGGCGGTGATCTCGTCCAGCAGCAAAATGGCCGGGTCCGCCGCCACCGCCCGGGCGATGGCCAGGAGCTGGAACTGCCCCTGGGAGAACAGGCCCTCTCCGCAGGGCGTGTCGTAGCCCTGTTCCAAATTGCAAATCGTTTCGTGGAGGCCAACCAGCCGGGCGGCCTCCTCCGCTTTTTCACGGGTGATGGTATCGTCCCAGAGGGTGATCTGGTCCAGCACCGTCCCCGGCACCAGATGGAAAGCCTGCTCCACATAGCCGAACAGGTGCCGCCGGAGGTGCGGGGGAACAGAGGCGGCGTCGGCGCCGTAAATGCGGACGCTGCCGCCCTGGGATCGGTACAGGCCCAGCAGCAGCTTGAACACCGTGCTCTTGCCCGCCCCGGTGCGGCCCGTCAGGGTCACGCTCTCGGCCTCTTTCACAGTAAAGGCGCAGTTTTCCAGAACATTCCGCTCTCCGTCATAACTGAAGGTCACGTTCGTCACCTCCACGGCGGGCTTTCCGCTGCGGCGCAGGGCGTCCAGGGTCAGGGACGCGTCCGTCGGCTTCTCCTCCGGCTCGCTCAAAAACTCCCGGATGCGGCGGACGCCCGCCACGGCGGACTGGACGCTCTGAATTTCCATGCCGATGCTCTCCAGCGGGCCGAATACCTTGCCCACGTAGGCGATGACCGCCACGGCGGTGCCCACGGACATGCCGAACAGCTTCTGCATCCCGCCGCCGAGAGAGGCGCACACCATCATCACCGCCACCACCAGGGCGCTGATGATGAGGATGATGGGGGAGTAGATGGAATCGTAAAAGTTGGATTTCTCCATGGCCTGGTAGCTGTCCTGAATGGTTCCGTCATAGCGATGGGCCATATAGCGTTCTTTCCGCAGGGTGTGGATCATGCGGATGTTGCGGATCGTCTCCGGCACATGGTGGCTCACCCGGCTCACCGCCGCCCGGTTCTGGAGCTGGGAGGCCAGCATCCGCTTCTGGAACACCCGGGTCATCCACAGCAGCAGAGGCGTTACCAGCACCATCAGGACGCCGAGGCCCCGGCTCTTTACGAAGATGACCGCCAGGATGCTCAGCACCTTGCACACGTCCACCGCCATGCTGACGATGCCGGAGGAAAACAGGGATTCTACCGTGTCCACATCTCCCACGAACCGGGAGGCCACAGCCCCCGGCTCCCGCCCGGCGAACCAGGAGGCGGGCAGGCGGGACAGCTTGGCGCACATGGCGCTCCGCAGGGCGCGGGTCAGCTTCTGGCCCAGTACGGTCAGCAAAAACTCCTTGCCGGAGTCGAAGATGCCCGACAGGGCCAGGGCTGCGAAATACAGCAGCGCCAGGGAGAGGGGGATGCCCGCGCCGGATGTCAGGGTGTTTACCGCCCGCTCCAGCACCAGGGGCGGCGTCAGGCCCAGCAGCACCGCTCCGGCCACCGCCGCCAGCAGCGCCAGGGTCAGGGGCCATGCCCGCCGCAGCTCCCGGAGAAAAATGCGGGAAATTTTATTCTCCACGTCCGGCTCCTCCCTTCTGGGCGTTGTACAAACTGGTATAGGCCGGGCAGGTCTCCATCAATTCCTGATGGCTGCCCGCCAGGACGGTGCCCTGCTCCATCCACAGCACGCCGTCCAGTTCCGGGAAGCGGTCCAGCCGGTGGGACAACAGCAGGATGATGCTGTCCCCGGCCAGGGCCCGCAGATGCTCCATGATCTCTCCCTCCGTGGTCATGTCCACGGCGGAGAAGGGGTCGTCCAGAATCAGCAGAGGGCGCTTGTGCCGCAGCGTCCGGGCAAGCGCCAGCCGCGCCTGCTGCCCGCCGGAGAGCCGGACGCCGCCGCTGCCCACCGCCGTGTCCTCGCCCTGGGGCATGGCGGCCACTTCCTCCGTCAGGCAGGATGCCGCCAGCCAGGGCGATGCCGGGCCGTCGGTGCCCAGCAGCACGTTTTCCTTGACCGTGGCGCTGAGCAGCTCCGGCTGGTGGCCCAGATACCCCACCACGGAAGCCCGCTCCGCCTCCGTCATGTCCCGCAGCTCCCGTCCGCCGAAGCGGATGCTGCCGGTATAGGGCAGCTCGCAGAGAAATGCCTTGCCCAGAGTGGACTTGCCGCAGGCCACCGGGCCGGTAACGCCGATGATCTGCCCCGGCCGGGCTGTAAAGCTGATGTGCTTGAGCACCTCACTGCCGCCGGGATAGGCGAAGCCCAGGCCGGACACCTCCAGGTCTGCCGCCGGGGCGGGGGGCAGCTCCGGGGCCTCCTCCACATCCTTCAGCAGCGGCTTGATGCGCTTCCAGGAGACCTGGGCCTTCTGGACGGAGTTGAACAGCTTGGCCGCCTTGGAGGTCTTGACGGACAGCTTGGTAAAGCAGGTCAGAAACGCCGTAAACGCGGCGATGTCCCAGCTGGCCCAGCCTGTTCCGGCCACGTTTTTGCCGCCCAGCCACAGGATAAGCACCGCACCCAGCATGGACACCACCTGGTACAGCGGCGGCAGGGTGTTCTCCCAGAGGTTGGCTGCCGCGGCTTTCCGCTCATAGTCCGCCAGGCAGTCCTCGTAGGCCCGGTCCCGGTTTTCCTCCAGGCCGAACACCCGGTAGGTCACGGCGCCGGAGATACGCTCCAGGGTGGCGCCGTTCAGCCGCCCCGCGCTCTCCTTGTACACCGCCGCGCACCGGGAGACGGGCTTTTTCATCCGCTCCGCCAGGAAGAAGGCCACCGGCGGAAACAGTCCCGTCAGCAGGGCCAGCCGCCAGTCGTAGACCAGCAGCAGCACAAAGTACGCCGCCAGAGCCACGCCGGTGTCGAACACCTCCGTGGTGAATTTCCGCATGCCCTCCACGCAGGCGTCCACGTCGGAGATGGCACGGGTCATCAGGTTGCCCGTGCCCGCCCGTTCCAGCTCCTCCCGGGAGGTGTGGAGCAGGTTACCGTACAGCACCCGCTTCATGCTGCGATTCACGTTGTTGGCGAAGCGGCGGACGTAAAAGCGCTTGAAATACCGGGCGGCCTGGACGAGCACCGTCACGCCCACATACACTGCCGCCAGATACACCATGGCGGGCCACCGGGCCGTGCCGCCCATGATGTCCAGCAGGCATTGGGCCAGCTTGCCCTCCAGCACCGGGCCGAAGGCCAGGCCGATGTTGTACACCAGTCCCGTCACCGTCACCACGGCCAGCGGCCAGGTCTCCGCCTTGAAATATGTCAGCAGACGGTCCGGCTGTTGCCCCTTCATACCTCTCCCTCCGTTTCTTCCAGCCGTGCGATGACGTGGGGGAAGCCCTCCCGCCGCTCCTGCTTGGACCGGGCGTACAGCCGGTGCAGCAGCAGGGCAAAGGTCTGCTGTTCCTCCTCCGTCAGCCCCTCCAGCAGCCATTCGTAAAACACGGTCTCGATTTGTGTTTTGGAGCGTTTCAGATCCTCCGCCGACTCCGTGGCATAGAGCATCTGGCCCCGGCCGTCCTCCGGGTTTTTGCGGCGGGTCAGGTAGCCCTTGGCCTCCAGACTGGCCACCCGACGGGCCACGGCGCCTTTGTCCATGTTGAGCTGCTGGCAGACCTCGCTCTGGGAGATGCCCGGCGAGTGGCGGACGGCGTGGATGAGGTCAAATTCCCCGCTGCCGATGCCTGTCTCCTTCATCATCCGGACGGTGAGTTTCCCCGACTCCCGGGCGATTTTCGTGATTTGCCGTCTGGTTTTGTCCATACCGTGCCTCCAATTAGTTGTACTATCAACTAATTGAAAGCATACGCCCTATACTCCTATTAGTCAATAGAAACCGGAGGGCGAAAGCCCTCCGGTTCAGGTAAATGCAAAAAGAACCCACAGCAGGCCGTAGATCACCGGCTGGTGCAGCAGATATACGACCAAAGAGTGCCGTCCCAGGGCCGTCACAACAGGCAGCCGCAGGTTTGACGGCTCCCGCTCCGGCCGCAGGCGGTAGAGGAAATACCCCGTCAGGAACAGGAACAGCCAGGGCAGCAGGGGGAAGTAATCCGTGGAGAAGAAGTCCGCCGGGGGAAAGCCCAGGATGGCGGTGAAGTGGTTTCGGTACAGACACTCCGGCAGGCGGCAGAGATAGGCCCCTTCAAAGCCCAGAGCGCCCCGGTCCGCGTCCCGCAGGAGCAGGAACAGGAGAAAGTTGCCCGCCAGTCCCGCCCGGGGGGGAATGCGCCGCAGCAGCGGGTCCAGGGGGATTGTCAGCAGCACGGCGGCGCCCAGCAGAGACAATACGCCCCAGAATACCAGGTCCTCCGGCATGAAGAAGAATGTCACAGCGGACACCAGCGCCCCGCCGCCAAAGGCCAGCAATCCCCGCCGCAGGCGGTGGCGGCCCAGCTGGACACAGTAGCCGGAGAGGAGGATGAATGTCCAGCAGATGCTCTGCTGCCAGAGGTAAGCGCCGAAAGAGCCGTACCAGTCCCAGTCCATGCCGAAGATATACACCAGGTCCCAGCAGGCATGGTAGGCCATCATGCTGACCAGGGTAACGCCCCGCAGGGTGTCCAGCCCGGCATACCGGACTTTTGCCATAACAGCCCCTCCTTTCTGGGAATCCAAATGATGGTCTATTGTAGCACAGGGCGTCGCTGCTTGCAAGGACGCGGAGGCTGTCTTTCTCTTGCGTGGCGGGTGGGAAAATGATATGATGACACATATCATTGTACGGGAGCGAGACCATGAAGAAACTGGTCGTGGGCATTCTGGCCCACGTGGACGCTGGAAAAACCACATTGTCCGAAGCGCTGCTCTACCGGAGCGGCGCTCTGCGGAAGCTGGGGCGGGTGGACCACCGGGACGCCTTCCTGGACACCGACGCCATCGAGCGGGAGCGGGGCATCACCATCTTCTCCAAGCAGGCGGTGCTGTCCCTGGGAGACACGGAAGTGACCCTGCTGGACACCCCCGGCCATGTGGACTTTTCCGCCGAGGCGGAGCGGACCCTCCGGGTGCTGGACTGCGCCATTCTGGTCATCAGCGGCACCGACGGCGTCCAGGCCCACACCCGGACGCTGTGGCGGCTGCTGGAGCGGTACGGCGTGCCCACGTTCCTCTTTGTGAACAAAATGGACCTGGCGGGCGCGGACCGGGACGCCGTGCTGACGGAGCTGAAGCGGCGGCTGGACGGCGGCTGCGTGGACTTTTCCGCTCCGCCGGAGGCGTGGGCGGAGGAAGCCGCCGTCTGCGACGAAGGGGTGCTGGAGCGGTATCTGGACACCGGGAGCGTCACGGACAGAGACGTTACCGCCATGATTCGTCAGCGGAAGCTGTTTCCCTGCTTTTTCGGCTCCGCGCTGAAAGTGGAGGGCGTGGACGACTTCCTGACCGCCCTGGCCCGGTATGCACCGGTGCCGGACTATCCGGCGGACTTCGGCGCCCGGGTGTTCAAGGTGGCACGGGACGCGCAGGGCGCCCGGCTGACCTATCTGAAAGTCACCGGCGGCACCCTGCGGGTGAAAGCCGTCCTCACGGAGGACGGCGAAAAGGCCGACCAGCTCCGCGTCTATTCCGGGGCCAAATTCAAAACGGTGGAGGAGGCCCCCGCCGGGACGGTCTGCGCCGTGACGGGCCTGAGCCATACCCTGCCGGGAGACGGCCTGGGCTTTGAGACAAACTGGTCAGGCCCTATCCTGGAGCCGGTACTGACCTATCAGGTGGAGCTGACCGACGGCACCGACCCGCAGACGGCCCTCCAGCGTCTGCGGCAGCTGGAGGAGGAAGACCCCCAGCTCCATGTGGTGTGGAACGAGCAATCAAGGCAAATTCACATCCAGCTCATGGGCGAGGTGCAGATGGAGATCCTGCGCCGCCGCCTGCGGGAGCGGTTCGGCATGGAGGTGGAGTTCGGCGAGGGCGCCATCTGCTACCGGGAGACCATCGCGAATGCCGTGGAGGGTATCGGCCACTTTGAGCCCCTGCGCCACTACGCGGAGGTGCATCTGCTGCTGGAGCCCGCCCCCCGGGGCAGCGGCTTGATGTTGGCCGCCGATTGTCCCACTGACGAACTGGACTTGAACTGGCAGCGGTTGATTTTGACCCATCTGGCGGAAAAGCCTCACCTGGGCGTGCTGACCGGGTCGCCCATCACCGATATGAAAATCACCCTGGTGGCGGGCCGGGCCCATGTGAAGCACACCGAGGGCGGCGACTTCCGCCAGGCTACCTACCGGGCGGTGCGCCAGGGCCTCATGCAGGCGGAGAGCGTGCTGCTGGAGCCGTGGTACGACTTCAGGCTGGAGCTGCCCGCCGAGCAGGTGGGCCGGGCCATGAGCGACCTCCAGCGGATGAACGGCGAGACGGCCCCGCCGGAGACTTTTGGAGAGGAGACGGTCCTTACAGGCTCCGCTCCGGTGGCGGCCCTCCGGGGCTATGCCGCCGAGGTGACGGCCTACACCCGGGGCCGGGGACGGCTGCTGTGCACCCCGGCGGGCTACCGCCCCTGCGCCAACCAGACGGAGGTGGTGGAGGCCGTGGGCTACGACCCGGAGCGGGACGTGGACAACACGCCGGACTCCGTGTTCTGCGGCCACGGCGCGGGCTATACGGTGAAGTGGAACGAGGTGCCCGCCCACGCACACGTGGACAGCGGATTGCGGCTTGGCGCTGAGCGGGAGGAAGAAGCAGCCGAGCCTCAGCCCCGGCGGAGCGGGAGCTATGCCGGGACGCTTCAGCAGGACAAGGAGCTGCAGGCCATCTTTGAACGAACCTACGGTCCCGTGAAGCAGCGCTCCTTCGTTCAGCCCCGGGCGCCCAAGAGGCCTGTTTCCTCAGAGGATGAGGCGGAAAAGCGGACCATCCGGGAACAGTTCCGGGGAGAAGAATACCTGCTGGTGGATGGCTACAACATCATTTTCGCCTGGGACGAGCTGAAAGCCATTGCCAAAGACAGTCTGGACAGCGCCCGAAAGTCCCTGTGCGACCTGCTGTGCGACTATCAGGGCTACCGCAAGTGCCATGTCATCGCCGTATTCGACGCCTACAAGGTCAAGGGCGGCCTTGGAAGCGTGGAGAAGTACCACAACATCCATGTGGTCTACACGAAAGAGGCGGAGACGGCGGACGCCTACATCGAAAAGGCCACCTATGAGATCGGGAAGAAGCACCGGGTGAAGGTCGCCACGTCCGACGGCCCGGAGCAGCTCATCATTCTGGGCCACGGCGCCCTGCGGCTCTCGGCATCCAATTTCCATGAGGAGATGGAGCAGGTGCAGGGGCAGATCGCGGACGTTCTGGCCCGGAACAATCAAAAGCACAAGACCGGGGCGCTGCGCTCCGCCATGGAGAAGGCGCAGAAAAAGGAGGACAAGCCATGCTGACCATATTGACCGCGCTGACCACGCTGGGCGGCTGCACCGCCGCCCGGTGGTATCTGAACAGGACCAGCCGCCGGGACGGCGAATACGCCGGGGGCCGGGTGAAGCTGCGCGCCCTCTGGAACGAGGGGGCGGCCTTTGGACTGGGCATCCGCTTCGAGGCGGTGGTGGCCGCGTCCTTTGCCGCCCTGGGCGCCCTGTGGACCCAGCGGAAGCGTTCACCGGTGGGCGTGGGCCTCATTTTGGGCGGCGGCATCAGCAACCTGCTGGAGCGGCTGCGGCAGGGAAAGGTCTACGATTACATCCAGTTCCCCAAAGCGCCGGGACGGATCAAGCAGTACATTTTCAACCTGGCGGACTTCGCCATCCTGCTGGGCGGGCTGTGCCTGTCGGCGCGGAAGAAAAAAAGATGATGCAGCCAGCCGGACGGTGAAAAATACCGTCCGGCTGTTTCGTGTTTAGGGTGAAGGGAGTGAGGAACATGGCTTCATATGCTAGCGATGAGACCATCAGCCGTATCGTGGAGACGTATAGTTCCATGCTGCTTCGGCTGGCCTGCACCCGGCTGGACGACCCCGCCGATGCGGAGGACGTCGTTCAGGAGGTATTCCTGAAGCTGCTCACCGCCCGGCCCTCGTTCCGGGACAGCGAGCACGAGAAAGCATGGCTGATCCGAACCACCCTTCACCGCGCCAGCGACCTCCGCCGCTCCGCCGCCCGGCGGAACGTCCCCCTGGAGGAAGCGGCCCAGGCCGCCGCATCGCAGGCGGGGAGCGAGCTGCTCACCGCCGTCCGTGCCCTGCCGGAGCCGTACAGCGCGGTCATCCACCTCTATTATTACGAGGGCTATTCCATCAAAGAGATCGCAAAGCTGCTGGGCGTGCCCGCTCCCACCGTGGGCACCCGCCTGGCCCGTGGCCGGGAGCGGCTGCGGCGGCTGCTGAAGGAGGATGACGCATGAACCGAGAGGAATACAAAGCGGCCTTTGACCAGATTTCCTTTTCCCCGGACTTCCAGGCGCGCACCCAGGCGCTGCTGCGGGACTGCCTCCGGGAATCTGAAAAGGAGACGCAAAAAATGAACTTTTCCAAACCGAAAAAACTGGCGGTGCTGCTGGCTGCCGCGGTGGCCCTGCTGGCGGTGTCCGTGTCCGCAGCACTGTTTCTGACGCCCGCTGACGTGGCGGCACGGCTGGAGGATGACCCGCTGGCCGCCGCTTTCCAAAGTGATGACGCGGTGGCTCTGAATGAGACTGCCGCCAGCGGAGACTACACCTTTACCCTGCTGGGGATGGTGTCCGGGGAGGACCTGTCCGCCCTGCCTGCCGAATATAACGGCGAGACTGTCCGTGACCGCACCTATGCCGTGTTCACCGTGGCCCGGACCGACGGCACGCCTCTGACAGAGCAGCCAAATCTGAGCTATTCGCCGCTGGTGGCTGGGTATCATGTCAGCGCGGTGAACGGCTGGACGCTGGGCGCCACCTGCCAGTCCTTTGTGGAGGACGGCGTGGCCTACTACCTCTTTGACACCCAGAATCTGGAGATGTTCGCTGACCATACGGTGTACTTTGCCATCTATGAAGGGTCGGTCCCCGATCCGGCTTTGTTCCCCACGGCGGAGGACGGCACCATCTCCCTGGCGGAGGGCGTCACCGGGGCATTGTTTACCCTGCCGCTGGATGCGGAGAAAGCCGACCCCGCGGCGGCGGAGGCGTTTGTGCAGTCAACCGGGCTGGAGTTTATCTCCGACGGAGAAGCGGTGGGGCCGGAGAATGATGCCGCTTTACGTGAAAACTGACCCCGCAGGGAAGGAGCGCTTCGGCGCTCCTTCCCTGATTTTCCCCTATTGACAAATCACACCAGCTGTATTACTATTACTAATACGCTAGTACAATCATACAAAAAGCGGTGAAGAAAAAGCTGCCGCTGTGCCGTATAGAGAGTATACGGCGGTAAAAATGAGGTGTGACGCATGAAAATTTTGATAACCTCCGACTGGTATAGCCCGGCTGTGAACGGTGTGGTGACCTCGGTGAAAAATCTGCGCCGGGGACTGGAGGAGCGGGGCCATGAGGTGCGGATCCTGACGCTGTCCCAGACCACCCGGTCCTGGGAAGAGGACGGCGTGACGTATATCGGTTCCGTGGCGGCGGGGCTGGTCTATCCCGGCGCCCGCCTGCGGACGGCTCTGGCGGGGAAGTACGTCCGGGAGCTGGTGGACTGGCACCCCGATGTGGTCCACTCCCAATGCGAATTCTCTACATTCTTCCTGGCCCGCCGCATCGCGGAGGAGCTGAACATCCCCCTGGTCCATACGTACCACACGGTATACGAGGATTACACCCATTACTTTTCCCCCAGCGTCCGCTTCGGCAAAAAGGCGGCGGCGGTATTCTCCCGCTGGGCAGCGGCCCAGACGGACTGCATGATCGTCCCCACGGGCAAAGTCCGGCTGCTGCTCCAAAGCTATGGCGTGGACAGGCCGGTGTTTGTGGTGCCCTCCGGCATCGACCTGGGCCGCTTCCGCCAGGAGCCGGACCCCTGGCGGATGGCGGTGCTGCGGTCCAGCCTGGATATTCCCCCGGAGAATTTGGTGCTGGTGTCGGTGGGCCGCCTGGCGGAGGAGAAGAATCTTGATGAACTGCTGGCTCTCCGGGCGGAGCTGGGGAACGCGCCTGTGACGCTGCTGCTGGTGGGGGACGGCCCTGACCGTGTCCGGTTGGAGGGAGCGGCCGCCGGATTGGGCCTGACGGCGCCGGACGTGGTGTTCGCGGGCATGGTGCCGGCGGAGCAGGTGGCGGACTGGTATCAGCTGGGCGACCTGTTTGTCAGCGCCTCCACCAGCGAGACCCAGGGGCTGACCTATGTGGAGGCCCTGGCGGCGGGCGTCCCGGTCCTGTGCCGGGCGGACCCCTGTCTGGAGGGCGTCATCCGGGAGGGAGAAAACGGCTGGACTTACCGGGACAGCGCGGAGTTTCAGCGGAAGCTGGCCCTGTTCCAGTCCCAGCCCCATCATCACGCGAAAATGGCGGAGCTGGCCCGGCGGAGCGCCGGGGAGTTCTCCCTCCAGCGGTTCGCGGAGCGGGCAGAGGCAATTTACCGCCTTCAGATCGCCCGCCGGGGAAACGGGGCGGAGGAGGCCGGCGCATGACCCGGCCCGCGGAAAAGACCGCTTTCCGGGCGGTTTCCCTGACAGGCTTTGTCCTGTGCCTGCTGGCGGCCCTCTGGGGCTGGCGGACAGGCGTTCTGACCTCCCAGGAGCGGCTCCACGCTTTTGTTGCCAGCTGCGGCATGGCGGGAGCCCTGCTGTTCACGGTGTTTCAGGCGGTGCAGGTGGTGGTGCCCATTCTCCCCGGCGGCCTGGGGTGCCTGGCGGGTGTGCTGCTGTTCGGCCCGGGATGGGGCTTCGTGTATAACTATGTGGGCATCTGCGCTGGCTCGCTGCTGGCCTTCGCCGTGGCCCGGAACTGCGGCAAGCCGCTGCTGCACCTGCTGTTTTCGGAAAAGACCATCGTCCGGTACAGCCGCTGGACGGAGGAGAAAAACCGTTTTGCCCGCCTGTTCGCCCTGGCCATCTTTCTGCCGGTGGCGCCGGACGACTTTCTGTGCTATCTGGCAGGCACCACGGAGATGAGCTGGCGGCGGTACACCGCCATTATCCTGCTGTGCAAGCCCTTTGCCATCGCCCTGTACAGCCTGGGGCTGACATTGCTGTGGCAGGCGTTGGCCTAAGGACTGTGTAAAGGAGAGACCCATGTCAATTTACCTGTATCGCGGCGGTGAAAAGCTGGTGGGCCGCAGCGGTGTGGGACAGGCCATCCGCCACCAGGCGGAATGCCTGTCCCGGTGCGGACTGCCCGTCACCGACCGCTTTGCGCCGGACACCGACGCCGTCCACATCAACACCGTTCTGCCGG
Source organism: Oscillibacter valericigenes (assembly GCF_021531435.1). GTDB lineage: Bacteria > Bacillota > Clostridia > Oscillospirales > Oscillospiraceae > Oscillibacter > Oscillibacter valericigenes_B. Next base: position 40,965 of record NZ_JAFBIS010000002.1, read on the forward strand.
ACGCCGTGGTGACGGCACTGCTGGCCCGCCTCCGGGGAAGGAAGGTGGTCTGGTACGGCCACTCCACCATGGAGGACTTTCGCGGCTCTTTCCGGGGCAGCGACTTGCTGGCGCCCCTGTTCCGGCGGTGGCTCACCTTCTGCTACGGCCTGGGAGATGTGGTACTGACGCCCACGCCCTATTCCCGCCGCCTGCTGGCGGGATACGGCCTGCGCAAGCCGGTGTACAGCCTGTCCAACGGCGTAGATGTTGACTTTTTCCACCCTGACGCCGCCGCGAAAGACACGTTTCGGAAACGGTATCACTTGGGCGCGAATGAAAAAACAGTGATTTCCGTGGGCCATACCATCGCCCGGAAGGGGCTGCCGGAGTTTCTGGAGCTGGCCCGGCGGATGCCGGATGTCCGCTTTCTCTGGTTCGGCTGGACGGACCCCCGGCTCGTCCCGGCTGCGATCACGAGAGCCATCCGCAATGCCCCGCCCAACGTGCTGTTCCCCGGCTTTGTGGACCGGGAACGGCTGCGGGAGGCGTACCAGGGGGCGGATGTGTTTGCCTTTCTCAGCCATGAGGAGACAGAGGGCATCGTGGTGCTGGAGGCCCTGGCCTGCGGCATCCCCACGGTGCTGCGGGACATCCCGGTGTATGACGGCTGGCTGGAGGACAGGAAAACGGTATACAAAGCGTCGAATCCGGGAGAATTTCAACGAATCGTAATGGATCTGCTGGCCGGAACCCTCCCGGACCTCACCGCCGCCGGGCGGCAGGCGGCGGAGGAACGGAGCCTGGAGGCGGTAGGAGAGCGCCTGAAAGACATCTACCGGAAGGAACGCATCCTGCCGCCGCTGCCGGCGCCGCTGAAGCACCGGCGGGCGAGGGCATAAAGAGAGCACGCACAGCCTGAGGCTGTGCGTGCCGCTTTATTTGGCTGCCTTTTTGACGGCTTTTTTCTTTTTCCTGCGGCGGATGAGCAGGATCAACAGCAGAAGGACCAGCGCTGCCGCCGCCAGCAGAAGAATCAGAACCAAGGGACTGCCCGGAGCGGAGCGGATACAGAAGATGCCGGAGGTGCCGGTCATCGTCAGCATCAGGTAGTGGCCGTTGGCGGTGGCCTCCACCTCATGCCACTGGCCGCCCGTCAGCTGCCAGACGGTGGCTTTGCCGCCGCCCCGGTTCAGCAGGCGGATGGGAACAGTGTCTCCTTCCGCCACATCGGTACCGGTGAGCGTCAGCTCCCATACATCGGTGGTCTGCTTGCCGCTGCCCCCCGCCGGAGGCGTCTGGGCGCTGCTCGACACCTGGAGCGAGGAGTCCTCGGTAAAGCGCCCCTCGGCCAGGGCCAAAGACAGCGTGCCCTCTCTGGCTTCGCTGGCGATCAGCGTGACCCAGGGGGTGTAGACCGCTTCCAGGGTGATGTCGGAGTGAAGCCCGGAGGTGTCGAACGCCGGCCAGACGCCGTAGCCGTCCTCCCGTTCCGGAACCTCCGGCAGCTTCACCAGGCTCAGGTCCTCGCCGTAGTAGAAGGGGATGGCGGCTACGACGGCGTCGTTTGCCATGAGGGTCAGCGTGAAGGAGACAAACTCCGTGGGGATGCCGGGCATGGCGCGCAGCGTCTCAAAATCAACGGGTTCGGCAATGCCGGCATAGCTGATGCCGTCCACGCCGGCGGTCCCGGTGTCCACGAAGAAGTTGTCGTGCAGATCGCCGGCTTTCAGGTCCGCGTCCCCGGCGATGGCGCCCACCCACTCGGTGCCCTCGCCGATGGTGACGATGGCGGCGCAGTTCCGCAGGCGGCTGGCCCAGCCAGCGATGCCGCCCACATAGCTCGCGCCGGAGAGAACGCATTTGGAGCAGCTGTTCCGGATGGTGCCGTCGGCGTATCCGGCCACGCCGCCCACGTAATTGCCGTTGGTGCTGGTGACGCTGCCGTAATTCTGGCACTCCAGGGCGGTGCCCAGGTCCATGCGGCCCGCCAGACCGCCGGCGCAGTCCTTTTTGGCGGTGACGGTGCCCTGGTTCAGGCAGTTTTGCAGGACCGCTTTCGTCTCATACGTATTTCCCAGAGAGAACCGCTCGGTGTCGTCCTCCGGGTCCAGGTCGTACTCGATGGCCATGGCGCCCACGGCGCCGCCCACGTTGCGGTCGCCTTCCACGGCGCCGGTGTTGCGGCAGCCGGTGACTTTGCCCTGGCGGGTGGTGGAGATGTCCTCGTCGGAGGTGTCCTCGATCAGCTCCCGGTCTTGCTCCGTCACGTCCTGGAGGTCGGAGAAGGCGTCCAGCATCAGGTTCAGGACCTTGTTCATCTGGCGGCTGACGGCCCGCAGGTCGGCGGCCAGGGTGTCTCCGGCGCTGTCCACGGTGGTCCGCAGCTCCTCCATGCCGTCGGACAGGTCCGACAGGGAGGCGTAGAGGTCGTCGCCGGCATCCCGGGCCTCCTGCCCCAGGGGTGACAGCTCCAGGGGGCCGTCCTCGGCCAGACGGTCCACGGCTTTGCTCATGGCGGAAAAGGCGCTTTCCAGCTTCCGGCTGACCGCGCCGCCGATGGCGGACACGTCCGCCAGCTCCTCCAGCGCCGTGCTCAGCTTGCCGGAGGTGTCCTCCAGCTTGCCCAGGGCGGCGTTCAGGTCAGTAGAAGCGTCGTTCAGATGTCCGGCGGCGTACTCCAGATATTGAAACGCTTCACCCATTTGACGCAGGCCTTCCTGGAGACTGTCCCAGTCCAGGGAGGTGTTGTCCGCAATGGTCCCCAGGGCTGTGCCGATTTGTTCCAGAGCGTTACCGATGCCCCCCGAAGCACCATTTTCCCCGGCACCGGAAAGGCCCAGGGCTTCCTGCAGGGTGTTCCCGGCTCCTCCAGCCTGGTTCAGGGCACTGCCCAGGGCCCGGATCGCGTCCGCCAAATCCCGGAGGGCGCCCCGGACTTTATCCTCATCCTTAATAATGACAGCACGCTGCAGAGCTTCGAAAGCATCCTGCATGGCGTCCATGGCGTCAGACATATCATCTGCCGCAAGACCCAGGTCCTTCGCCGCGTTTTGCGCGTCCTTCATGGCGGACTGGCTCAGTGTACCAGCTTCGGCCAGGGTGTCCAGCGCGTCTTCCAATTTGCCGGAGAGGGTATCCAGATACCCGGCGGCGTCGGACAGGTCGTCCAGTGCCGGTTCCATTTTATCCAGCGCGGCGGTGACGGTCACGCTGAAGGAATTCAGGGACGTCACATTGTCGTCCACAAAATCGGAGGCGTGGTCCAGCAGACGCTTGGAGCTGTCCCGGGCGGCGTCGGCGGAGAGGCCGATGCGCTCCAGACGGGCGGAGATGTCGTCTCCGCTGAGCTGGGTATGGTCAATGGCCGCCTGCACCAGACCGTCCAGAGTGTCCAGCTCCCGCCGCAGCCGGGTCAGGGTGTCGCTGTCGGCGCCCAGGGTCAGGTAGGGCTCCGCCTGTCCGGCGATGCCGCCCACGTCCTTCCGGCCCAGGATGTTTCCGTTGTTGACGCAGTCCGCCAGATACCCGGTCTGGCGGCCCGCGATGCCGCCCACGTTGTAGCCCACATGGGGATAGCCCACGGCGCCGTTGTTGACGCAGCTCTGGATGACGCCGCTGGAGTAGCCCGCCACGCCGCCGGTGTCGGTGTGGCTGTTCAGCAGGGCGTCGCCCTCCTCCCGCTGATTGCCGGAGAGCTGGTTCAAGCCGCCGCTGATGTCTTCCAGGTCCGGGGAGGTATCATGCTGGATGGTGTTCACCTCGGCATCGTTTTCGCATTTCAGCAGGAGGCCCAGGTTCCGCCCGGCGATGCCGCCGGTACAGTCCAGTCCCTGCACGGTGCCGGAAGCGGTGCAGCCGGCAATTTCTCCTGTCTCGTCGTTCCGGCCCACGATGCCGCCCACGGCCTCGTCGCCTTTGACGATGCCCCGGAAGGAGCAGCTTTGGATGGCGCCCGCGTTGACGCCTGCGATGCCGCCTACAAAGGCGCGGCTGCCGTCGGGGGTCACAGTGCCGGAGACATGGAGATCCCGCACCACCGCGCCCTTCTGGATATAGCGGAACAGGCCCAGGTTGGAGCCGCTGGCCTCTATCTGGAAGCCGGAGATGGTGTGACCGTCTCCTAGGAACGTGCCGCCGAAGGTAGGGATGGAAGTGAAATTCATTGCGGACAGGTTGATGTCGGCGGTCAGACGGAAGGTCTTGCCCTGGGACCAGGTGTCCAGGGAGCAGTTTTTGGAGAATTCGGCAAACTCTTCAGAGGAAGAGATGGTGACCTCATCGGCGGTCGCCCAGGCCGTGGGCTGGGCCAGACCAACCAGCAGCCATACCGCCAAAAGGAGGGCGGTCCATTTACGCGCGGTCTCTTTCATCGCTGTCCGCCTCCTTTCGTGTCCTCCGGAAGCTCCGGGGGGCCGTCCTGCTGGACGGCTCCGGCCTCCACAGCCGCGTTGATGGTGCCGTGTACGGTGCCGTTGAAGTCGGCGTCCACCACGCCGGAAATATAGCCCCGGACATGGCCGCTGACCCGCATGGTGCCGCTGTGGGTCTGGATGGGCAGCCGGGATTTCAGGGTGAAGGCGGTCTTTTCGATGATGATGTCGCCCAGCAGCAGGATTTGCGGCAGGATGCCCATAACCAGGAAAATAGAGATGACCGTGCCCCGGCCCAGGCAGATGCCGATGGAGGAGACCGCCGGGTTCGAGGACAAAAAGCCGATCAGCACGCCGGCGGAGGCCAGGATCGTGCCGGAGGTGATGATGGTGGGGAAGGCCTCGTTCAGGGACTCCACTACCGCCTCCTTCAGCGGCATGATCTGCTTGAGCTCCATGTATCGGTTGGCGATGACGATGGCGTAGTCGATGTTGGCGCCCATCTGAATGGAACTGACCACCAGGTAGCTGAGGAAGAACAGGTTTTGCTTCATCAGATAGGGGAAGGAGAAGTTGATCCACACACTGCCCTGGATGACCAAGATCAACAGGATGGGCAGGCCGGAGGACTTGAAGGTGAACACCAGCACCAGAATGACGAACACGATGGTCAGGATGCTGATGAGCAGGTTGTCATTGCTGAAAGAGGAGGACAGGTCGTAATCACTGGTGGTGTTGCCCACCAGCAGGCAGTCGTCATAGTATTTTGCCGCGGTGGTGTGGAGCGTGTTCAGGAACTGGAACGTCTCCTTGCTCTCCTCCGGCAGGGCCAGCTGGAGCACCAGGCGGCTGTAATGCTCACCTTTCAGCTGCAGCTGGGCGTCGGTGAGCTGGGTGTGCAGGTCCTCCAGCGTCTCCGTCATGTCGTCATCCAGGGTGACGTAGCCGTCGTCGATCAGGTCGTAGACAAAAAGGAACATATCGATGAGGGGGACGCTGTAATTGTCCACGCCGCCCACCACCCGGCCGTAGCTCTCCTCGTCCACGGCGTAGGAGGCGTACAGCAGCCGGGCCACTTCGATGTCCAGGTCTGTCAGCTCCGCGAATTGCCGGGGGTTCAGACGGTCGGTCAGCACATAGCCGTCCATGGCCTCCACATTGGCGAGGCCCAGCACGGAGTCCACCTCCGGCATGGCCTCCAGGTCCCGCAGCAGGCGGCCCTCCCGCTCATAGTCTCCCGTGGGCACCAGAACGGCCAGGGTGTTCTCCTGACCAAATGTGCCGTCCACTTTCTGCTGGGCGATCTGGGACTCATTCTGGGTATAGGTGGAGAGGGTGCTCATGCCGAACACGTAGGGGCACTTGTTGGAAAAGAGGAAGCCTGCCACCAGAAGCACCGCGAAAATGGGGGGCATGATGAAGCGGGATTTTACCGCCAGGCGGCCCAATGCGGAGATCTTGGGCACGAAGCTGCGGTGGTGGGTGCGGTCGATGAGGGAGCTGAAGCTCATCAGCAGACCCGGCATCAGCGTGAACACGGACAGCAGGCTCAGCACGATGGATTTCATCAGCACCAGTCCCAGGTCACGGCCGATGCCGAACTGCATGAAGCACATGGCACCCAGGCCGGAAAGGGTGGTCAGGGAGCTGCCGGCGATCTCCGGAATGGCCTTGCTCAATGCGGTGATGGTGGCCTCCCGGGCGTCCATATGGGTGCGCTCCTCCGTGTAGCGGTGGCAGAGGATGATGGCGTAGTCGATGGCCAGGGCCAGCTGCAGCACCACGGCTACGGAGTTGGAGACAAAGGAGATCTCGCCGAACATGAAATTGGTGCCTTTGTTCAGCAGCGCCGCCATGCCGAAGGTGGCCAGCAGCACCGGGATCTCCATGTACGTCTGGGAGGTAAACAGCAGCACCAGCAGAATGATGACCACGGCGATGAGCATGACCACCTGCATTTCCTGATCCAGGCTGTCGGACATGGACGAGCCGGTGTCGCCGGTGACGTACACATCGTAACCGGACAGGACCTCCTTGACCTGGGCCAGGGCGTCCAGGCTCACCTGGTCCTCGGCCTCGCCGTCATAGGTGACGGAAAACAGGGCGGCGCCGTCCTTGTAGTGCTCCTCGGTGTCGTCAAATTCCACGGACTTGACCCCGTCAATTTCCTCAAGCTGGGAGACAAGTTCCTCCGCCCGGGAAAAGGGGATGTTGTCCACCATGATGCGGTTGGTGCCGAAGGTGACAAATTCCTCGTCCATGACGGTGAGGCCCCGGCGGGTCTCGGTCTCATCCGGCAGGTAATCCGTCAGCTCGTTGTCGACCTGTACCCATCCGCTGGAGAACACGCAGAAGATCGCCAGTCCAATGTAGAGTAAGTAAAAAGCCTTCCGCTTATCCACGATGAAAGCGGCCAGGCGTTCAATAGGGCTTTGCTTTTTATCGCTCTGTTCCGTGCTGTTCAAAACCGAAGCTCCTTTCTGTACCATAGTCCTATATGAGCGGTCATGTTTGTTCCATATCGGTAAAAACCCATTTTATCATATCCTTTTTCAAAGCGCGGCACAACCGACAAATGAGGCCGGGTGTCAGAAAAAAACCGCCGCGAAAAGCGGCGGTTTTTTGGCAATTTGTTTTGTTTTCAATGAGTCTCGGAGTAATCGTCCTCGTCCTCCGGCATTTCGGGATAGCTGCTGACGTGGGCGTGCTCCGGCGCCGGAGCGTCGGCGGCGGTGTGGTCCTTGCTGTGGGTGCGCCAGCGGGAGGTGTCGATGGGCTCGCTCTCCTCAAACAGGTCGTAGTAGTCCTCGTCCCGCAGCTTGGGCCGGCGGTGCCGGGCGATGGCGGTGATGGTGGGGTAGAGGACGATGGCGATGAGGCCGCCGGAAAAGCCGTTGTTGTAAAGGTTCAGACCGGCCACCGGGCCGCCGGTCTGGAGGACCAGGGCGGAGTGGATAAAGCCCGCCAGAATGCCGAAGGGCCATCCGAAATGGCCCGCGATGGGCGCCAGGGTGGTGCCGAACAGCCCTGCCAGCTGGAGGGAGGGATAATCCGGCGTGTAGTGCATCCCGTAAGCACCCAGGGCCACGCCGACCATGACAGGCAGGATGTTGAACGCGTGCTTGCCGAAGGCGGAAAAGCCCATGATGGTAAAAATGCCGCCCAGGGTGGGGCCGTTCAGGTCGCCGCCCACGGCGAAGATGTACAGCATCCCCAGCAGGCCGTTGACGCCCATGTTGACAAATACCGGCCCCGCGCCGAACATGCGCAGGTAGTCGCTGGGCGCCCGGCCGGTGGTGGACAGCAGGCGGCGGTATCCGGCCCACACCGCCCAGGCCGGCGCTCCGGTGCCGAACAAGCCCGTCAGAATGGAGAGGGAGCACAGCACGATCAGCACGATGGCAAAGGTGCGGTTATACCCCTCCGCCCAGTACAGCGCCGAATCCGGGTGGTCGCCGAAGGCGGTGAGGATGGGCACGATCATCATGGCGAACAGGCCGCAGGCGAAGCCCATGTTGTAGAGGTTCATGCCGTTTTGGATCTTATACGTGTAGGCCGACAGGGAGGGCAGCACGAAGCCGATGATGATGCCGGTCAGGATGCCCAGGGGGATGCTGGCGTGGATGCTGCCCAGTGCCATGTAGCTCACCAGCGGGGCGAGGGAGGTGGCAAGCAGGCCCACGGAGGCATATTTGGCGAAGGGCTCCTTTTGGTATTTGGCGTACAGCCAGGTGCCCAGGATGATAGGCCAGATGTTCAGCACGTTTTTGCCGAACAGGGAAAAGCCCGCCATCAGGCCCATTTCCACCATGGTGAAACCGTTGAAGGGGTCCCCGGAGAGCTTGATGATGAGGATGGAGATGATGGTCACAAGACCGGAGTTGATGAGGGTGGCCCCCACGCCGGCAATGTACACATAGTCCGTGATCAGCAGATCCTGCATGGTGACGATACGGTACAGCCCCGGCAGGATATTGGCGGGATCGTCCAGCGCAACGCCCAGGAGCATCAGCAGGACGGAAGCCACAATGGTGCCGGGGAAAATCTTTTCATAGCGGTTGTGCAAGACAGCTCCTCCTTTTTTTACTGCTTTATCACTTCTGATTGTTATTATAGGGGCAGAAAGGGCACAGGGCAAGAAAAATATGCGCCGCCGGAACAGGAAGGTTCGCGCAATCGTACCAGAAAGTGCTGTTTGATAGCAGCCTCTCCCGGTTTGCCTTTTTCAGCATATGCGAAAGGAGCACCCGGTGAAATGCAAAAAAAGAATGACAAAACGTAATATCTGCCATAAATGTGTTTCATATGACGAAATTGAGGCGAAAGAGGCCCGTTTTTTTGTGTGTTTATCGTGATTGACAAATGGCAAAAACCCTCGTATGATGATTGCAACGCAAAGGCGCGTGGATGATTATATCCACGCGCTTTCTTCGTTTTTCAGGAGAAAACAGCGTGTTTTAAGGAGGATTTGTTATGAAAAGAAAACGCTTGTTAAGCATTCTGCTGGCCCTGTGCCTGACCTTTTCCCTGACTGCCTGCGGCGGCGGCAGTGCCAGCAGCAGTGCCCCTGCTGCTGGCGGCGATGCCGCTGAGAGCAGCGACGAACCCATTCTGATCGGCACCATCTCCCCCAACACCGGCAACCTGGCCGCCTACGGCACCGCCGTCACCACCGGCGTAGCGCTGGCCGTGGAGGAGATCAATGAGGCCGGCGGACTGCTGGGCCGCCAGGTGGAAGTCATCAACGCCGATGACCAGTATGACCCCACTGAGTGCCTGAACGCGTTCAACTCTCTGGTGTCCCAGGGCGTGGGACTGATCGTGGGCTCCGTGACCTCCGGCTGCACCAGCGCCATCACCGGTGCCGCCAACGAGGAGGAGGTCTGCCTGATCACCCCCACCTCCACCGCCGACTCCATCACCACCGAGGATGACTTCGTCTTCCGTTCCTGCTACGCCGACAGCTTCCAGGGCGCCATCGCCGCCGCCTATGCCAAGCAGGCCGGCTATGACAAGGTGGGCATGGTCTACTGCGCCGCCGATACGTACTCCAAGGGCCTGTATGACTCCTTCTCCGCCGCCTGCGAGAAGTACGGCGTGGAAGTTGCCGCCGTGGAGTCCACCGCTTCCATGGATGTCCAGGACTACACCAACCAGTTCGCCGCCATGGTGAACGCCGGCGTGCAGTTCGTCTACGCTCCCTTCTACTATGACGTCATCGGCCCCTACCTGGTCACCCAGGCCCGCGCTGCTGGCTACACCGGTGTTATCATGGGCGCTGACGGCTATGACACCACTCCCGACTACGTGGTGGACGGCGCCGACCTGACCGCTTTCGATAACGTTTACTGGACCAACCACTACGACCCCGCCGACACCTCCGAAAAGAGCGTGGCCTTCGTCTCCGCATATGAGGCGAAGTACGGCAACACCCCCAGCGCTTTCGCAGCTCTGGCCTATGACTGCGTGATGATGTACAAGACCGCTATCGAGGCCGCCGGCTCCGCCGATCCCGTGGAGGTCCGGGACGCCCTGGCCGCCGACGGCGTGGTCTACGACTGCATCACCGGCACCTACTCTCTGGATGAGACCGGCACTCCCGTCAAGGGCGCTTCCATCATCGCTTTCGAGGCCGGCACCGGCGCCGACGGCAAGCCCGCCGTGGTGTCTACGCTTCTGGATGTCGTCACGGAACTGCCCGAGGCATAATCAATCTGACAGACTCTGCAATGCGGCAGGGGAGGCCTCCTGCGGGAGCCTCCCCCGCCGCTTCCATTTATAAACGACCTCCGCAGAAAGAAAGGGGAGAACCCGCATGAGCACTTTCATCCAGACCTTGTTCGTGGGCCTGCGGCTGGGCAGCATCTACGCCCTGGTGGCGCTGGGCTACACCATGGTCTACGGCATTATCCGCCTCATCAACTTTGCCCACGGCGACTTCATCATGGTGGGCGGCTATACCATGATCTTCACTGTTCCCGCCGCTCTGGCCCTGGGCCTGCCCGCCTGGACCGCCGTCCTCGCCGCCATCGCCGTGTGCGCGCTGGTCGGTATGGGCACGGAGCTGATCGCCTACCGCCCCGTGCGGAAAAAGGGCACCAATATGACCGCCCTCATCACCGCCATCGCCATGAGCCTGCTGCTGGAGAATCTGGCCCAGGCTATCCCGGCCATCGGCCCCAACCCCAAGGTCGCCAGCCAGATCTTCACCGCCGGCGGCATCTCCTTCGCGGGCGTGACGCTGGAGTACACCACCCTGCTGACCATCGTCATCAGCGCCATCGTCATGGTGGTGCTGTTCCAGTTCACCCAGCGGACCAAGCTGGGCCGGGCCATGCGCTGCGTCTCCGAGGATAAGGAGGCCGCTACCCTCATGGGCATCAACGTCAACCACACCATTCTGGCCACCTTCGCCATCGGCTCCGGCCTGGCGGCTGTGGCGGCGCTGATGTATATGGCCCAGTACCCGAAGATCTACACCACCATGGGATCCCTGCTGGGCCTGAAAGCCTTCGTCTCCGCCGTGCTGGGCGGCATCGGCATCATCCCCGGCGCGGTGCTGGGCGGCATCGTCATCGGTCTGGTGGAGTCTTTTACCACCAGCTACGTTTCTTCCAGCATGGCGGACGCCTTTGTGTTCCTGATTTTGATTGTGGTGCTGGTGCTCAAGCCCGCCGGCATCCTGGGCAAGAATGTGGGTGAGAAGGTATGAAACAGAACAAGACCATGCAGGGCTACCTGCTCAATACCATTGTTATCGTGGTACTGTTCGCCGCTTTTCAGATGCTCACCGCCGCCTTCGGCGGCAGCGGCTCCTTCAAGCTGGTGATCGCCCCCTGCCTGTGGCAGTGCTGCTACCTCATCATTCTGGCGGCGTCGCTGAACCTGGTGCTGGGCTTTCTGGGACAGCTCTCTCTGGGCCACTGCGGATTTATGGCCATCGGCGCCTATACGGCGGCACTGCTGAGTCTGGCCTGTGAGCGGGCCGGGGTGTTCAAGAACGCCAACGACCCCGTTTATCTCGTCATCATTTTCGCCTGTATTCTGGCGGCGGGCATCCTGTCCGCGCTGGTGGGCCTGCTGGTGGGCATCCCCGCCCTGCGGCTGAAGGGCGACTATCTGGCCATCATCACCCTGGGCTTCGGCATGATCATTGTGAACATCATCAACAACCTGCCTTTCTGCGGACAGGACGGTCTGTCCCAGGGCTCCGCCTCCGCGTCTTTGTATAAAAACGGCCTGGGCTTTGGCTCCAAGAGCAAGGTGACGTTTCTGTGGGTGGCCATTTTGACCACCATCGTCTGCATGACCATGATGTTCATGTTCATCCGCTCCAAGTATGGCCGCTGCATCCGGGCCATCCGGGACGACGAGATCGCAGCCTCCGCCTCCGGCATCAACACCTCTTTTTATAAGGTGATGACCTTCGCCTACTCCGCGTTCTTCGCGGGCGTGGCCGGCGCGCTGTACGCCTGCGCCAACGCCACGCTGTCCACCTCCTCCTTTGCCTTTACCAACGGCGGCATCCTGAACTCCACGTTTATCGTGGTCATGGTGGTGCTGGGCGGCATGGGTTCCCTCACCGGCTCCGTGGTGGCGGCGGTGGTCATGTTCCTGGTGAACTATCAGATCAAAAACGGCGCTTGGGTGGCGCTGCTGCCCGCCTCCGTCCAGGGCATATTCCAGTATCCCATGCTGGTCTACGCCATCCTGCTCATTATCATCATCGTGTTCCGGCCCAAGGGCATCTTCGGCGCCTATGAGTTCTCCCTGCGGAACCTGCCCGCCGACCTGAAAGCGTCCCGGGCCAGAAAAGCCGCCGAAAAGGCGGAGAGAAAGGAGGCCGGCGCCCATGTCTGAAGCGGTAAAGACTCCCGTTCTGGAGACGAAGAAGCTGGGTATCACCTTCGGCGGATTGAAAGCCGTCCAGGATTTCAATATTCAAATCTACCAGGGTGAACTGGTGGGCCTCATCGGACCCAACGGCGCGGGCAAGACCACGGTCTTCAACCTCCTCACCGGCGTTTACGTCCCCACGGAGGGCACGGTCCTGCTGAACGGCGTGCCCCTGAACGGCAAAAAGACCCACCAGTTCGTGGCGGCTGGCGTGGCCCGGACCTTCCAGAACATCCGCCTGTTCAAGCAGATGTCCGTCATCGACAACGTGAAGGCGGCTTTCACCAAGGATATTTCCTATAACCTTCTGGACGCTACTCTCCGCACGCCGAAGTTCTGGAAAACGGAGAAGGCCATGACGGAAAAGGCCATGGACCTGCTTGCCATCTGCCACCTGGAGGACAAGGCCGACATTCTGGCCTCCAGCCTGCCCTATGGCCAGCAGCGGAAGCTGGAAATCGCCCGGGCCCTGGCGACGGACATGAAGGTCCTGCTGCTGGATGAGCCTGCCGCCGGCATGAACCCCACGGAGACGGCGGAGCTGCTGGAGTGCATCAACACCATCCGGGACCGCTTTGGCGTCGCCATCCTGCTCATCGAGCACGATATGTCCCTGGTGATGAACGTCTGCGAGCGCATCCAGGTCATCGACTACGGTCAGACCATCGCTTCCGGCCTGCCGGAGGAGATCGCCAACAATCCCAAGGTCATCGCGGCCTATCTGGGCGAGTAAGGGGGGAACATCATGCTGGAAATCAAAGACCTGAACGTCTTTTACGGGGCCATCCACGCCCTGAAGGGTATCTCCCTGACCGTCGGCGACGGCGAGCTGGTGTCCCTGATCGGCGCCAACGGCGCAGGCAAGACCACCACGCTGCATACCATCTCCGGCCTGCTGCATGCCGCCTCCGGTTCTATCACGCTGGACGGCAAGGACCTGCAGAAGGTCCCGGCCAATACCATCATCAACATGGGCCTGGCCCATGTGCCGGAGGGCCGTCATGTGTTCGCCCGCATGACGGTGGAGGAAAACCTCCGCATGGGCGCTTACATCCTGAAGGACCAGAAGAAGGTCTCCGAGAATCTGGAAAAGGTCTACGGCCATTTCCCCCGGCTGAAGGAGCGGTATAAGCAGCTGGCGGGCACACTCTCCGGCGGCGAGCAGCAGATGCTGGCCACCGGCCGGGCGCTGATGACCGACCCGAAGATCGTGCTGATGGATGAGCCCTCCATGGGCCTCAGCCCCCTGCTGGTCAAGGAGATCTTCGCCATCATCGAGGAGCTGCACAAGAGCGGCATTACGATTTTGCTGGTGGAGCAGAACGCTAAAATGGCCCTGGCGGTCAGCGACCGGGCCTACGTGCTGGAGACCGGCACTATTTCCATGGAGGGCCGCGCCGCCGACCTGGCCGCCGACGACCGGGTCCGCAAGGCCTATCTGGGCGCCTGAGGAGGGGATCGTATGGAAAAATTCGTCATCACCGTGGCCCGTGAGACCGGCAGCGGCGGCCACAACATTACCCGCAAGCTGTCCGACGCCCTGGGCATTCCCTACTATGACCGGGACCTGCTGCGGAAGGCCTCGGAGGTCAGCGGCATCCACGAGCGGCTCTTCGGCGCCGCCGACGAGCGCATCGGATTGAAGGAGATGCTCTCCGCCGCCGAGAAGGTCTACACCGGCGAAATCCTGCCGCCGGACAGCGACGACTACGTGTCCACCCGGAACCTGTTCAGCTTCCAGGCCAAAATCATCAAGGAACTGGCGGACACGGAGAGCTGCATCATCCTGGGCCGCTGCGCCAACTACCTGCTGGCGGGCCGTCCCAATGTCCTGCGGGTGTTCATCCACGCCCCCATCGAGGCCCGACAGGAGCGGGTGGCGTCCTACTCCCTGGCCTGGAGCCAGCGGGAGGTGTCCAAGCACATCCGGGTGGAGGATAAACGCCGCTCCGCCTACTACCGCTACTATACCGGCGAGGAGTGGCGGGACGCCGCGGCCTACGACCTGAGCCTGGACTCCGACGCGCTGGGCGAGGACGGCTGCGTGGAATTCATCAAAAAGGCCCTGCCCCTGTTCTGCAAATAAACAAAGCCCGGCGGCGGAATTTTCAGTTGACGAAAGATGTCGGCGGGTGTAGGGTAAAAGTACCAACATAAACAGGAGGAAATTACCCATGGGCTGCTTTTACTGTGATGAACACCACGAAGGCCGGGAGGCCATTATGTTCAAGGTCGGCGAGATGAAGGCCGGCGTGCTGTACCTCTTCAAGGACCAGGCCCACAAGGGCCGCTGCGTGCTGGCTCTGAAAAACCACAAGAAGGAGCTGTGCGAGTGCGAGCCCCAGGAGCTGGCGGACTTTGCCGACGATCTGGCCCGCGCCTCCGGCGCCGTCAAGGAGCTGTGGGGCTGCACCAAGCTGAACCTGGCTTCCTTCGGCGACGCCAATCCCCACCTGCATTTCCACATCGTCCCCAAGTACGAGGGCGGCTTTGAGTTCGGCGGCAACTTCCAGATCACCAATCCCGAGCCCGTCCTGCTGAGCGACGCGGAGTATCAGGAGATGATCGCTGCCCTGAAAGCCAAGCTGGGCCTGTAAATGGTGAAAAACAGCAAAGCGGAGAGGAAATTGTTTCTCTCCGCTTTACTTATTTTTTACGGTTTTCCTCTTTCCTGGGCGGGAAGAATATGATAAAATATCATCGGAAGGAAATCGATTACCTTAAGGAAAGGTGGAACTATATGAGAAAAACCAAGATTGTCTGCACCCTTGGCCCTGCCACGGACAGGGAGGGCGTCCTGCGGGAGATGCTGCTGGCGGGTATGAACGTGGCCCGGTTCAATTTCTCCCACGGCAGCCATGAAGAGCACAAGGCCCGGCTGGACCAGCTCAAAGCCCTGCGGGAGGAACTGAATCTGCCGGTGGCCGCCATGCTGGACACGAAGGGCCCGGAGATCCGCCTGAAAAACTTCAAAAATGATTCCGTCCGGCTGAAGACCGGCCAGGAGTTTACGCTGACCACCGAGGACATCGAGGGTGACGAGAAACGCTGCGCCATCACATACGCCGAGCTGCCCGACGATGTGAAGGAGGGCGACACGATCCTGCTGGATGACGGTCTGGTCCGCCTGACGGTGCTGGAGAGCGGGAACGGTTCCATCCGCTGCCGGGTGGAGAACGACGGCACCATGAAGAGCAAAAAAGGCGTCAACGTGCCCAATGTCCGGCTGTCCATGCCCTACATGAGCCAGCGGGACCGGGACGACATCCTGTTCGGCGTGGAGCAGGGCTTTGACTATATTGCCGCCAGCTTCGTCCGCACGGCTGCCGACGTGCGGGAGCTGCGGAATCTGCTGGACCAGCACCACTCCAACATCCGCATCATCGCCAAGATCGAGAACCAGGAGGGCGTCAGCAACCTGCCGGACATTCTGGCGGTGGCCGACGGCGTCATGGTGGCCCGGGGCGACATGGGCGTGGAGATCGACTTCACGGAGATCCCCCTCATCCAGAAGAATATGATCAGCCAGTGCGTGGCCAGCGGCAAACCGGTCATCACCGCCACCCAGATGCTGGACTCCATGATGGAAAATCCCCGGCCCACCCGGGCGGAGATCACCGACGTGGCCAATGCCATCTATGACGGCACCAGCGCCATCATGCTCTCCGGCGAGACTGCCGCGGGCAAGTACCCGGTGGACGCCGTCCGCACCATGGACGCCATCGCCCGCAAGACCGAGGCCAATATCGACTGCTCCAAGCGGGTGAAGAATATCGGCAAGAGCCGCCTGTCCGTCACCGCCGCCACAGCTCACGCCGCCTGCACTACCGCCCTGGACATCGGCGCCGACGCCATCCTGACGGTGAGTCAGCGGGGCGTCACTGCCCAGATGGTCAGCCGCTTCCGGCCCCAGACGACGGTGGTGGCCCTGCTGCTGGACGAACAGGTCCGCCGCCAGATGGCGCTGTACTGGGGCGTGGAGCCCCTGACCATGCCCTACGCCAGCAACACCGACGAGCTGGTGGATTTCGCCGTGAAGGCGGCGGAGGACGCCGGCATCATCAAACGGGGCGACCTGGTGGTGGTCACCGCCGGCGTGCCAGTGGGCGTCGCGGGCACTACCAACATGATCCGGGTCTGTCAGGTGGGCGGCGCGCTGATCAACGGCGTGGGCGTGGGCACGGGGAAGGCCTCCGGCCCCCTGTGCGTCTGCCGCACACTGGACGAGGTGGAGGAGAAGTTCCACCCCGGCGACATTCTGGTGGTGCCCTATACCACCAACGCCCTGCTGCCCTATATCCGGCAGGCAGCCGCCGTCATCAGCGAGGAGGCCAGCACGGAGAGCCACTCCGCCACCGTGGGATTGACCCTGGATAAGCCCGTCATCGTGGCGGCCCCCAACGCCACCCGGCGGCTGACCGACGGCACGGTGGTGTCCGTGGACTGCGCCCGGGGCGTGGTGCAGACACTGCCGCAGTAAAGAATAGATGAAGTGATAAAAAGAGGACGCTCCGCTGCGGAGCGTCCTCTTTTTGTGAGATGGATGGAAAGTATCAGAACAATCCGGTGATTTTGCCGTTCTCGTCCACGTCGATCTTCTCGGCGGCAGGCACCTTGGGCAAGCCCGGCATCGTCATAATGTCGCCGGTCAGGGCCACCAGGAACCCGGCGCCGGCGGAGACCTTCAGGTTCCGCACCGTAATGGTGAAGTCCCGGGGGGCGCCCAGCTTGGCCGCGTCGTCGGAGAAGGAATACTGGGTCTTCGCCATGCAGATAGGCAGCTTGTCGAAGCCCAGGGCCTCCAGCTCCTTCATCTGCTTCCGGGCACCTGCGGTCAGCTCTACGCCGTTGGCGTGGTAGACCTTCCGGGCGATGTCGTTCAGCTTCTGCTCAATGCTGTCTTCGGTGTCGTAGGCAAAGCGGAAGTCGTTGGGTTGCTCGCACAGGCGGACGACCTCCTCGGCCAGAGCGATACCGCCCTCGCCGCCCTTGGCCCAGACTTCGCTGAGGGCCACGTTGACGCCCAGTTCCTTGCACTTGTCCTCCACCAGTTTCAGCTCGGCGGCGGTGTCGGTGGGGAAGGCGTTGATGGCCACCACGCAGGGCAGGCCGAACACCTTGGTGATGTTCTCCACATGCTGCAGCAGGTTGGGCAGGCCCTTTTCCAGAGCGGGCAGGTTCTCCTCGTTCAGCTCCGCCTTGGGTACGCCGCCGTGGTTTTTCAGCGCCCGGACGGTGGCGACCACCACCACGGCGGAGGGCTTGAGGCCCGCCAGACGGCACTTGATGTCCAGGAACTTTTCGGCGCCCAGGTCCGCACCGAAGCCGGCCTCGGTGACGGCGTAGTCCGCCAGCCGCATGGCCATCCTGGTGGCCATGACGGAGTTGCAGCCGTGGGCGATGTTGGCGAAGGGACCGCCGTGGATGAAGGCGGGGGTGCCTTCCAGGGTCTGGACCAGGTTGGGCTTCAGAGCATCTTTCAGCAGGGCGGCCATGGCGCCCTCGGCCTTCAGGTCGTGAGCGGTGACGGGCTTGCCGTCGTAGGTGTAGGCCACCACCATGCGGCCCAGCCGGGCCTTCAGGTCGGGAATGTCGGCGGAGAGGCACAGCACTGCCATAATTTCGGAGGCCACGGTGATGTCGAAGCCGTCCTCCCGGGGCACGCCCTGCATCCGGCCGCCCAGACCGTCCACGATGTTGCGGAGCTGGCGGTCGTTCATGTCCACGCACCGCTTCCAGGTGATGCGCTTGACGTCGATACCCAGGGCGTTGCCCTGCTGGATGTGGTTGTCCAGCATGGCGGCGCACAGGTTGTTGGCGGCGCCGATGGCGTGGAAGTCGCCGGTGAAGTGGAGGTTGATGTCCTCCATGGGCACCACCTGGGCGTAGCCGCCGCCGGCGGCGCCGCCCTTGACACCGAACACGGGGCCCAGGGAGGGCTCCCGCAGGGCTACCAGGGTGTTCTTGCCCAAGCGCCGCATGGCGTCGGCCAGACCCACGGTGGTAGTGGTCTTGCCCTCGCCGGCGGGGGTGGGATTGATGGCGGTGACCAGGATCAGCTTGCCGTCGGGACGCTTGCTCTCCCGCAGCAGGCGGTAGTCCACCTTGGCTTTGTAGTTGCCGTACAGCTCCAGGTACTGGCTGTCCACTCCGGCGGTCTCGGCAATCTCGGTGATGGGCTTCATGGCGCAGGACTGGGCGATCTCAATATCAGACAGAATCTTCATGCAGCGGCCTCCGTATATCTTGAAATATCAAAAAATAGGTACTACTTTTGCGTGCCTGAAAAATATACCACGAAATTTAAAGAAATGGAAGAGTCTTTTCAAAAGAAGTGCAGATATATTTTTACAACTTTAATATAAGAAATACTAATGTCCGGACAAATAAGAGTGCCTGGTCCACACTGGACCAGGCACTGTTTTGATTGAACGATCAGAATTCCGCGTTGCCGACAGTTCTCGGATGGGGCAGGACGTCCCGGATGTTGGACACGCCGGTGAGGTACATGACCAGGCGCTCGAAGCCCAAACCGAAGCCCGCGTGCTTGCAGGAGCCGTAGCGCCGCAGGTCGCAGTACCACCAGTAGTCCTCGGGCTTCATGCCCAGCTCGGCAATGCGGCCCTCCAGCAGCTCCAGCCGCTCCTCACGCTGGCTGCCGCCGATGATCTCGCCGATGCCGGGGACCAGGCAGTCCGCGGCGGCCACGGTCTTGCCGTCGTCATTCATGCGCATGTAGAAGGCCTTGATCTCCTTGGGGTAGTCGGTGACGAACACGGGCTTCTTGTACACCTGCTCGGTGAGATACCGCTCATGCTCGGTCTGGAGGTCGCAGCCCCAGAACACCTTGTAGTCGAACTTGTCGTTGTTCTTCTCCAGGATCTCCACGGCCTCGGTGTAGCTCACCCGGCCGAAGTCGGAAGAAGCAACGTGTTCCAGACGCTCGATGAGGCCCTTGTCCACAAAGCTGTTGAAGAAGGCCAGCTCGTCGGGGCACTTGGCCATGACTTCCTTGATGACGAACTTGATCATGGCCTCGGCCACATCCATGTCGCCCTTCAGGTCGGTGAAGGCCATCTCCGGCTCGATCATCCAGAACTCGGCGGCGTGGCGCTGGGTATTGGAATTCTCCGCCCGGAAGGTGGGGCCGAAGGTGTACACGTCGCCGAAGGCCATGGCGAAGTTCTCGGCGTTGAGCTGGCCGGAGACCGTCAGGTTGGCGGGCTTGCCGAAGAAGTCCTGGGTGTAGTCGATGGTGCCGTCCTCGTTGCGGGGCGGATTCTCGGGGTCCAGGGTGGTGACCCGGAACATCTCACCGGCGCCCTCGCAGTCGCTGGCGGTGATGATGGGGGTGTGGACGTAGACGAAGCCCCGCTCCTGGAAGAACTGGTGGATGGCGTAGGCCGCCACGCTCCGCACCCGGAAGGTGGCGGAGAACAGGTTCGTCCGGGGACGCAGGTGCTGGATGGTCCGCAGGAACTCCACGCTGTGGCGCTTCTTCTGCAGGGGATAGTCAGGAGAGGAGGTGCCCTCCACTTCGATTTTACTGGCTTTCACCTCCAGAGGCTGCTTGGCATCGGGGGTCAGCACCACGGTGCCGGTGACGATGAGGGCCGCGCCCACGTTCTGGGCAGCGATGTCCTTGTAATTCTCCAAAGAGCCGGCCTCCATGACCACCTGGAGGTTCTTGAAGCAGGAGCCGTCGTTCAGCTCAATGAAGCCGAAGTTCTTCATGTCCCGGATGGTGCGGGCCCAGCCGCCCACGGTGACCTCCTTGCCGGACAGGGTCTCCTGGTCGGCAAAGATCGCTGCGATTTTCGTATAACTCATTGAAATTCACCCGTTTTCTTGTTTTTGGTGGGATCATCACACAATAATGAGGTATTGTACTCCATTCCCGCCGATTTTACAAGAGGAAACGAAAGATTTTGACAGCCGCCCCGCTGCGCCTGCCTCACGAAATGGCCTCGCTGCCCACACTGTATCCGTCCCAATGGCCGTCGGCGGACTGGACGGAGGTGCAGTCGCAGAAGAAGTAGGCCCCCAGGCCGGAGCGCCACTTCTCCGCGTCGAAGGTGACGGCCGCCATGCCCTCCGGCATGAAATACACCGGCTCCTCCTTCTCCGTGATGGTAAACAGGATGCCGTCCTCCCAGTACAGGTTTTCCCGGTCGATGTAGCCCTGATCCGCCAACTCCTCCCAGGTGCCGGTGACCAGCTCGCCGCCGTGACGCCCGGCAAAAGCCCAGGCCACGGCGGAGCGCTCGCTTTCGGACAAACTTGTCTCCGACAGGTCCACGCCGATATAGGTCAGCTCACCGTTCAACCCGGAGTCCACTTCCCACAGGTCCTCCAGGACCTGCAAATACAGGGCGCAGCGGTCGTCAAAGCCGTCCTCCGCAGTCTTCACGGCGGTGACGCCGCCAAGCTGGGCGGGCCAGGTCTCCAGGATGGTGCCGTCGTAGGTGACTTCCACCAGCGTTCCGGCAGCCGGATTCGCGGCGTCCTCCAGGGTCAGGATGTAGATATTCGGGTCGCCGTCCGTACCCGCCAGCAGGAGCGAACCGTCGTTGGAGACCACCCGGCAGACAGCTGTGACCGACACGGGTTGGGCGCTTTCGCCACCGGTCTGCTGCTCATTGGAGGGCGTACCGCCGGATACGGGGCTGCCGCCGGCCGCACAGGACGCCAACAGGCAGACGCAGAAATAAAGCGCCAGAAACAAAGACCATTTTTTCACGGAAAACCGCCTCCTTTATCCGCTTAGTCGGAAAAGGAGGCGGTTTGGTTCCATTATTTTCTGCTTTTTTTCCAAAGGGCGCCGAAGAGCCCGCCCGTCAGGGCGGCGATGGCCGAGACCCAGACCTGAAACAGGGCGCTGGCGTTGTACAGCAGGAACACGCAGGGCAGGGTCAGCAGGGCGCAGAGAACGGGATAGACCAGCCACAGCCGGCGGCACCGCTTTGCCAGAGACCAACTGCTGAAAAAGCAGAACAGAGGCAGGATGAGAAAGGGGTAGAAGATGCCGGTCAGCACCGGTACGTCCCGGGCATCCAGCAGCCGCAGCAGCCAGGGGAGAAGCAGCTCCACTGCCGCCGCAAGAAGGGCGTAGGGCGCGGCCTTCCGACAGTCGGGCTGCTCCGGCTCCTCCGGCAGACCCACGCCTTTTCGGATGGCCCGGACGTCCTGCCGCCAGCCCACATACCGCACCGCCCACATCAGCAGATAGCACAGCAGGAGCAGCCCCAGCAGGCACAGCCAGGTCTCCCGGTAGGGGAACCATCGGCACTGCCAGCCCGCCAGGGAGAAGACCGCCGCCGTCAGCAGAAAGTGGACGCCGGACCAGAGCGCCGTCCGCCGTTCCAGGCGGAAGGGCACCTCCGCCGTTTCCAGCACCGCCCCCAGCAGGCCGGACCAGAAAAACTGCACCAGCGCCGCTGTAATGGGGCTGCCCCAGCGCTCCGCCATGGCCGCTGTCACAACGGGAACGGCAGTTCCCTCCGGCGCCGGGAAACCGAACAGGCCGCCCAGCAGAAACACCAGGTATACAAGCGCCGCGCCAAAGGGAAAGCCGATGGCGGCCCGGCGGACCAGTTCCCGGGAAATTTCCCCGCGCTCCGTCATAAGCCCAGCACCTCCTTGATTTTCTTCACATACCGCCGGGAGACATAGACCGTCACGCCCCCGGTGAGGGTCATGCGGATGGTGCCTGTCAGACGCAGGTCCAGAGCCGTCACCCGCTTCAGATTCACGATCTCCGAGTGAGAGACCCGGGCAAAGGGACGGCCCGCCAGCCGCCGCTCCAGCTCATAGAGCCGCTCCCGGACGGTGTAAACGCTGCCAGCGGTCTGCACCCGGACGTCCTTGTCCTCGCCGTAAAAGCGGAGAACAGTATCCAGGTCCAGGGGAACGGCGGTGCCGTCTTCCCGGAAACCCAGCAGAGGCGTGTCTGCCGCTGCCAGACGGCCCAGCAGGGCATCTACTTCCGGCGTTTGGGCCGGGGCGCGGACGGTCACAGTCACCTCCGGCAGCGCCGGGTCGATCTGCAGCTCCAGCTTCACGGACGTCCCTCCCTCCATGTTTCTGCATTCAGTATAGCGGAGAAAGATGCCGCCGTCCAGCGGAACGGGACAGACGGTAACATAGATGGGATAAACGGCAAAATAACCGTTGACATTGGCATGGAATCTGATATTATAAACAATAGATTAGACAAGCAAACTTTTGCTTAGAACGGAGGCAGGGCCATGACCCAGCGGGAACGGCAGCTTTTGAACTGGATCGAGGAAAATCCCCTCATCTCCCAGCAGGAGTTGGCGGATAAGGCGGGCATCACCCGGTCCTCCGTGGCGGTGCACATCTCCAACCTGATGAAAAAGGGCTACATCACCGGCAAGGGCTACATCGTCCACACCGCGCCTTACGTGACCGTGGTGGGGGGCGTGAATGTGGACATCGGCGGGCAGCCCGCCGGGGCGCTGGTGCCCCAGGACTCCAACCCCGGCACCGTGGGCATGAGTCTCGGCGGCGTGGGGCGGAACATTGCCCACAACATGAGCCTGCTGGGGCTGGATGTGCGGATGGTGACGGCCTTCGGCGACGATCTGAACGCCCAGAAGATCGCCGCCAGCTGCGGGGAGCTTGGCATCGACATCTCCCGGTCTCCCATTATCCCCGGCGGGCGGACCAGCACCTACCTTTTTATCAATGACGAGAAGGGCGACATGGTGCTGGCCGTCAGCGACATGGATATCTACCGCCACCTGACGCCGCAAGTGCTCTCCCAGCGGCAGAAGCTGCTCTGCGGCAGCCAGGTGGTGGTCATCGACACCAACATCCCCGCGGAGAGCATCGCGTGGCTGGCGGAGAACTGCCCGGTGCCCATTTTTGCCGACCCGGTGTCCACCGCCAAGGCGGTGAAGCTGAAGCCGGTGCTGGGAAAACTCCACACCATCAAGCCCAACCGCATTGAGGCGGAGCTGCTGTCCGGCGTGGCCATCACGGACGAGGAGAGCCTGCACAAAGCCGCCGACGCCCTGCTTGATACCGGCCTCCACCGGGTGTTCATCTCCCTTGGCAGCGGCGGTGTGTTTGCCGCCGACCGCTCCGGAGGACGGCTCCGCCTGCCGGTGCTGCCTGCCGACATGGTCAACACCACCGGCTGCGGCGACGCTTTCATGGCTGCCATCGCCTGGGCCTACCTCCAGGGCACGGACCTGGAGGACACCGCCAAAGCGGGCCTTGCCGCCAGCGCCATCGCCATAGAGAGCGGCGAGACCATCAATCCCTCTATGAGCGCCGAGGCCCTGCGGAAGCGGGCCGGCCTTTGATGCGGCGCGGCAATTTTTAAAATTTGTAAAAGAGGTTTCCATTTATGTCCGTTCCTTTTTGGCTCATCCAGCTCATCGGCCTGACGGGTTCCGTCATTGCCATCACAGCGCTGCAAAGCGGCAGCCGGAAGAAGATCCTGTCCCTTCAGGTGCTGTGCTGTGTGCTGTGGGTCGTCCATTACAGCCTGCTGGGGGCCTGGACCGGCGCGCTCATCAACTGCCTGGGCCTGGGCCGGGCCGTGGTCTGCTCCTACAATGACCGCAGGTGGGCGAAAAGCCCCCTGTGGCTGGCGTTCTTCCTGGTGTGCTACGCCGTGTCCCCGCTGCTGACCTGGGACGGCCCCTACTGCTTGCTGCTGGGCGGCGCCATGATGCTGACCACCGTGGCCCTGTGGGTCCACGACATGCGGCTGACCCGGCTGCTGTTCCTGCTGAATTCTCCCCTGGTGCTGCTGTATAACCTGATCGCCCAGTCCTATTCCTGCGCCGCCATCGAAGTA
Source organism: Oscillibacter valericigenes (assembly GCF_021531435.1). Classification (GTDB taxonomy): domain Bacteria; phylum Bacillota; class Clostridia; order Oscillospirales; family Oscillospiraceae; genus Oscillibacter; species Oscillibacter valericigenes_B. The sequence continues at coordinate 65,043 of NZ_JAFBIS010000002.1, forward strand.
GTGGCCCTGGCATCCTTCGCCCTGGCCGTCTGGCGGTTTGATATTCGTAAACGACCCTGTAAAACTTAATGGAGGTATCATATATGAATCGCTATCTGGATATTGCCCCTGAAGTGCAGCAGGCCCTGGCCGAGGGCCGCCCAGTGGTGGCCTTGGAGTCCACCATCATCTCCCACGGCATGCCCTATCCCCAGAACGTGGAGACCGCGCTGAACGTGGAGAAGATCATCCGCGAGAACGGCGCGGTGCCCGCCACCATCGCCGTTATCAAGGGCCGCCTGAAGGCGGGATTGTCCCCGGAGGAGATCGACTACCTGGGCAAGACCGGCACCGCTGTTGCCAAGGCCAGCCGCCGGGACCTGCCCGTGCTGGTGGCCGAGGGGAAGGACGGCGCCACCACCGTCACCACCACCATGATCATTGCCCACATGGCGGGCATCCAGGTCTTTGCCACCGGCGGCATCGGCGGCGTCCACCGGGGCGCCCAGCAGACCTTTGACATCTCCGCCGACCTGGAGGAGCTGGCCCACACCCCCGTCATGGTGGTCTGCGCCGGCGCCAAGTCCATCCTGGACCTGGGGCTGACACTGGAGTATCTGGAGACCCACGGCGTGCCCGTCATCGGCTACGGCACCGAGGAGCTGCCCGCCTTCTACACCCGGAAGTCCGGCTTCAAGGTGGACTATCGCATCGACACCCCTGCTGACCTGGCGAAGGCGTTCTTCGTCAAGCAGGATATGGGCCTGGGCGGTGGTATGCTGGTGACGAATCCCATCCCCGAGGAGTTCTCTATGGATGCGGACGTCATCAACAAGGCCATCGACGAGGCCGTGGCCGAGGCGGGGCGCCTGGGCATCCACGGCAAGGAGACCACGCCCTTCCTGCTGGCGAAGATCAAGGACCTGACCGGCGGCGACTCCCTGGCCTCCAACATCCAACTGGTGTACAACAATGCCCGCCTGGCTGCCCGGACCGCCGGCGAGCTGTGCAAGCTTGCCAAGGGCTGAGAAATATGGTAAAATGAACTGGACGGAAGAGACCGTCCAGTTCATTTTTTCGGAGGCTGCGAATGGACAAAATAGTTTACCGGCCGGAGGCCACCACAGCCACGCTGTTTGCTGTGGTGGGAAACCCCTGGGCGCTGCTGGGCTGTTATCTGCTGGTGATCAATCTCATCACCTTTTTCATATTTGGCCTGGACAAGTGGAAGGCAAAATACAAGGAGACCCACGAAAAGACCCGGCGGGTGCCGGAGAAGACGCTGTTTCTGCTCTCCGCCCTGGGCGGCAGCGTGGGCGCGCTGCTGGGAATGCGGGTGTGGCACCACAAGACGCTGCACAAGAGCTTCCGCTTCGGCATTCCGGCAATTTTGGCATTGCAGATCATCATTCCGGCGGGGCTGTGGCTGTACTGGAATGTGATCCGGTGAGGAGGAACAAAAATGCTGCAGCGTGAACTGCTTTACGCCGCCCTGGGTACCGGCTTTACCTGTCTTGCTACGGTGCTGGGCGCGGGGATGGTGTTCTTTTTTAAAAAGGACATGTCCCATACCATGCAGAAGGTGTTTCTGGGCTTCGCGGCAGGCGTCATGATCGCCGCGTCGGTGTGGTCGCTGCTGATCCCCGCCATGGACATGGCGGAGAGCCGGGGACAGAACGTGCTGCTGCCGGTGGGCGGCGGCTTCCTGCTGGGTGGATTGTTTCTCATGGCGCTGGACCGCCTGCTGCCCCACCTGCACATCGGCAGCGACGAGGCGGAGGGCCTGCCCGCCCACTGGAAGCGGACCACCATGATCGTGCTGGCCGTGACCCTCCACAATATTCCGGAGGGCATGGCGGTGGGTCTCAGCTTTTCCGTGGCGGCCCAGGATACCGCCTCCGGCGCCCTGGCGGCGGCGCTGGCTCTTGCCATCGGCATGGGACTGCAGAACTTCCCGGAGGGCGCCGCCGTATCCCTGCCCATGCGCTCCCAGGGGGTGGACCGCTGGAAAGCCTTCGCCTGCGGCGCGGCCTCCGGCATCGTGGAGCCCATCTTCGGCCTGCTGACGGTGCTGGTGGCGGGCAGTATCACGGGCGTGATGCCCTGGGTGCTGGCCTTTGCCGCGGGCGCCATGATCTATGTAGTGGTAGAGGAGCTGATCCCCGAGGCGCAGCTGGGCGAGCATTCCCACACGGGCACCGTCAGCGTGATGCTGGGCTTTTTGGTGATGATGCTGCTGGACGTGGTACTGGGATGAAGGAGGAGAACGGAATGAACAAGACGCCCCATTATGACAGCTATGTGAAGATTTTGGAGGAAGAGCTGATCCCCGCCATGGGCTGTACGGAGCCCATTGCCATCGCTTTGGCGGCGGCCAAGGCCCGGATGGCGTTGGGCACTGTGCCGGAGCGCTGCCGGGTAGAGGTCAGCGGCAATATCATCAAGAATGTGAAGGCTGTGACGGTGCCCAATACCGGCGGGCTGAAGGGCATCGAGGCCGCGGCAGCCGCGGGCCTTGCCGCCGGACGGGCGGACCTGGAGCTGGAGGTGCTGTCCCAGGTAACGGCGGAGGACATCCAGGCCATGCACCGCCTGCTGGAGACCTGCGAGTTCCACGTGGTGCCCGCCGAGGGGGACCGGGTGTTCTATATCAACATCACCGTCATGGCGGGAGAGCACTCCGCCTGCTGCGAGATCGTGGATTTCCACACGAATATCACCCGCATCCAGAAGGACGAGAAGGTACTGTTCCAGGCTGATGCCGGTGACAGGGGCGGTGAGGAACAGACAGACCGCTCCGTGCTGTCCGTCAGGGAGATCATCGAATTTGCGGACTGCCTGGATGTGGCCGATGTGAAGGAGCTCCTGGACCGCCAGGTGGCGTACAACAGCGCCATTTCCGCCGAGGGACTGAAGGGCGGCTGGGGCGCCGAGGTGGGCAAGACCCTCCGGGGCCTGTACGGGGACGATGTGGCTGTCCGGGCCAAGGCCGCTGCCGCCGCCGGGTCCGACGCCCGGATGAGCGGCTGCGAGATGCCTGTTGTGATCGTCTCCGGCAGCGGCAACCAGGGCATGACCACCTCTCTGCCCGTCATCGAGTACGCACGGGACATGGGCGCCTCCGAGGAGGAGCTGTACCGGGCGCTGGCGGTGGCTGATCTGGTGACCATCCACCAGAAGACCGGCATCGGGCGGCTGTCCGCCTTCTGCGGAGCCGTCAGCGCCGGCTGCGGCGCCGCCGCCGGCATCGCATACCTGCGGGGCGGACGGTACGACGTGGTGGCCCATACCATCGCCAACACGCTGGCCATCTGCTCCGGTATGATCTGTGACGGAGCCAAGCCCTCCTGCGCGGCGAAGATCGCCTCCGCCGTGGACGCGGGGCTGATGGGCTATTACATGTACGTCAACGGCGGCCATCAGTTTGTGGGCGGCGAGGGCATCATCCAGAAGGGCGTGGAAAATACCATCGGCAATGTGGGCCGCCTGGCCCGCCTTGGAATGCGGGGCACCGACGAGGAGATCCTGGACATCATGGTAGGTCATTGACCGGGAGCCGGCCGTTTTGGGCGGAGTGTGCAGAAAACCCCAGGATAATTGGGCAATACAGCCAAAAACGGCCGGATAATTCGGAAATAGATTGACAAAAACGCAAAAAGATGGTAAATGTAATAGGCAATAAGAAAGGCGTGAGTGGGGGAGCGCAAACGTTTGCTGACGCGCCTCTGAGGGAAGCAGAGAATTATGATACGGAGGAAGAAGCGGCGAAACGCCGGTTCTTCCTCCCGACTTTATCATGGGGCGGTGCCCCTGGCGAGGGAGGAACTTTTTTTGATCGAGGCGTTGGACTGTCTGCGGGGGTTGAATACGGGCGCCGTGCTGCTGCGCCTGGTGCTGGCCATGCTGTTCGGCGGCATGATCGGCCTGGAGCGGGGCAGAAAGGGCCGGGCGGCAGGTTTCCGCACGTATATGCTGGTATGCCTGGGGGCGGCGCTGACCATGCTGCTGAGCCAGTATGAGTACTACATGATCACCCATGACTGGGCAGAGCTGGCGGCGGAGATCGGCCTGCGGACGGATGTGAGCCGGTTCGGTGCCCAGGTGGTCAACGGCATTGGTTTTCTGGGCGCAGGTACCATCATTGTGACCGGACACCAGGAGGTCAAGGGCATGACCACCGCGGCGGGACTGTGGGCCTCCGCCTGCACGGGCCTGGCCATCGGCGCCGGGTTCTATGAGTGTGTGCTGCTGGCCTTCTTGCTCATCTCCTTAGTCATCCGGGTGCTGCCCCATGTGGAGAACTACATCGTGGAAAATGCCCGGAACATGAATATCTATGTGGAGTTCAACTCCCTGGACGATGTGGGAGATATTCTGAACCGCATCAAATCCCAGGATGTGCAGATCTACGATGTGGAGATCGACCATGGCCGGGAGGAGAAATCCCGGCACCCCAGCGCGGTGTTCTCCATCCATCTGAACCATAAGCAGATGCATACCCAGGTGCTGGCGGCTATCTCCGAGCTGGAATCCGTCCGCATCATTGATGAGATTTAAGGAGGTGGGGAAGCATGTTGTCCATGTTTGACGGGCTGCGGGATGTGACCATTGCGTCCGTCACCGTGCGGATGGTGCTGGCGGTGGTCTGCGGCGGCATCATCGGCATTGAACGGGAGTATAAGCGCCGCCCGGCGGGGTTCCGCACCCATATCCTGATCTGCCTGGGCGCGGCGATGACGACGCTGACCAGCCAGTTCCTCTACCTGAATATGCACTATTATACCGATATGGCCCGCCTGGGCGCCCAGGTGGTGGCGGGCATGGGCTTCATCGGTGCGGGCACCATCATCGTCACCCGCCGCCAGCGGGTGAAGGGCCTGACCACCGCGGCGGGCCTGTGGACCGCGGCCATCGTCGGCCTGGCGCTGGGCGGCGGCTTTTACGAGGGCGGTATTGCCGCCACAGGGCTGATTTTGCTGGCGGAGCTGCTGTTTTCCAAGCTGGAGTACCGGATGCTGGATAACGCGCCGGAGGTCAATCTGTTCATGGAGTACAGCGGCAAGCCCTGCCTGGAAAAAGTGCTGAAGCTCTACCGGGAGCGGGAGCTGAAAGTCATCAACATGGAGATCACCCGCTCCACGGAGAGCGAGACCCACAACGCCTGCGCCATCTTCACGCTGCGGCTGAACAGACGGTGCGGTGTGGAAAGGCTGCTGACGGAGATGAACGCCGTTCCCGGCGTCGTTTCCGTGGAAGAACTGTAACGCCTCGATCAGGAAGGAGAAAAAATCATGGGAAAGACATACGATGTGCTGGTCATCGGCCCGGTGTCCCTGGATCACAACATCGACTATCAGGGCAACGAGCGCAAGGAGCTGGGCGGCGCTGTGGTGGCCTCCGGCTTCGCGGCGGCCAAAAGCGGCAACAAGACGGCTCTGTTCACCAAGCTGAACCCCGCCGACGCCGACGTGGAGGCCCGGTTCAAGGACTCCGGCGCGGACCTTTTCTGGAAGGAATCCAGGGCCACCTGCTCCATCCGCAACCAGTATTTCACCGCCGACAAGGAGAAGCGTGCCTGCACCTCCATGGGCGTGTGCGACCCCTTCAAATTTGAGGAGCTGCCGGACATCGAGACGAAGATTTACCACTTCGCCGGACTGGTGTACGGCGACTTTGACGGCGCCCTGTTCGCCGAGGCCGCCAAGCACGGCAAGGTGGCGGTGGACGTCCAGTGTTTGCTGCGGCACGTGGAGGCGGATAAGACCATGGCCTTCCACGACTGGGCGGAGAAGATGGAATACCTTCCCTGCATCGACTACCTCAAGACCGACGCCGCCGAGGCGGAGATCATGACCGGCCTCACGGACCGGGCGGAGGCGGCCAAGCTGCTGCACAGCTGGGGCGCGAAGGAAGTGCTCATCACCCACAACACCGAGGTGCTGGCCTATGACGGCAAGGACGTCTACACCTGCCCCATCAAGGCCCGGAACCTGTCCGGCCGCACGGGACGGGGCGACACCACCTTTGCCGGCTACATCACCGAGCGCCAGCGGGCGTCTGTCCGTGATGCCCTCCAGTATTGCACCGCGCTGGTGTCACTGAAAATGGAGACGCCCGGCCCCTTCCAGGGCACTCGGCAGGATGTGCTGGACTATATCCGGGAGTTTTACTGATGATAAGGAGACCGTCCGCGGAGAACGTGGACGGTCTTTTTGTCCACAAAACACGAATACACGTCGCTGCGAGACGGACAAATTGGCGAAAAATGGTGTTGACAACCATGCGGGGGCGTGGTATGGTAATACCACAATTTAAAAAACGGCAAACGAAGTTCTTAGGGAAGCGGCGAAAGCCCGCCGAAGGAGTGAAACTCTCAGGCGCCCGGCGCACCGGGTGGGGACTAAGAATGGATGTGGCTCTGGAGAAGCCCGATGACGGGTACCGAAGGTGCAAGGCGGCGCGGCCGCTGAATCTCTCAGGTAAAAGGACAGAGTAGGGAAACGCGGATGGGAGCATCCGTGGGCTTCTGTGCTTTCTTTTCCGGGGCGGCTGGGTCACCAGCCGGCCCGTTTTATTTTGCAGGAGGGAAACAAATTATGTTCGCATCTGTGGAATCCGCGCTGCTTGACATCGTTGTCAACATCAACACGTACCTGTCCAACTACATCCTGGTGTTCCTGCTGGTGGCCGTCGGCCTCTGGTACTCCATCAAGACCCGCTTCGTCCAGATCCGCTGCTTCGGTGAGGGCATGAAGAAGGTGTTCGGCAACCTGACCCTGCGGGGCGGGAAGCAGGAGAGCGGTATGAGTTCCTTCCAGGCCCTGGCCACCGCCATCGCCGCCCAGGTGGGCACCGGCAACATCGTGGGCGCCTCCGGCGCCATCCTCACCGGCGGCCCCGGCGCCATCTTCTGGATGTGGATCATCGCCTTCTTCGGCATGGCCACCATCTATGCGGAGGCTACCCTGGCCCTCAAGACCCGGGTCGTGGACAAGGACGGCACCATCCACGGCGGCCCCGTCTACTACATCACCACCGCCTTCAAGGGCGCCTTCGGCAAGTTCCTGGCCGGCTTCTTCGCCGTCGCCATCATCCTGGCCCTGGGCTTCATGGGCTGCATGGTCCAGTCCAACTCCATCGGCTCTACCTTCCAGACCGCTTTTGGCATCCCCTCCTGGATCGTGGGCGCCGTGCTGGTCATCATCTGCGGCATCATCTTCCTGGGCGGCGTCCAGCGTCTGGCCTCCGTCACGGAGAAGATCGTCCCCGTCATGGCGGGCATCTTCCTGCTGGGCGGCCTAGTCATCCTCATTGCCCGCATCAAGTACATCCCCGCAACCTTCGGCATGATCTTCAAGTACGCCTTCCAGCCCCAGGCCATTATCGGCGGCAGCTTTGGCTATGCCATCAAGACCGCTGTCAGCCAGGGCGCCAAGCGCGGCCTGTTCTCCAATGAGGCCGGCATGGGCTCCACCCCCCACGCCCACGCCCAGGCCAATGTCGCCGACCCCCATGACCAGGGCGTCGTGGCCATGATCGGCGTGTTCATCGACACCTTCGTGGTGCTGACCCTGAACGCCTTGGTGATCATCTCCACCCTGTACACCTCCGACGGCATCCTGGCCTCCGGTGTCATCCCCGAGGGCATCGGCAAGGCTAACCTGGCCCAGACCGCCTTCGGCACCGTGTTCGGCTCTAATCTGGGCGCTATGTTCGTGGCCATCTGCCTGTTCTTCTTCGCCTTCTCCACCGTGCTGAGCTGGAACCTGTTCGGCAAGATCAACGTCATCTACTTGTTCGGCAAGAAGTCCGCCAAGATCTACTCCGTCATCGCCCTGGTGTTCATCTTCCTGGGCACGGTGATGAGCAACGACCTGGTGTGGGAGCTGACCGATATGTTCAACAACCTCATGGTCATCCCCAACGCCATCGCCCTGTTCGCCCTGACCGGCATGGTGGTGAAGTCCACCCACGGCGTCGGCGCCGGGAAATAAGCCAAACGCACCAAGCGGGCCTGCTGAAAAGCAGGCCCGCTTTTCCTTATGTTCTGTGTTCGGCAGGAGGGAGAAGGGCCCTCTCGCCATACGGCAGCGTGAAAGCGGGGATCGCTTCCGCCGCCGGGGCGATGGCGTACATGGGGAAGAAGTATGTCAGGCCCTCCTCTGTGAGATAATAGTTCCGGGAGTTGAAGCGGCGGCGGAGTTTTTTCCGCCAGTCGGGATCATAGCGGGAGATCCCGGCCCGTTCCTGCCGCTGGATCTCCTCTGCCGCCAGGGACAGGAGCTGCTTTCGCCAGGAGCTTCGGACGGGGAAAAAAGCGGAGAGCGGAACGGGATAACCGGTGGTCAGATCCCAGGTATCCCCCCGGCGGGTAAGCAGCGCGGGGCCGGGGAGCGTGTGCTCCCGGGACTGTGTGTACAGGCTCCAGAGGCCGCCCTCGTTGTAGGTCACCCGGTAGCCCAGCTCCGCCCGAAAACAGGGCAGGGGGGCGCTGGCCGCCAGAGCGGACCGGTATTCCGCCTCCGCCTGGGGCAGCAGCCAGCGTTCGCAGTATTTCAGAAAGGAGCGGCACTGGGTTTGATAATAGCGCCGGATACGGCGGGAGACAATATCCGTCCCCTGGGGCTGAGGGACCTCCACGGAAGCAGTCAGCACCGGGATGCCCTCCACTGTCCACTCCCGCTCCGCCGCAAAGGGCTCTGTGCGCAGTTCTGTCAGACACACTCTCATGGATGCCGCTCCCCTCCCTGGTCATTCCTTGCTCCAGCCTATGCCGGGAGGGACCGGGAGGTGATACCCATACTTTAAAGCATGAAAAAATTTTGCGGAGGACCCCTTTACTTTCGCACTCTACAATGCTAAAATATATAAAACTGCGTGCGGAGCGATCAGCGCGCCGAAAAGGGGTGTTTGCTATGGTCAAAATCGGCAAAAAGGAAAAGAGTGACCAGCTTTACAAGGCAATCCTCCAATTGAAGGATGAGCAGGAGTGCTACGACTTTTTTCAGGATCTTTGCACCGTATCCGAGCTGCGTTCCATGGAGCAGCGGTTCGAGGTGGCGTCCCTTCTGGACGACGGCATGATCTATAACGATATTTTGGAGCGCACCGGTGCTTCCAGCGCGACGATCAGCCGGGTGAACCGGTCCCTGAGCTATGGTACGGGCGCCTATGAAAAACTCTTTGCCCGGATGAAGAAGAAATGAGCAGCTATGACGCCCTGGCCTCCAGCTATGACGGTCTCATGGCGGACGGCAGCTACCGCAAGCGGGCGGACTGGCTGGAGCGGCTGTTCCGCAAGAGCCGTATTCCGGTCCACTCCGTGCTGGACCTGGCCTGCGGCACGGGAACCATCGCCTGCCTGCTGGCCCAGCGGGGATACGAGGTCATTGCCACGGACGCTTCGGAGGAAATGCTGACCCAGGCATCAGGAAAAGCGGCGGCCCTTGACGGGCGGCCGCCTTTGTTCCTGCGCCAGTCCATGCCCCGCCTGCGGCTGCTGGAGCCGGTGGACACAGTGGTATCCACCCTGGACTCCCTGAACTACCTGACCAGGGAGAAGGACATCCGGGAGACTTTCCGGCGGGTATACCGCTGGCTGAAGCCCGGCGGACAGTTTATTTTCGACGTCAATTCGCCCTACAAGCTGGAGCGGATGGACTGCCAGATGTATATGGATGAGACGGAGGACAGCTTCTGCGTGTGGCGGACCTTCTTCTCCCGGCGGACCCAGGTGTGCACCTATCAGGTGGACCTGTTCCGGCTGAACGGAGAGGGGACCTGGGACCGGGATTTTGAGGAGCACCGGGAGCGGGCCTGGAGCGAGGAGCAGCTGCGGCTGTTTCTGACGGAGGCGGGCTTTCAGAACATCACCGTTACCGGCGACTTGACGATGAAGCCGCCCCGGGCGGACGAGGACCGCTGGATCTTCCGTGCGGAAAAAGGAGAATGAGGCAATGAGTGACCAGTTGGTACGCGCCATCAGCAAGGATGGCTTTGTAAAAGCGGTGGCGGTGTCCACCAGGGACCTGACGGAGCGGGCCCGGCAGATCCACCGGATGACGCCCGTGGCGACGGCCGCGCTGGGCCGGACTCTGGCGGCGGCGTCCATGATGGGCAACGCCCTGAAGGGCGAGGGCTCCAGCGTGACGCTGCAGATCAAGGGCGGCGGGCCCCTGGGCACCGTTCTGGCGGTGTCCGATAACGAGGGCAACGTCCGGGGCACGGTGGACGACCCGTCCGTGGACCTGCCCCTGCGACCAGACGGAAAGCTGGACGTAGGCTCCGCCGTGGGCTGTGACGGCACGCTGACCGTGATCCGGGACCTGAACATGAAGGAACCTTACGTGGGCAGCGTGGGGCTGCTGGGCGGCGAGATCGCCGAAGACCTGGCGGCCTATTTCGTGGAGTCAGAGCAGATCCCCACCGCCTGCGGCCTGGGCGTCCTGGTGGACCGGGACCGGAGCGTGCTGGCGGCGGGCGGCTACCTGATCCAGCTGATGCCCGGCGCCGGAGAGGACGTCATTGCAAAAGTGGAGGGCGGCATCATGGCGGCCGGGGCGGTGACCGGGCTGCTGCATGAGGACAGCGACGCCGAGTCTCTGCTGCGGCGGGTCATGTCCGACTTTGACCTGGAAATATTGGAGAAATCGCCTATCGAATACCGCTGCTACTGCAGCCGGGACCGGATGGAGCGGGCGCTCATCAGCCTGGGACCGGAGGAACTGAAGGCGATGATCGACGAACAGGGCGGCGCGGAGCTGCGCTGCCAGTTCTGCGATAACGTGCAGACCTTCACGAAGGCGGATTTGGAGGAACTGCTGAAAAGGATGAAGAAAAAAATCTGATTTTTTTCAGGATTTGGGTTGACAGACCGGGCTTCTTTGCGTATAATAGCTTTTGCCGTCTGACGAGTGCGGCAGCTCGGGAGCATAGCTCAGCTGGTTAGAGCACCTGCCTTACAAGCAGGGGGTCACTGGTTCGAGTCCAGTTGTTCCCACCACTATCATACATGGCCCGGTAGTTCAGTTGGTTAGAACGCTAGCCTGTCACGCTAGAGGTCGACGGTTCGAGCCCGTTCCGGGTCGCCATCTCCCACGAGATGGAATTCCCATCTCGTGGGTCCCTTTGGGGTTGAAATTCCCCACGCCGCGCCGCATGGCGCGGAAAAGATTTGCCCAGATAGCTCAGTTGGTAGAGCAGTGGACTGAAAATCCACGTGTCGCTGGTTCGATTCCGGCTCTGGGCACCACCTGCGGGCATAGCTCATCTGGTAGAGCGCCACCTTGCCAAGGTGGAGGTAGCGAGTTCGAGCCTCGTTGCCCGCTCCAGATGATGCCCACACGAAAGTGTGGGCATCAAAATCTAAAAATAAGTGTGGACTTTTTCGATTCGTCTGCATATAATATAGATGTATCCGATGGTGACATAGCCAAGTGGTAAGGCAAGGGTCTGCAAAACCCTGATTCCCCGGTTCAAATCCGGGTGTCACCTCCAAATGAATCCCTAGAGCCGCAACGGTTCTAGGGATTTTCTTTACCCTGAAACACGTTTTTATCCTTATTTTTAGCCTTACCAGCGTCTCGAAGAACTGCGCGGCAATCGCTGCGGGGATATGAAAACGTGCGAGTTAACCACCAGAGACGCTTTTGATATACTCCTCCATGCGAGCTGCGCTGGCCTGCTTCATCTGCATGGTGACATGACCGTAAACGTCCAGCGTGAAAGATGCAGTAGCATGGCCCAGATTGCCTTGTACGGTTTTGATATCGTCCCCGGAGCGGATCGAAGCAACGGCGTAAGAATGCCGCAAATCATGGAACCTGGCATCGGGGCGGCCAATGGCGGCAGCAAGCTTCTTGAATTCCCGATAGACTGTCGGTTTGGTCAACGGGCAGCCTAACGGGTCAGTAAATACCAGATTGTCGGTATTCCCCCATGCAGAACCAGCCATTAACTTTTGCTGTGCCTGAATCATACGATGGCGTTTCAGGAGCGTCATGACAGTCGGAGCGGCAACAATGGAGCGAGCCTTGTCGTTCTTTGTGGGAACCAGATGATAGGCCTTGCAGCCTTTTTCCTGATGGAGCTGCATCTGCTTGTCGATGGTGATGATGCTGCGATTAAAATCAACGCAGTCCCACGTCAGCCCAAGAATCTCACCTTCACGGACGCCTGTGAACAAAGTGACAACCAAAAGTGTCTCAAAGCGATTTCCTTGTGCTTCTTTCAAAAAGGCTGTGATCTGTTCGTCATCAAAGGGCGTGATTTTTGCCTTCTCGATACGCGGCAGGATGCAGGCATCAGATGGGTTAAAACGGATATACCCAATCAGAACAGCCTGCTGCAAAGCCTTGTGAAGGACACCGTGGACGTTTTTAATCGTCTTAGGGGAAAGACCCTTGGGATGCTCTTTGGAGGGCCTCAGAAGCTTGATATAGGCTGCTTGGATGGTTGGAGCATCCAAAGCGTCCAGACGTACAGCACCCAAAAGGGGTTTGATGTGCAGCCGGATGTCGGACTTGTAGATATCAAGGGTGCGAGGCTTGATATTCAGCAGATAAGTATCCATCCAAGTGTCCAGCCACTGGCCAAGGGTTTGCTTGTTCGGCTCAATATAGGAGCCGCAATCAATCGCTGTGGTAGTGGCTTTTAGCTTTTCGGCAACTTCCTTCTGCGTTTTCCCCGAAATGGAACGCTGGATTTGCTTCCCTGTACCAGGATCATATCCAACGGTGTACCGGGCTTGCCAATATGTGTACTGCTTCCCGTTTCTGGTGGTCGTAATTTTTCGAATCGAGCCGGTGCCGCTGGCACCTTTGCTCGTTGTGCTCTTGCGTGGCATAATAACCTCCTTCCGCCACGCAGGACATACCTGCTATTATGATATGCCCTGCATAGCTTCCGGTCAATGGGTATCCTCAAGAAACGCAATCAATGCATCCCTGGGAATTCTGATCTGTTTTCCAATGCGGACACATTTGATTTTCCCGCTGTGAACCAACGCATAGGCGGAATTTCGGCCAATATGAAGAATGGGCATCAAGTCCTCCACAGTCATTACGGTGGGGAGATCATCATAGGAGTGATATTTAGTTTCCATCGTGATGCCCTCCCTTAACAGAGGCCAGATAGATGTTGGTCACATCCGGCCGCTCATGACCTAACAGACGGGAGACTTCAAAATGGGCATCCAGAGCGCTCTTGCCGCTGTTGACCAGCTCCTGGTACTTCTCCGCCGCGTAGGTATGGCGAAGCCCATGGAAGGTCATCGGACGGTCAGAATCCACATCCCGCACTTCGTCCCGGTGCTTCATAATGAAAAATTGCAGATGGTTGATGGCCCGGTCTGTGGGCATCTCATCCGGCACCAGCAGCTTATGCCCCCGTGGCGTGCGCTCCAGCTGCTTCCGCATGGCAATGGCGATCTGCTCATTGATAGGGACAGTCCGCACCTTGCCGCCCTTGCCCTTGATGGTGATGGCATTCTCCCGGAGTGCCCGCTCCGCCGTGGCGGTGTCGATGCGGAAGCACTCATGGATACGAAGGCCCGCATACCGGGCCAGGTACATCGCGAGGATGAAGTCATAGCGGTCAATGGCCAACGCCTTACCCAGCATCTTGTTGAACTCCGTATTGCTCCAGGTACGGTCATCCTGTCCGAACCGGCGGCGTTCCAGCGTGATACCCAACTCGTCGTTGGAAGGCAGCGTGTACTTGTGGTCCATCTTGTCATGGAAAAACCGGATGGCGGCCAGATCTGTTTTGATGGTACTGGCCGATTTACCGGTGTCCTGCAGATAGATCGCATAACTGACCAGATGCTTTCCGCTGATGTTGGACAGCTTCTGCAGATGGTACACATCGGCCAAGTAGGCACAGAATCGCTTCATGGCCTCATAATAGCGACGCTTCGTATGAAAGCTGCCTTGCCGATTGTGACGGAAAATACGATCCAACTGAGATACCAGCGTTTCGTAAATACCGACTTGTTGAATCTTGATCCTCATATGAAAAGGTTCCTCCTGTGTTCTGAAATGCCCAATGGACGCAGTACACCCGTTGGCACAAACATCCTGTTTCCGGATGATCTCCGCAGAAACAGGAACCGATCACTTGAGGAAACCTTGCTGTATCAGCACTTAGGAACTCTGTTCCGTTCTCTGTCTCTGTTTATGAAATTGGCTGTTTAGTATCAACGCCGCATAGAGATGGAAACTCCCCGTCTGGTGAGACTGCGGCGAACACGACCGTTGGGAACGGCTGCAGCATACATGCCGCTGGTGTTCTTCGACCTTCCGGTGCAGCTCTGATTTGCTGGGGATGCTTTGTATGACCGGCCGGACACTCTGACTGCCCGGATACAAAGCCCAGCCGCTGGCACAGCTGGATGACATGATAAAAGGACCTCACGCTTTGCCAGAAGCGGGAGTGACCGGCAGTCCAGACCGGTCTGAAATCATTTCCTCTGGTAATAAAAAGCTTCAACATACAAAAACCTCCTCGCCCGCAACAGTTCAGAGAGACTGATCCTGAACTGGAACCGGGCTTTCATCATCTAAAAATGGATACAAAAAGGCCTGAAAACGGCTTTCGCCTTTTTCAGACCTCTAGTAAGCAATATTCATCCTAAAAATGGGATTGCACAATCAAACGAAGCAGCGCTTTCCCCAGTACCTACAATCCCTGCAAAAGCAGGTAAAACCAAAACCGATCCTATTCACGCAATATTCCTGCACACGATCATGTAAGCAGGTGCTGAAGTCCTATGGGTACAAAGCCACAGGAACCATCAGACGGGCGGAAACAGATCCCAATACCCCTGAGGGGAAATCAAAGCTGCACAAGGGTGCAGAGTCATAGCGACCACATCTAGGGTTCGCTTCACAACTTAGCAATCTCCACTGGCCGGGAGTGGGCATATCTAATAAAAACAAGATTATATTAGCACAAGATATCGAAGATGTCAAACTTTTTGATGGTTTATCTGGTGTTATTTCGTGTTAATCCGTGCCTAATTTGAAATTATTTTTGGCATTTTACAGAAAGAGAATAACGCACAACGTTGCCGTTCGAGAACGCAAGCGCATTCCTGACAAAAGCCGTTCAACCTGCCGGGATGCTCCGCATCCTCAGCTCACTGCATAACAAGGCCCGTTCCGGGGAAGCTCATTGAATAAATACGGTATCAGTTTACCATGAGATAAACGGATTGGCTATCATACCAAAATCTACATGGCATTTCTGTGGAAGCACCATTCGTTACGCATAACGTAGCCGATCGTCAACATATCTTTTTGTTTACGTTATGCGTAGCCGTTATGTAATCGTTCCGGCACCTGCGTTCTCAATCGTCTACGTTATACGTTGAGTATCCTCTCCTGTAGATTTGTCGACAGTCAGACAACCCCCTATCATTGTTCGGTATAAGCTTGTAAATTGCGGCAGTTGCAGAAACCCAACGGTGCAAGCAAAACGTCTAAAATATGGAAATCATTTTGCATTTTTCGCGTCCCACGGAGAATCGGAAAGAAAGGATCCCGGAACCCATTGCGGCGCAATGGGTTCCGGGGTGTTTTTACATCGTTTTTTGAAAGCGAGTTGCCTTAATCTTCTATAGGGATATAGACTGCCAGAGTATTATAGGAGTATATAGGTGATTTCCATTGTGTGCCAGTCCTTTCACGGGCCTAAATTTGACCCTTATTATGACCCTTTCGCGGGTCATCTTTAATAAAACAATCGGACTGGCTGGTACAGGATTTTATAATTTCAGAACTGAAGATCAGATGTTTGGATAAAAAAGCAATAGAAAATTGTAATTTGCGAATTCGAGACCTGTATCGTCTGGTAAAACTCGTAGAGGCACAATGCTTTGGGAGTTTTTGTTTTTGCTGAGAATGAGGAAAATAGCTGCGACAACGTGCGATGGATCAAGTGCAAAAGAGTATTTATAATCTTTAAGTCCCGAAAGAAAGCGGCAGATGTTCCCTTTTTTACAAAAAAGGGAACTGTAACTATATGGAATAGTTGACGAAAGAAAAAACTGAGAGTAAACTGAAACTGTCTAAAAAAGAGACAATATGGGAAATAAGGAGTAATTGCCATGGCAGTGATGAGCGAAACAGAGCAGCTTTGCTATAACTGTTTCCAGCCTTACGAAGGAGGGGAAACCTGCCCATACTGCGGGTTTGACCCGGTACAAAACGCGGAAAAATACCCCATTGCCTTGCCAGTTGGGACAGTGCTGAATGGACGATATATCGTTGGACGGGTGCTGGGTCAGGGCGGCTTTGGCATTACATATTTGGCTTTGGATACGCAGCTGAATGCCCGGGTGGCTATTAAGGAGTTTTTGCCCAGTGAGATTGCCAGCCGTATTCAGGAAACTACGGTGTCTGTAGTATCTGGCGATAAAGCGGATGAGTTTACTTACGGTGCGGAGCGGTTCCTGGAAGAGGCCCAGACATTGGCTAAGTTCATCGGCCATCCCAATATTGCCGGTGTTTCCAGCTACTTTGACGAGAACGGTACGTCCTACTTCGTTATGGACTATATCGAGGGCGTCAGTTTTAAAAGCTATATTGCCAATCAGGGTGGCCGGGTCAGCGTGCAGGAGACGCTGGATGTGATGATCCCGGTCCTGCGGGCGTTGACAGCCGTTCATCAGGAGGGTTTCATCCACCGTGATGTTACGCCTGACAATATTTATATTTCCAAGGATGGCAATGTGAAGCTGCTGGATTTCGGCTCTGCCCGATACAGCATTGGCGATAAAAGCAAAAGCCTGGATGTTATCCTGAAGGTTGGATACGCTCCCAAGGAGCAGTACATCCGCCGCGGTCGTCAGGGCCCTTACACAGACGTGTATTCCTGCGCAGCCTGTATGTACGCAGCGATTACCGGCTATCTGCCGCCGGAATCTCTGGAACGGCTGGACAAGGACGATATCGTCAGCATCACCGACAGCGGTATTGAGATCCCGGCCTGGCTGGACTACGCCATCATGAAGGGCCTTGCTGTGCAGCCGGAGGACCGGTTCCAGAGCGCGGAGGAGTTCCTGCGCGCTATTGAGGAGCAGTCTATGACCGAGGCGGCGGTGCCTGCCGCTGTAGCAGCGGAAAAGGCCGCAGCAGCTACCGCCAAGAAAAACAACACCAGGATGATCGCGGGTATCGCGGCTGCCTGCCTTGCAGTTGCAGTTGGCGCTGTGGCATTGCTGGGCGGCGGAAGTAAGCCGGCCGCTTCCAGCAGCGGCAACACCAGCGGGCCGCCGCTGATCAAATCGGAGGTTCCGAGCATCACAATTGCGGGTCAGGAATACAGCACAGATCTGCGGAATTTAAACCTGCATGAGATGGGTCTGACGGATGCAGACATCGAGCCTTTGAAGTACATGGTGAATCTGCAGTCTCTGAACCTGCAGAAAAATAATATTACGGATATCTCCTGTCTGGAAGGGCTGACGCAGCTGAGGGATCTGTACCTGCGGGAAAACGACATCACCGATCTTTCCCCCCTGGCGGGCATGACAGAGATGATGTATCTTAATTTGGCGGAAAATACCAATATTTCTGATCTTTCGCCCTTGGCCGGCATGACCAAGATGAAAGAACTGAATCTCCCATTCAAGAATACGATTTCTGACCTTTCTCCACTCTCCGGTATGACGGAATTGGAATATCTTGGTATGGACGGCTACTGGGGTACCGGCAATACCATCTCGGACCTAAGCCCGCTGGAGAATCTGACCAATCTGAAGCAACTCGCTTTGGGAGTGGACCAGTTGGAGGATCTGAAACCTCTGGCAGGGCTGCATAAACTGCAGGAACTGACGCTGTACGGAGAAATGAATATCTCCAGCCTGAACGCGCTGAGTGGGTTGACCAGTCTCAAAACTTTGCGCCTGAGTACAAATACGGGCAACTCTACATGCGTGTTTGTGGAAGACCTCAGCGGCCTTTCCAACCTGACGCAGATGGAAACTCTGGAACTCTACTGCAGCGGTCTGAAGTCTTTTAAGGGACTGGAAGGGATGACCTCTCTGAAAAAGCTCCAGATGTATGTTGACTCCGGCCTGCAGGACGTCAGTGCGCTGAAGGGGCTGACGGCCATGGAGGAACTGAATATATGGAACAGTAGCAGCAACAACCCCTGGCTGAAGAACCTGGATGCGTTTTCCAATATGACGAGACTGCAGACGCTTCAATTCAGTGCGGATGGCCTGGAAAATCTGGATGGTATTGCAAATCTGACCAATCTGCAGACGCTTCGCCTTTATGGCAGCGATGCTACCTATTCCGACGTCAATGCCCTGTCCAAGCTGACAAAGGTGAAGGAACTGTATCTTCCCGGCACAAAGGACTATCAGATGGTGGACTTCAGCGGCATTGAAAATATGACGGAGCTAACAAGCTTTTCTACATCTGCCGGAGTGAAGAGCTATCAGCCCTTTGGAAAGCTGACAAAGCTCAAAACATTGGCCTTGTATGCATATTACCAGGATGGAAGCCGTCCTGCTGATCTGGAGGCGCTGGGCAATCTGAGCCAGCTGACCAGCCTTCGGATCAGCCTGGGTGATGGTGAAACAGACATTACCGCACTGGGTAAGCTAACGAATTTGCGGGAACTGAATCTGTATGACTACACTTTAAAAAATGGTTTACAGGATATCAGCCCGCTGGGGAAGCTCACCAATCTGCAGACCCTGTCACTGTCTGCCCGAAATGTCCGGGACATTTCGCCGTTGGCCAATCTGCGGAATCTGAAAAGTGTGGAAATCCGCAAGTATAAGGATAATCAAATCGCCGATCTGTCTCCGCTGGACCATGTGCCCAGTGTGACCATCAACTAAACGAACAGAGGAGGATTCTTCCATGGCACAGATCGAATGTGGGCGGGGACATTTGTATGATCCCGAGGTACATCCCACCTGTCCTTACTGCAATGGAAACCAAAGAATTACAGTGGCTGCGGCCGGACGTACGGCTCCCCTCCGCACGGTGGACATGAACCGGACAGCACCTGTTTCTGTGACGGCACCCCAGCCTACCGCACCGCTGAACCGCGTGCCCGTGGCAGAAGGCGGAAAGACCATGCCGCCCAAGGGCTACGGGATGAGTGTTACAGATGCCAATAAGACCATGCCTCCCAGAGGATACGGCGGGGCTTCTGTGCCGGAGCGGACGGCTGCTCCGGCCGGTTATGGAACCAGTGTGACTGCTGCCGGCAAAACAGTGGGTGTTATGCAGGCTAAAATGGGACTTGATCCGGTAGTTGGCTGGTTGGTTTGCGTGGAAGGTCCCAGCCGCGGCAAGAGTTATACCATTCGCGGCGGCATCAACTCCATTGGTCGCAGTGACCGTATGGATATCGTGATTACCGGGGACATGAAGATCTCGGCGGAAAATCATGCCAAGGTCAGTTACAGCGACAAAAACAACAGGTTCAATCTGATTCCCGGCGACGGGCGGAATATCGTGTATCTCAATGATGATGAGGTCTTTTCCGCTATGCCGCTGAAGGCCTACGACATCATTGATTTCGGTGAGACCAAGCTGATGTTTGTGCCCTTGTGCGGAGAGCATTTTACCTGGAAAATGGGAGCGGAAAATGGGATTGTTTGACAGGATTTTTGGGCGGAATGCTTCCGCACCGGATAAACCTGCCGCACCTGGGGCGCCTGTGCGGCGAGAGCCGTCCAATACCATCCGCATAGCAAACCTGCAGGGTATTGGCTGCCGGGAAGACCAGGAGGATTCCTTCGGAATCGCCAATGCTGCCGACGTGACGGAGATGTCCCGCCGCGGACTGTTTGCCGTAGTGGCAGACGGTATGGGCGGCATGGAAGACGGGAAGATGGCCAGCGAACTCGCAGTAGAGAACTTTCTGGAACTTTTTCGTTCAATGCCGGAGGACGCAGAGGTCTCGCAGTATTTGATGGAGGGCACCCATGCTGTCAGTCAGCACATTTTCAACCAGTGCGCGGGGCGCAGCGGGACAACACTGGTAGCGGTGCACATCCTGGGAGATGCGCTGAACTGGATCAGTGTGGGTGACAGCGCCATCTTTTTGGGGCGCAATGGCGGTGTGTTCCAGGTGAACCGGGAGCATACCTGCCTGAATGACCTTTATCTGGATGCGCTGGAAGAAGAAATCATTGACCGTGCGCGAGCGGAGGAAGATCCGGACGGTCGAAGACTAACGGCATTTCTGGGCATTGATGAATTGAAGATGATCGACAGGAGCCGACAGCCGCTGCACCTCCTTCCCGGAGACCGGCTGCTGCTGTGTTCTGACGGTATCAGTGGTATCCTGACGCCGCCCGAACTGCTGGAGGCAATGACCGTGGAGCCTGAAGAAGGCTGCAGGCTGCTGGAAACTTTTGTGGCTGAAAAGGCGCTTCCGCAGCAGGATAACTATACGGCGATCATGATTGCCTACAAATAAGAAAAATCAGGACAGAGGAGAAACGATATGAAAAAACTTCGCATTCTTGGTGTAACTTTACTGACGATTCTAATGGTGGGATTGACTGCAGTGCCTGCAATGGCGGCATTTGACAGAACTGTGCTGGACAGTATCATTCTGATTTATGCCGGTGCCCCGGATAAGGACGGCCTGATGAACTATTGGCGCGGCACGGGCTTCTTTGTGGGCAAAGAGGGAGAAAAGCCCCAATATATCATCACGAACTGCCATGTGGTGGAAGATTTCATCCTGGCCGGCAAAGCGTCCGGCGGCGGGGAACTGAAGGTCATGTATGGCAAGGATGATGAGGAAGAGGCTTATCTGGTGGATTATGACTATGAAAAGGATGTGGCTGTGCTGCGTCTGGCTGAGCCAACCGATAAGCGGGTCGCCCTTATGATGCAGGAACCGTCTGAAGATATGCTGGGCACGACTGTTCATGCCGTGGGATTCCCCCAGGCGGCAGATCTGACTGTGGAAGCAGTGACCTCTTTCAGCAGCAGTGACGCCAGTGTCACTACCGGCAGTGTCAGCCGCTTTCTGACGGAGAGCGGTACCGGCCGTAAGCTGATTCAAACGGATGCCGCCCTGAGCGGCGGAAATTCCGGCGGCCCGCTGACCACGGAGAACGGCACTGTCATCGGTATCAATACCGCCGGCTCTGCATTGGATCAGAACCTGTTTTATGCGGTCAGCGTCAGCGAGGTCATGCCGCTTCTGACCCGCAATGATATTGCATACGGCGTTTACAGTGAAAAGGGAAGTTCCAACATGACAATGATCATTGCGATCGCTGCCGTAGTGATCCTTGCTGTAGTGGCTGTCGTCATTGTGATGAGTAAGAAGAAAAAGCCTGCCAAAGCACAGGAGGCTGCGGGAAAGAAACCTATTCCTGTGGTGCGTTCCATGGCGGCCCAACATAACGGACAGACCGTCCAACTGCACAATCAGCCTATCCAAATCGGCCGTGACCCGGCTGTTTGCCGCATTGCTTACCGTGATGGTACGCCTGGCGTCAGTTCCAAGCACTGCCAGGTGTATTACAGCGAGGGTGACAATGCATTTGTGGTGACGGATCTGAACTCTACGTACGGCACGTTCCTGTCCAATGGACAGCGCATTGCTCCCAATGTGCCCACCAAGATGGCGCCCAAGAGCTCTTTCTATCTGGGCGATGCCGAAAACACCATCTATCTGGACTTGGAGTGATCTATGAGAATAACCGCCTATTCCTACACCAACCAGGGCGGCCGGGAGCATAACGAGGACAGCGTCCGCTGTGCTTTCGGCGAGGCGGGAAGTGTTTTTCTCCTGGCAGACGGTCTTGGCGGACACGGCTGCGGAGAAGTGGCTTCCCGGATGGCTGTGGATAGCATATATGAGGGGTGTACCACACTGAAGACGGCCTCTGCGGAAATGCTCCTGACTTTGATGAACGACGCCAACAACAGGATTTTGAATGCACAGAGCAGTCCGGAGCAGTCCGATATGCGTACGACTGCGGTGGCATTGCATATCACGGATCAGCGGGCGGCCTGGGCCTATGCGGGCGATTCCCGCCTGTACCATTTCAGCGGCGGTCAGATAGCCCATGTGACGAAGGATCACTCTGTCACTTACCGTAAATATATGGGCGGGGAGATTTCCTACATGGATATTTATCATGATGATGACCGGACTCGCCTGATGCGGGTTCTGGGCAAGGAAAACTGTCGTCCGGAGGGAGAAGAAACAGAAGTTGCGCCGGGAGATGCGTTCTTGCTCTGCTCGGATGGTTTCTGGGAGTATGTATATGATGAGGAAATCCTGATTGATTTCCTGAAATCCGAGAGCCCTGCACAGTGGGCCAGGAATATGCTGCTGCGGCATATCCGCCGTGCCGCACCGGGAAATGACAATTTTTCACTGATCACTGTGTTTGTGGAGGAAGAAACATGAGACATTTAAAAATCCTGCTTTCCCTCTGCCTTGCAATGCTGTTGGTGCCGGTTTCTGCC
This sequence comes from Oscillibacter valericigenes, assembly GCF_021531435.1. Classification (GTDB taxonomy): domain Bacteria; phylum Bacillota; class Clostridia; order Oscillospirales; family Oscillospiraceae; genus Oscillibacter; species Oscillibacter valericigenes_B. The sequence continues at coordinate 87,488 of NZ_JAFBIS010000002.1, forward strand.
TATGCGGCAGGAGAGGTGGATGTGGTGCAGACATTGGTGCAGGATGACACTCTTTACCTGTGGATGGATACCTCTGCGCTGAGCGATCCTGTGACACAGGTGAATGCAGAGACAAACGGGGTCATACTGCCGGTTGCAGGGACTTTGCAAACGGTTGCCCAGGTGGACGGCGGCAGCTATTGTATTTTTTTGCTGGACCGATCCGGCTCCATGCCCAAGCACAAACAGGAGATCCTGAACTTTATGGATGCCTATACGGCCACCTGCCCGGATGACAGCAAATATGCGCTGGCTACCTTCGGTGATGAGTTTGAACTGGTAGCTGATGATCTGGATGGGGAGGATTTGGCTGCGGCTCTGGATCAGGTCAGCTACAGCACACAGAACACCAGGCTGTATGAAGGTACGGCAAAAGCGTTGGATCATCTGGCGAAGCGGCAGCGCCGCGGCGGAGAAATACACAGCCTTGTATTGCTGACAGACGGTGTGGAGGATGCGCCAAGTTCTGCAGTGACATTTGAGGAATTGCTGGAGCTTGCTAGTGAAGCAGGTGTACTGTTGCATGCAGTAGGCTTTGGCGATGATCAGGCATCCCTTGAGAAGCTGCAAGCCATTGCAGAAGCGGGCGGAGGACGCTGCGGTGTTCCCGGAGCAGAGCTTAGGCCTGCTGCGTTGGCAGAACAAATGACAGCAGAGATGAATCTGCTGCGGATGGCTACATTTGACCTGTCCGGCTATACTGGTCCCAAAGGCCCGCAGAGCGTAAAACTGACGTTGGCTGCCGGGGCGCAATTGCTGGGCAAAACCGAGGCGGTGGTAAATTTATCCGGTGGTACAGGCAGCGGCATGGAAACGCAGACAGTGCTGCCTGACGAGGGCTCGGAAGAGAAAGATCATATCCCTCCGACGGCTGAGGAAAGAGAGCCGGAAGCTCCTTCGGCAGAAGGAGCGCTCCCTGAAGTGAATGCAGAACTGCAGGATGCGGCAGCTGCAGAGAAAGAGACGCCCGCTGTGAGCAGTATCGTAATCGCCGGAGCTGTGGCGGCTGTGGCGGCAGTCGTTCTGGCAGTTGTAGCGTTTATGAAACGCAAAAAGCGGGATCAGCCCGAACAGTCTTCTGAGGAACCTGTTTCACCAGACAATGACCCCAATCAGGGAATTTATATGCGTCTGGAGGTAGAGCAAGGCACTTATATCGGAAAACAGACTGATTTTGGCTTGGAAGATGAGTTGCTGGTTGGATTGGGCGGGCACATTGCTTTCTCCCAATTACCGGCTCGCAGTGCCCGTATCTTTGCGGCAGATGGCGTCGTGTATATTGAACCGCTAGAGTTTGTTCAGGAAGTGTGTGTGAATGGCTTGCCGATAGCCATGCCCAATATTCTGCGAAGTGGGGATATCATTACGATTGGAGAAACGCAATTTTGCCTCAAATTTTGATAAGTTGAGCGGCTTGCGTACGTTGGAGAGTTGCTTTCGAGTTTATTCATAATGGATGAAAACGGGAATTCCCATTCTTTAACTGAGTAGGCATGCCCTGCGTGGCTCAAAAATTTAGCCTTATTTTTAGCCTTAGGGGAATAACATCGGGCGGCTTTAGACGGGACAAGCTAAAAAGTTGAAATCAAGAAAACCATTGCGGCGCAACACTTTCCGGCATTTGCCAAAACCGGCTAAAACCCGGCTTGCTCGATTCAAATCCGGGTGTCACCTCCAGAAAGAGACAGGTTTGTGCCTGTCTCTTTTTTACTTTCGATGATAGAATTCTGGAGCAAGGTCTGGCTGAAAAGTGAAAGTGCATGCGGCGCTTTGCGGTATTCGATTTTGACGACGGGGCGCAGTGCATCAACGGAGCTGGTTGTAAAAAATTTTTAAATCTTCTCCCGCAAGGCTTGACGGCGGGTGGAAAAACCTGCATGATAGAGCATAGAAACCGCCCCGGACGGGCGGTCTGAGAGAGGAGAGAACTATGGGCAGATCAGGCGGTGGAGGCGGCCATGGCGGCGGCTTTTCCGGCGGGGGATTCTCCGGCGGCGGTCGCTCTTCCGGAGGCTTTTCCGGCGGCCGCAGCAGCGGGCGTTCCGGCGGTTACGGCGGGGGCCGGCCCAGCGGCGGCCCTGGGTTTGGGCCGGGACCCGGCGGCTTCCGTCCCGGCTTCGGCGGCGTCCGGACAGGACCGATCATCATTCACAACGCACCCAGGTATGGCGGCGGCTCAAACAGCGGCGGAAACCGCAATGGCCGGAAGAACAGCGGCTGCGGGACGGCACTTTTGATCGTCTGCGTTGTATTGGTACTGCTTGCGGTGCTTTCCGCGGTGATGGGAGCGGCTTCTTCCGGAGGCAATATTCAGAAGTCTACATACCAGCGGGAAAAGCTGCCCGCTTCGGCGGTCGTGGAGACCGGATATTATACGGACGAGGGCGGCTGGTTCTCCAACTGGAATGAACTGGAAGCAGGCATGAAGTCCTTCTACCGGGAGACCGGCGTGCAGCCTTACCTGTACCTTCTGCCGAATGGAACGACGACCTCCGTCAGCGAGCTGACCGGGTTCGCGGAGGAGCTGTACGGAGAGCTGTTCCAGGACGAGGGACATTTCCTCCTGGTGTTCTGCGACGATAACAACGGCAGCTATAACTGCGGCTACACCGTGGGCAGCCAGGCCAAGACCGTCATGGATGATGAGGCCATCGCTATCCTGGCGGACTATCTGGACCGATATTATAACGACTACTCCATCAGCGAGGAGGAGATCTTCTCCAAGACTTTTGAAGATACCGGGGAGCGCATTATGACGGTGACGAAATCCCCCGCGGGAACCATTGCGGTGTGCGTGGCTGTCATCATTGTGGCGGCGCTGGTGTTCGTCACCCTGAAAAAGCGCCGGGAACAGAAGGAGAAGGAACAGCGGCAGATGGAGGACATCCTGAAAACACCGCTGGAGAAATTCGGCGACCAGGATGTGGAAAACCTGGCAAAGAAATACGAACAAGACAGCAAATCTGAATAAACATATCGAGAGGAGAAACGACATGGCGATTTTGGAACGTTTCGGAGACATTATCAAGGCGAATATCAACGACCTGCTGGACAAGTGCGAGGACCCGGCGAAGATGATCGACCAGTATCTGCGGGACCTGACGGAGAGCCTGGCCGAGGTGAAGAAGGAGACCGCCGGCGTCATGGCGGAGGAGACCCGGGCCAAGCGGATGCTGGACGAAAACGCCGCTGAGATCGAAAAGTACGACGGCCTGGCCCGGAAGGCCCTGACTGCCGGCAACGAGGGCGACGCCAAGGTGTTCCTGAGCAAGAAGCAGTCCCTGGTGGAGAAGTCCGTCAGCCTGCAGGCCACCTATGATGCGGCTCACGCCAATGCCCAGAAGATGCGCCAGATGCACGACAAGCTGGTGAGCGACATCGAGGAGCTGAACGGCCGCCGGGAGATGGTCAAGGCCAAGATGGCCGTGGCCAAGACCCAGGAGAAGGTGAACAAGGTGGCCTCCAGCACCGACAAGGCCGCCGGAGCCATGGACGCTTTCGCCCGCATGGAGCGCAAAGCCGACCAGATGCTGGACCAGGCCAACGCCATGGCCGAGCTGTCCGCCGCACCCAAGGACGAGGCCGCTGAGCTGGAGGCGAAGTACGCCGCCCAGGGCAGCTCCTCCGCCGTGGACGCCGAGCTTGCCAAGCTGAAGGCCGAGATGGGACTGTAAAGCTCAGATACCGAGTGAAAAAAGGAAGCGCCCGCGGGCGCTTCCTTTTTTGCTCGAAACAGTCAGTTTTTGTGCTCCTCCAGCCAGCGCAGGGCGGCATAAGCGTACACCGCGCTGCCGCCGGGAAGAACGCTCTCATCGAATTTCGCCATGGGATGGTGCTGGGGATAGCGGTAGCCCTTCTCCGGCTGTCCGGCGGCCAGAGCCAGCATAACAGAGGGTACCTCCTGGCTGACATAGGCGAAGTCCTCGGACCCGGCGGATTTGGAGGAGCCGCCGCCCATGGCGCTCAGCTCCGCAACGGAAAAGGCCTTTTCCTGACCCAGCAGCTCTTTCATATACTTTCCGCAGCAGAGGGACAGGTCCTTGTCATTGACCAGGGTGGGGCAGCCACTGCCGTAGGTCACGGAGGCTTCGGCCCGGAAGGATTTGGCGGTGCCCTCGGCGATCTCCGTCATCCGCTGCTTGATGAAAGCGCGGGTCTCCTCGTCAAAGGTGCGGATGCTTCCGCCCATGGTGACGGTGTCCGGGATGACGTTGGCGGCGGTGCCGGCGTTCATGGTGCCGATGGTCAGCACGGCTTGGTCTTGCATGGCCAGCTCCCGGGCGTGGATCTCCTGGAGGGCGATGAGAATGTGGGCGGCGGCGGTCAGGGGGTCCACGCCGGTGTTGGGCATGGAGCCGTGGCAGCCCTTGCCCTGGACCTTGATCTCAAAATAGTCCGCCGCCGGGGCGCTGACGCCGGGGGCGGAGACGATGACCGTGCCCGCCGGGAAGGGCATGCCCGCCATGACGTGGATCATCAGCGCCGCGTCCACCTTGGGGTTTTCCAGCAGGCCCGCTTCGATCATGTCGTGGGAGCCCTCGAAAATCTCCTCGGCGGGCTGGAACATCAGCTTCACGGTGCCGTCGATCTCGTTCTCATGGGCCTTCAGCAGACGGGCGGCGCCCAGCAGCATGGCGGTGTGCAGATCGTGGCCGCAGGCGTGCATTCTGCCGTTTTGGGACGCGAAGTCCACATCGGCTTCCTCACGGATGGGCAGGGCGTCCATGTCCGCCCGCAGCAAAAACACCTTTCCCGGACGTTTGCCGCCCACCAGGGCGACTACACCGGCGCGGCCGCAGTCCACCGGCTGAAGGCCCATGTCCGCCAGCTCTTTTTTGACAAAAGCAAGAGTCTCACCGATGTCGAAGTCAGTCCCCGGGCACTGGTGCAGGGTACGGCGTTCCGATAAAATTTGGCTTTGGATCTCATTCGCTTCGCGGAGCAGCGTTTCGGGTTTCATACCTATGACCTCCCAACAGTCTTTTGTATTGCTTCTAGTATATTACAATTTCAGCGATATTTCCATGGTTATACGGGGAAAATGAAAAACCACCTGCCGAAGACAGGTGGTTTTTGGTGGAGACGAAGAGGATCGAACTCTCGACCTTACGGATGCGAACCGTACGCTCTCCCAGCTGAGCTACGCCCCCATTTGCCGCCGGGATTCCAGCGGCAAATGATATTATACCATATTTTCCGGACTTGTAAAGACTGATTTTTGGAAATGTGAAAATTTCAGTTGATAATTCCGGAAGAGTATAGTACAATAAATAAACGATTTGAACAAGTCCTCCGCAAGCAGCTGCGGAGCCGGTCTCGCGCAATGGGACCCTGTGAATCATGTCAGGCGGGGAACCGAGCAGCATTAAGCGGGATGTTCCATGTGCCGCGAGGGTGCCGGATCCGCAGCTGCTTACGGAGGACTTTTTTGTTTGCTTTGGAGGAACTTCATGTATCAGGCCCTGTATCGCAAATGGCGGCCAAAGGTGTTTTCCGACGTCATTGGCCAGTCCCATATCACCCAGACCCTGCAAAAGCAGGTGGCCGAGGGCCGGACCTCCCACGCCTACCTGTTCACCGGGACCCGGGGCACCGGCAAGACCACCTGCGCCAAGATCCTGGCCAAGGCCGTCAACTGTGAGCATCCGGTGAACGGCGACCCCTGCTGCCAGTGTCCTAGCTGCCTGGGCATCGAGAGCGGCAGCTTCCTGGATGTGCTGGAGCTGGACGCCGCGTCCAACAACGGCGTGGACCAGGTGCGGGCCCTGCGGGACGAGGCCATTTACTCCCCCGCCAATGTGAAGAAGCGGGTGTACATCGTGGACGAGGTCCACATGCTGTCCACCCCCGCTTTCAACGCACTGCTGAAGATCCTGGAGGAGCCGCCGGAGCATCTGATGTTCATTCTGGCCACCACGGAGCTGCACAAGGTGCCTGCCACCATCCTCTCCCGGTGCCAGCGGTTCTCCTTCAAGCGCATCACCCCGGCGGATATTGCCGCGAGGCTTTCCTATGTGGCCGGGCAGGAGGGCATCGACCTGCGGCCCGACGGCGCGGAGATCCTGTCCCGGCTGGCGGACGGCGCCCTGCGGGACGGCCTGAGCCTGCTGGACCAGTGTGCCGCCGCCGGAGGCGCCATCGACAGCGCCGCGGTGCTGGATGTGCTGGGCCTGGCGGGGAACCTCCAGACCGCGCAGCTGCTGGAGTGCGTGCTGCGGCGGGACGCTAAGGCGGCACTGCTGCTGCTGAACCAGCTCTATGCCGGAGGCAAGGATGTGGGCGCCGTGCTGGGGGAGCTTTCCACCCTGGTGCGGGATCTGCTGCTGCGGCGGACCGCCCCGGAGGGCGGCGCGGCGCTGCTGTCCGGCGGGTACGATACCGCGACGCTGGACCGGCTGGGGAAGGATGTCCCCGCCGCCCGGTTCTTATATCTGGCCACTACGCTGCAGAAGGTGACGGCGGAGCTGTACGCCAGCTCCAACCGCCGCACGGACGCGGAGCTGTGCCTCATCCGGCTGTGCGATGAGAGCCTCTCCGGTGACTTGACGGCTCTGGAGAGCCGTATCCAGCGGCTGGAGGACGCCGCCGCCCGGGGCGAGGTCGTTCGGACCGCCGTGCGGGAGAGCGTGAAGAAAAAGGAACAGCCGGCGCCAAAAGCGGAGGACGCGCCTCCCTGGGAGGAGCCGCCGCTGCCAGAGGAGCCGCCTCTGCCCGACGAGCCGGGCTCCCGGACCTATGACGTGCCGGAGGAACCGGAGCCTGTGGCTCCGCCCCCGCCGCCGAAGCGGGAGCCGGTTCAGGAAGCGCCCGGCCCGGCGCCGTCTGCAGCTCCTGTGAGCGGCAACTGGTGGCGGGCCCTGGCGGAGGGCTGCAAGGGCCGCCTGCCGCCCATGTACCGGGTATTTCTCGACATGTGCGTGGGTACGCTGGACGGCGACCAGCTGACCGTCTATGCCCCCGATGACATCACGCTGGGACGGCTGGACAATGACCGGGTACGGGGCGTTCTGGGAGAGGAGGCCCTCAGGGTTTCCGGGACACCTGTGCGGCTGGTGCTCAGGGTCGGCGAGCCGCCTAAGACATCCACAAAGGAAAATTTACAGAATCTGCTGAAATTCGGCAGCCAGTTCGACAATATTGAGATCAAATAAAGGAGATAACAGATATGGGTTACAGTGCGCGCCGTGGATTTACCAACGGCAAGGCGTCCGGCGCTCAGCGCCAGGCGGAGATGCAGCAGAGGATCGCGGAAATGCAGGCGGCTATGACTTCCGCCCAGGAGAATGTGGAGGCCCAGGAGTTCACCGCCAGCGTGGGCGGCGGCGTCGTGGAGGCCAAGGTCAACGGCAAGAAGGAAGTCCTGTCCGTGACCATCAAGCCCGAGGCCGTGGACCCCGATGACGTGGAGATGCTCCAGGACCTGGTGGTGACCGCCGTGAACGAGGCCCTGCGGCAGGCGGGCGACGCCATGGAGAAGGGCATGGAGAGCGTGACCGGCAGCCTGAATCTGGGCGCGTTTGGACTGTGAGACAGAAAATGAGCGGAGCCTCCGGCTCCGCTCATTTTGGAATTGGAGAACTTCTATGAAGAAACGGATATTGGCGGCGGCGCTGGCCTGCCTGCTGCTGGCGGGCTGCGGTGTGCAGCGGACGGAGCCGGAGGCGGAAGAGCCTGCCGCCGGAGGAGCGGAGATCGCCTACGTGCCCCTGGACGACCGGCCCGACAACGTGGAGCGGGTGGTGTATCTGGCGGAGTCTTTGGGATACCGGCTGGTCATGCCGGAGGAGGTCCTCTATCGGACGGCACTGGACGGCCAGCCGAAAAACTTCGATAGCCTCCAGCGGGGGGAACCCTGGTCCCTCTACACCTGGGTGCTGGACCAGGAGGCCGCGGGCTGTGACCGCTACATCCTCTCCCTGGACCAGCTGCACTCCGGCGGATTGGTCAGCTCCCGGAGCATGACGGGGGACGAAATACCCATTCCCGGCGGCGGCACCACTTCCGCAACGGAGCTGATGGATTCCCTGCTGTCGGCTCTGGCCCGGGATGAGAACAACGTGGTCTGGCTGCTGGACAGCGTGATGCGCCTGGCTCCCACGGTGGGCTATGAGGGCGGCACGCTGGAGGATTACGACGCCCTGCGCGCCTACGGCGCGGAGCCCCGTCCGGAACTGGACGGCAGCGGTTTCACGGTGGAAAACATCGAGGCAGACTACCGGCGGAGCGGCAGCGGGGAGCCGCTGAACCCGACGGCCTTTGGACTGACGGAGGCGCGGGTGGACGAATACCTGGCCGCCCGGAGCCGGAAGCTGAGGCTCTCCGACCGGATGCTGGAGACCGTGCGGGGCGATGGGTACGAGAATTTCCGGGTACTCATCGGCATCGATGATTCCTCCGCCGAAGAGTGTATCCAGAAAAATGAGATCGCCTATCTGCGCAGCCTGCTGCGCCAAGGGGACGCGCTCCTCTCCGGTGTGGACGATCTGGCGTTCAAGGCGGTGGTGAAGCTGTACCTGGAGGAGACCGGCTGGACAGGGGCCAATGTTGCGGTGCGCTATTACGGCGGCACTGAGGACCAGCCCGCCTGCATCTATGATTTCCAGCCCTTGACGAGTATTATTGCAGAGCATCTGGAATTTTTCGGACTGACGGAGACGGCGGATGCCGAATTGCAGCTCCTGGTGCTGACGCAGCCTGCCGACGAGACGAAAATGGCTGCTTATTACGGCGCGCTGATTGACGATTTGAACGACTGCCGGAAACAGAACCGGCCCGTCATCCTCATTGACGCGGGCAACAACCGCTACGGCACGGCCTTCCACGACGCGCTGACGAAGGAGACGGAGCTGGGCTGGCTTTTGAGCTACGCCGGCTTTTTGGACATGGCCATCGTCACCGGCACGGCGCTGAGCCACGGCGTGGCCCGGTACGCCTTCCTGCAAAACGGCGGGCAGACAGACGCTACGGAGCGGGCGTTTGCCCGGACTCTGGCGGACAGCGTCATTAAGGACTTCTGCTACCGGAATGTGGTGCGGGAGGATGTGGCGGCCTACGTGCGGGATAACCTGGGGGGCAACGCCAACAATTTCTGGCAGCCCGATATTGACCGGGAGAGCGTGACGGCCCTGCTGGAGCGGCGGATGACAGAGGAAACGGCGGATGTGGTGAAAAACCTGGAGCGGAGCAACCTGATCTCGTCCTTGGCGCCTTATGAGGAACGGGGCTGGGGCGGCATCCGCCTGGAGAATTACCGCTTCCCCTGGGACCGCGCCTTTGAGATCGGCATGGACATTCAGCTGGGAGATTTTACGGAACCCCATGAAAAGGTGCTGGGGCTGTATATCAGGTGAATCATAAAAAACAGGCCCGTCCGAAAGGACGGGCCTGAACATTATGTGCATTACAGCTGCTTGACAGTGTAGTACACGGCCAGAGCAAAGACCACGATGGCCAGGATCCACATGACATAGTAGGCAATCGTGGCGCTGACCAGCCCCGCAGCAATGGCTGCCACAGACAGGCCGCAGGCAATGTATACCGGAAGGGTATCGGCATTGGCGGGCAGCAGTTTGCGGAGCTTGCCCTGCTTTGTCAGCAGAGCGACGGCGGCTGCCGCCACCAGGTAGATCACGGCAACGGCTTTCACATAGATGCCGTAATACTGGCTGGAGCCCGCACGACGGCAGATCCAAAGGATGACCAGTGTGATGCCCAGAATGGTCAGGGCCAGGGCGCATTCCCGGTCATACAGGCTCCAGAGGATGCCCAGCAGCATCACCACGGGGACGACCACGGTGAACAGCGTCAGAGTGGCCATGTTCCAGCGGATCAGCACGGCGGACAGCGCCAGGAACGCACCGGCCGCGGCCACAGACAGCGCGGGGACCAGCTTCTTTTTATCGGCCCGCCAGAGGGCGGCGCACACCGCACCGATGACCAGCAGGACCGCGCCGGCACCCATCAGGTAAAACAGGTAATGATCAAACCAGGCAATCTGCTGCACAGCGGTGCCGTTGGCATAAAAACGGCGGACGATTAGCAGATACAGCTCTGCTACACATCCGGCCAGGAAGAATTTCATGGCGCCGGTCATGGGTTCGTCCCGCTTGACGGGCTTATTATTGCTTTTTTTCGGCATATTATATTAGACCTCCGGGGTTGTTTTCTCAAAAATGGAAAGCGGCATAAAAAGCGCCGCCGACATACTTTGATAGTATAACAGGTTTTGGAGGCGTTTGCAAGGGTAAAGCCATATGCTTTTTTCCTTTTGCCGTTTTTGGCGTTCCTATTTCTGATTTCAGAAGGATTTTCGGTTGAGAAGCACACCGGAGCGTGATATACTACTTAAATATGACACCAACGAATTCCTTTCGGAAATCCAGAACATACGGAGGAAACCTATGAAACGTTTTGCGGCGGCCGCACTGGCCGCGCTGATGGCGGCCGGACTCAGCGGCTGCGGCTGGCAGACGGTGGACCCGGACGAGGCGCGGGAGAGCATCCAGGTCATCGCCATGGATACGGTCATGATCTTTACAACTTACGGGGAAAAAAGCACCCACGCCGACTACCTGTCGGAGGACGAGGTGCGGCGGCTGGAGAGCCTGCTGTCCCGGACGGACAGCGAGAGCGTGGTCTCTCAGCTCAACAACGCCGGCGGCCTGGGCATTTCCGTGGGTGAGGAGGTCGGCGGCCTGCTGGCCGCGGCAGAGGAATACTCCCTGGCGACGGGCGGGGCCTTCGACATCACCATCGCCCCGGTGGTCTCCGCCTGGGGCTTTACGGAGGAGGAAAACCGGGTGCCCTCTCAGGAAGAGCTGGACGGGCTGCTGGCCCTGGTGGGGCCGGAGCATGTGACGTTGGACGCTGATGCCGCGGCGCTGACCCCCGGCACCCAGATCGACCTGGGCGGCATTGCCAAGGGCTACGCCTCCGACCGCGTGGCGGAGATTTTGAAGGAAAACAACATCCCGCGGGCCACGATCAGCCTGGGAGGAAACGTGCTGGCCTGGGGGGACCGTCCCGACGGGACGCCCTGGCGGGTAGGCATTCAGGACCCTCAAAACGCGGACAGGGCCGACGCCTACGCGGGAATGCTGAAGCTGGAAAACGCCTTTGCGGTCACCTCCGGCGGATACCAGCGCTTTTTTGAGGCGGACGGTAGGACCTACCACCACATCATCGACCCCGCCACCGGGTATCCGGCGGACAGCGGCCTCACCTCCGTCACCGTGGTGGCGGACTGCGACTGGGATGAAGTGGACGGCAGGCCCGGCGTGGGGACCATGTGTGACGCTCTGTCCACCGCCTTGTTCGTGATGGGCGAGGAAAAGGCGCTGGACTTCTGGCGCAGCGGCGTCTATGACTTTGACCTGGTGCTGGTGACGGAGGACGGCCGGGTGGTCGTCACCGACGGTATCGCCAATGAATTTGAGGCGAGTGAGGAGAGCGGATACAGCTATGAAGTCGTCTCCTAAACTGCGGCCCTGCCTTTGGGACGCTCTGGTGGTATTGCTGGTCGCGGCCCTGGCGGCGGCCTGCGCGCTGGCGGTCTGGGGCGGTCACAGCGGCTCCGGGCCTCTGACGGCGGTGGTGACCGTGGACGGGGCGGAGGCGGAGCGCGTGGAGCTGGACCGGCTGAAGGGCACCGCTGAACGCACGTATTCCGGCGGCGGATATACGCTGCGGGTATCCATGGAGCCCCACGGAGGCGTTCGGGTGGAGGAGGCGGACTGCCCCACCCAGGACTGCGTCCACACGGGCACCATCACCCGGGCGGGACAGAGCATCGTGTGCCTGCCCGCACGCATCATCATCCGGCTGGAGGGCGGCCCGGTGGACAAGGACGCCCCGGATGTCGTCATCGGATAGGAGGCGGCCATGAAGCTGACGACCAAACAGCTGACGCTGTGCGCGGTATTGACCGCCATGGCGCTGGCCCTGAGCTATCTGGAGAACTTTTTTCCCCTGTCCCTGGCCATCCCCATCCCCGGCGTGAAGCTGGGCCTTGCCAACATCGTGACGGTGTTTGCCCTGTATGTGCTGGGGCCGGGACAGGCCATGCTGATTTTGCTTGCCCGGTGCCTGCTGGGAGCGGTGTTCGCCGGGAATATGAACGCCCTCATCTTTTCCCTGCTGGGCGGCGTGTCTGCCATGCTGGTGATGATAGGCTTATCCCGGTGGCGGCGGCTGTCGGTCTACGGCGTGTCCGTGGGCGGCGCGGCGGCCCACAACTGCGGCCAGGTGGCCGCGGCGGTGCTGACCCTGGGCAACACGGCACCCCTCTATTATCTGCCGATCCTGCTGGGAGTATCCCTGTTTACCGGGGCGCTTACTGGCCTGGTCACCGCCTGCCTGTTCCGGGCGCTGGCCCATACAAATCTGATGCGGGAGTGAACTGCCCATGAAAGTTCTGGTATTGACCATGAAAAAGCGGTATGACCGCTTTGCACCGAAGAATTCTCCGGCCTATCAGACGGCGGAGCTGATCTTCTGCGACCGGGAGGCCTCCGAGGAGGAGTGGCTGGCTGCCGGCGGCGACGCCGAGGTCATCTTCGTCACCCCGGTGACCTGGGTGCGGGAGAGTTTGATCGCCCGGATGCCCAATTTGAAGATGATCCACAGCGAGGGCGTGGGCTTTGACCGCATCGACCTGGAGGCGGCGAGGCGCCGGGGCGTCTATGTGTGCAACAACGCCGGGTGCAACGCGGGACCTGTGGCGGAGCAGGCGGTGATGCTGATGACCATGCTGCTCCACCATACCCTGTGGGGCCACCGCATGGTGCTGGAGGGCCATCAGGGTGAGGCAGTACGGGAGATCGAGGGCAATGTGCCCCTGGACCTCACCGCCGCCAAGGTGGGACTGGTGGGCTTCGGCGCCATCGGCCAGGAAACGGCGGCGCGGCTGCGGCCCAACGGCACGGAGGTCTATTACTATGCCCGCCACCGCAGGGACGAGGAGACGGAGAAGCGGCTGGGCGTGACATACCTGCCCCTGGAGGAGCTGACCGCCCGGTGCGACATCGTGAGCCTCCACCTGCCCGCCACCGCCGAGAGCACCCATCTGGTGGACCGGGACTTTCTGGCCCGGATGAAGCCGGGGGCCTTCCTGGTCAACACCGCCCGGGGGGCCATCATCGACGACGAGGCGCTATGCGAGGCCATCCGTTCCGGCCATCTGGGGGGAGCGGGGCTGGACGCCTATGCCCCGGAGCCCGTCCCGGCGGACCATCCGCTGGTGAAGCTGGCCCATGAGTGCCCGGACAAGCTGATTTTGTGCCCCCACCAGGCGGGCATCTCCCTGTCCTCCTTCCACAATGTGTACCGGATGCTGTTCGAGGACCTGGGACGCGTTATGGCGGGACAGCGGCCGGAAAACATCGTCAACGGATTATAAGGAGGGCTGCGCCATGAGAGAGAAAGCGGCGTTATTTTTAAATTCCGTGCTGGGCGGCGTGTGCATCGGCATCGGCGGTGTGGTGTTTTTGTCCTGCGAGAACAAGGTGACCGGGGCGGTGTTCTTCTGCCTGGGCCTGTTTGCCATCTGCACCTTTGGGTTTAACCTGTTCACCGGGAAGGTGGGATACATCTTTGAGCAGCCGCCCCGCTACGCGGCCTTTGTAGCGTCGGTATGGCTGGGGAACCTGGTGGGCACCGGGCTGGTGGGCTACGGCATCCGCCTGACCCGCATCGCGGGTATCACGGAGAAGGCGGCGGCTATGTGCCGGACGAAGCTGGATGACAGCCTGCTGTCCATCTTCATTCTGTCCGTGCTGTGCAACATTCTGATGTTCATTGCCGTGGACGGTTTCAAGAACAACCCCCATGAGGTGGGAAAGTACATCGGCATTTTCCTGGGGGTGACGGTGTTTATCCTGTGCGGCTTTGAGCACTGTGTGGCCAATATGTTCTATTTCTCCGCCGCCAATGTGTGGGGCGGCAGGGCGCTGGGGTACATGCTGGTGATGACCCTGGGCAATGCCTGCGGCGGCGTCATCATCCCGCTGTGCCGGAGATTGCGGACGAAATAAATGGAAAATCCCTCTGCGGTTCCGCAGAGGGATTTTTTATCACCGGATGTCGTACAGGGAATCCAGCACCAGCCAGGTCTGGGAAAAGGGGCGCATGAGGTTCCAGAACCCGGCGCCCAGGAAGCCGTATTCCGCGATGAGGCGCAGCTTGGCGTCCATGCTGCGGGCGTCCTCGAACCAGACCTCGTGGACGGTGCCGCTTTCGTCGGTATAGTGGAAGAAGGGGGACTGGGCGGTCTCGTCGTACTGGATGGCGATGCGGTGCTCCACCGCCAGCTCGATGGCCCGCTGGTTCGAGATGGACTGGGCCCGGGTGACGCCCTGGACAAAGGGCAGGGGCCAGTCATAGCCGTAGTTGGGGACGCCCAGGAGAATTTTCTCCGGGGGGATCTCCGTCACGGCGTAGTCCAGCACCGCCCGGACGTTGGGAATGGGGGCGACTGCCATGGGCGGGCCGTAGGTATAGCCCCACTCATAGGTCATCAGGAGGACGGCGTCGGCGGCGAGGCCCACGGCGGCGTAGTCGTGGCCCTCGTACAGCAATCCCCGCTGCCCGGCGCTGGTCTTGGGGGCCAGAGCCGCCCAGAGAAATAATCCCTGGGGGTGGAGCATCCGCCGCAGGCGGGTGAGAAATTCGGCGTAGGCCGACGCCAGGTCCCCGGGCAGATACTCGAAATCCACATCCAGCCCGGCGTAGCCCCGGCGGAGGATGGTCTGGAACACCTCCTCCGCCAGCCGGTCCTGGACGGCTTCGTCGGTCAGCACCAGCTGGGCCCGCTGGGTGTCGAACTGGCCGGATTCCGTCAGGGTGGACAGGTGCATCACGGGACGGGTCCAGTGCTGCCGGGCGGCCGCCAGCAGGGCGTCGTCCTCCAGGGGCAGCAGGCCGCCGTCGGCGGTGATGCCGTAGGTGAAGGGGGTCAGGTAGGTCACATAGGGGAGCTGCGCCGAGAGCAGGGCGCGGTCGATATAGGGATAGGCGTAGCCGTTGAACGAAGCGGCACCCAGCTTTTCATCAAAATAGGAGATCACCAGGTCCTGGCCGGGATACAGGTTTTCCGGGCCGCCTAAATACCAGTTGTTCCGCCAGAGCTGCCGCACGGTGATGCCGTAGCGGGCGGCGATGGAGTACAGCGTCTCGCCGGGGGAGACGGCATGGACCTGCCGGGGAAAGCGGACCACCAGCGTCTGGCCTACCGCCAGAGCCAGATCGGAGGGGACCGCGTTATCAGCGGTCAGACGGGCGGGGTCCACCCCGTAATAGGCCGCGATGGAATCCACACTTTCGCCGGGGCGCACTACATGGATCGTCATTTCAACATCACCTCCCCAAAACCTATGCGGTTTTTTGCACGGTATGCGAAAAAGACTTGCCTTTTTGAAAAAGCCGCGATACCATGACGATAGGTATATGAAATGGGAATGCCTATGAGAAAACAGCATGGCAAAGAAAGAGGGAGAGCACGTGAATATCCGTAAGTACGAGGCGTTCGTGCGGGCTGTGGAGCTGGGAAGCCTTTCCAAGGCGGCGGAGGAACTGGGCTATACCCAGTCCGGCATCAGCCACATGATGCAGTCTCTGGAGGAGGAAGTGGGATTTCCGCTGATGGTGCGCACCTCCTCCGGCATCCAGGCCAACAGCGAGGGCGAGATGCTGCTGCCGGTCATCCGTCAGCTGCTGAATACCAACGAATCGCTGGAGCAGTATATCGCAAAGATCAAAGGGGCCGACACCGGGCGCATCCGCATCGCCGCCTATCCCAGCGTGGCGACCTACTGGCTGCCGGGGATCATCCGGGATTTCCAGAAGGACTACCCCCATGTGGAGATCCAGATCTTTGAGGGCGGCTCCGATACCATTGAGGAGATCATGGACAACCGGCAGGCGGAGCTTTGCCTCTACGCCGGCGGCGAGGGGAAGAGTTTTGAATGGCTGCCCCTGTGCCGGGACCGGCTGCTGGTCCTGGTGCCGCCGGGACATCCGCTGAGCCGGGAGAAGTCCGTGCCGCTGGAAGCCCTTTTGGACGAGGAGTTTATCATGCCTATGCCGGGATATGACGGCGAGGTGCGGTTCATTCTGGACAAGCTGCCCCACTGGCCCCACATCCTGTTTTCCGCCTGCAGTGATTATGCCATCATCAACATCGTTACCGAGGGGCTGGGCGTGTCCATCCTGCCGGAGCTGCTGCTGAAGAATTACAGCCACAAGGCCGTGGCGCTGCCCATGGAGCCGCTGCAGGAGCGGATGCTGGGCCTGGGAGTCCCGCAGATGAAGACCGCGTCTCCGGTGACGCTGACCTTTATTCAATATGTAAAACGGTACGTGGAGGGCATGAAATAGCCGGGGGAAGAATACCCTGGAATGAGCCTGGTCACACATGAAAATCGGGAAGAAAATCGAGCGGGAAGCCGGGAGGCTTCCTGCTCGGTGTTTTTAAGGAGGATACAGGATGGGAATGCTGGGACAGGTGCTGCTGGTGACGGCGGCGGCAGGCATCGGCGGGACGGGACTGGGAGGCGGAGCGGCCTGCCTGTTCCGCCGGGATTCCAGCCGGACGGTGAGCCTGCTTTTGAGTTTCGCCGCCGGCGTCATGGTGGCGGTGGTGTGCTTTGACCTGCTGGCGGAGGCGGCGCCGGGACGGATGCCGGTGACGACAGTGGGCATCCTGGCGGGCTACGGCGTGACGGCGGGGCTGAACCGCGCTTTGGAGCGAAGGGAACGGACGGAGGAGCGGAGCAGCCTCCTGCTGGCGGGGGTGGTGATGGCGGCGGCCATCGCCCTCCACAATGTGCCGGAGGGCATGGTCATCGGGACGGCTTTCGCCGGTGGGGAAGCGGGCAGCGGATGGCTGCTGGCGGCGGTCATCGGCCTGCACAACATCCCGGAGGGGATGGCGGTAGCGGTGCCTATGGCGGCGGGGGGAGAGCGGCGGTGGAAGGCCGCCGCGACAGCGGCCCTTACCGGGGCTCCTACCATACTGGGAGCGGCGCTGGGGTACGCCGTGGGGACGCTGAGTCCGGCGGCGCTGGCGGCGGTGCTGAGCCTGGCGTCCGGGGCGATGCTGTATGTGGTGTTCGCGGAGCTGCTGCCGGAGGCGGCGGGGCTGTGGCAGAGCAAGCTGCCGGCCCTGGCAGCGGTGCTGGGCATGATCGTGGGAATGGCCATTACGCTGGGGCATGGATAGAAAAAAGAGAGCCCGCCGCGGGAAACGCGGCGGGCTGAGAGAAGGGAGAAAACGAGGTGACCTCGTTATCCGCGGATCATTTTGCCAGGACCCGGGCGGAGCGCTTCTTGCCGTACCAGACAATGACGCCCACATAAGCCGCGGCAGCACAGGCACCGATGAGGTAGGCGATGGCCCAGGGAATGTGGAAGCCGATCTTGGCGTTCATAATGAAGGTGACGGTGACGAAGCAGTAGAACGCTCCGGGGATCAGGGGGATCCAGACAAATTTGCTCTTGCCGTTTTCAAACATCCAGACGGAGATGGCAAGGAACGCGAACAGGGACAGCGTCTGGTTGGACCAGGCGAAGTAACGCCACAGAATGTTGAAGCCGTTGGGATTCGTCTTGGCGAACACCAGGATCACAGCCACCAGGGCGAAGATGACGGCGGACAGGCTCAGGCGCTTGGCGTTGGAGCTCTGGTCGATGTGGAATGCCTCGGAGATGGACAGGCGCAAGCCCCGCAGCGCGGTATCGCCGGAGGTGATGGGCAGGACGATGATGCCGAGTAATGCGACGATGCCGCCTACATTGCCCAGAACGTCGCGGCAGACGATGCCGACCGTGCCGGTGGCGAGGCCGGCGTTGGCCTCCTGCATACCCAGGTTGTACACGCCCATGGCGGCGGCGGCCCAGACCATGGCGATGAAGCCCTCCAGGACCATCATGTTGTAGAAGGTCATGCGGCCCTGCTTCTCGCTCTTCATGGTGCGGGAGATGATGGCCGTCTGGGTGGAGTGGAAGCCGGAGAGGATGCCGCAGGCCACGGTGATGAAGAAAATGGGAATGAAGTGGTTGGCGGTGAAGTAGTCCTGATAGCTGAAGGCGGCCTTCGCGCCGTCCTGCATGACGTAAGCGGCGGGAGCGACCCACTCGTCCCAGAGGTCGAGCAGGGGATAGCCCTTGGCAAACAGACCGATGAACACGCCCAGGGCGGAGAACAGCAGGATGGCGCCGAAGACGGGGTAGATCTTACCGATGATGGCGTCGATGGGGAACACGGTGGCGATCAGGTAATAGGCAAAGATAACGCCGTAGATGACCCAGGTGGAGACAGAGGTGGCCTTGCCGTCAAAGCCGAAGACCTGGGTGGCGGCGATGTCGCCGGGGGTGTAGATGAACACGGCGCCCACCAGCAGCAGAAGCAGGGAGCAGAACACCTGATACACGGTGTAGACGCCCTTGTTGCTGTACCGGCGGATCATGGTGGGCATCTGGGTGCCGCCGTCCCGGAGACAGATCATGCCGGAGAAATAGTCATGCATGGCGCCGCCGATGATATTGCCGATGGGGATGGTGATGAACGCGATGGGCCCGAACAGAATGCCCTGGATGGGCCCGAAGATGGGGCCTGTACCTGCGATGTTCAGCAAATTGATGAGGCCGTTTTTCCAACCTCTCATGGGGATGTAATCCACGCCGTCCTGCTTCGAGTAGGCGGGGGTCTCCCGGTCGTCGGGGCCGAAGACCTTTTCACAGAATTTGCCGTACAGGGCGGCTCCGCCGAAAAGGATCACGAGGCCGATGATAAATGTTGTCATTTACACACACTCCTTTTCCTGTTTTTGCGGTTTCCCCGTGGGAGAGAAAATCCGGGGAACCACAAGCTCTGTTATTACCATAGCAGATTTTGAAGGGACTGTGCGTTAAGGAAGAGGAGGGAGAAATACAGACCCTGTGAGGGATGACAGGCGGCGTGTTAAAAAACTGCCAATTTGAAAAAAATGGAAGAAATAGCTGACCGGGATACTGCTCCTGATTTGAAAAAAGACCCCCTGTTTGTCAGAAAATGCGGTTCTGACAAGCAGGGGGGATTTTTTCAGGAAAGCATGGTTTTGCTGGCTGAATTACTCACATTCCGCCAGGCGGTAGCCTACGCCGACCTCTGTGAAGAGGTATTCCGGCTCCGCGGGATTTTTCTCAATTTTCCGCCGGATGTTGGCCATGTTTACCCGCAGGATCTGGTTGTCGCCGCCGGCGCGGGGACCCCACAGCTCTTTCATAATGAAGTCGTAGGTCAGGACTTTGCCGGCGTATTTTCCCAGGAGGGCCACGATGCGGAATTCGCTTAGGGTCAGCCGGACATTCCGGCCGTTTTTCAGGACCTGGTGCTTGTTGTAGTCGATGGTCAACTCACCCACGGTATAGGTGCCCTTCTGCGCGATCTCGTCGTTGCCGCTGGCGGTGCGGGTATGGCGGATGGCGGTGCGGACCCGGGCCAGCAGCTCGTCGGTGCCGAAGGGCTTGGTCAGGTAGTCGTCGGCGCCCAGGTCCAGGGCGGTCACCTTGTCCTTTTCGTGGGAACGGGCGGAGACGACCACCACCGGCAGGCTGGACCAGCTTCTGAGCTGGCGGAGAATTTCCAGGCCGTCCATGTCCGGCAGCCCCAGGTCCAGAATGATGAGGTCCGGACAGTGGGAGGAGATCATGGACAGGGCCTCCGAGCCGCTGCGGGCCTGCATAGACTCATAGCCGTTGGCGGACAGGACGGAGGAAATAAAGTGGGCAATGCTTTTTTCGTCTTCAACGACCAAAATCTTTTCCCGGATATTCATGGATGTACCTCCTCTTGCAAGGGCAGACGGAACAGAAATTCCGCGCCGGTTTCCAGATTGCGGGCCTCCATCGTGCCGCCGTGGGCCCGGACGATGGCCAGGCACACGGACAGCCCCAGGCCCATGTTGCGTTTGCCGTCTCCGGCGGGGGTCTCGCTGTGCTTCAGAGAGCCGTCAAACAGGGCGGGGAGCGCTTTCGGGGGAATGCCGCGGCCGTTATCCCGGACGGAGAAACAGGCAAAATTGTCTTCTTTGCGGACGGAGAGACTGATCGCGGTGGTCGTTTCGCCGTGGAGCACGGCGTTTTCTAGCAGATTGGACAGCACCTGGGCGATCAGAATGGGGTCCATGGGGACCAGAAGAAGCTCTTCCGGGGCGGACACGGAGACGGCTATCTGGGGGAAGCGGCGGCGGAATTTTTGGGCGGTTTCGCCCAGGACCTCCTCGGCCGCTTCCGGGGATTTCGTGATGCTGGTCTGGTCGCCGCCGATGCGGGTGATGGACAGCAGATTCTCCACCACCCGGATCAGCCACTGGGCGTCGTCCCGGGCGTCCTCCAGCAGGATGCTGCGGTCCTCTATGGACATCTCCGGGTTTTCCAGGACGGCGGAGGTGGCGCCCAGTATGGCGGTGAGCGGCGTGCGGATGTCATGGGAGACGGAGCGGAGCAGGTTGGCCCGCATCTTCTCCTTTTCGTTTTCCGCCCGCAGACGCTCCTGCTGCTTGGCCTGGGCGGTGAGGGTGCCGGTGATGATGGAGACCATCAGAAAGGTCAGAAAGGTCAGGGGATAACCGGAAATCGTGAAGTTGACCGCCCAATAGGGATATGTAAAGACGAAGTTGACGCAGATCACGCCCAGCACGGAGGCGATGAGACCGAAGAGATAGCCGGTGGTCAGGCGGGAGATCAAAAGGACCGCCAGAACAAATACCGGCGAGGCAAAGCCATCGCTGCTGTCCGCCAGGCGCAGAAGGCTGCACAGGCCGATGGCACAGGAGAGAATGACGGCGGAGACCAGCAGGTCCTTCCAGGAAAAGGGAAACAGCCGCGCCGCCAGAGAACGTTTTGAGGTCAAGGGAAAGCCTCCTTTAAAATCTTAGGAAAGCAGTACCGGATACTAGGACCATTATATCAGATATGCCGTTAAATTGCCGCTAAAAAACTTGGCGCCTTCTTAACAGTTTGGAAAAACCTATTGACAGCGGCTGAACAAAAATGGGCGTATCATAATAAACAGGCGGGAGACCGCCGGAATCTTGCAAAGGAGCGTGGACAGAGATGGGAGAAAAACGAAGCACCGAACAGGCATTTCAGAACTATTTGCGCAGCGGCGAACAGGTGCGCTGGCACGGCGTGACGAAGCCTTTCCCACTGCTGGAGCGGGACGCCAAGTTTTTGATTTTGGGAAAATGGATCGGCACTGGGGCCGTCACCGCGGTCCTTCTGCGGCTGTACATCGGAAACAGTCCGGATTGGAGCTTAAAGGCGGTGATCGCCGTGCTGCTGGTCGCGGCACTGCTGATCGTATCCCCGTTTGTGGAGAAATGGAACGTGCTGGGACAGCAATATTGGATCACCGACCAGCGGGTGATCTTCATGAGCCGGGACAGGACGTTTTACTATATGGAGCTGGCCGACATTGATGACATCCGGCTGGTGGAAGGTCAGACGGAGGAGGGAACGCTGGTGGTGGGAAGCCGCGTTTTTGAGGACATCAAACGGCAGCTCCGGTGGCGGGCATGCCATCCCAAGACCAATGTGCAGAGCGACGGCCCTATGGATAAGGCGGAGGGACTTGTGCTTTTTTCAGTCAGTGACAGCAAAAAAGCGGCGGACTGCCTGCGGCAGCAGTTGGGCTGGGCCGCCTGAAACAATGGACAATGGCGCTGTGGGAAACCACAGCGCTATTTCTTTTTTGAAAATTCCGCCGGCGGCGCCAGCGGAATATTTTTTTCGGCGACGCACAGAAATGTGCAACTTTTCCGACAGGGCGGCCTTGAGTGTGAGACGGTGAGGAGGGGACGAATGGAGAAGAAACAGAATGAGGACGCCTTTTGCAGGGCCTATCTGCGGACGATGGATCCGGAACGGGCGGCTGCGGAGAGCGGATGCCGGAATGGATTTTCCATGCTGCGGCGCAGGACTGTCCGGGAGCGGCTGGAGCGGATGCGGGAGGCCGCGGCGGGACAGCTGCGGCGGGAGGATGTGCTCCGGCGGCTGGCGGAGCTGGCTTTCGGACGGGCCAATGACGGGGCTGGACTGGCGCTGCGGCCCGGAGAGACCGACCCGGAGGGACTGGACCTGTCCGCTGTGTCGGAGCTGAAGGTGACGGACAAGGGTGTGGAAGTGAAATTCGTGGACCGGGTGCGGGCGCTGGAGACGCTGTGGAACCTGCTGGAGAGCGGCGGCGACGGCGGCGCGGAGGAGCTGTACCGCGCCCTGGAGGACATCGCCGGACAGATGGAGGACATGAATGGCTAGACCGCTGCGGTTTTCCGCAAAACAGAGGAAAGTGCTGTCCTGGTGGTACCGGGATGAGTGGGAGGCCATCATCTGCGACGGCGCCGTCCGAAGCGGCAAGACCTTTTCCATGGGGCTGTCGTTCTTCCTGTGGGCCCAGAGCCGGTTCGACGGCCAGCAGTTCGGCCTTTGCGGAAAGACCATCGGGTCCCTGCGGCGGAATCTCCTGGCGGAGCTGATACCCTATCTGCGGCGGCTGGGCATGACTGTGGGGGAAAAGCGGACGGAGAATCTGCTGACCGTCCGCTATCACGGGCGGGAGAACCGCTTTTTGCTGTTCGGCGGCAAGGATGAATCCAGCGCGGCGCTGATCCAGGGCAGCACCCTGGCGGGGGTGTTTCTGGATGAGGCGGCGCTGATGCCCCGGTCCTTTGTGGAGCAGGCCATCGCCCGGTGCAGCGTGCCCGGGAGCCGGCTGTGGTTCAACTGCAATCCGGAGGGACCCCAGCACTGGTTTTACCAGGAGTGGATCCTGAAGGCGGAGGAGCGGCGGGCGCTGCGGCTGCACTTTACCATGGAGGACAATCCGGGGCTCTCGGCCCGCATCCGGGCCAGGTACCAAAACGCGTGCTCCGGCGTGTTTTACCGGCGGTTCGTCCTGGGAGAATGGACCGCCGCCCAGGGGCTCATCTACGACTTTTTCGATTCGGAGCGGGATGCCGTGGAGACGCCGGAGGGGCCGTTCTCCCAGTGGCGTATCTCCGTGGACTACGGAACGGCCAATCCAGCGTCCTTCGGCCTGTGGGGAAAGAAGGACGGCGTGTGGTACCGGACGGAGGAGTATTACTACGATTCCCACAAGGCGGGCCGGCAGCGGACGGACGCGGAATACGCCGACGACCTGACACGGCTGGCGGCGGGACGGGACATCGAACGGGTGGTGGTGGACCCGTCGGCGGCCAGCTTCATCGAAGTTTTGCGGCGGCGGGGGTTCCGGGTCATCCGGGCGGACAATGCCGTGGCGGACGGCATCCGCACCACGGCGGACATGCTGCGGAGCGGGAAACTGGCGCTGTGCCGGGGATGCGCGGACTGCCTGCGGGAGATCGGACTGTACTGCTGGGATGAGCGCAGCGGCCGGGATGTGCCCCGAAAAGAACATGACCACGCCATGGACGAGATGAGATACTTTGCGATGGACCTGGCGGGGGAACAGGAGTGCGGCTTCGCGGCGGTGGCGGTGGAGCGGCGGCCATGAGCGAATAAAAATCACAGGAGAGGAGTGCTGCGGTTGAAGTGGCGGAAACAAAAGGAGGCGCTGGCGGTTCCGGCGGTGCAGATCCGGAACGGTAGCCATCATCCTTTCGGAATGCTGGGGGATTATGTGCCCCTGCGAAATGGGGAAGTCCGGCTGTACAGGGCCGTCCGGGAGGCCGTTCCCGTGGTGGACGCGGCCATCTACAAGCTCATCCGTATGAGCGGGGGCGTGACGGTGTCCTGCGGGAGCCGGAGGGCGGAAGCGGCGCTGGCTGAGTTCTTAAGGACGGTTCCTGTGGGGCGTGGACAATTCGGCATCAACGCGTTTCTGGACTGCTACCTGGATTCCCTGCTGACCTGCGGACAGGCTGTCGGCGAGATCGTGCCCGCGGCGGGAAACCGGGAGATCGCCGCGCTGCTGTGCGGCCGGGTGGAGGACATCGAGGTCAGGGAGGGGGAGAATCCCCTGACGTTTTCCATCTGGGGACCGGATGAGGGGGGACGGATGGCGGAGCTGCCTTACCAGGACCTGCTGCTGTTCACACCGCTGAATCCCGAGGCGGACAGTCCCTATGGCGTGTCGCTGCTGCGCTCCCTGCCGTTTCTGGCGGATATTCTTATGAAAATCTATCACGCCACCGGCGTCAACTGGGAGCGGTGCGGCAACGTGCGCTTCGCTGTGACCTGCCGGAACGGAGACGGCACCGGCGCCGCGGAAAAGGGACGCGTTCTGGCGGAAGAATGGAGCAGGGCCATGCGGGACGGCGACGCTGTCCGGGATTTCGTGGCGGTGGGCGATGTGGACATCCGGGTCATCGGCGGCGACGCGCCTATCCTGGACAGCCAGGTGCCGGTGCGACAGATCACGGAGCAGATCGTGGCGAAGACCGGTATCCCGCCTTTCATGCTGGGGCTGAGCTGGAACTCCACGGAGCGGATGAGCAGCCAGCAGGCCGACATGCTGACCACGGAGATCACGGCCATCCGCCGGACACTGACACCGACAGTAGAGCGCATCTGCCGCCTGTGGCTGCGGATGCACGGCTACACCTGCGGCTTTGAGGTGGTTTGGAACGACATCAATCTGCAGGATGAGGTGGAGGAGGCCAGGGCGTTCCTCTACCGGGAGCAGGCGCGGAAGCTGCAGATTGAGAATGACGCGGCGAAAAAATAAAGGGGGTTTGTATGGACATCAGGGAGGAACTGGCGTGCATCAATCAGTTCGCCAAGACGGAGCTGACGGAGGAACAGGTCTACGTGTTCAGCGTGCGGCTGTGCGACAACGAGGTGGACCGGGACTTCGAGCGGTTCGACACGGCCGCCCTGGAGCGGCTGGGTGAGCTGTTCGTAGGCAAGAGCGGTATTTTCGACCACCAGTGGTCTGCCAAGGGCCAGACGGCCCGTATCTACCGCACTGAGGTGGTGCGGGAAGAGGCCATGGTGACGGCCGCGGGAGACGGGTACTGCTGGCTGAAGGGCTGGGCATACCTGCTGCGGACAGAGAAAAACCGGGATCTGATCGCGGAGATCGAGGGCGGCATCAAGAAAGAGGTCAGCGTGGGGTGCAGCATGGCGCGAAGTGTCTGCTCCATCTGCGGCGCGGAAAACGGCGCCTGCGGCCATGTGCGGGGTGAGACGTACGATGGGCGGCTGTGCTTCACGGAGCTGCGGGAGCCGCAGGACGCCTACGAATGGTCCTTCGTGGCGGTACCCGCCCAGCGGAACGCAGGCGTTTTGAAGCGGTTTGAACAAAGCGGCGGCGGTTCGGCGGTCCTGGAAAAACAGGCGGCGCTGGGGCGTAAGTACCTGACGGAGCTGCGGCGTGAGGTGACACGCCTTGCCATGCTGACGGACGGCGACCTGGACGGCCAGGTGTTTGCTAAGGCGATGGATCGCCTGGAGGAGCCGGAACTGGTGGAATTGAAAAAGGCCTATGAGGTCCGGGCGGCAAAGAAGTTCCCGTCAGCCCCGCAGCTGCGCCGGAAAGACGCGGCGGAGCGGAGCGACGAAACGGTGTTCCTGGTATGATACTGTTTTTGGGTCAGACGATGAAATCGTTTGACAGGGCCGCGTTTGCGGCCCAGCCGCAAAAAATGTTGTTCCAGACTGCCTTTACCGCCTTTGGCGGCGCGGCGGATCACGACGCACGCAAAACATTCCCAATGTTTTGCGTAAAGGGCAGTATGACGGGAACGAAGAATATAAAGGAGGATGGATATGGGTATTTCTTTCGAGGGCATCGGCCAGTGGGCGGCTACCTTCGCCTGCGGTGAGACTGCCGTGGGCCAGGTGGTGAAGGTCAGCGGCAGCGGCGAGGTGGCGGCCTGCGCCGACGGCGACAGCTTCTGCGGCGTGGTGGTATTCGTCGCCAGAGACGGAGAGGCCTGCTCCGTGGCCCTGGGCGGCATGGTGCGGGTGCCCTACACCGGAACCGCGCCCGCTCTGGGCTGGACCGGCCTGGCCGCCGACGGCAGCGGCGGCGTCAAGGCCCTGACCACGGGCCGCAGCTACCTGGTGGCGGATGTGGATGAGGCCGCCAAGACCGTTACCTTTGCACTGTAAGGAGGAGAGTGGATATGGCTTATCATTTTGAAAACGTCAAGCTGGAAAAAGGCATGTACGGACGCAGCGACCGCAGCTTCAGCCAGACGCTGGAGGAGCTGGACCCCAGCGAGCATTACCGCGGCACGCCCCTGGAGGGCATGGACGCTTTCCAGCGCCAGCTCAAGCGCTTTGACATCAAGGTCAAGGGCATTGGCAGCGACTGCGTGGAGAAGTTTTTCCTCAACACGGAGTCTGCCGTGCTGTTCCCGGAATTCGTTTCCCGTGTGGTGCGCCAGGGTATGGAGGAGGAGAGCATCCTGCCCGACATCACCGCCACCGTGACCCGCTTTGACGGCATGGACTACCGCTCCATCGCCGCCATCCCCACGGAGGAGCAGAAGACCCTGAAGCGCGTGGAGGAGGGCGCGGAGATCCCCAAGACCCAGATCCGCACCCAGGAGAATCTGGTGCGCCTGCACAAGCGGGGCCGGATGCTGGTGGCCTCCTATGAGGCCATCCGCTTCCAGCGGCTGGACCTGTTCTCCGTGACATTGCGACAGATCGGCGCCTACATCGGCCGGATGCATCTGGAGGACGCCATCAAGGTCCTCTGTGACGGAGACGGCAACAAGAACCCCGCCCAGGTGTTCAGCGTGGGCACCAAGCCTATCTCCGGCACCGCCGGCACCCTGAGCTATGAGGCGCTGGTAGACTTCTGGAGCCAGTTCGACCCCTATACCATGAACACCCTGCTGGTCAGCAGCGACATGATGCTGGCCATGCTGAAGCTCAGCGAGTTCCAGAATCCCCTGACGGGCCTGAATTTCCAGGGCACCGGTACCCTGACCACGCCTCTCGGCGCCAAGCTGCTGCGCACCAGCGCCCTGCCTGCCGGCACCCTGGTGGGCCTGGACAAGAACTACGCCCTGGAGCAGATCTGCGCCAGCGAGATCACGGTGGAGTACGACAAGCTCATCGACCGCCAGCTGGAGCGGGCGGCCATCACCTCCATCTCCGGCTTTGCCAAGCTGTTCGGCGAGGCGTCCAAGGTGCTGAAGGTCTGATGACCTGCTGAGAACGGTGGGGGCGGCACAGGCCGCCCCGCCGCGGAACAAGAGAGGGGGATGGAGGATGCAGGAGAAGATCCTGACCCTGGCGCTGGCGGTATCCGGTGTCGGGGAGGAACAGCAGCCGCTGCTGGAGACGCTGTGCGTCGCGGCGGAGACCTACTGGAAGGGCCGCCTGCGGGACAGCGTGACGGCGGAGGACTGCATGGAGAGCTTTTGCTGCGCGGCGGCCTTCACCGCGGCGGCAGATCTGGCGGCGGGACAGGGCGGAGACGTGTCTTCCTTTACAGCCGGAGCGGTCACCGTCAAGGGCTGCGGCAGCGGGGAGCGCGCGGCAAGGGCAAACGCTTTGCGGGAGACGGCGGAGCGGCTGATGGAGTCTTATGCCGCCGTGGATGGTTTCTGCTTCAAAGGGGTGCGGGCATGACGGACTGGTTCCGGGAGATCTTATCCCGCTATGGGCAGGAGGTGACCGTCCGGACGGCGGATGGAGAAGTGCCCGCCCGGGCGTTCCTGCAGCCCGTGACGGCAAAAGAGGAGCAGGTGCCGGACGCTGTGACAGGTATTGGATGGATCGACGGGCGGCTGTGGCTCTACTTGGGAAAGATGCCCGTCGGACTGCTGGACCGGGTGCTGTGGAACGGAACGACGTTTCGGGTGCGGAGCAGCAGACCCTATTATATCGGGGAGACGCTGACGTACTGGTGGGCGTCCCTGGAGGCGGAGAGGGAGGCTGCGGTATGAAGGAACTGGCACAGGTGCGCCGGGCGGTGATCGACGCCCTGAACGCGGGCGGCGTGACGGCGATGGAGGCGTTTCCCGCGGACAGGGCAAAACGCTGGCCGGGGGCTGTGGCGGCTGTGGCCGTGGGCGCCGCCGAAGGGAAAATGTTGGGATTCTGCAACTACCTGGGCGAGATGTACGACCAGGAGGCCGGGACGGTGCGGGAGCTTTACGGCAAGCAGCTGGAGGGCGGCATCACCGTGGAGCTCCGGGCGGAGCGGGCGGCGGACTGCGAGGCGGGCTGCGAAGCGGCGGCGGACATCCTGCTGGGAAAGCTGCCGTCCGGCATCCGGCCCGGGGAGCTCAGCTGGGAAGCGCTGGCCTGGGAGAAAACCACCGGAATGTTTCTGCGGCGGGGCTCTCTGCGGTGCCAGGCGGTGTTTACCGCCCAGGCGGATGAGGAGGGGGAGACCTTCCTGGACTTTATTTTGAAGGGAGTCATAAAAGCTTGAGCGAGACAAGACATGAGCGGCCGGGGGTCTACTCGGCCTATGACGCGGCGGCGGTGGTCTCCGCCGCCAAGGGAAGCAAGACCATCGGCGTAGCGGCGAAGGCCGTGAGAGGAACTGTTGGGGAAGTGGTGACCCTCACCGGTTATGCCGCCGGTGTGACGGCCTTCGGCGAGGATGCAGACCCCGGTATGAGTACACTGCTGCGGCTGCTGTTTTTGGGCGGCGCGGGCAAGGTGGTGGCTGTCCGGGTGGCGGATGAGGGCACCCTGGAGGACTACCAGGCGGCGTTTGACGCTCTGGCAAAGCAGGATGTGCAGGTGGTGCTGTGCGACAGCGCCGAACTGACGGTGCAGCAGGCGCTGCGGTCGGCGGTGGAGGCGGCTTCCGCCCAGCGCCGGGAGCGCATCGCCGTGGTGGGCGGCGACGGCGACACCGTGGCGGAGCTGGTGGAGCGGGCGGCTGGACTGAACAGCGAGCGCATGGTGCTGGTGGGGCCTGACGCCCTGAACAGCAGCGGTGGCCGTCTCCCCGGTGTATTTGCCGCCGCAGCTGTGGCCGCGGCCATTGCCGCGGGGAAAGACCCCGCCGTGCCGCTGAACGGCACCGAACTCTATGGCCTGGGCGGTCTGGTGGAGGAGTACGGCGACAACGACATTGACCTGCTGGTGCGGGGCGGCGTCACGCCGCTGGAGAGCGTGGGCGGCGTCATCTCCCCTGTGCGGGGCATCACCACCCGCACCACCACCGGCGGGGCGGCGGACGCCACCTGGCGGGAGCTGACTACCATCCTGGTAGTGGACGACCTTATCCCCACCGTGCGGGCGGCGCTGCGCAGCAAGTTCAGCAGGGCCAAGAACAACGCCAGGAGCCGGGGGGCCATCCGCTCCCAGACGATCGTGGAGCTGGAGAAAAAGGTGGCGGCGGAGATCATCGACAGCTACGGCGAGGTGACGGTCACCGCCGACGCGGAAGACCCCACCGTCTGCCTGGTGGAGTTCAGCTTTGCCGTGGCCCACGGCCTGAACCAGATCTATCTGACGGTGCATATCACCGTCTGACGCGTGAGAGGAGAACACGATGGAAATGAAGGGATTTCCCACCAGCGCCGACATCTATCTGGAGCTGGACGGTAAAAAGGTGGCCGTGGTCCAGGGCTACACGGCCAAGGCCAGCAAGAGCTCCAAAAATGTAGAGGCCTTCGGCGAGAGCGAGCCGGTGGCCACCATCGAGGGCCAGCGCAAGTATACCCTGGAGCTGACCCGGCTGTACGCCACCGACGACGCGGTTTCCGACGGCATCAACTTCTATGACCTGCGGGATTTCTCCCTGGTCATCTGCAAGCCGGACCGGAAGATCATTTACAGCGGCTGTGAGTGGAGCACCATTCAGGAGGAGGGCCAGCTCAACGCCATGGTGGCGGAAAAGATCACAGTGGTGGCCTCCAAACGCATCGAGACCACGGTATGAGGGATGTCGATGAGCTGCGGCCCCTGACGGCGGGGCGGCTGCTGACCCTGTGGCGGGAGCACCGGGAGGAGGAGCCGCTGGAACGGGCGCTGCTATGCAATGCCCGGGTGCTGGCGGAGAGCTGCTTTTACCGGGGAGAACCTGCGTTCGGAAGCAGCGAAGAAGTACAGGAGGAACTGACCGGGCGGCAGATGGAGTCCCTGCTGCGTGCGCTGGCGGAAGGCGGACAGCCCCGGCACGCCGGAGAGAATCCCTCCTTTGACCAGGGGCGGTTTCTGCGCCTGAGGGGGGAGTAAACGTGGAGTACATTTTGGAGGAGCTGCTGCGGCAGAGAAGGGCCCTGGCGGCGCTGATGACCGGAGAAATGCCGGAGGAACAGGAGAGCGGCGGGACCGGGACGGGGAATGGCCCGGATACGGCTCTGCCCGGGAAGAACGGATGGACGGATACAGCCGCCGACCGGTATCGGGACGCGGTGTTTCGGGGCGGCGAAGCAGCGCCCGGTTGGACATTGCGAATGGCTTCGGAAGAGGATGGCACAGCCATCCTCTTCCGGGGAAGCAATCCGGATGAGCCGGGCGCGGCGATGTTTGAACAAGGAAAAACCGCCGGTGAAACTGCCCGGGAATGGACCCGGGTGGCTTCTGAGACAGGAGAACTTCCCTGGGCTGCTAAAGTTTCCGCAGGTGCCGGGATAACAGAGACAGTATCCGAACGGATGGATGTACATTGGAATAGCGGGACGGCGGAGATGGACGCCAGGGCGCTGTCCAGAGCCGTCCAGCGGGACGCCCGGCGCTATGACGGGGGCTTCAACGCCCGCTGAAAGGAGGAGAAGTCATGCGGCTGACGCCGATGCGGTATAAGGATTACACCTGGCCCCACAATCCGGAGGTCTACACGGTGGAATACCAGCGCCGGATCGCGGCGCATCAGGTGCCCTGCGGCGGAAGCGTGCTCCAGGACCTGGGGTGCAGCTACCGGGTGCTGCGGGGAGAGGGCGTCTTTGCGGGAGAAGGCGCCTATCAGCAGTTTCAGAAGCTGGCGGAGGTTTTCCGGGACAGCGGGCCGGGACTTCTGGTACACCCTGTCTGGCAGGCGGAGCGGGCCTGGTTCGTTTCCCTGACGGTGAAGGAGGAGCCGCTGCCGGATTACGTGCGGTACAGCTTCGCGTTCTGGGAGGACTGGAGCGGCTATGACGGCGGATTGACGGAGGTGGATGTGGGGAACAGCCAGACCTCCGGCGGCGGAACGGCCGGCAGCGCCGGAAGAGAATATTCCGCTGTTTATACCGTGAAGAAAGGAGATACCCTGTGGGGCATCGCGGGGCGTTACGGCGTACCGCTGACAACGCTGATCGCCGCCAATCCCCAGATCAAGAATCCCAACCTGATCTACCCGGGGGACAGGGTGAATATTCCATGACGGGAAGAATTTTTACCGCGGATCACCATGTATACGAGCTGCCGGCCCTGCTGAGCTGGAATGTGACCCATACGGGAACGGTGCCCTGCGACAGCTATACCGTCACCTTTGTATATCAAAAGGAGATGGCACCGGTTTTGAAAATGGCGGCGGGTTTTACTGCCTTTCAGGACGGTGTGACCATGCTGCGGGCCACGGTGGACGAGTACGCGGTGGAGCTGGGAGCGGGTGGCATGACGGCTACTGTTTCCGGCCGGGGCTTTGCGGCCCGGCTGCTGGACAACGAATCCCGGCCTGTCACCTATCAGGACGCCACACTGGCGGAGATCATCCGGCGCCATGTGACGCCTTACGGCATCCAGTGCGGCGAGGCGGCGGATGTGCGGGCTGGCTCCGTATTCACTGTGGCCGCGGGCGTCAGCCAGTGGCGGGCGCTGGAGGATTTCTGCCTGATCTACGGCGGTTTTTCTCCCCGGTTTGCCAGAGACGGCAAGCTGCTGGCGGCACCGGAGCGGGACAGCGGCAAGGTGCTGACCATCGGGGACGATGATCCGGTGCTGTCCTGCACCCTGCGGGAGGACCACTACGGCGTGCTGACGGAGGCGCTCATCATCGACAAGACCCGGAACCTGTCGTACAGCGTGAAAAATCCGGACATGATCGCCAAGGGCGGCCAGTGCCGCCGGGTCATTTATACGCCGGGGAACCGCACCTGGGCGGCTATCCGCTACACGGGGGAGTATCAGATCAAAAAATCCCGCGAGGACGAAAAGACTGTGACGGTGACCCTGCCGGGGAATTTCCTGGCGTTTCCCGGAGACCGGGTGTCTCTGAACCTGGAGCGAATGGGGATCTCCGGCGATTTCCGTGTGGCGGAGGCGGAGAACACGTTTTCCGCCCGAAAAGGGGCGACAGCTGCTTTGACACTGAAGGAGCGTGGGTGATATGTGGCTATCAAAACAGATGCGGCCCACTCCGCCCACGGCGGACGCGGACATGGGAATGACCACCATCGGCGGTGAACAGACCGGCGTGGTGACCCGGGGCGAGGTCCGGGACCTGCCGGTGTATGGGCCGGGCGGCTATGTCTGGCTTCCGGAAAACGGAAAAGCGGTGCTGGTCATCAAAGGCGGACCCGGCGGCGAGGAGCAGTGCGTGGCCGGGATGCGGCAGAGGGAAGCACCCAAGGGAATGAAGCCGGGGGAAATCTATCTTTACGGCCCGGAGGGAAACTCTGTTTACCTGAAAGCGGATGGGACAGTGGAACTGCGGGGAGGCCGGATAGACATTTGGGGCAGCCTGATGGTCAATGGGAAACCGTATAAGCCCTGTACCTGCGGAGAAGAAGGGAGCATCTGATGGAACTGGAACTGCGGAACGGAGACTATGTTTCCGACGGAGCCGGCGGATTGAGACGCCTGGAAGGAGATCAGGCGCTGCTGCAGCGGGTGCTGTTCCGCCTGAAAGCGCACCGGGGGAGCTTCCCCTTCTGGGACGGCCTGGGGAGCCGCCTGTGGCAGCTTGGCTGCCTGCCTGCCCGGGAGCGGCAGGCGGCGGCAAAGCAATATGTGACGGAAGCACTGGCGGAAGAGACAGGCCTGCAGGTGGAGTCAACAGAATTGACGGAGCGTGGAGACGGCAGCGGGCTCCTGACGGTGGAGCTGACCTATCAGGAAGAGCCGCTGACGGTCACACTGGAAATAGGCGAATGAGAGGTGGCTCGCGGTGAGAAATATTGAAGAGATCTACCAGGAACTGCTGGCGTCCTTTTCCGAACGGGCTGGGTTTGCGCCGGAGGAGGGCTGCGACCTGGCGGTGCGTCTGTGGGCCGCGGCAGCCCAGATCCAGGGATTGGAGTATCAGGCGGATTGGGTGCTGGACCAGAGCTTTCCCCAGACGGCCCGGGGAATCTATCTGGACCGCCACGGCATGATGCGGGGCATCTCCCGCACACCGGCCGCAAAAGCGGTGGGAACACTGCGGTTTTCCGCGGAGATGGTGCCGGCGGCGGATATGACGATCCCCGCGGGAACGGTGTGCATGACCGCCGGCGAGGTCCGCTTTCAGACCACACAGGCGGCGGTGCTTCAGGCGGGACAGCTGTCCGTCGATGCGCCGGCGGAAGCGCTGGAGGGAGGCAGCGGCGGCAATGTAACAGCCGGAACGGTGTGCATTCTGACCGCCTGCCCCACAGCCGTAACGACCTGCACGAACCCCACCGCCTTTTCCGGAGGCAGCGACGCGGAAACGGACGAGGCGTTCCGGGAGCGCATTCTGGAGAGCTACCGGCGGCTGCCTAACGGTGCCAATGCCGCATGGTATGAGCAGACTGCCATGAACTATCCCGGCACCGCGGCCGCCAGGGCAGTGGGGCGGGCCAGAGGTATCGGCACCGTGGACGTCTATGTAGCGGCGGAAAACGGCCTGCCTCCGGCGGAGCTGCTGGAAGGGCTGCAGGCGGTCCTGCAGGAAAAACGGGAGATCGCCGTGGATGTGCAGGTCAAGGCGCCTGCCGTGCGGACGGTGGATGTGCAGGTGGAGATCGCCCTGAAAAACGGCGCGGACTACGCTGATATGAAGCGGGCGGTGGAAGGGTGCGCCGCTCAGTTTTTCACTGGGCGTCTACTGGGCCAGCCGGTGCTGCTGGCGGAACTGGGCAGCCGGATCTACGCGCTGGAGGGCGTGGAGAACTATCACCTTCTGGCTCCCACGGAAGACCTGGCGGCGGACGATACCGTACTGCCGGTGTTGGGTACATTGACGGTGACGGAGATGGAGGCGTGAGATGTACGAGGGATACCTGCGGACGCTGCTGGAGCCTCTGGGCGTCTACGATCTGACGGCAGGGACGATCAACGGCGCGGAATTGTACGCGCTGGGCGGCAGCTTGGACGCGGTCAGCGAAATGCTGGACACCGTGGAGCGGGAGAGCCTGACTGCTACGGCGGAGGATGAGGGCCTGCACCGCCGGGAGGCGCTGTTTGCCCGCCGGAGCGCGGCTGTCACGCCGGAGGCCCGGCGGGCCGCCATTGCCGCCCTGCTGCAGATCGACGGAGACAGCCTGACGCCCGCGGACATCAACAAGACCATGCGGGGATGCGGCATCAAAGCCCGGGCGGAGGAACTGGGAGACGGAAAGCTGCGGGTCGTTTTTCCGGAGGTGGCCGGGATACCGGAGGAGTTTGAGCAGATCCGGGATATGATCCTGGACATCCTGCCGTGCCATCTGGGGGTGGAGTTTTACTTCCGTTACCTGACATGGGAGGAGTGCCACAAGGTGGGATTTACCTGGCAGATGGTGGAGGAGGCGGAACATACCTGGGAGAGCTTTCAGGTGGCGATCCCGCCGGAAGAATAGAGGCAAACCAAAAGGAGTGAAAGAGGCGGAAGCCCTTTCACTCCTTTTGATTTGTATAGCTGGATGTGCGGTTTATAAAAGAACGTGGTCGCAAAGCGGACTTTGAGACCACGTGTCAGATGGCTTCAATCCGGATATTTTCGTTTTCCAACCCAAATCGAAGCCCAGCGCAGCGGGTTCGATTTGGAAAGGAGGAGCAAGGGAGCGGGCGGATGACGTTCTTTTGTTCCAAGGGAATAAAAGAACGTCGGAGCAAAGCGGACTTTGCTCCGACGTGGTGCCGGTGGCGGGACTCGAACCCGCACGCCATCGCTGGCAATGGATTTTGAGTCCACCTCGTCTACCAATTCCAACACACCGGCGTTCAGCGTTTTTTTATTATACAGGAGATCCATGCAAAATTCAAGAGGGACTTTTGCATACTTCCTGTGCGTCCGAAAAAAATGAACAGACCGTAAAAAACCGGGAAAATCGGAAGAAAGGCTACCCAAGGCAGGAGAAACGTGCTATCATATATAAGTTAAATTATGCGTATCGGCAGAAAGGGGAGAGGGAAATGAAGCGGATATGGAGATATTTGGGATTGACGCTGACGGTGGCTTTCGCAGTCATGCTGCTGTCCGGCTGCGGCGAGCTCAAGCTGTCATTCAGCCCTCAGGACCTCTACTGTCTGCCGGCCCTGCCAGCCAAATACACGGAACTGAACAGCCGGATCAATGAGATCCTGAATAGCGGCGCGGAGTATGCCGCACCCACTTCCGGCGCCAACATCCAGTCCGTCCAGTTGGTGGACCTGAACGGAGACGGCCGGGAGGAAGCACTGGCGTTTTTCCGGAACTCCGGTGATGAAAAACCCATGAAGATCTATATTTTCGGAGCCAGGGGCGATACCTATGAGCAGATCGACCTGATCGAGGGCAGCGGCACCGCCATTTACAGCATCGATTACCAGGACCTGGACGGCGATGGGCAAAAGGAGATCGCCGTGGGCTGGAAGGCTGCCACGGAATTGCAGGTGCTGGAGGTCTATGCCCTGGGAGACAACAGCGCGGAGATGCTGCTGCGGACAAACTATGTCCGCTATACCATTCAGGATATGAACCGGGACCAGCGGAGGGAATTGATCGTTCTGCAGTCGGACGAGGAGGGCGGCATTGCCGATTATTACGGCTGGCAGGCGGACGGCGGCCTGGTGAAGCAATCCTCTGCCCGGCTCTCTGTTACCATGGCGGAGCTGAGCCAGCAGGGGCGGGTGACCAAGGGCTGCCTGCGGGACGATGTGCCGGCGGTTTTCGTGACCGGCGTGACGGAGCTCTCCGGGACAGTGACCGATGTGCTGGCGCTGCGGAATGGAGAACTGAGCAATATCGTGCTTTCGGAGCAGACGGGCGTTTCCAAGCTGGTGCATCCGTTCTGCGGCCTGTACCCCATGGACATCAACAACGACGGCCTGATGGAAGTGCCCAGCCCTGCCCGCCTGCCGACGGTATCCGATGAGGACGCGCCCGCCCAGCGGATCGACTGGCTTTCTTACGATGAGTCGGGCGGCGGCGAGGTGGCCCTCTGCACCTACCACTGTGTGGAGGACGGCTGGTATCTCCAGATACCGGAGCCTTGGACAGACCACATCTATATTACCCGTTCCACTTCCCAGAATGAGTCCGGCGTGACGTTCTATACCTGGGAAGCCGGGGAGACCCCGGCACCCATCCTGCGCATTACCGCCGTTACCGGCGCCAACCGGGAGATCAACGCCGTCCGGGGGAACCGCTTTTTGCTGAGCCGCCAGACCAAGACCCTGTATACCGCCGAGCTGCTGGAGGGAAACGACACCTGGCAGTACGGCGTGACGGCGGACGAGGTGCGGGCCGCGTTCAGCCTGATCCAGACGGAGTGGATCGCCGGAGACAATTAACGATGATGGAGAGGATCGAACCATGAAAAAAGTATTGGTTTTGGAGGATGAGTCCAGCATCCGCAGTTTTATCGTCATCAATCTGCGCCGGGCCGGGTACGACGTCATCGAGGCGGAGACTGGCGAGGAGGCGCTGGAGCGCCTGAAGGAGAATCCAGACACCAAGGTGGCCCTGCTGGACATTATGCTGCCCGGCATCGACGGCTTTGAGGTCTGCCGCCGCATCCGGGCCACCAACACCCGCATCGGCATTATCATGCTCACCGCCCGCTCCCAGGAGATGGATAAGGTGACGGGCCTGATGACCGGTGCCGACGACTATGTGACCAAGCCCTTCTCCCCGGCGGAGCTGACTGCCCGGGTGGACGCCCTGTTCCGCCGTACCGGTGGAGAGGAGCCGGTGCAGTCCGGCGAGATCTGGCAGGCGCCGTTTCTGCTGAACACCCGGAACCGGACGCTGGAGAAAAACGGCCAGCGCATCAAGCTGACCCAGGTGGAATATTCCATCATGCGGGTATTCATGGAAAACCCCGGCAAGGCCCTGTCCCGGGAGGAGATCCTGGACATGGTGTGGGGCCGGGACTACTTCGGCGAGCTGAAGATCGTGGACGTCAATGTCCGCCGCCTGCGGCTGAAAATCGAGGACAATGTGCAGAACCCCGCCTACATCACGACGGTGTGGGGCTATGGTTATAAATGGGGGCTGTAAAGGCACTGGGCGTGCACATTGTCCGGGGCCCCGCACGGCGGGGCGCGCCGTAAGGCGCGTACAAGCGTTTTCGTCAGGGACGAAAACCTTGGCGCAAGGCGGAATTCATTTCCGCCGCGCAAGATCAGACAAAAGGGCTCCCGCAGAGCGAAGCTCTGTGGGAAAGCAATGTGCAGAACCCCGCCTACATCACGACGGTGTGGGGCTACGGCTATAAATGGGGACTGTAAAGGCGGTCCGGTGCCTGGGAAAAGGAGTTCCGGGCGGTCTGGCGGCGGTATGCCGCTGCCGAATGTGAAAAACGGTTCCCGCTCCGGCGGAGGCCGGAGCGGAAGTAAAAGAGAGGAGGGGCACTGTGGCTGAAAAGAAAAATTTCAAATTAAAAGCGCTTCAGCTGCGGGGCCTGCGGCAGCGGTGGATCTTCAACTCCGTCATGCCGGCATTTATTCTGGTGCTGCTGATCGTGGTGCTGTTTTCCACCGGCGTGTCCAGCTACTATTACGGCACCATGCGGAAGGGACTGGAGACCCGGGCCCAGGCCATGGCCAACTCCTTCAACGAGTATTTTATGGATAACGGCTACATGGGCTTCTATCCCAAGGCAGTGCAGGCGGCGGACAGCTTTGAGGACAAGAACAGCATTGAGCTGCAGTTCATCAGCAGCAGCGGCCGCATCCAGGTCTCGACCTCCGGCCTGACGGCCGGCACCTCCCCCGGCACCAGCGACATCACCCAGGCCATCGAGACGGCGGAGATGGCGCCTTTCCAGGGCCGGGACCCGGAGACAGGGGAGAACATCATGGCGGTGTCCCATCCGCTGGTGTTCCACGGCAACGTGGTGGGGGTCATGCGGCTGGTGACCTCCCTGCGCCTGGTGAGCCGGCAGGTGATGCTGGCGGTGCTCACCATCTGCCTCATTGCCCTGCTGTGCATGGCGCTGATCATCATTTCCAACCTCCTGTTCATCAACAACGTGGTGGAGCCGGTGGCGGTGGTGTCGGAGGCGGCCAAGCGCATTGCCGCCGGCGGCTATGGCTTCCAGATCGAGAAAAAATATACCGACGAGCTGGGGGAGCTGGTGGACAACATCAACGACATGTCCCTGCAGATCGGCCAGAATGAGAAGATGAAGAGTGAGTTCATCTCCTCCGTGTCCCATGAGCTGCGGACGCCCCTCACGGCCATCAACGGCTGGGGAGAGACGATCCTGGAGGACCCCACCGGCGATCCGGTGCAGATGCGCCGGGGAATCCGCATCATCCTCAACGAGTCCCGACGCCTCTCTACCATGGTGGAGGAGCTGCTGGAGTTTTCCAAAATGGAGGACGGCCGCTTCACCCTCCGCATCGAGCAGGTGGACCTCCAGGCGGAGTTTGAGGACGCCATCTTCACCTACCGGGAGCTGTTCCGACAGGAGGGCATTGAGCTTCACTATCAGGCGGGAGACGAGGAACTGGCGCCCATTCCCGGCGATCCGGAGCGGCTGAAGCAGGTGTTCTGCAATGTGCTGGACAACGCCGCCAAGCACGGCGGCGCCGGACGGCGCATCGACGCCTCCATCGGCCCGGAGGGCGGCGAGCAGGTCATCCGCATCCGGGATTACGGACCCGGCGTGCCGGAGGAGGAACTGCCCTACGTGAAGCAGAAATTCTACAAGGGCTCCTCCAAGGCCCGGGGCAGCGGCATCGGGCTGGCTGTGTGCGATGAGATCATAAAACTCCACGGCGGCACCTTTGAGATCGGCAACGCCGAGGGCGGCGGTGCCGTGGTGACCATCCGGCTTCCGGCCGGCGAATAAAAATAGAACATACGTTTGACTTTTGAAAGACGTTGTGATATACTTTAACATCAAGAAAGGAATTCCCATGGCAGAAGAGAAAAAGTCCTGCGCCTTCCGCACCAGCATCGGCGGACAGGCGCTCATTGAAGGCATTTTGATGCGCGGGCCGGAAAAACAGGCCATTGTCGTCCGGGACCAGGATGGGAACCTGGTGGAAAAGGTCGAGGAGCTGAAGCTCATCAAGGACCGCTACCCCATCCTGGGCCTGCCTCTGGTGCGCGGCACCGTTAATTTTCTGGATTCCATGGTCAAGGGCGTGAAAGCCCTTATGTACTCCGCGGATTTCTACCCGGAGGAAGAGGCGGCCAAGCCCTCCAAATTTGAGCTGTGGCTGGAGAAGCACCTCTCCAGCAAGAAGCTGGAGAGCGCGGTGGTGGCCCTGGCGGTGGCGCTGGGCGTGGGACTGAGCATTTTCCTGTTCCTGATTTTGCCTACCTTCCTCACCGGCGGCCTGCTCCACTTTTTCCCCAATTTCCCCCTGTGGGGACGGAACCTGGTGGAGGGCATTCTGAAGATCGCCATTTTCCTGGTGTACCTCATCGTCTGCTCCAAACAGAAGGACATCTACCGGGTGTTCCAGTACCACGGCGCGGAGCATAAGACCATCTTCTGCTACGAGGCGGGCCTGCCCCTGACGGTGGAGAATGTCCGCTTTCAGCCCCGGCACCATCCCCGCTGCGGCACCAGCTTTTTGTTCGTGGTCATCTTTGTGTCCATCCTGTTCTCCAGCGTGGTGTTCGGCATCTGGCCCATCACCAACGTGTGGCTGCGAAGCCTGGTGCATCTGCTGCTCCTGCCCCTGGTGGTGGGCGTGACCTACGAGTTCAACCGCTGGGTGGGCCGCCATGTGCAGGACAGCGGCCTTGCCAAGGTTTTGACCGCCCCCGGCATGTGGATGCAGAACTTTACCACCAACGAGCCGGACGACGGCATGATCGAGTGCGCCATCCGCTCCCTGGAACTGGTGCTGCCCAGCGAAAAGGGCAAGGACGAGTGGTGAGCGCCGGATTTCTCTAAAAACCGACAACGAGGCGTATTATGGCTATCACATATAACAATTTGTATTTGGATATTCGCCAGCAGCTCCGCAAGGCGGGCATCGAGGCCGCTACGCTGGAGGCCCGGGAACTGGTGTGCTTCGGCACCGGCAAGAGCCGGGAGGAGCTGGCCCGGGACGGCGGCCTGTACGCTTCCCCGGAGCTGGAGCGGCAGGTGCGGAGCCTGGTGGACCGCCATCTGGCGGGAGAGCCGGTGGCGTACCTCATCGGCGAGTGGGAGTTCTACGGCCTGCCGCTGGACATCTCCCCCGATGTGCTGATCCCCCGGCCGGACACGGAAGTTTTGGCGGGACAGGCCATCGAATACATCCAGACTTTAGGCGAGTGCCGGGTGCTGGACCTGTGCGCCGGAAGCGGCTGCATCGGACTGGCGGTGGCCTCTCAGGTGCCCCAGGCGCGGGTGGTGCTGGGGGAATATTCCGACGCGGCGCTCAAAGTCTGCCGCCAGAATATCCGCCGCAGCGGACTGTCAGGCCGGGTGGTGCCCATACAGGCGGACGCCCGGGAAAAGCCGGAGCGGGCCCTGGGGGAGTTCCAGTGCATCGTCTCCAACCCGCCCTATATTCCCCATGACGATATTGCCGGGCTGGATACCTCTGTGAAAGATTACGAGCCCCATCTGGCCCTGGACGGCGGCGAGGACGGCCTGGACTTTTACCAGACTATCTCCGGCAAGTGGAAAGACGCCCTGGTCCCCGGCGGACGGCTGTACTTTGAGGTCGGCATCGGCCAGGCGGACAGCGTACTGCGCATCATGCGGGCCCAGGGCTTCGGCGACATCCAGGTGGTGAAAGACCTCCACGGTATTCCGAGAGTGGTGTTCGGCACTCTCTGTACGGAAATTTGAACATTTTGATGGTTATATAGAGATTTAGGAGGACGAGATTATGGCAAGAGACAAGGCACCCCTGCCCACCGCGGCACCGGCGGACGACAAGAAGCGGGCCATCGACACCGCCATGGCCCAGATCGAGAAAATGTACGGCAAGGGCTCCATCATGCGCCTGGGCGACCAGACGAATCTGGCCGTGGACTATATCCCCACCGGCTCCCTGGCCCTGGATGTGGCGCTGGGCATCGGCGGCCTGCCCAAGGGCCGTATCGTGGAGATCTACGGACCGGAGTCCTCCGGTAAGACCACCCTGGCTCTCCATGTGGTGGCCGAGGCCCAGAAGCGGGGCGGCGAGGTGGCCTTCGTGGACGCCGAGCACGCCCTGGACCCCACCTATGCCCGGGCGCTGGGCGTGAAGGTGGAGGATATGCTGATCTCCCAGCCGGATACCGGCGAGCAGGCCCTTGAAATCACCGAGGCATTGGTCCGCTCCGGCGCCATTGACGTCATCGTGGTGGACTCCGTGGCCGCCCTGGTGCCCCGGGCGGAGATCGAGGGCGAGATGGGCGACAGCTATGTGGGCCTCCACGCCCGGCTGATGAGCCAGGCCCTGCGTAAGCTCACCGGCGCCATCGGCAAGACCAACACCATCGTCATCTTCATCAACCAGCTCCGCGAGAAGGTGGGCGTCATGTACGGCAACCCGGAGGTCACCACCGGCGGCCGGGCCTTGAAGTTCTACGCCTCCGTCCGCATCGACGTGCGCCGCATCGAGGCGCTGAAGAACGGCAGCGAGGTGGTGGGCAGCCGCACCCGTGCCAAGGTGGTCAAGAACAAGGTGGCACCCCCCTTCCGGGAGGCGGAGTTCGACATCATGTATGGCGAGGGCATTGCCCATGAGGGCGAGCTCATCGACCTGGGTGTGAAGCTGGACCTGGTGCAGAAGGCCGGTTCCTGGTTCTCCATGGGCGAGACCCGCATCGGCCAGGGCCGGGACGCAGCCAAGAAATATCTGCAGGAAAATCCCGACGTGGCCGCCAAGCTGGAGGCCGACATCCGGGCCAACTTCGACAAGCTGATGACGGGCCAGTCCCGCATTGCAGCCAAGGCCGCCGGCCGGGCGGTGGACGTCAGTGCCGACGACTTCAAGGATGAGGATTGAGCGCTTAGAGGCGTCCAAGCATAAGCGGGGCCGGGTGCTGGTATTTCTGGCCGACGGCGCCTGCCTGAAGATCACGGAGCAGGAGCTGCTGGACTTCGGCCTCCGGGCCGGGGACGAGCTGGATGAAACAACGCTGGCCCGTCTGAAAGAAGCGGCGGGCGTCTCCAATGTGAAAGCCACGGCTGCGGACCTCATCGGCAAGCGGGCCATGAGCCGCGCTTCTCTGGAGAAGAAGCTGAAAGAAAAGGGCGCCAGCGAGGCGGAGGCCCGCTACGCCGCCGAGTGGCTGGAGGCCATCGGCGCCATCAACGACGCCGACTACGCCGCTCTGCTGGTGCGGCACTGCGCCGATTTGGGCTATGGCCCCGCTCGCACCCGGGAAAAACTCTACGAAAAGGGCGTGCCCCGGGAGCTGTGGGACGAGGCCCTGGACCAGCTTCCGGACAATGGCGAACAGATCGACCGCTTTCTGCAAAGCAAGCTGCGGGGCCGGATGCCGGACGAGAAGGAAAAGAAACGGCTGACGGACGCGCTGCTCCGCCGGGGCTACTCCTGGGGCGATGTGAAGGCGGCCTGGAACCGGCTGGGGTCCGAAACCCGGGAGGACTGAGCGCCCACCTAAATATCAATGTATCGGAGGATACAAGCTTGAGTTACAACGTGTCATTTATCTCCCTGGGCTGTGCCAAGAACCAGGTGAACTGCGAGCAGATGATGGCTGTCTGCCAGGCTGCCGGCTACAACATCCAGGCGGCGCCCGAGGGGGCTGATGTGGTGGTGGTGAACACCTGCGGCTTCCTGGCCTCCGCCTGCGAGGAGGCCATCGACAACATTCTGGAGATGGCCGAGCTGAAAAAGGCGGGCCAGGTGAAGAAGATCCTGGTCACCGGCTGCATGGCCCAGCGGTACAAGGAAGATGTTTTAAAGGAGCTTCCGGAGGTGGACGGCATCCTGGGCACCGGCAGCTACGGCGATATTGCCGGTGCCATTGCCGAAGTCATGGAAAAGGGCCTGCGGCCCTGCCACATCGGGAATATCCACACCGCCAATCAGAGCGGCGAGCGCATTTTGTCCACTCCCCCCTGGTATGCCTACCTCCGTATCGCCGAGGGCTGCGACAACCACTGTGCCTACTGCGTCATCCCCTCCCTCCGGGGCAAGTACCGCAGCCGACCCATGGGCGAGCTGCTGGACGAGGCTGCCGAGCTTGCCTCCGCCGGAGTGAAGGAACTGCTGGTCATTGCACAGGACATCACCCGGTACGGCACGGACCTGAACGGCGAGCACCAGCTGGCAACGCTGCTGCGGGAGCTGTGCAAGCTGGACTTCCACTGGATCCGGCTCCACTACCTGTATCCCGACGAGATCACCGACGAGCTCATCGACACCATCGCGGCGGAGCCCAAGATCGTCAAGTACCTGGATATTCCCATCCAGCACTGCAACGATACCATTTTGAAGGCCATGAACCGCCGGGACACCAAGGCGTCCCTGACGGAGATGTTCGGCAAGCTCCGCGCCCGCATCCCCGGTCTGGTGCTGCGGACCAGCATCATCACCGGCCTGCCCTACGAGAACGAGGCCGCCCTGGAGGAGCTGTGCGCTTTCCTGCGCCAGACCCACATCGAGCGGGCGGGCGTGTTCCCCTTCTCCCCGGAGGAGGGCACCCGCGCCGCCCTGATGGACCATGTGGACACCGAGGAGGCCCGGCGGCGGGCGGAACTGGTGGTGGACGTGCAGTCCGACATCATCGACGATTACAACGAGTCCGTGCTTGGCACCGAGCGGGAGGTCCTGTGCGAAGGCTTCGACGGCCAGGCTCAGATGTTCTTCGGCCGCAGCTACGCCGAGTCCCCGGACATCGACGGCCGCATTTACTTCACCGCCGAGGAAGAAGTGGCGCCCGGCACTTTTGTAAATGTGCGCCTGACTGGTACCATGGACGGCGAACTCACCGGAGAAATGGCTTGAGGAGAGAAAACTATGAATCTGCCTAATAAACTGACGCTTCTGCGCATCATTCTGATCCCCGTATTCATGGTGGTGCTGTACTGGGGCTTTCCCGGCGCAACCTGGGTGGCCCTGGCAATCTTTATCATCGCAAGCCTGACGGATATGCTGGACGGGAAGATCGCGCGGAAATATAACCTGGTGACGGACTTCGGCAAATTCGCGGACCCCCTGGCGGACAAAATGCTGGTGACGGCGGCCATGCTGTGGTTCGTGGAAAATGGCCAGATGGCGGCGTGGATGCTGCTGATCGTCATCTGCCGGGAATTCGCCGTCAGCGGCCTGCGGATGATCGCCAGCGACAAGGGCCGGGTCATCGCCGCCGGCTGGTCCGGCAAGGTGAAGACCGCCTCCACCATGGTGTGCATCGTGCTGATGTTCCTGCCCATTCCGGCTGTTTTGAACACCGTATGCTGCTGGGTCATCACCCTGACCACCCTCTACTCCGGCGTGGAGTATTTTGTGAAGAACAAGGATGTCATCCAGTCCATCTGAGGAAAACAAAAAAGCCAGGTACTGTCACTTGACAACCGCAAATTCCGGTGATATGATGACTTCCGATATGAAAAGGCATCGAAAAGGACACTGCCCGGCAGAGACAGCAGAGAGGGACCGCCATTGGCTGTAAGCGGTACTTGCCGAACCCGGGACCAGTTACCACCTTGGAGCCGCCCACCGATATGTAGGCTGGGACGG
Organism: Oscillibacter valericigenes; assembly: GCF_021531435.1. Taxonomy (GTDB): domain Bacteria; phylum Bacillota; class Clostridia; order Oscillospirales; family Oscillospiraceae; genus Oscillibacter; species Oscillibacter valericigenes_B. The sequence continues at coordinate 132,374 of NZ_JAFBIS010000002.1, forward strand.
GACCTCCCGTTACAGAGGACACGAGCGACGGCCAACAGCCGTAAGCAGGGTGGAACCGTGGAATACGTTTTTCGTATCTCACCCCTGATTTCCGTCAGGGGTGGGATTTTTCTTTATTTTCACCCCTCAACAAAAGGAGGAACTTATTATGAGCGAAGAAAACCTGTATACCTTTGAAAACGAGCAGTACCGCCGGACCTACTGGCACACCTGCTCCCATGTGCTGGCCCAGGCCATCAAGCGCCTGTGGCCTGAGACCAAGCTGGCCATCGGCCCCAGCATTGACAACGGCTTCTACTATGACCTGGACAGCGACGAGACCTTCACCGCCGAGGATCTGGAGAAGATCGAGGCCGAGATGCGGAAGATCTGCAAGGAGAAGCTGAAGCTGGAGCGCTTTGAACTGCCCCGGGAAGAGGCCGTCAAGTTCATGGAGGAGAAGGGCGAGCCCTACAAGGTGGAGCTCATCAACGACCTGCCGGAGGACGCCGTCATCAGCTTCTACAAGCAGGGCGAGTTCACCGACCTGTGCGCCGGCCCCCACCTGGACTCCACCGGCCGCATCAAGGGCAACGGCATCAAGCTGACCGCCTGCAACGCCGCCTACTGGCGGGGCGATTCTTCCCGCAAGCAGCTCCAGCGCATCTACGGCATCGCCTTCCCCAAGAAGGAGGAGCTGGACGAGTACCTGGCTAAGCAGGCCGAGGCCCTGAAGCGGGACCATAACAAGCTGGGCCGCGAGCTGGAGTATTTCACCACCGTGGACTCTATCGGCCAGGGCCTGCCCATTCTGCTGCCCAAGGGCGCCCGTGTCATCCAGCTCCTGCAGCGCTGGGTGGAGGACACCGAGCAGAAGGCCGGGTACCTGCTGACCAAGACCCCCCTGATGGCCAAGCGGGACCTGTACCGCATCTCCGGCCACTGGGACCACTATCTGGACGGCATGTTCATCCTGGGCGACCCCTATGACGAGACCAAGGAGTGCTTCGCCCTCCGTCCCATGACCTGCCCCTTCCAGTATCAGGTCTATCTGAACCGCCAGCGCAGCTACCGCGACCTGCCCATGCGTCTGGGCGAGACTTCCACCCTGTTCCGCAACGAGGACTCCGGCGAGATGCACGGCCTCATCCGCGTCCGCCAGTTCACCATTTCCGAGGGCCACCTGGTGCTCCGTCCCGACCAGCTGGAGGAGGAGTTCAAGGGCTGCCTGGACCTGGCGAAATACTGCCTGGGCACCGTGGGCCTGCTGGACAAGTGCACCTTCCGGTTCTCCCAGTGGGACCCCGCCAACCCCAACAACAAGTATGAGGGCACCGCCGAGCAGTGGGAGGAGGCCCAGCGGGTCATGGCCCAGATCCTGGACGACCTGGACGTGAAGTACACCATCGGCATCGACGAAGCCGCCTTCTACGGCCCCAAGCTGGACATTCAGTACAAGAACGTCTACGGCAAGGAGGACACCCTGGTCACCATCCAGATCGACATGCTGCTGGCCGAGCGGTTCGGCATGTACTATATCGACGAGAACGGCGAAAAGAAGCTGCCCTATATCATCCACCGCACCTCTCTGGGCTGCTACGAGCGCACCCTGGCCTACCTCATTGAGGAGTACGCCGGCGCCCTGCCCACCTGGATGGCCCCCGAGCAGGTCCGCTTCCTGCCCGTCACCGACCGCGCCAGCGACTACTGCGCTGAGCAGGCGAAGAAGCTGGAGGCCCTGGGCTTCCGCGTGGAGGTGGACTACCGCAACGAGAAGATCGGCAAGAAGATCCGCGAGGCCCAGCTGGAGAAGATCCCCTACATGGTGGTGGTCGGCGACCGGGATATGGAAAACGGCACCGTTTCTCCCCGTCACCGTGCCGACGGCGACCTGGGCGCTATGAGCATGGAGGACTTCACCGCCCTGCTGAAGGACGTTGTGGATTCCAAGGCCAAGAAGTAAAAAGCCGCTGCCTGAAGCGCAAACAGGAACGATGCCCCCGGGCAAATGCCCGGGGGCATTTTTACGCCAAAATGTCCGCAATACAAATACAATAGTCCTGTGTAAATAGACAAATAAATTAGGTAACCTTGCGTAAAAATATGGAATTTTTTCCGAAAATGCGCGTCTGCGGTAAAAAGCCATTGCAACTGCCAAAATCAGAAGCGTATACTGGTAAAAAATCAGGGTTACCATGGGCGGTTTATATGAAAGAGGAGGAAACTTTATGAGCAGAATGTTCAAAAAGGTGTTGGTCGCGAACCGCGGCGAGATCGCTATGCGCATTTTCCGGGCCTGCCATGATCTGGACCTGCAGACCATTGCCATTTACTCCAATGAAGATACATACAGCCTGTTCCGCACGGCTGCTGACGAGTCGTATCCCATTGGGGAGAATGAGAGCCCGCTGGGTGCGTATCTGAATATTGACCGCATCATCCGCCTGGCCAAAAAGCACGGCGCCGACGCCATCCATCCCGGCTACGGCTTCCTGTCCGAGAACGGCGACTTCGCCCGGGCCTGCGAGGAGGCGGGCATCCAGTTCATCGGCCCCAGCTCCCGCATTCTGGATATGATGGGCGACAAGCTCTCCGCCAAGCAGATGGCGGTGGAGTGCGGCGTGCCCACCACACCCGGCACCACGGAGCCGCTGAAAAGCCGGCAGGAGGCCCAGAAGCTGGCCATGGAGTTCGGCTTCCCCGTCATTCTGAAGGCTGCGGCAGGCGGCGGCGGCCGTGGCATGCGCCGGTGCGACACCGTGGAGGAGGTCGGCGTCAACTTTGACCTGGTAAAGGCAGAGGCGAAGAAGGCCTTCGGCAACGACGACATCTTCATGGAGAAATTCCTGGTGGAGCCCAAGCACATCGAGGTCCAGATTTTGGGCGATGAGTTCGGCAATGTGGTCCATCTCTACGAGCGGGACTGCTCCCTCCAGCGGCGGTATCAGAAGGTGGTGGAGTTCACCCCGGCCTTCTCCGTGGCGCCGGAGGTGCGGCAGGCCCTTTACGACGACGCGGTCAAAATTGCCAAGCACGTCGGCTACGTCAACGCGGGCACCCTGGAGTTCCTGGTGGATAAGGAAGGCCACCACTATTTCATCGAGATGAACCCCCGCATCCAGGTGGAGCACACCGTCACGGAGATGGTGACGGGCATCGACCTAGTGCGCTCCCAGATCCTGATCGCCGAGGGCCGTCCCCTCAGCGACCCGGAGATCGGCATTACCAGCCAGGCGGACGTCCACCAGAACGGCTATGCCATCCAGTGCCGCGTCACCACCGAGGACCCCGCCAACAACTTCGCTCCCGATACCGGCAAGATCACGGCCTACCGCTCCGCCGGCGGCTTCGGCATCCGGCTGGACGGCGGCAACGCCTATACCGGCGCGGTCATCTCCCCCTACTATGACTCCCTGTTGGTGAAGATCACCACCTGGGACAACACCTTTGAGGGCGTGTGCCGCAAGGCGGTCCGGGCCATCAACGAGGTCCACGTCCGGGGCGTCAAGACCAACATCGCCTTTATCACCAATATTCTGAAAAACCCAACCTTTATGGCGGGCAAGTGCCACACGAAGTTCATCGACGAGACGCCGGAGCTGTTCCAGATCGACGAGAGCCAGGACCGGGCCACCAAGATGCTGAAATACATCGGCAATATCGTGGTGAAGGAGCAGGACGGCCACAAGTTCTACGATGCGCCCCGGTTCCCGCCGGTCACCGGAAACCGCCCCGACGGCCTGAAGCAGATGCTGGACGCCAAGGGCCCCAAGGCCGTTGCGGACTGGGTGCTGGACCAGAAGAAGCTGCTCATCACCGACACCACCTGCCGCGACGCCCACCAGTCCCTGCTGGCCACCCGGGTCCGTACCCGCGATATTGTGAAGGGCATGGAGGGCACCAGCGAGATCCTGGCGGACGCCTTCTCCCTGGAGTGCTGGGGCGGCGCCACCTTTGATGTGGCCTACCGCTTCCTCCACGAATCCCCCTGGGAGCGGCTGGACCTCATCCGCCAGAAGGCACCCAACCTGCTGCTGCAGATGCTCCTCCGGGGCGCCAACGCCGTAGGCTACACCAACTACCCCGACAACGTCATTCGGGAGTTCATCAAGGAGGCCGCCCGCTCCGGCGTGGATGTGTTCCGGGTGTTCGACTCCCTGAACTGGCTCCCCGGCATGGAAGTCGCCATGGACGAGGTGCTGAACCAGGATAAAATTTGCCAGGCCACCATCTGCTATACCGGCGACATCCTGGACCCCAAGCGGGATAAATATACGCTGGACTACTATGTGAAGCTGGCGAAGGAATTGGAGCACCGTGGTGCCCATATGCTGGCCATCAAGGATATGTCCGGCATCCTGAAGCCCTACGCCGCAAAGAAGCTGGTCTCCACACTGAAGCAGGAGATCGGCATCCCCATCCAGCTCCATACCCACGACACCTCCGGCAACCAGGTGGCCACCTGCCTGCTGGCGGCGGAGGCCGGCGTGGACGTGGTGGACCTGGCCATCAGCTCCATGGCCGGCATGACCAGCCAGCCCTCTCTGAACGCCGTGGTTGCGGCCCTCCAGGGCACCGAGCGGGATACCGGATTGGACCTAGACCGTCTCCAGTACCTGACCGACTACTGGGAGGATGTACGCAAGCGCTACGATTCCTTCGAGGGCGGCATCAAGTGCAACAGCACCGACATCTACCGCTATGAGATCCCCGGCGGCCAGTACACGAACCTGAAGCCCCAGGTGGAATCCCTGGGCCTGGGCAGCCGGTTCACGGAGGTCAAGGAGAACTACCGGAAGGTCAACGAGATGCTGGGCGACATCGTAAAGGTGACGCCCTCCAGCAAGATGGTGGGCGACATGGCCATTTTTATGACCCAGAACGGCCTGACGCCGGAGAATATCGTGGAAAAGGGCGAGGGCCTGGCCTTCCCGGACAGCGCTGTCAGCTACTTCTCCGGCATGATGGGCCAGCCCGCCGGCGGTTTCCCCAAGGATCTGCAGAAGGTGGTGCTGAAGGGCAAGGAGCCGATCACCTGCCGCCCCGGCGAGCTGCTGCCGCCTGTTGATTTTGAGGCCAAGAAGAAAGAGATGCAGTCCTTTGACCCGAATCCCAGCTGGCGCGCCGTCCTCAGCTACTGCCTGTATCCCAAGGTAGTTGAGGACTACGTGAAGCAGCAGAAGGAGTACGGCTACATCATGCGCCTTGGCAGCCATGTGTTCTTCCACGGCCTGGCGGTGGGCGAGACCAACAAGGTCAACATCGCCGACGGCAAGACCCTGGTCATCAAGTATCTGGGCCTGGGCGAGGTCGACAAGGAGGGCATGCGCACCGTCAGCTTTGAGCTCAACGGCATCCGCCGGGACGTGCAGGTGCCGGACGAAGCGGCCCAGAAGAGCATCGTCAAGGTGCCCATGGCGGACCCGGAGGACAAGAGTCAGGTGGGTGCTTCCATCCCCGGCGCGGTGAGCAAGGTCAGCGTCAAGGTGGGCGACCGGGTGGAGAAAAACCAGACCCTGGTCACCATCGAGGCTATGAAGATGGAGACCGCCATCACCGCCCGCATGGACGGTACCGTCGCATCCATTGAGATCAAGGAGGGCGACACCGTGAAGGGCGGCCAGCTGCTGCTGACGATCCAATAACAGATGCTCCGCCTGGGCGGGCGTTCTGTATAAAAGGTGGATGCATATTCTACCGGCTTTTATGTAAAATGACGTCCTTCGCAGGAGGCCCGTCAAAAAATGCAGAACGGAACCCCCGAAATGCAAGGCGAATGTCAACAACTTGCATATAAACCAAAGGAATTCGAAAAAATGCTTGAAAAATGAATTGATATGCGGTATGATATGCAAGGTATTACAAGCCCCATACCAAATATGAAAAGAGGATTTATGATGAAAAAGTTTCTGTCTTTGCTGATGGCCGTCATGATGATGGCTACCGTCCTGGCCGGCTGCGGCGGCGGTAAGACTGCTGAGCAGCCTGCCGACACCAAGGAGCCCGCTCAGGAAGAGACCCAGGCTCCCGCCGCCACCGGCAGCGACCTGACCTTTACCACCGGCGGTTCCTCCGGCACTTACTACGCCTTTGGTTCCGTGCTGGCCGGCCAGATCAGCGACTGCACCGGCTCCAAGATCACCGCTGTCGAGGGCAAGGGCTCTCAGGGCAACATTGAGCTGATGGATATGAACGGCGCCCAGCTGGGCCTGGTTCAGTCCGACGTTATGAGCTACGCGTACAGCGGCACCAACCTGTTCGCCGAGACCGGCAAGGTTGACTGCTTCTCCACCGTGGCAGCCCTGTACATGGAGCAGGTCCAGATCGTCACCTGCGATCCCAGCATCAAGACCGTGGCTGACCTGAAGGGCAAGAACGTGTCCATCGGTGACTCCGGCTCCGGCGTGTACTACAACGCCATCGACGTTCTGGGCGCTTACGGCCTGACCGAGCAGGACATCAACCCCACCTACCAGGGCTTCGGCGACAGCGCTGACGCTCTGAAGGACGGCAAGATCGACGCGGCCTTCGTGGTTGCCGGCGCTCCCACCACCGCTGTTACCGAGCTGGCCAGCGCCAAGGACGTCTATCTGGTGAGCCTGGACGACGAGCACATCGACGCCCTGCTGGCCAAGTCCCCCTATTACAGCAAGTATGTGATCCCCGCTGATACTTACGGCCTGGATTCCGACACGACCACCGTGGCCGTCGGCGCCGTGGTCATCGCCCGTGACGACGTCTCCGAGGACGACATCTACAACTTCTGCTCCGGCGTGTTTGAGCATATCGACGAGATCACCGCTGTCCATGCCAAGGGCGCTGAGCTGAGCCTGGACTTCGCCACCTCTGTCACCTCCGTTCCCTATCATCCCGGCGCTGCCAAGTACTTTGCCGAGAAGGGCATCGACGTTCCTACCAAGTAAGACGTTTAGGAACTGTTAAAAATCGATAAAACCCTCCGAGAGGCTGCGGCGGGCTATGCCCGCCGCAGTCCCTTGTCGGTTTTACGAGGCGGATGAGTTTCCGCGGAAAACGGCGGAAAGTCATGCGTTTCGTAAAAGAATCTGGTGAGAAAGTGAGGAAAGCAGCATGAGCTTTTGGAAAAAAAGTGAAAAAGCTCCCGTAAACACTGCTCCGGCGGAGGACGCCTCCACCGGTACGGCCGCCGATGTGGAAGCGGTTATGAAAAAATACGACAGGGAGTCCAATACCCGCGTGTGGGAGGGAAAGCCTAAGCTGGTGGTTCGTACCTTCATGGTGTTCTTCTCCCTGTGGAGCATCTATGTCACGCTGTTCAGCACCGCCCTGCCGGAGGTTCGGCTGAGCCTGTTCCTGGGCATGGTGCTGCTGATGGGCTACCTGAATTTCCCGGCCCGGAAGAACCATGTGAAAGTGAACTCCATGCCCTGGTACGACATCCTCATTATGGTGCTGGGCTCCGGTGCGTTTTTCTATTACGCCATTAACGCGCAGAAGATCATCAAGCTGTCCCTGCGGGCGGCCAAGGACCCGCTGCTGCTGGTTTTGGGCGTGGTGGGCATCATCGCGCTGATCGAGCTGTGCCGCCGCAGTGTGGGCCTGCCCATTTTGTGCGTGGTGGGCGCCCTGCTGGTGTACACCTTCACGAAGGTGCAGCCCCAGCTGGTGATTTATAACCTGTTCTACACCACCTCCGGCGTGATGAACACGCCCATCAATGTCTGCGCCAAGTACATCGTGGTGTTCATCATCTTCGGCGCGTTCCTGGAGCGGACCGGCATCGCCCAGTTCTTCATTGACCTTGCCAACTCCGTTGCAGGCGCCTCCGCCGGCGGCCCCGCCAAGGTGGCCGTCATCTCCTCCGCCCTGTGCGGCATGGTGTCCGGCTCCTCCGTGGGCAACACCGTCACCACCGGCTCCGTCACCATCCCCATGATGAAAAAGACGGGCTATAAGGGCGAGTTCGCCGGCGCTGTGGAGGCCGCCGCCTCCACCGGCGGCCAGATCATGCCCCCCATCATGGGCGCCGCCGCGTTCCTGATGGCGGAGTATATGGGCATCAGCTACGCCACGGTGGCCGTGAAGGCCATCCTGCCCGCGGTTTTGTATTTCACCGGCATTTACATCGCCGTCCATCTGGAGGCCAAGAAGCTGGGATTGAAGGGCATCCCCAAGGATCAGCTCCCCAAGTTCAGCATTTTGATTCGGAAGATCTATCTGCTGGCTCCTCTGGTGGTCCTGGTGGGCATGGTGGCCACCAATATGAGAACGATGCAGTTCTCCGCCGCCATCGCGATCCTTGTGGCGATCCTGGTCAGCCTGCCGGATACCATTCGGGACAGCCGTCCCCAGGCAGGGGAGGAGGGCGGCTTCCTCAAGCACGCCCGGAATGCCTTGAAGAAGCTGTTCTTTATGTGCTTCAACGCTCTGGAGGCCGGCGGCAAGGGCACCATCACCGTTGCCGTGGCCTGCGCCATGGCCGGTATCGTGGCCGGCTGCATCACCGTTACCGGCCTCGCCTCCAAGCTGATCACCGCCATCGTGACGATCTCCGGCGGCCACGCCATGATCGCCCTGGTGCTGACCATGCTGTGCTGCATCGTGCTGGGCATGGGCGTGCCTACCACCGCCAACTACTGCATCATGGCGGCTACCTGCGCGCCCATCCTGATCAAGATCGGCATCCCCACCGTGGCGGCCCACTTCTTCGTGTTCTACTTCGGCATCGTGGCGGACATCACCCCGCCCGTGGCTCTGGCAGCCTACGCCGGCAGCGCCATCGCCAAGGCCGACCCCATGAAGACGGGCTTCAACGCCACGAAGCTGGCTATCGCGGCCTTTATCGTGCCGTACATCTTCGCGCTGAACCCCGCCATGCTGTTTATCGACACCAATGCCTTCCAGGTGGTGCAGATCGTCATCAGCTCCCTCATCGGTCTGTTCGGTGTGGCTTCCGCCCTCAACGGCTTCCTGTACTGCAAGATCAACCCGCTGTTCCGCATCCTGCTGGTGGTCGGCGGTTTGGGTATGATGATCCCCGGCACGCTGACCGATGTGACGGGCCTCGTCATCGTGGTCGGCATCGTGCTCTATCAGCGGATGTCCGCCAAGCGCCTGGCTGCGTGATTTTACCCCGGCATCAGGACCGCTCCCAATCGGGAGCGGTCTTTTTGCGTAAATATGAAAAATTCCGGAACCATTTCGTCTCCTGAACCGTCTATATCCATATACAGGCTTTTGCGGAAACTGTAACCATTTTGTTGTTGTTTTGCAGAATAGACTGTACTACCATGAATCATACAGTTGTAACGACATATGAAGGAGAAACGGATATGGCAGAGATCATGGAAAGAGAGGAACTGGCCCCGGACACGGCGGAGACCGCGCCCAAAGCGGCTGAAAAGCCCAAGGACGGAAAATGGAAGAATATGCCCCGGAAAAAGCGCCGCCGCATCATTCGCTGGTGTGTGATATTGGTGGTCCTGGCGCTCATCGGGGCGTTGCTGCTGAAGATGTTCGGCGGGAAACAGGAAGCGGAAAAGCAGGTGGTGACGGACTACGTGCAGTACGGCGCCATCACCGCCACGGTAGAGGGCAGCGGCATCGTCAAGGCCAAGAGCAGCGAGAGCATTTCCATCACCACCACCGGCACGGTCATGGACGTTCTGGTCACAGAGGGCCAGGAGGTCACCGCCGGCACGCCGCTGTTCACCGTGGATTCTCCCGCCGCCCAGGCGGCGGTACAGAAGGCCCGGAGCCAGGTGGAGGGCTATGAAAAGCAGCTTTCCACCGCCCTGAAGGACATTGCGGGGCTGAATCTGGCGGCGCCGTATTCCGGCAAGCTGATGGAAGTCGCCGCCCTGAACCCCGGCGATACCATCTCCAGGGGCCAGGTGGTGGCGAAGCTCAACGACGATACCCATTTGCGGCTGGAACAGTATTACAGCTACGCCTATGCCGGTGAGCTGAAAGCGGGCCAGACCGTGGATGTGTCCATCCCCGCCCTGATGACCACCATCCCCGGCACGGTGGAGACGGTCCATATGGTCAGCCGCATCACCCCGGAGGGCTCCAAGCTGTTCTCCGCCGAGATCGTGGTGGAGAACGAGGGCGCCCTGACAGCGGACATGGCGGCTTCCGCCACCGCCGTAGTGAACGGCGAGACCGTCTACCCCTATGAGCCGGGCAAGCTGGAGTACTGCCGCACCGGGGAGCTGAAGTCCACCGTGGACGGCACCGTGCTCTCCAGCGACCTTGTGAACTATCTCCAGGTCTCCGCCGGGCAGGTACTGGTGCGTATCGACGGCGAGGAGAGCGAGAGCGAGATCTTCACCATTGAGCAGAGTTTGGAGGAGGCCCGGGAGGAGCTGGAAAAGGCGGAGAAGAACCTGGCCAACTGCAATGCCGTGGCGCCCATCGACGGCAAGGTCATCGGCCTGTCCATCCAGTCCGGCGACGAGATCAACACCCAGCAGCCCATTTTGACCATTTCCGATACCCGCTCCCTCATCGTCAACGCCACGGTGGACGAGCGGAACATCAGCTACATCAAGCCCGGCATGATGGTGGACCTGGACCAGTGGGGCAACGCGGCCATGGGCACGGTGGAGAGCGTCAGCCTGTCCAGCACCGTCAGCAATGGCGTGGCCACCTATCCCATGGTGGTGTCCATGGACAACAGCGAGGGGGCCATCCAGGTCAACAGCAACATCCAGTATTCCCTGGTCGCCAGCCAGAACGACAACTGCCTCGTCCTGCCCATCCAGGCGGTGCGGACGGTGTCCCTGGAGGACGGTTCCACCGCCACGGTGGTCTATGTCTCCGGAGACCGGCCGGACAACGCCCTGGACGGCGTCATGGCGGACGAGGAGATCCCCGATGGCTTCTGGGCCGTGCCGGTGGAGATCGGCATTTCCGATAACTACAATGTGGAGATCAAGTCCGGTGTGGAGGAGGGGACCGAGGTGTTCACCCAGATCCAGACCATGGAAGCCTGGGGTTGATGCCATGGCGAAGCTGATCACACTGCGGGACGTGTATAAGATCTACGGCGAGGGCCTGGAAAGCGAGGTCCGTGCCCTGGACGGCGTGTCCCTGGATATTGAGCGGGGCGAGTTCGTGGCCGTGGTGGGCCAGTCCGGTTCCGGCAAGTCCACCATGATGAATGTGCTGGGCTGCCTGGACATCCCCACCCGGGGAGAGTACTTTCTGGACGGCACCGATGTCCAGGAGCTGACGGACAAGGAGCTCAGCCGCATCCGCAACAAGCAGATCGGATTCATTTTCCAGCAGTATAATCTGATCCAGTCCCTGACGGTGCTGGAAAACGTGGAGCTGCCCCTGATTTATCAGGGCATCAACGCCGATGACCGCTACGACATGGCCATGGCCGCCCTGGAGCGGGTGGGACTGGCGGGCCGGGTCAAGCACAAGCCGGCGGAGATGTCCGGCGGCCAGCAGCAGCGGGTGGCCATCGCAAGGGCCATCGCCACGAAACCGCCCATCATCATGGCCGACGAACCCACCGGCGCGCTGGACTCCCGGACGGGCCAGGAGGTGCTGAAGTTCCTCCAGCAGCTCAACAGGGAGGGCAGCACCGTCATCCTCATTACCCACGACAACGGCATTGCCGCCACCGCCCGCCGCGTCGTGCGGCTTCAGGACGGCAAAATCGTGGAGGACCATGGCCAGGAGGTGGATTGGCTGTGAATATCCAACAGGCCGTGAAAATGGCGTGGAAGTCCATCTGGGGCAAGAAAGGCCGCTCCGCCCTGACGATTTTGGGCATCTTTATCGGCATCGCCGCCGTCATGACCATCGTCTCGGTGATGGAGGGCATGAAGCAGAAGACCATGGAGCAGTTTGAGGCCATGGGCAGCAACCGCATCACCGTCAGCATTTACAGCTGGATGTACGACGAGGACGGCAACGATATTTCCAAGGATTACTTCCCGGACCTGTACGATTACTGCAACGGCATGAAGGAGTATGTCATGGGTATTACACCCACGGGCTACTGCAATGCCACGGTATCCTACGGCACGAAATCCACCGCCAATATGCAGTACAGCTGGGACGAAATGGGCAATCCCGTGGGCGACATTCCGCCCAGCCTGTATTACGGCAGTGACCAGTACGCCGCCTGCAATAATCTCACCATTGCCAAGGGCCGGGACCTGGCCCAGCTGGACATTGAGAAGTACAACCAGGTCTGCGTCATGGGCGCTCAGGCGGCCAAGATCTTTTTTGGTTCCGCCAATCCCGTGAACCAGACCGTGCAGGTCAACGGCCAGAATTTCCTGGTGGTGGGCGTGTATGCCTCCCGCCTCAGCGAGGAGAGCGCCGGCGCTAGCACCCTGGATAATTTCATCGTGTTCCCCTATACGGCCAGACGGGTGCTGGGCGGCGAGAAGCCCACGGAATTCCTGGTGAAGGCCCGCAGCAGCGAGGACATGACCGAGGCCATCTCCCGGCTCAGCGGCTTTTTGCGGGGCCTGGTGGACCAGAATACCGGCGGCTACAACGTCTATTCCGAGAGCCAGTGGCAGCAGTCCAATGAGTACCTGACCATGATCGGCATGGTGCTGGCGGGCATCGCGGCCATCAGCCTGCTGGTGGGCGGCATCGGCATTATGAATATCATGCTGGTGACGGTGACGGAGCGGACCCGGGAAATTGGCATCCGCCGGGCCATCGGCGCCCAGCGGGGGAGCATCGTGGCCCAGTTCCTCATCGAGGCGGCCATGCTCTGCGGCATCGGCGGCATCGTGGGCATCGCTTTCGGAACCTTAGGCAGCATGGCATTGAGCACGCTGATGTTCCAGATGACGATCTACCCGTCGCCCGCCGTGACGATCGGTTCCTTCTCCCTGTCGGTGGTGCTGGGCGTGATCTTCGGCAGCTACCCGGCGGTGAAGGCGTCCAAACTCCAGCCTGTGGAAGCCCTGCGGGCGGAATAAGGAGGAAAACAGATATGAAACAACGAATTTTCGCGCTGCTGCTGGCGGTGTGCATGGCATCGTCCCTGCTGGCTGTGCCCGCCGCGGCGGCGGATACCGTCCGCTTTTCCGACGTCAGCGACCAGGATACCGCCGTGGCGGTGGAGACCCTGCGGCTGATGGGTGTGCTGGACGGCTACGGCGACGGCAGCTTCCGCCCCTCCGCCCAGCTGAACCGGGCGCAGTTCTGCAAAATGGCGGTCTACGCCATGAATGGCGAGAGCGAGCTGGGCCTGTACCGCACCGTCACGGTGTTCCCGGATGTGAAGCCCTCCCACTGGGCCTCCGCCTACATCAATATGGCGGCCAAGGGGAAGAACGTCATTTCCGGCTATCCTGACGGCAAATTCCACCCGGAGCGCACCGTCACCCTGGGCCAGGCGGCCACCATCCTGCTGCGGCTGCTGGGCTACAAGGATGAGAACGTGGGCGGCGTGTGGCCGGACAGCTACATGGCCGTAGCCGCCACCATCGGACTCACCGACGGCGTGGGGGACAACGGCAACGCCCCCCTGACCCGGAGCCAGGCGGCGAAGCTGTTTTTGAACCTGCTCCGGGCGGAGAAGCAGGACGGCTCCAAGTATCTTGCGTCCCTCGGCACCGCCAGGGACACCGTGCTGGCGTCCTCCGCCGCCGGAAATGACGGCAAGTCCTTCAAGACGGCCGACGGCAGCGAGTTTGCGCTGGCCTCCGGCAAGACGCCCAGCGGCATCCTGAACGGACGGAAGGGCACCCTGCTGCTGAACAAGAACGGCAAGGCCGTGACCTTTGTGCCGGACGCCGCCGGCTCCAACCGGACGGTCACCATCGCCTCCTGCACCGCGACGCAGATCACAGACACCAGCGGCGTCAAGTACACGCTGAAAAGTGACACCGCTACCTATTACAACGGCACAGAGACTACCTGGGCGGCGGTCTTCGCGTGGCTCCACGCCGGGAATACCGTCACGCTGAGCCTGGACAGCTCCGGCGCCGTGACCTATGTGTTCGTGGGCGGCGGCAGCAAGGCTGAGGCGGCGGTCATCATCTATGAGAACGGCTCCTCCGTGGGCTTTGACGCCATCACCGGCGGCGTGACCGGATACAGCATCTACAAAAACGGCTCCTCCGCCGGACTGGGCGACCTGCGGAAGTACGATGTGGCGACCTATTCCAGCGCCACCAATTCCATCCGGGTCTGCGACACCCGGGTGACGGTGTACTACGAGGGCTGCGAGCCCAGCCCCAGGGAACCCTCCAGCATCACGGTCCTGGGCGGCATGAAGCTGACGGCGCTGCCCACGGCCGCGGAGAGCCTCTCCAAGTTCAAGCCCGGCGACCAGATGACGCTGCTGCTGACGGAGGACGGCCAGGTGGCCGGGGCCGTGGAAGCCAGCGGCACCAGTGCCCGGGGCAATGCCGTGGGCATCGTCCGGGACGGAACCGTCCAGTTCCTGTGCGGCACCGCCAAGCTGGAGGTCAGGAGCAGTCAGGCGGCGGAGCTTGATGGCCAGATCGTCCGCATTTCTTCCAATCAGAGCGGCGTTACGCTGTCCCGCCTCATCGGCGGCACCGGCGGCGACCTGGATGTGGACGCGAAAAAGCTGGGCGGCAAGGCTCTGGCGGAGAGCGTCCTGATCTTCGAGAACGGCAAAGAGACCACGCTGGACCAACTCACCAGCGGCGTCATCCCCTCCAATGAGATCCTCTACGCCCGGACCAACTGGGCCGGGAAGGTGGACCTGATCGTGCTGGGCAGCACCAGCGGCGACACGGTGTACTATGGAAAGGCTGATGTTACTGAGTCCACAAAGACAGGCGAATTGGGAACCTATAAAGTCAGAACCCTTCAGGTAATTTGCGGAGACGGAAAAACGGTAGGCCCCTATGAAATAGGCTCTGGAATCAACACCGGCGATTATGTAGCTGTCACTATTGGAACTCGAAAGATAGAGGATGGCACAGAGAAGTATGTCTCCAGTCTGACGAAGCTGACAGAGCTGAAGAACATTCCCAACAGCGCCTGGAGCGGCAGCTCCGCCGTTACCGTGGGCGGACGGACCTACCGGGTGAGCGCCGACGTGCCCTGCTACAACAAGGACACCGGCACCTGGATGACCCTCTCCGAGGCCCATGCCTACGCCAGTGTTTCCAACCTCTATGTGAAGGACGGCACCGTCCGGGTCGTGGAAGTCAAACACGGGTAAAATAAGAAGGAACGGACCGTTCAGGTCCGTTCCTTTTCTTTATACCCTTGCGGGGATACGGCTGTTCAGCCATTGGAGGATGTCGCCGTACACCGCCTCCCGGCAGTCCTCGTTCAGGATCTCGTGCCGCAGCTCCGGGTAGAGCTTCAGGGAGACACTGCGTACCCCAGCCTTGCGGAAGCTCTCGTAAGCCCGCTTCACACCCTTGCCGCACTCGCCCACCGGGTCCATCTCGCCGGAGATGAACAGAATGGGCGTGTTCAGGTTCATCTTTCGCAGATTCTCCGGCTTCGCGATGAACCGCATGCCGCCCAGCATTTCCCGGAACAGGCCAATGGTGGGGTTTCCCGCGCACAGGGGGTCGGCGATGTACCGGTCCACATTGTCGGTGTTGATGCTGATCCAGTCGAACCCGGTGCGGTTCGGGGCGAAGAGCTTGTTGTAGGTGCCGAAGGCCAGCTTCTGCACGAGGGGACTGGACCGGTCTTCTCCCACCCGGCGGGCTTCCTCGGTGGCCACGGCCCTGCCGCCGGCGATGACCGCCGGGGGCATCTGACCGGTGCCCATGAGGATAGCGCCGTCCACGGTGCCGGGATAACGGATGAGGTAGGTCCGGGCCAGGAAAGAGCCCATGGAGTGGCCCAGCAGGAAATAGGGCACGCCGGGGAACCGCCTGCCCGCCAGCTGGCGGCGGGTGTAGATGTCATTTACCACCCAGTTCCAGCTGCCCTTGGGACCGAAGTACAGCCGTGGGGCACCCTCCGCCACGGACTGGCCGTGGCCCAGGTGGTCATGGCCCACCACGGCGAAACCGTGAGTGGTCAGATACTCCGCAAAGGGCTCATACCGCAGGATGTACTCCGCCACGCCGTGGGAAATCTGCAGAACGGCCCGGACTTCTCCCTCAGGGACCCACTCCACCGCATGGATGGCGGTATGTCCGTCGGCGGACGGGAAAGTAAATTCGTTTCTGACCATGGAAAAACCCGCCTCCTTGTGTTATATTGGAACCATCATATCATATGTTTTCAACAATTACCAGAGGAGGCCGCCAATGGAAACTTATATTGCCGCCATGGACCAGGGGACCACCAGCTCCCGGGCCATTCTGTTCAACCGGGCGGGGGAGATCGTCTCCCGTGCCCAGTATCCCTTCCGGCAGATCTATCCCCAGCCCGGCTGGGTGGAGCACGATCCGGTGGAGCTTTGGAACATGGAGAAGAAAGCCCTGGCGGAGGCGGTGGACGCCGCCCACATCGACCCCAAGCAGATCGCGGCCCTGGGCATCACCAACCAGCGGGAGACCACGGTCCTTTGGGAGCGGGCCACCGGGCAGCCGGTGTATAACGCCATTGTGTGGCAGTGCCGCCGCACCGCCGCCATCTGCGACCGGCTGAAAGCCGACGGTTGGTCGGAGGCGGTGACGGACAAGACCGGATTGCTGATCGACGCCTACTTTTCCGGCACGAAGATCAAATGGATCCTGGACAATGTCCCCGGCGTCCGGCAGCGGGCGGAGCGGGGCGAGCTGTGCGCCGGCACGGTGGATTCCTGGCTCATCTGGAATCTGACCGCCGGGAAGGTCCATGTGACGGACTACTCCAACGCCTCCCGGACCATGCTGTTCAACATCCATACGCTGCAATGGGACGAGGACCTGTGCCGCGCCCTGGACATTCCCATGTCCCTGCTGCCCCAGCCCCGGCCCAACAGTGAGGTCTACGGCACGGTGGCGGGGGGGATCCCCGGCCTGGAGTCTCTTGCGGGCATTCCTATCTGCGGCAGCGCCGGAGACCAGCCCGCCGCCCTGTTCGGCCAGGCCTGCTACCTGCCGGGCCAGGCGAAAAATACATACGGCACCGGCTGCTTTACCCTGATGAACGTGGGCGGACAGGCGGTGCGCTCCCGGGCGGGGCTGGTGACCTCCGTGGGCTGGTCCGTGGGCGGAAAGCTGACTTACGCTCTGGAGGGCAGCGTGTTCAACGCCGGCAGCACCATCCAGTGGCTGCGGGATGAGCTGGGGCTTATCCGGTCGGCGCCGGAGTGCGACCGGCTGGCGGAGAGCGTGCCCACCTCCGGCGGCGTGTATGTGGTGCCCGCCTTTACCGGCCTGGGCGCGCCCTATTGGGATATGTACGCCCGGGGCACCATCGTGGGTCTGACCCGGGGCACCACCCGGGCCCATATCGCCCGGGCGGTGCTGGACTCCATCGCCTTCCAGGTGACGGACCTGGTGCGGGCCATGAACGACGACGCTCCCTGTCCCCTCACCACGCTGCGGGTGGATGGCGGCGCGTCGGTCAGCGACATCCTGATGCAGACCCAGGCGGACCTGCTGCGCCTGCCGGTAGACCGTCCCGCCCAGGTGGAGACCACCGCCTTCGGCGCGGCGGCGCTGGCGGGGCTGGCCGCGGGCGTATGGAGCGGCCTGGAGGAGCTGGCGGGCCTGCGCCGCAGCCAGCACGTGTTCCTGCCCCTGCGGGAGGAGGACGCCTGTGCCGCCGATTACCGCCAGTGGCGCAGGGCGGTGGAGCGGTCCCGCATGTGGATTGAAAACGAATTGTAAATAAACAAAAAATGGATTGCGTTTGCCGAAAAAGCAGGGTATACTGATTTCGATAAGCAAGATCATGCTTTGAAAGGACAGGCCGAAAGGCCTTAGTGAAAGGAGTTTTTCAGGATGGCGTTTTCTTTTGATGAACTGACGAAAAAGGCGAAGGATATGGCGAATCTGGCAGCTGATAAGGCCAAGGATGCCGCGGAGCTGACCAAGATCAGCGTGGCGATCGCCGGAGAGCAGAAGGAGATCGACAAGAACTACCGTACCATCGGCGAGTGGTTCGTCAATGAGTACGAGGGCGAGATCCCCGATGCCGTCCGGGAAATGGTGGAGGCCGTGGCCGCTTCCAAGGCGAAGATCGCCGAGCTGGAGGCCAGCAAGCCCACCAAGGAAGAGCCTGTGGCGGAGGCGGCGCCTGCCGCCAAGAAGTGCCCCATCTGCGGCGCGGAGTCCGACAGCAAGTTCTGCCCCAAGTGCGGCGCCCCCATGGGTGAATAAACGGAAAAGTAATCAGTTTGAGAGCACCCCGGCAAAGCCGGGGCGCTCTTGCGTTTTCTGACAGAATATGTTATCCTGTGGCCGGATTTTGAAGCGGAGGAAACGGCCATGGCGAGGATTTGGAGATTTGTCAAAAAAGAAGCGGTGCTTTGCATCGCGGCAATGTGCGCGGTGCTGACCATGTTTTTGGTGCCGCCGGACGGCGGCTATCCCGGCTACATCGACCTGCGGGTGCTGTGCCTGCTGCTGTGCCTGATGGCGGTGGTGGCGGGATTTCGCTCCTGCGGCGCCTTTCAATGGCTGGCCTGTCAATTACTGTCCTGGGGCGGCAGAGGCCGTGGGTTGGCGGTGACGCTGGTGCTACTGCCCTTTTTCAGCGCCATGCTGGTGACCAACGATGTGGCGCTGCTGACCTTCGTTCCCTTTACGCTGCTGCTGTTGGAGACCCTGGACTGCCGGGAAGCGGCTATCCCGCTGCTGGTATTACAGACCATCGCGGCGAACCTGGGAAGCATGGCCACCCCGGTGGGGAACCCCCAAAACCTCTTCCTGTACGCCGCCTACAGCCTGTCTGCCGGGGAGTTCTTCTCCGTGATGCTGCCGCTGACCGCGATCAGCCTGGTGTGTTTGACGGCAGCGTCCCTGCCGGTGCTGCCGAAGGAGCTGGCGGTGCCGGAGCTGGCTCCGGCGGTCATTCGAAACGCCAAGCGGCTGGCACTATACGGTATCCTGTTCCTGCTGTGTCTGTTGACGGTGTTCCGGGTGTTGCCCTACGGTATCCTGACGGTACTGGTGCTGGCGGCCGTTGCCGCCGTGGAACCAAAACTGCTGAAAACGCTGGACTACGGCCTGCTGGCGACCTTCGTGTGCTTTTTCATCGTCTCCGGGAACCTGGGGCGGGTGGAGGCGGTGCGGGCCTTCCTGCAAGCGCTGCTGGAGCGCAGCACCCTGCTGACGGCTACACTCACCAGCCAGGTCATCAGCAACGTTCCGGCGGCGGTGCTGCTGTCCGGTTTCACGGACAACTGGCGGCCGTTGCTGGAGGGCGTGAATATCGGCGGCCTGGGGACTCCAGTGGCGTCTCTTGCCAGCCTCATCACCCTGAAGCTCTATCTGCGCTGGCCCGGAGCGAAGCCGGGGCGGTATCTGGCGGTATTTACCCTGGCAAATCTGGCGGGACTGGCGGTCCTGCTGGCGGCAGCATATTTCCTGTAAAGCTGTTGCATTTGCTATTTTGAAATTCCAACTGATTTGGTATGATACTGCCAAGAAATCATAAAGAGGGAGGTCTTTCCGTGCCGTTGTTTGAATTGAAGTCCCTGTCCCAGACCTGCGTTTTGGAGAACGCCACCGACGATTACCGCTCCGCCCGCAAGGTGGGCCAGTTCCGCATCGGAGAAAAAGCGGCCTATCTGCCCGGCTTTCCCGGCACCCGGTATGTGCCCTACGACGCCGTGTCCCACGCCTGGACGAAAAAGACCTCCATCACGGTGAAGGGCTGTTGCGGCAAGGCGCTGCCCATGGTCCGCTTCCGGATGTTCTACGACGGGGAGTTCTACCAGGATTTCATGTTTGACAAGCTGGAGGATGCCAATACTGCCCTGGACATCCTCCACACCGCCCGGCCGGACATCCCGCTGGAGCGGGAGAGCACTGAGTGGCGGGCTGTCTGAGAAAAACACCGTTGGGAACTTCCCAACGGTGTTTTTCTCAGAACTTATTTTTGATGACCTGGGTGTATTCGCCGCTTTTCAGGTCGATGTACCGCACGAACAGGGACACCTTGTTGTCCGGGTTCAGCGCATCCCACATCCGGTCCGCCAGGACTTCGGCACTGGGCGCGTCCAGGATGACCCGCTCCGGCTCGCCCTCGAAGGAGGGGAGGGGACTGCCGTCACCCATGTAGGTGTGGATGAAGCGGCCCTCACCGGCCAGAGGATGGTCGTAGGTATAGAAGTACCGCAGGCAGCAGGAGGGGTCGCCGTCGGCGGACTTCAGGATGGACAGCTTGAAGCTGCCGTCGGGGGAAATCAGGCCGGAGATGCGGGGGGTGTAGTTGGGGCCGTCGGGCTCAAACTCCCGGCTGTGCAGGGCGGAGGCAAAGGTCTTGCCCGCCAGCAGGCCGTCCCGGACGGTGTCGGTCTGGTCGCCGTTGGTGACCACCAGGCTGTCACCCACCTGACGGACGGGGTGGTAGATGATGAGGCTGGGGTCCGTCATCTTGGAGGGGTCGTGGGCCTCGGTGCGGATGCCGTCCCCGGTGACGGTGAACACCCGGTTCCGGGAGTTCTCGCTGCGGCCCATGATGAAGTAGGCGGCCACGGCGTATTGGTTGTCGGCGCTGCGGCCCAGGACAATGCCCCGGCCGGGGTAGGGGGTGCTGCTCAGCAGCTGCATGAGATCCAGTTTGTTCATGTTGCGGCTCCTTTATCTCAAAAGTTTTTTGCGTTCCTTGTAGTCCGGGAGGTATTGGCCCAGCAGGGCGTAGAACCGGGGGCCGTGATTTTTCTCCCGGATGTGGCACAGCTCATGGACCACCACCAGGTCGATGGCCTCCTCCGGGCAGTCCATGAGAAAGCAGGAAAAGCACAGGCTGTTTTTCCCGCTGCAGCTCCCATACCGCTTCCGGGCGGCGGTGATCTTCAGCCCGGTGGGGCGGATGCCCATTTTTTCGCTCCAATACGCCACTTTCCCCGGCAGAATGGCCCGGGCCTTCGCTTTCAGGGCGGTAATATCTGCCTCCGTGGGGGGCGGTGGGGCGGAGGTCATCCGCTGCCGCTGCTGCTCCAGATGGGCCTGTATCCAGACGGTATGGCTTTCCACGAAAGCGTCGATTTTGGCCTGGGACAGCCGCAGGGGTGCCCGGACCAGCACCCGGCAGTCCCGGGTGATCTCCAGCGCCAGGGTCCTCCGGCGGGAGCGGATCAGTTCGTAAGATTCCATGGGACTAAGAATATCACGGGAAACCGGAAAACACAAGAGAAAATCGAAAAAAGGTAGTACCATATTCAAAGCAGGGAAGGTTGACATTTCTGCCCGGAATGGATACAATAATACCTTAGTGAAAACCGCGTGTGCGATACATTATCATAATATAGCAGCAAAGGATTTGAGATTATGGCACAGGATAAGAGACAAGTGGACGCCATCACTGCCCGGGACGTGGATTTCGCCCAGTGGTACACCGACGTCTGCAAAAAAGCCGAGCTGATCGACTATACCTCCGTGAAGGGTATGTTCATCTACCGCCCCTATGGCTACGCCATCTGGGAGAACATCCAGAAGGAGCTGGACAAGCGGTTCAAGGAGACGGGACATGAGAACGTGTATCTGCCCGTTCTGATCCCCGAGTCCCTGCTCCAGAAGGAGAAGGACCACGTGGAGGGATTTGCCCCTGAGTGCGCCTGGGTCACCATGGGCGGCAGCGAGAAGCTGGAGGACCGCCTCTGCGTCCGCCCCACCTCCGAGACTCTGTTCTGCGAGCATTACGCTAACATCATCCACTCCTGGCGGGACCTGCCCAAGAAGTACAACCAGTGGTGCTCCGTCCTGCGGTGGGAGAAGACCAGCCGTCCTTTCCTGCGCCACCGGGAGTTCCTGTGGCAGGAGGGCCACACCATGCATGCCACCGAGGAAGAGGCCCGGGAAGAGACCATGCAGATGCTGAACATCTACGCCGACTTCATGGAGAACTTCCTGGCCATGCCCGTCATCCGGGGCCGCAAGACCGAGAAGGAGAAGTTCAAGGGCGCTGAGGAGACCTACACCGTGGAGTGCATGATGCACGACCACAAGGCTCTCCAGGCCGGCACCAGCCACTATTTCGGCGACGGCTTTGCCAAGGCCTTCGACATCACCTTCGCCGGCAAGGACAACCAGCCCCACCATCCCCATCAGACGAGCTGGGGCGTGTCCACCCGCATGATCGGCGGCATCATCATGACCCACGGCGACGACAACGGCCTGGTGCTGCCTCCCCGGGTGGCCCCCATCCAGGCGGTGGTCATCCCCGTGGCCCAGCACAAGCCCGGCGTTCTGGACGCCGCCGCCGCCCTGCGTGACCGTCTGACCGCGGCGGGTATCCGTGCCAAGATGGACGATTCCGACAACTCTCCCGGCTGGAAGTTTGCCGAGTATGAGATGAAGGGCGTGCCCCTGCGGGTGGAGATCGGTCCTAAGGACATGGAGAAGGAGCAGTGCGTCATCGCCCGCCGGGATACCGGCGAGAAGGTGATGGTGCCTCTGGCGGAGCTGGAGGACAGGGTGGCGGAGCTGCTGGACGCCGTCCACGACAATATGTACGCCATGGCGCTGAAGAACCGTGAGGACAACACCTTCGACATCAAGACCCCCGAGGAGGCCAAAGCCATCGCCGACGGCAAGGGCGGCTTCCTGCGGTCCAAGTGGTGCGGCTCTCTGGAGTGCGAAATGGCCATGAAGGAGCGGGCGGGCGTTTCCTCCCGCTGCATGCCTCTGGCACAGTCCGGCACCGAGGGCGTGTGCCCCGTGTGCGGCAAGAAGTGCACCACTGATATTTACTGGGGTGTAGCATATTAAAGAGGGGACTTCGTCCCCCCCCCTTTAGATTCCCCCTCACCAGTGAAGCGTTCTTCACTGGTGTCGCCGCCCAAGGCGGCTGGGTCAATGTATTTTTGTCAGGCGCATGTCCTGACAAAAATGATTGAAATGCAAAAAGGAATTACCTCCAAAAATTTCTGAAAAATTTCATCAAAAACGGAGAAAATCCTCTTGACATCAAGGGGATTTTCTTTTATTATATAGAGGCTGTGCGGCAGGGGATGCCCTGTCCGCGGCACTGCGATGAACCGGGAGATTGCTCCGAGAGGAGGTAACTTCCGGGGAGTATGTCCGATAATCGGGCGGCTGAGAAGTTCTGTGCGTCGCGTAGATCGCCACGCCATGAACAGAGTACCGGCCTGCTTTGTGCCGGTATTTTTCATGAGCTGGAATGATACGCACGGATAAGCGTATAGAAAATCTCTCGCCGTAGGTCGTCGAGACTGCGTGACAAAACGACGTACGAAATCAGGAGGAAACAAACCATGGCACAGAAAGAAATGATCCGCATTCGTCTGAAGGCCTATGACCACCAGGTCATCGACCAGAGCGCAGAGAAGATCGTCGAGACTGCCAAGCGCACCGGCGCCGAGGTCTCCGGCCCCATCCCTCTGCCCACCAAGAAGGAAGTCGTCACCATCCTGCGGGCCGTGCACAAGTACAAGGACAGCCGCGAGCAGTTCGAGCGCCGCACCCACAAGAGACTGATCGACATCACCAAGTCCACTCCCAAGACCGTCGAGGCTCTGATGGCCCTCGAGCTGCCTGCCGGCGTGGAGATCGAGATCAAGCTGTAAAGCTGGTTTCGTACGCACTCCCTCATTTAAATAGTTTGCTGTCCCAAGTCCGTGCCACAGGGTTCCCGTCGCAAACCAGCGCAGCATTTGCAACGGGAAAAGGAAAAAGGAACTAAGCGAGCGGAATTTTTCGCAAAGCGGAAAATGAAGCGGAGCGGAGTTTCTTTTGACGCGGACGGGTCATGTCGGCAGAGCAATGCGGCGGGGACCCAACCCCGGATGTATCTAAGCCGACCAATAACCTATCAGGAGGAGAATACACAATGAAAGCTATCATCGGCAAAAAAGTGGGCATGTCCCAGATTTTTGACGAGAACGGCCATGTGATCCCCGTCACCGTCATCGAGGCGGGTCCCTGCACGGTCGTTCAGAAGAAGACTTCCAAAAAGGAAGGCTACCAGGCTGTTCAGCTGGGCTTCGAGGATGTCCCCGAGCGTAAGCTGACCAAGCCCGAGATGGGCCACCTGAACAAGGCTGGCGTGTCTCCCAAGAAGTACCTGCGCGAGTTCGACCTGGAGAACGCCGCCGAGCTGAACATCGGCGACATCGTTAAGGCCGACACCTTCAAGGCCGGCGACTTCGTCGACGTCACCGGTATCAGCAAGGGCCATGGCTATCAGGGCGTTATCAAGCGTCACGGCGCTCACCGCCTGAAGGAGACCCACGGTTCCGGTCCTGTCCACCGTCACGCCGGCTCCATGGGCTCTTCCACCGATCCCTCCCGGATCTTCAAGGGCAAGATCGGCGCCGGACACATGGGTGTTGACCAGGTCACCGTCCAGAACCTGTCCGTCGTGAAGGTCGATCCCGAGCTGAACATGCTGGTCGTCTGCGGCGCCGTTCCCGGCCCCAAGGGCGGTCTGGTGACCATCAAGTCCACCGTCAAGGTCCACAAGGTCAAGCAGGCCGGCGCTGACATCAGCAAGAACCCGCAGAAGGCTTCCGGCCGCAACCCGCAGAAGGCTTCCGCCAGAAACAAGTAAGAAAGGGGTGCTTGAGTAATGTCTACTATGAAGGTTTTGAACATGGCCGGCGCAGAAGTCGGCACTGTGGAACTGAACGACGCGATCTTTGGTATCGAGCCCAACGAAGCCGTTGTGCATGAAGTCGTCAAGAACCACCTGGCTAATTGCAGACAGGGCACCCAGAGCGCCCTCACCCGCGCCGAGGTTTCCGGCGGCGGCAAGAAGCCCTGGCGTCAGAAGGGCACCGGCCACGCCCGTCAGGGCAGCACCCGTGCTCCCCAGTGGACCCACGGCGGCATCGTGTTCGCTCCCAAGCCCCGGGATTACAGCTACGTGCTGAACAAGAAGGTCAAGCGCCTGGCGCTGAAGTCCGTCCTGTCCGCCAAGGCTGCCGAGGGCAAGCTGGTCGTGATCGACTCTATCAAGATGGACGCCATCAAGACCGCTGACTTCCGCAAGTTCCTGACCGCTGTCGGCGTGGACGGCAAGGCCGTCGTCGCCACTCCCGCTGTTGACACCGTCATCGTCAAGAGCGCCCGGAACATCCCCGGCGTGCTGACCACCCCCGCCGCGCAGCTGAATGTCTATGACATCCTCAACGCGCAGTATCTGGTCGTGGATCAGGCCGCCCTCGCAAAAATCGAGGAGGTGTACGCATAATGACTGCTTACGATATCATTATCCGTCCCATCATCACCGAGCGTGCCATGTCCGGCGCCGCCGACAAGAAGTATGTCTTCGAGGTCGCCAAGGACGCCGGCAAGATCGAGATCAAGAAGGCTGTTGAGGAGATTTTCGGCGTGAAGGTCGCTTCCGTCAACACCCTGACTGTCCCCGGCAAGGAAAAGCGCATGGGCGCCGGCCGTCCCGGTATGACCAAGACCTGGAAAAAGGCCTATGTCCAGCTGACTGCCGATTCCAAGACCATCGAGTTCTTCGAAGGCATGGTCTGATAACGGAAGGAGAGTAAAGCGATATGTCTATCAAAACTTTTAAGCCGACGACTCCCTCCCGCCGTCAGATGACGGTCTCCGGTTTCGACGGCATCGACAAGAAGGCCAAGCCCGAGCCCAGCCTGACCGAGACTCTGAAGAAGAGCTCCGGCCGCAACAGCTACGGCCGCATCACCGTCCGTCATCGCGGTGGCGGCAACAAGCGCAAGTACCGCGTTATCGACTTCAAGCGCGACAAGGTCGGCTCCGCCACCGTGCTGCGTCTGGAGTATGACCCCAACCGCAGCGCCAACATCGCCCTGATCGAGTATGAGGACGGCGAGAAGCGCTACATTCTGGCTCCTGTCGGCCTGAAGGCCGGTCACAAGATCATGACCGGTCCCGACGCCGATATTCTGCCCGGCAACGCTCTGCCCATCGCCAACATCCCCGTTGGTACCATCATCCACAACATCGAGCTGCATCCCGGCAACGGCGCCCAGCTGGTGCGCTCCGCCGGTACCGCCGCTCAGCTGATGGCCAAGGAAGGCAGCGACGCCCAGATCCGTATGCCCTCCGGCGAGGTTCGCATCGTGCGTACCAACTGCTACGCCACCATCGGTCAGGTGGGCAACATCGAGCACGAGAACATCAACATCGGCAAGGCCGGCCGTAAGCGTCACATGGGTTGGCGGCCCACCGTCCGCGGCTCCGTCATGAACCCCAATGACCACCCCCACGGCGGCGGCGAGGGCCGTGCGCCCGTCGGTCGTCCCGGCCCTGTCACTCCCTGGGGCAAGCCTGCTATGGGTTACAAGACCCGTAAGGGCAAGAATCCCACCAATAAGTTCATCGTGAAGCGTCGCAACGAGAAGTAAGGAGGCAAGTCAATATGAGCAGATCCATTAAAAAAGGCCCGTATGTTGCCCCTGAGCTTCTGAAGCGGGTCGAGGAAATGAACGCCAAGAACGAGAAGAAGGTCCTGAAGACCTGGAGCCGCAGCTCCACCATCTTCCCCGCCTTCGTCGGTCACACCATCGCCGTCCATGATGGCCGCAAGCACGTGCCCGTCTATGTCCAGGAGGACATGGTCGGCCACAAGCTGGGTGAGTTCGCTCCCACCCGCACCTTCCGCGGCCACCGGAAAGACAACTAAGTAAAGGAGGATGCAGAACATGGATAAGAAAGAAGCCAAAGCCTACCTGCGCTATGTCCGCATTTCTCCCCGCAAGGTCCAGATCGTCTGCGACCTGATCCGCGGCAAGGATGCCGGCACCGCCATGGCCATCCTGATGCAGACCCCCAAGGCCGCCTCCGAGCCTCTGATGAAGCTCCTGAAGAGCGCCTGCGCCAACGCCGAGAACAACTTCGGCATGGACCCCGCTAAGCTGGTGGTGTCCGAGGTCTTCGCCACTCCCGGCCCCATCCTGAAGCGGATGATGCCCCGGGCTCAGGGCCGTGCCTATCGTATCAACAAGCGCACTTCTCACGTCACCCTGGCTGTGACGGAAAAGGCATAAGAGGGAGGAGAACAGTTTATGGGACAGAAAGTTAATCCCCACGGCCTGCGCGTGGGCGTCATCAAAGACTGGGATTCCCGTTGGTATGCCAGTGATGAGAAGGTCGGCGATCTGATCGTCGAGGATCAGAAGATCCGTAAGTTCCTGAAGAAGACCCTGTACGGTGCCGGCGTGCCCAAGATCGAGATCGAGCGCAGCGCCGATGTCGTCACCATCTACCTGCACTGCGCCCGTCCCGGTGTTGTCATCGGCAAGGGCGGCGAGCAGATCGAGCA
Organism: Oscillibacter valericigenes; assembly: GCF_021531435.1. Classification (GTDB taxonomy): domain Bacteria; phylum Bacillota; class Clostridia; order Oscillospirales; family Oscillospiraceae; genus Oscillibacter; species Oscillibacter valericigenes_B. The sequence goes on from NZ_JAFBIS010000002.1 coordinate 159,641, forward strand.
GTACCGTCTGGCCGTCGAGAAGATGATCGGCAAGAAGGTGAAGCTGAACATCGTCGAGGTCAAGAACCCCGACATGAACGCTCAGCTGGTGGCTGAGAACATCGCTCAGCAGCTGGAGAAGCGTATCTCCCACCGCCGCGCCATGAAGAACGCCATGGCCCGCGCCATGCGCGCCGGCGCCAAGGGCATCAAGACCTGCTGCTCCGGCCGTCTGGGTGGCCGCGAGATCGCTGGCGTTGAGCACTATCACGAGGGCACCATCCCCCTGCAGACCATCCGCGCCGACATCGAGTACGGCTTCGCGGAGGCCGCCACCACCTTCGGCCGCATCGGTGTGAAGGTGTGGATCTACAAGGGTGAGGTCCTGAGCCAGACCCTGCGCACCACTCCCCGCACCATGGACACCTCCAAGCCCTATCAGGAGCGTCGTGAGCGTCGTCCCCGCCGTGATGGTGACCGTCGTCCCGGCGGCTTCAACCGCGGCGGCCAGGGCGGTTTCAACCGTGACCGTCAGAACGGCGGCATGGGCCGCAACGGCCAGGGCCGTCCCCAGGGCGGTTTCAACCGCAACAACAACGCTCGCCCGGCTGCTCCCGCAGCCCCCGCTAAGGAAGGAGGAGCCCAGTAATGTTAATGCCCAAGAGAGTCAAATACCGCCGCATGCAGCGCGGCCGTATGACTGGTAAGGCCACCCGCGGCAACACCGTCGCTTACGGCGAGTATGGCCTGGTGGCCGAGGAGCCCGGCTGGATCAAGAGCAACCAGATCGAGGCTGCCCGTATTGCCATGACCCGTTACACCAAGCGTGGTGGTCAGGTCTGGATCAAGATTTTCCCCGATAAGTCCGTTACCATGAGAGCCGCCGACTCCCGTATGGGTTCCGGTAAAGGTAACCCCGAGTACTGGGTCGCCGTCGTGAAGCCCGGCCGTGTCATGTTCGAGATTGCCGGCGTGTCCGAAGATGTTGCCCGCGAGGCGCTGCGTCTGGCCAGCCACAAGCTGCCCATCAAGACGAAGATCGTCGCCCGCACCGAGGAAGCAGGTGAGTAAGATGAAGGCAAGTGAAATCCGTAAGATGACCCCCGAGCAGCTGAATGAGAAGCTGGCTGGCCTGAAGAAGGACCTCTTCTATCTGCGTATGCAGCACGCCACTAATCAGCTGGATAACCCCGTGAAGATCCGGGAGACCAAGCACGACATTGCCCGAGTCAAGACCGCGCTGGCGGAACTCGCCGCGGCTGACCAGAAGCAGTGAGAAGGAGGTAAGCGAACATGAACGAAGAGAAGAGAACTTCCTCCCGGAAGACCCGCGTTGGCAAGGTCGTTTCCGACAAGATGGACAAGACCGTGGTCGTCGCCATCGAGGACCGCGTGGCCCATCCTCTGTATAAGAAGATCGTTGGCCGTACCTACAAGCTGAAGGCTCATGACGAGCAGAACGCCTGCGGCGTCGGCGATAAGGTCAAGGTGATGGAGACCCGCCCCCTGTCCAAGGACAAGCGCTGGCGCGTGGTCGAGATCATTGAGAAAGCGAAGTAAGGAGGTGCCGAAGTATGATTCAGCAGGAAACTTTTCTGAAAGTCGCCGATAATACCGGCGCCAAAGAGATCAAGTGCATCCGCGTTCTGGGCGGCTCCAGCCGGAAGTTCGGCAACATCGGTGATGTGATCGTGGCTTCCGTCCGTAAGTCCACCCCCGGCGGCACTGTGAAGAAGGGCGAGGTCGTGAAGGCTGTTATCGTCCGCAGCGCCAAGGGCGTCCGCCGCAACGACGGCACCTATGTCCGCTTCGACGACAACGCTGCCGTCCTGATCAAGGACGACCACAACCCCAGAGGTACCCGTATCTTTGGGCCTGTGGCTCGCGAGCTGCGTGACAAGGATTATATGAAGATCCTGTCCCTCGCTCCCGAAGTGATTTGAGGAGGGCAGCGAAATGGCTATGAACGTTAAGAAGGGCGATACCGTTGTCGTCCTGTCCGGCAAGGACAAGGGCAAGCAGGGCAAGGTGCTGGGCACCGTTCCCGGCTCCCTGAAAGTTGTCGTGGAGGGCATCAACATGGTGACCTGCCACATCAAGCCCCGCCGTCAGGGCGAGGAGGGCGGCATCGTCAAGCGCGAGGCTGCCATCGCCGCCTGCAAGGTGCAGGTTGTGTGCCCCAAGTGCAAGAAGGCCACCCGCGTCGCCCACAAGGTCGAGGATGGCAAGAAGACCCGCGTGTGCAAGCACTGCGGCGCTGAGCTGTAAGAAAGGAGCGAGAACAAATGGCTAGACTGAAAGAGAAATACAATGCCGAAGTCGCTCCCGCTCTGATGAAGCAGTTCGGCTACAAGAGCGTCATGCAGATCCCCAAGATCGACAAGGTCGTCGTGAACGTGGGCTGCGGCGAGGCTCGTGAGAACTCCAAGGTCCTTGAGAACGTTGTCGGCGACCTGGCCCAGATCACCGGCCAGAAGCCCATCATCACCAAGGCCCGTAAGTCCATCGCTAACTTCAAGCTGCGTGAGGATATGCCCATCGGCGCCAAGGTCACCCTGCGGGGCGACAAGATGTGGGAGTTCCTGGACCGTCTGTTCAACGTGGCTCTGCCCCGTGTCCGTGACTTCCAGGGCATCAACCCCAACTCCTTCGACGGCCGCGGCAACTATGCCCTGGGCATCAAGGAGCAGCTGATCTTCCCCGAGATCGAGTACGACAAGATCGACAAGATCCGCGGCATGGATGTGGTCATCTGCACCACCGCTCACACCGATGAAGAGGCCCGCGCTCTGCTGGAGCAGGTCGGCGCTCCCTTCGCCCGCTAAGGAGGAAGAGACAAATGGCTAAGAAATCTATGATCCTGAAGCAGCAGGGCCCTGCGAAGTTCTCCACTCGCAAGTACAATCGCTGCAAGCTGTGCGGCCGCCCCCACGCTTACCTGCGTGACTACGGTGTCTGCCGTATCTGCTTCCGGGAGCTGGCCTACAAGGGCGAGATCCCCGGCGTGCGCAAGGCTTCTTTCTAAGAAAAAAATGGATTTGGCGCAGCGAAAAATACTTGACGAACCTCGGTTCTTCTGGTACGCTAGAAAAGTGGGACATTTCTACGGAAATGTGCCCACTGCGCCATGTTCAGATATAATTTCTTAAAAAACCGAGCCTGGCACAATTACTTTTTTGTAACCAGGGCCTATGATATGGGGGCCTGGCGATATACGGATGGCGAAAGGTCATGACTAATTGGGCACGAGCGTCAGCGGACTGCTCCATTAGCCATGATACCTCGCTGCCGGAGCGGTTCATCGAACCGCAACTCTATAAATAGGAGGATTTACCATGCATATCACCGATCCTGTTGCGGATATGCTGACCCGTATCCGCAACGCCAACAGTGCAAAGCACGACACCGTTGATGTCCCCGCTTCCAACATGAAGAAGAGCATCGCTCAGATCCTGCTGGATGAGGGCTACATCAAGAGCTTCACCGTGGTGGACGACGGCCTCCAGGGCATGATCCACATCACGCTGAAGTACAACGCGGGCAAAGAGAAGGTCATCACTGGCCTGCGCCGCGTTTCCAAGCCCGGCCTGCGCGTCTATGTGGGCGCCGATGAGCTCCCCCGCGTGCTGCGTGGCCTGGGTATCGCCATCATCTCTACGTCCAAGGGCGTCATGACCGACAAGAAGGCCCGCGAGCTGCATGTCGGCGGCGAAGTCCTGGCATTCGTCTGGTAAGGAGGGCAAACGAACAATGTCTAGAATTGGCAGAATGCCCATTACCGTTCCCGCCGGCGTCACCGTGAATGTCGCCGAGGGTAATGTGGTTACCGTCAAGGGACCCAAGGGCGAGCTGACTCGCGCGCTGCGCCCCGAGATGATCATTAAGCAGGAAGGCAATACGATCACCGTAGAGCGTCCTTCCGATGACAAGCTGCACCGCAGCGTGCACGGCCTGACCCGTACTCTGCTCCACAACATGGTCGTCGGCGTGACCGATGGCTTCAAGAAGGAGCTGGAGGTCAACGGTGTTGGTTACCGTGTGGCCAAGGAGGGCAAGAACCTGGTCATGAACCTGGGCTTCTCTCATCAGGTGATCGTTCCTGAGATCGAGGGCATTACCATTGATGTCCCCGCTCCCAATAAAATCGTCATCAGCGGCTGCGACAAGCAGGCCGTCGGCCAGTTCGCCGCTGAAGTCCGCGAGAAGCGTCCTCCCGAGCCTTATAAGGGCAAGGGCATCAAGTACGCTGACGAAGTTATCCGCCGCAAGGTGGGTAAGACCGGCGCTAAGAAGTAAGGAGGTGTGCCGATATGATTAAGAGACCCAATACCAACGCCCAGCGTCTGAAGCGCCACAAGAGAGTGCGCGCCAAGATCTCCGGCACCCCTGAGATGCCGCGTCTGAATGTGTTCCGCAGCGAGGCCAACATTTACGCCCAGGTCATCGACGATGTCAACGGCGTGACCCTGGCTTCCGCTTCCTCCCTGGATAAGGCCATCGAGGGTTACGGCGGCAATATCGCCGCTGCCACCGCCGTTGGCAAGCTGGTCGCCGAGCGCGCCAAGGCCAAGGGTATCGAGACGGTTGTTTTTGACCGCGGCGGTTACCTGTATCACGGCCGCGTGCAGGCCCTGGCTGAGGGCGCCCGTGAAGGCGGCCTGAAATTCTAAGGAAGGAGGAACGATACAATGCCTAGATTTGAAAGAGAGCAGAGCGAGTATATCGAGAAGGTCGTATACCTGAACCGCGTTTCCAAGACGGTGAAGGGCGGCCGCGTTATGAAATTCTCCGCCCTGGTCGTCGTTGGCGACGGTAAGGGCAAAGTGGGTTACGGCCTGGGCAAGGCCGCCGAAGTCCCCGAGGCTATCCGCAAGGGCATCGAGGCTGCCAAGAAGAACATGATCACCGTGACCCTGTCTGGCACCACCGTTCCCCACGAGACCATCGGTGAGGCTGGTGCCGGCCGCGTGCTGATGAAGCCCGCTGCCCCCGGTACCGGCGTGATCGCCGGCGGCGCTGTCCGTGCCGTCGTCGAGGCCGCAGGCATCAAGGACATCCGTACCAAGTGCCTGCGTTCCAACAACCCCAACAATGTCGTCGCCGCCGCTTTCCAGGGCCTGAAGAACATGCGTGGCCCCGAGGAGGTCGCCCGCATCCGCGGTAAGAGCGTCGAAGAGATCGTGGGTTAAGGAGGCGCTGAACATGGCAAACTTAAATATTAAGCTCGTCAAGAGTCTGAACGGCCGCCTGGAAAAGCAGGTTGCCACCGCACATTCCCTGGGCCTGCGCAAGATCGGTGACGTCACCGTGCAGCCCGACAACGATTCCACCCGCGGCAAGATCGCCAAGATCGGCTACATGCTGCAGGTCACTGAAGAGAAGTAAGGAGGCACGGAATTATGAAACTGAGCGAACTGTCTCCCGCCGAGGGCTCTGTCCGTCAGGCCTACCGCAAGGGCCGGGGCGCCGGCTCCGGCAACGGCAAGACCGGCGGCCGCGGTCACAAGGGTCAGAAGGCCCGCAGCGGCGGCAAGATCCGCGTGGGCTTCGAAGGCGGCCAGATGCCTCTGGCCCGCCGCATCCCCAAGCGCGGCTTCAACAACATCTTTGCAAAGCCCCTGGAGATCATCAACCTGAATGCTCTGAACGCCTTTGAGGACGGCGAGACCGTCACCGCCGAGGCGCTGTTGGCCAAGGGCATCCTCTCCAAGTGTGAGTATGGCTACAAGGTTCTGGGCAACGGTAAGGTTACCAAGAAGGTCAACGTGGAGGCTTCTGCTTTCTCCGCTTCTGCCAAGGAGGCTATCGAGGCAGCAGGCGGAAAGGCAGAGGTGAAGTAACGTGATCCAGACGATTCGCAAGGCATGGGGCATTCCCGAGCTGCGGAAAAAGATCATCTTCACACTCCTCATCCTGCTGATCTTCCGGATCGGTAATGCCATCACGGTGCCTTATATCAATGTCTCCGCGCTGAAGAGCCAGTTGGACATGATGGGTACCACCTATTTCGGACTGCTGAACGCCATGAGCGGCGGCGCCTTCGCGATGGCCACCGTTTTCGCCCTGAGCATCCAGCCCTATATCAACAGCTCCATTATTATCCAGCTGCTGACCGTCGCCATCCCCTATCTGGAGCGGCTGGCGAAGGACGGCGGCGAAGAGGGCAAGAAGAAGATCCAGTCCATCACCCGCTACACCACCGTGGCGATCGCCATCCTGCAGGCTGTGGGTTACTACTTCATGATGAAGCGGTACGACCTGCTGGCTGCCGATGGCATCTGGCCCGCCCTGGTCATCATCGTGACCTTGATCGCAGGTTCTTCCTTCGTCATGTGGATGGGTGAGCAGGTCACCGAATTTGGCGTCGGCAACGGTATTTCCATCATCCTGTTCGCCGGCATCATCTCCCGCGTGCCCAACATGATCAGCGGTATGATCGACGGTGTCAAGACCTGGTCCAGCGTGCGCAGCGGCACTCTGACTCTGGAGACCCTGACCTCCGCCGGTTACAGCGCTGAGCGGGCCCAGCAGGTGCTGGATTCCGCCATCGCCCCCTGGGGCGTGGTGCTGCTGATCGTCGGTATGCTGGCCCTGATCGTTTTCATCGTGTTCATCAACGACGCCGAGCGCCGCATTCCCGTGCAGTACGCCAAGCGTCAGGTGGGCCGCAAGATGTACGGCGGCCAGAGCACCAACCTGCCCATGAAGGTGAGCATGGCCGGCGTTCTGCCCATCATCTTCGCCCAGAGCATCGCTTCTCTGCCCATCACGGTGTGGAGCTTCATCGGTGTTCCTGCGGACGGCACGGTCTCCCGTGCGATCTACGATGCCATTGATACCAAGTCCGTCATCTACATGGTGGTGTACTTCATCATGATCATTGGCTTCAGCTACTTCTATTCCAGCATCCAGTTCAACCCCGTTGAGATCGCCAACAACCTGAAGAAGCAGGGCGGCTTCATTCCGGGCTTCCGTCCCGGCAAGCCCACTGTGGACTTCATCAAGAAGGTCCTGAACAAGATCACCCTGTTTGGCGCCATCTACCTGGGCGTTGTGGCGATCTGCCCCCTGATCGTGGGCAAGATCATCGGTAATTCCTCCGTGTCCATCGGCGGTACCTCTGTGATCATCGTCGTGGGCGTCGCGCTGGAGACCGTTAAGGCTCTGGAGTCCCAGATGCTGATGCGTCAGTACAAGGGCTTCCTGGAATAAGAGAGAAGGCGTTTCGATATGAAACTCATTCTGCTGGGCGCCCCCGGCGCCGGCAAGGGCACACAGGCCGACATCCTGTGTAAAGAGCTGGACATCCCCACCATCTCCACCGGCAACATCCTCCGCGCCGCCATCAAGAACGGAACTCCCACCGGCATGAAGGCCAAGGCCTACATGGACGCGGGCAAGCTGGTGCCTGATGACGTGATCATCGGCATCATCACCGAGCGGGTGGCCGAGGAGGACTGTGCCAACGGCTACATCCTGGACGGCGTGCCCCGCACCATCGCCCAGGCTGAGGCCATGGAGAAGGCCGGGATCGTGTTTGACGCCGTTGTTTCCATTGAGATCTCTGACGAGACTATTATGGAGCGCATGAGCGGCCGCCGGGTCTGCGAATCCTGCGGCGCCAGCTACCATCTGGTGGCTGTGCCTCCCAAGCAGGAAGGCATCTGCGATAAGTGCGGCGGCAAGCTGGTCCAGCGGAAAGATGATGCCCCCGAGACCGTGAAAGCGCGTCTTGAGGTCTATCATAAGGAGACTGAACCGCTGAAGGCGTTCTACGCCCAGCGGGGACTCCTGAAATCTGTGGAAAATCAGCCCTCTGTGGCGGAGACCTCTCAGGCCATCCTCCACGCGCTGGGGAGATGAGCGCATGATCACGCTCAAGTCCTCCCATGAGATCGAACTGATGCGCCGTGCCGGAAAAATTACCGCGGCTGCCCGTGCTTATGCAGGGGAATTGGTAAGACCCGGCGTAACAACCCAGGAGATCGACAGCGAAGTGGAGCATTTCATCCGCAAACAGGGCGCCGTCCCTTCGTTCCTCCACTATAACGGCTATCCGGCCAGCGCCTGCATCAGCGTCAACGATGAGATCATCCACGGCATTCCCGGCAAGCGGGTGCTGCAGGAGGGTGACATCGTCAGCATCGATGTGGGTGCCTATATCGGAGGATTCCACGGGGACTGCGCGGCGACCTTCGCCTGCGGCAGGATCTCTCCCGAGGCTCAGGATCTGATCGACGTGACCAGACAGAGCTTTTTCGAGGGGATCAGGTTCGCGAAGGAAGGCCACCGGTTGTTGGATATTTCCGCAGCCATTCAAACTTATGTGGAAAGCCACGGTTACTCCATCGTCCGGGAATACGTCGGCCACGGCGTCGGCGCCCAGATGCATGAGTCGCCGGAGATCCCCAACTACGGTCATCCCGGCCGGGGACCGCGGCTTCTGCGAGGCATGACCCTTGCAATCGAACCCATGGTGAACGCCGGCACGGCGGCCATCCAGCAGATGAGCGACGGCTGGACCGTCAAAACGCTGGACGGCAAGTGGGCGGCACACTATGAGAATACGGTCCTGATTACCGACGGTGAGCCCGAGATCTTAACGGTCCCCGTCATCTGAACGTAAGAAGAAACGTATGGAAATTGCAAAATCAGATATTGTTCGGTCTGACGCCGGCAGGGACAAGGGAAAACTCTTTGTCGTACTTGCGGCGGAGGGGGAGTACCTTCTGCTGGCGGACGGAAAAGGCCGGAAGGTGGAATCACCGAAGCGCAAAAAGCGCAGGCATGTGCTGTTTGTGGCCGCGGATTCGACCCGGCTCTCCGAGAAGATCAAAAGCGATGAGAAGATCACGAACAGTGAGATTCGCAGGACTCTGGCGGGCTACCGCACGGAAGTCCAACCGGACCAGGAGGGATAACGTTTGGCAAAATCCGATATGATTGAAGTGGAAGGTGTTGTGGTGGAAGCCCTGCCCAACACGACGTTCCAGGTTGACATTGGAAATGGACACACGATCTTAGCGCATATTTCCGGAAAACTCAGAATGAATTTCATCAGGATTCTGCCCGGCGATAAGGTCACGGTGGAGATGTCCCCGTATGACCTGACCCGCGGCCGGATCACCTGGCGCAGCAAGTAAGCCAGGCGAAAGTAAAAGACTTGAAACCGCTGAAAGGAATGGTTTAAAACTATGAAAGTAAGACCGTCCGTGAAGCCCATGTGCGAAAAGTGCAAGGTCATTCGCCGCAAAGGCCGTGTCATGGTCATTTGCGAGAACCCCAAGCATAAGCAGAGACAGGGCTAACATTTAATTGGAGGTGCTTTAAGAGTATGGCACGTATTGCCGGTATTGACCTGCCGAAGGATAAGCGTATCGAAATCGGCCTCACCTATATCTACGGCATTGGCAGAAAGAGCGCCAAGGACATCCTGGCGCAGACGGGCATCAACCCCGACACCCGCGTCAAGGATCTGACCGACGCCGAGGAGCAGCAGCTCCGTGACGCCATCGACGCCTATACCGTCGAGGGCGACCTGCGCCGCCAGACCGCACTGGACATCAAGCGCCTGACCGAGATCGGCTGCTATCGCGGCATCCGTCACCGCAAGGGCCTGCCTGTCCGCGGCCAGCGCAGCAAGACCAACGCAAGAACCCGCAAGGGTCCCAAGAAGACCATTGCGAACAAGAAGAAGTAAGGAGGGAGAACGAAAATGGCAACTGCAAAGGCTTCCGGCGGCAAGAAAGTCATCCGCCGCCGTCGTGAGAAGAAGAACATTGAGCGTGGCCAGGTCCATATCCGTTCTTCTTTCAACAACACCATGGTGACTGTCACTGATACGCAGGGCAACGCCATTTCCTGGGCCTCCTCCGGTGGCCTGGGCTTCCGCGGCAGCAAGAAGTCCACTCCTTTCGCTGCCCAGACCGCGGCTGAGACTGCCGCCCGCGCCGCTATGGAGCACGGCCTGAAGACCGTCGAGGTCTTCGTCAAGGGCCCCGGCCAGGGCCGTGAAGCCGCTATCCGCGCGCTGCAGGCTGTGGGCCTGGAAGTGACCATGATCAAGGACGTCACACCCATCCCCCACAATGGCTGCCGTCCCCCCAAGCGTCGTCGCGTGTAATCAAAAGAGGAGGTAACAAGCAATATGGCAAGATATACCGGCGCAGTCTGCCGCCTTTGCCGCAGAGAGGGCCAGAAGCTCTTCCTGAAGGGCGACCGCTGCTACACGGACAAGTGCTCCATCGAGCGTCGTGGTTACGCTCCCGGCATGCACGGCAATGCAAGAAACAAGAAGCTCAGCGAGTATGGCATGCAGCTGCGTGAGAAGCAGAAGGCCAAGCGCTACTATGGCGTTCTGGAGAACCAGTTCCATGACTACTTCGAGATGGCCAACAAGAAGGTCGGCATGACCGGCGAGAACCTGCTCAGCATCCTGGAGACCCGTCTGGACAACGTGGCTTACCGCCTGGGCTTCGCCATGAGCCGCGCCGAGGCCCGTCAGCTGGTGCTGCACGGCCACTTCACCGTCAACGGCAAGAAGGTCAACATCCCCTCTTACCTCGTGAAGGTGGGCGATGTGGTGGAGCTGAAGGAAGGCTCCCGCAGCCTGGATAAGTTCAAGGGCTCCCTGGAGGCCAACGCTTCCCGCGTGGTTCCCAAGTGGCTTGAAATGGACAAGAACAATGTGGCCAAAGTCGTCGCAGAACCCGCCCGCGAGGACATCGATCTTCCCATCGAGGAGCACCTCATCGTCGAGTTGTACTCCAAGTAATCGGAGGATACCCTCGAAGATGATACGAACTGTCTGCGGTATGCAGCTTTGCATGGCCGCAATGAGAAGATGAAGGAGGGTAACTGCATGATCGAAATTGAAAAGCCCCAGATCGAGTGTATCGAGACCCCGGGCGACGCGACGTACGGCAAGTATGTCGTGGAACCGCTGGAGCGCGGATACGGCACGACTCTGGGCAACGCGCTTCGCCGCATTATGCTGTCCTCTCTGCCTGGCACCGCTCCCACCACCATCAAGATCGCCGGTGTCCAGCATGAGTTTTCCACGATCCCCGGCGTGAAGGAAGATGTGACGGAGATCGTCCTGAACATCAAGGGTCTTCTGACCAAGCTGCACAGCGAGACTGTGAAGACGGTCTATATCGAGGCGGTGGGCCCCTGCAAGGTCACCGCCGGCGACATCAAGGCCGACGGCGAGGTGGAGATCCTGAATCCCGATATGCACATCGCCACCCTGGACAACGGTGCGACCCTGAACATGGAGATCACCCTGTCTCACGGCCGGGGCTATGTGCCCGCTGACCGCAACAAGCCCCAGCAGAACGTCATCGGCACCATCGCCGTAGACTCCATCTACACCCCCGTGTACAAGGTGAACTACACCGTGGAGCCTACCCGCGTGGGTACTTCCAGCGACTTCGACAAGCTGACCCTGGAGGTCTGGACCGACGGCACCATCTCCGCCCGGGACGCTGTGTCTCTGGGCGCCAAGATCCTGTGCGACCACTTCACCCTCTTCACCGACCTCTCTGAGAACGTGGGCAGCAAGCCTACCGTGGTGGAGAAGGCCGAGGCCCAGCGGGATAAGGTGCTGGAAATGACCATCGAGGAACTGGACCTTTCCGTCCGCAGCTTCAACTGCCTCAAGCGCGCCAACATCAACACCGTCGAGGACTTGATCTCCAAGACCGAGGACGAAATGATGAAGGTCCGCAACCTGGGCCGCAAGTCCCTGGAAGAGGTCATCAACAAGCTGGCCATGATGGGTCTGCACCTGGCTGACGAAGAAAACAACTGATTTTATGCCGCGTGTACGCGGCTGACCAAATCCTAACAAGGAGGAAACCGAAATGCCCGGAACTCGGAAACTTGGCAAGACCACTGACCAGCGCATGGCGATGCTGCGTCAGCAGGTCACGGATTTCCTGGACAACGGGAAGATGGAGACCACCGTCACCCGTGCCAAGGAGATCAAGCCCCTGGCTGAGAAGATGATCACCCTCGGCAAGAAGAGCGACCTGGCCGCTTACCGCCAGGCCATGAGCTTCATCACCCGTGAGGACGTCTGCAAGAAGCTGTTCAAGGAGATCGCTCCCACCTATGCGGAGCGCAACGGCGGCTATACCCGCATCATCCGCACCGGCGTGCGCCGCGGCGACGCTGCGGAGACCGCCATCATCGAGCTGGTAAAATAATTATCACTCCCTGACTCAAAAGCCCTTTGCAATGTGTACCTAGGCACATTGCAAAGGGCTTTTTGAACTGCGGCGGATTTTTCTTCCCAAATCAGCGGCAGTGTGTTATGATGGGCATAGAGAAAGGGAGGAGGCGGTTTCATGCGGCGGGTGCGGTGCTATGAATGTGGGAAACGCTACGATTTTGATGTGGATGATTTTTGCCCGAAATGCGGTGCGTTCAACCAGCCTGACAGGGCGTCCCGGATCGATGCCGATGGAAATGTTGTCCGGGTGGATGGCCTGAATGAGTCGAACCACCGTGGCTCTTTCGTCCATTCGGAACTCCATGAGGAGAATAAAGAGCGCCGGGCCTCCGGATTGTCCAAGGGCACCAAGCGGAGTTCCCGGAAAACGGCACAGCCTGCCCTCCACCAAAGGCAAAAACAGGCAGGCTCACAGAGTATTGGGGCGGTCATCAAATGGGTCATTTTCGCGATCATTGGCCTGAATATCCTCTCCAGTGTCCTCTCCGGATTGTTCTGATACTACTCTCCCATTAAAATAAGATATTTTAATGGAACCGCCGCGCTTTGCGGGTCGGTGCGTCTCATAAGAATCCAACGCGCCGTTGGCGCTATAAAAACAAGACCATTGTCTTGTTTTTAATGGATTCTAGTATGAATACATAAAATCATGCCCGTGCCGAAAAGCACGGGCTTTTTTTGATTTTAATTACATTTTTTTGCACCGGTATTTTTCGTCGAACTGCGTAAACTACCTCTGGATTTTTTGGGCGGGGAGATGTTGCCGATGCGAAAACAAAAGCTGTCTGCGGCTGTATTCGCCGTTTTGACGGCGCTGAGCTGCTGCGGATGCGGAGGATCCGTACCCTCGGACGCACCAGCGGAGATCCCCGCGTGCGCCTGTTACGTCGCCTTGACATTTGATGACGGCCCCCGGCAGGGAACGACCGGCCGCCTGCTGGATGGCCTGCGGGAGCGGGGCGCCAGCGCCACTTTTTTTCTGGTAGGGGAAGAAGCGGAAGCAAATCCGGAGCTGGTGAAGCGAATGAAGGCGGAGGGCCACCAGATCGGCAACCACACCTGGAGCCATGTGCGGCTGGATGACGCCGCGCCGGATACCATTCGGCAGGAAGTGGGGAAGACAGATGCCCTTTTGACAGATCTGCTGGGCCCCGGCTCTTATTGGCTGCGCCCGCCCTACGGATTCATTACGCCGGGAACGGAGAAAGAGATCACGGTGCCCATGGTCAAATGGTCGGTGGACCCCAGGGACTGGGAGAGCCGGGACACGGCGAAGGTGGTACAGGCGGTCCTGCGGGATGTAAAGCCCAACAGCATCATCCTGCTCCACGACATCTATCCTACCTCGGTGGACGCCGCTTTGCAAATTGTGGATACGCTGCAAGCGCAGGGCTATTGTTTTGTGACAGTGGAAGAGCTGCTCTGCTTGAACAGCATCACGCCGGAGGCGGGACAGATGTACCGCAGCGGCGATCCGGCATAAAAAAAGAGACGACCCGCAGGCGTCTCTTTTCATACATCAACCCAGGATCAGCAGGATCAAGGTGAGAATCAGGAACACAGCGCCGATCCACTTGGTCGCGCGGGCCAGCTTAGCGTCCATGGTCTTAGCCTTGTTCTTGGCCAGGAAAGAATCAGCCACGCCGCCGATGGCACCGGACAGGCCAGCGCTCTTGCCGGACTGAACCAGAACAGCCACAATAATAGCGAGGCCGCAAATCAACTGCAGGATCGTAATGATAAGCTTCAAAGCACCCATAGGGAAAACCTCCAACATTCACTTGTGTCAAAGCACAAAAAGTCGTTTCACAGGTAGCTATCATATCATAGTTATGCGGTGTTTTCAAGGGGAATTTACAAAAAAGCAGAGAATTTCCTGAATTGTATGCTGTAGTGCTCCAGTTAAAAAAATGAGAAAATGTGGAACAAATGTTTGCAATCCGCAAACAGCTATGATATAATAATGCCGAATTATAAGGCGAGGAGGTCAGTTATGGCGGAGCTTTCTCATATGCAGCAGAAAATTTACGATTATATTGCCTCCTGTATCCGGGAGCAGGGGTATCCTCCTTCCGTTCGGGAGATCGGAGAGGCGGTGGGCCTGAAATCGCCTTCCACGGTCCATTTTCATCTGAAACACCTGGAGGAAGCCGGCGTGATCGAGAAAGGCGCCGGGAAAGGCCGCGCCATTGCGCTGACCGAGCCTGAACCGCTGAAGAATCAAGTGCCCATTGTGGGCAATGTGGCGGCGGGCAGCCCGATCCTCGCGCAGGAGTGCATTGAGGACTACCTGACTTTCGATACAGATGGCCCCAATAATGAGTATTTTGCCCTGCGGGTGCGGGGAGAGTCTATGCTGAACGCCGGTATCCTGCCGGGCGATCTGGTGGTCGTCCACCGGCGGCAGACGGCCAATAACGGTGAGATCGTGGTTGCCATGATCGACGATGAAGCCACCGTAAAGCGGTTTTCCAGGCAGAACGGCCACATCTGGCTTTTGCCGGAAAATGAGGCGTATTCTCCCATTGACGGAACTTACGCGCAAATTCTTGGAAAAGTGGTCGCCGTTGTACGGCGGTATTGATAAAAGCGGGAGCGAAGCTCCCGCTTTTATTTGTGGTGGGTATCGGGCGTATCATCCAGTTCTGCCCGCAGCTTTTCCAGCGCCCGCTTTTCAATGCGGGATACATAGCTCCGCGAGATGCCGAACGTGGCGGCGACCTCCCGCTGTGTCAGAGGAATGGTGCCTCCCAGACCGTAGCGCAGGCGGATGATCTCCGCTTCCCGGGCGGTCAGCCGTTCCTGCACCAGCCTGCGGACCTTCTCGGCGCTGTCCCGATCGTGGAGGTCCTCCAGCATGGTGTCGTCCACACCCACCACATCCATCAGCTGCAAAGCGTTGCCCTCCTTGTCCATGTCAATTGAATCGGACAGAGAAACCTCGCCCTGCAGCTTTTTCTGCGCCCGGAAATACATTAAGATCTCATTTTCAATACACCGGGCGGCGTAAGTGGCCAGCTTAGCACCCTTGGAGGGGTCAAAGCTGGAGATGCCTTTGATGAGCCCGATGGTCCCAATGGAGATCAGATCCTCCTGGTCGGCGCTCTGTACGTAATATTTTTTGATGATATGGGACACCAGACGCAAATTGTGCTCGATCAGAACGTTCCGGGCCTCCTGGTCGCCCCGGGCATAGCGCTCCAGCCACATCCGTTCCTCGGCGGCGGAAAGAGGCTTTGGGAATGACCCGCCCCCGGACAGACGCAGGGAAAACAGCAAGGAATTGGCGAATATCAGCAGCGCGGCAGACAGCATAGAATCCCCCCTCTCGACAATCTATGCGGCGGAGGGAAGTCCCTATGCCGCCTCTTTGCGTTTCCGGCGGAAGTGTGCTATACTGTTCCGGAGACAGGAAGGGGGCGGTGAAGTGGCCTGGTATGTGTATATGCTCCGGTGCGGGGATGGCTCCCTATATACCGGCTGCACCGACAATGTGGCCCGGCGGCTGGCGGCGCACCAGAGCGGCAAGGGCGCCAAATACACCCGCAGCCGCCCGCCGGTCTCCCTGGCATATCAGGAGGAGCTGCCGGACAAACCGGCGGCCCTGCGGCGGGAGGCGGCCATCAAGCGGCTGACCCGCCCGCAGAAGCTAAAGCTGATCGCGGGAAAGGAACGGTGCGCAATGCGGGAAATGCGGAGAAAAGAGCGGCAGATCACGGAAGAGGAAGCCTGGGCGGTGGTGGACAAGTGTGAATACGCCTTCCTGGCCATGACGGCGGAGGACGGCACGCCCTACGGCCTGCCGGTGACCATCGTCCGGGAGGGGCGGAATGTTTACTTTCACAGCGCCATGGAGGGCCGGAAGGTGGAGTGCCTGCGGCGGCAGCCCCGGGTGTGCCTCACCTGCGTGGGAGACACCGCCATCCAGCAGGACCGGTTCACGACCCTGTATGAGTCTGCTGTGGCCTTTGGAACGGCCTCTGAGGTGACAGAGGACCAGGATAAGGTCCGTGCCCTGCGGCTCCTGTGCCAGCGGCATACGCCGGACAATATGGCGGATTTTGACCGTGCCGTTCAGACCAGCCTGGCGCGGACAGGCATCTGGAAAATAACCGTGGAGGAAATGACGGGCAAGGCAAAACGGTAATAGCAAAAATGGAACGCCCCCGGCAGAATTGCCGGGGGCGTTTTGCGCGATCTTTACGTTTCCCGCAGATGGACGGTGCAGTCCGTTAGACCGTAAAACGGCTGGGAGGCGGTGGAAACGAGATTTTCCAGCACGCCGGACTGGGTGAGGACAGAGGTGGACTTGAAGCACACGGGGATGATGGGCGCTTGCTCCTGCAAATGGCGGCACAGGGTTTCCATAGCGGCGGCCCGGTCGCCTGCGCCGGCGTAGGCTGCCAGGAGGCGGTCCGTCGTCTCATTGGACCAGCCGCCGTAATTCAAAGCGCCGCCGGTGGACAGCAGGGCGGACAGGTCCCAGTCGGCGGAGAGCCGGACCTCGCCGTAGTACAGGTCGAAATTCCCGGCGGCCAGGGCCGCGGTGTATTCCTCCCAGGGCAGGACCCGGACAGAAATGGCAATGCCGGCGTCGGCAAAAGATTCCGCCAGCTCGTTCGCCACAGAGGTCTTAAAGCTGTTTTCCTCGTTCACCAGCAGGGTGAGGGTACGGCTGCCCGTGTAGCTGCTCAGGTTCAGCGCGGCGGTGAGGTCGTCCCGGGAGTAGGAGCGCTCCAGGCCTGAGGGATACAGCGGGGAAGCGGGGGAGACGGGGAATTGAGTTGCGTCTCCGTGGCCGGAGAGAAAGGCGCTGACGATGCGGTTACGGTTGGTGCCGATCCAGAGGGCACGGCGGAAGGCCGGGTCATCCAGCGGCTGCCGGGTCACATTGCAGCCGATATACTGGAAAACGGTGGTATCTGTGTCCGTATAGCTGATGTCGCCGGTCACACTGATGGGGGACGTGCCGGTAAGGTCGGCGGTAATGAGCTGCACATCCCGGGAGGTGAAGCGGTAGAGCATGGTATCCAGGTCGGCGGCCTCGACTAAGGCGATGCGGTCCGTGGGCTGCCGGGTGCCCTGCCACCAGGTCTGATTGGCCACCAGACAGGCCCCGGCCTCCGTCTGGGACAGAAGATAGGGCCCTGTGCCGATGGGCAAGGCTTCCGAACCGGCTTTGACAATGGGAATATCCAGCAGGGCGGGCAGGCCGCTGTTGGGGGAGCTGAGGATGACTGTCACGGAGCCCTCCCCGGCGGAGACGGCGGTGATGCCGGAGAGCCGGGCCTGATAGCGCTCGGACGTCCTGGCACGGTTCAGCGCGGAGCGGACGTCGGCGGCGGTGAGGGGGGAACCGTCGGAAAAGGTGACGCCCTCCCGGAGGACAAAGGTATAGGAGGTGAAGTCCTCACTGGCGGTATAGTCGGCGCACAGCCAGGGCTGGGGCTCGAAATCCGGCCCCAGGCGGAACAGCCCCTCACAGATCAGGGAGGAGACCACCTGCTGCATCCCGTCGGGGCAGGTCACCGGGTCCAGGGACTGGTCCGGCGCGTAGGGCAGGGCCAGCTGCTCCGGCAAAAGGGAGCGCTTGCCGTCCTCCTCCCGGATCTCGCCGGGCTGGAGCAGCTCCGGACTTTCCTCCTCCAGAGGTTCCACCTGCCAGCAGCCGGACAGCAGGCCCACACAGGCCAGGGCGCATAGGATCAAAACCAGACGCTTTTTCATAGCGAAAAGACTCCTTTTGAGGCTCAGGGGCGGACGATTACAGCGGCCTGGACGCCCCGGGCGTCGCCCATCTTCCGATGGGACCAGAACAGGTCCGGGCGGCAGGCGGTACAGAGGCCGCAGACGTCGATGTGCTCCGGGAGTACACCCGCGCGCAGCAGCCATTGGCGGTTCAGTCCCGCCAGATCCACGTGGTACTTGGGAGAGCGCCAGGTGAGGTACGGCTCCGCGTCGGTGCCCAGAGCATCCCTCATGGCGTCGGCCACGTCGCTGTCCGTCTCAAAGCAGCACGAGCCGATACAAGGGCCGATGGCGGCCAGAATATGTTCCGGCTTTGCACCGTATGCGGCGGCCATGGCCGCCACCGCTTTTTCCACGATGCCCCCGGCGCAGCCCCGCCATCCGGCGTGGACGCCGCCCACGGCCCCGGTCACCGGGTCGTGGAGGAGCAGGATGCCGCAGTCGGCGGAGAACACTACTAACGGGAGATTCGGCTCGTTGGTGATAAGGGCGTCGGCGGTGTAGTCCCGCTCCCGCCAGAGGCCCTTGCCCGCGTCGTCGGCGGTGCAGACCCGGACGGTGGTCTCATGGACCTGCTTGGAAAGTACCACCCGTTTTTCATCCAGCCCCACGGCGCCGCAGAAGCGGCGGTAGTTCTCCGCCACGGCGGCGGGGTCGTCACCCCGGCTGGGGCCCAGGTTCAGACTGTCCCAGGGCGGGACGGACACGCCGCCCTTCCGGGTGGAAAAGGCGTGGCGGATGCCGGAGAGCAGGGGAGAGGTCAAAAAGACGAGGCCGTTTTGTTCGCGTGTTTCAAAAGGCATGGGAACCTCCGTTCAGTCCTGTTTTTCTTCTACTGTATGATGGTGATAGCCCTGGTAGGCATTGTTCAGCCCGGCCAACAGGACAAAAAAGCCAATGGCGGACAGCAGGATGCCCCATCCGCCCAGCAGAATGCCTGCCATGCACAACAGACCACCTGCCAGCAGCAGGGCGATGCCATAAAGGATGTCCTTGATGTCCTGCAAAAGAGCCAGGACACCGTCATTGTCTTTCATGGAAAACTCCTTTCTGGGTAGCAAAGCGCCCCCTGCCCTCCGGCAGGAGAACAGGGGGCGTGATCAGACAGAGGAAAGGGGCTAGGGGAAACCTACGGTTTCCCCAGTTCATTCGCCAAAGGCAAATGAAGAAATTTCAATCATTTTCGCCGCGGCGTGTACGTGGCGAAAATACCTCGACCCGTGCGCCCTTGGGACGCACACACCAGTGGCCAATGTCACTGGTGGTGGGGGAGGTCGAGGGGGAGCCTGCTCCCCCTCGAAAGCGTCAGTCAGGATGATACTCCTTACAAGTACATTTCTTCCACTTCAACCCGCTGCCGCAGGGGCAGGGGTCGTTGCGGCCGATCTTGACGGCCTTCTTCACGGGCTGCTTCTTCGGCGCGGTGCCGTCGCCGCCCACGTTTTCCACCATGCCCTTAGCCACCCGCTCCCGCTTGACCTCCTCGTCCTTCTTCAGGCGGACGGAGTACAGGCGGCGGACGGTCTCGTCCTGGATGGCGGAGACCATTTCCTCAAACATGCTGAGAGACTCCCGCTTGTAGACGTCCACGGGGTTGTTGTTGCCGTAGGCCTGGAGCCGGATGCCCTGCTTCAGGTCGTCCATGGCGTCGATGTGGTCCATCCAGTATTCGTCCACCACCCGGAGCATGATGACCCGCTCCAGCTCCCGCATGATGGGAGTGGTGATCTCCTTCTCCTTGGCCTCGTAGGTGGCCTCGGCAGCCTGGATGCACAGGTCGGTCAGCTCCTCCTGGGTCTTGGAGGGCACCTCGCCGGCGGGAACGGTGACGGCGGAGGGCAGGAAGTAGATACCCTCCAGACCGCGCATCATATCTTTGTAACCGGCGGCGTCCAGGTGCTGGTTTTCGCCAAAGGCCAGAG
The DNA here is from genome assembly GCF_021531435.1 of Oscillibacter valericigenes. Classification (GTDB taxonomy): domain Bacteria; phylum Bacillota; class Clostridia; order Oscillospirales; family Oscillospiraceae; genus Oscillibacter; species Oscillibacter valericigenes_B. The sequence goes on from NZ_JAFBIS010000002.1 coordinate 179,525, forward strand.
CAACATGGTTGGCGATGGAGGTGTGCATCATGTTCAGCACGGTGTCCTTGATGTCCATGCCGTCCAGCACCTGGCGGCGCTGGGCGTAGATGATCTCCCGCTGCTTGTTCATCACGTCGTCGTATTCCAGCACGGATTTACGGGACTGGAAGTTCCGGCTCTCCACGGTGGTCTGGGCGTTTTCGATGGCCTTGGTCAGCATCTTGTTCTCGATGGGGGTGTCCTCGTCCAGGTCGAACCGCTCCATCATGTTGTTGATGCGCTCACCACCGAACAGGCGCATCAGGTCATCCTCCAGGGAGATATAGAATCGGGTCTCACCGGGGTCGCCCTGACGGCCGGCACGGCCGCGGAGCTGGTTGTCGATGCGGCGGGACTCATGGCGCTCGGTGCCGATGATGAACAGGCCGCCGGCGGCCCGGACCTTCTCCGCCTCCTGGGCGATGACGGCCTTGTGGGCGGCCAGCCGCTCGGCGAACAACTTCCTGGCGGAGAGGATCTCCTCATTGTCGGTGTCGGCGTAGCCGGTGGCGTCCACGATGACCTCCTCCGTGTACCCTGCCTTCACCAGGTCGGCCCGGGCCAGATACTCGGCGTTACCGCCCAGCATAATATCGGTACCACGGCCGGCCATGTTGGTAGCCACGGTGACGGCGCCCAGCTTGCCGGCCTGGGCCACGATCTCGGCTTCCTTCTCATGGTTCTTGGCGTTCAGCAGGTTGTGGTGGATGCCCTCCCGGGAGAGCAGCTTGGAAAGAAGTTCGTTCTTCTCAATGGACACAGTGCCCACCAGCACCGGCTGGCCCTTTTCGTGACATTCCTTCACCTGCTGGATGACGGCCCGGAACTTGCCTGCCTCGGTCTTGTAGACCACATCGTGGTGGTCGGTGCGCTGGTTGGGCTTGTTGGTGGGGATCTCGATGATGTCCAGGTTGTAGATGGTGCCGAACTCCTCCTGCTCGGTCATGGCGGTACCGGTCATACCGGACAGCTTGTCATACAGGCGGAAGTAGTTCTGGAAGGTGATGGTGGCAAGGGTCTTGTTCTCGCTGTTGACGTTGACATGCTCCTTGGCCTCGATAGCCTGGTGCAGGCCGTTGGAGTACCGACGGCCGAACATCAGACGGCCGGTGAACTCGTCGACGATGATGACCTCGCCGTCCTTCACCACGTAGTCGATGTCCTTCTTCATGGTGCCGTGGGCCTTCAGCGCCTGGTTGATGTGGTGGTTCAGCGTGGCGTTGGAGGGGTCGGACAGGTTCTCCACATGGAAGAACTCCTCCGCCTTGGCAATGCCCCGGGCGGTGAGGGTGGCGGTCTTGGCTTTCTCGTCCACGATATAGTCGGCGTCCACGGAGGTGTCCTCTTCCTCCTTGTCATCCACCTGGACCACCACCTGCTTTTTCAGCCGGGAGACGAACATCTCGGCCATGTCATAGAGCTGGGTGGATTTTTCGCCCTGGCCGGAGATAATGAGGGGGGTGCGGGCCTCGTCGATGAGGATGGAGTCCACCTCGTCCACGATGGCGAAGGCGTGGCCCCGCTGCACCAGCTCGGAGGAGTAGATGCACATATTGTCGCGGAGGTAGTCGAAGCCCATCTCGTTGTTGGTGCCGTAGGTGATGTCGGCGGCGTAGGCGGCCTGCCGCTCCTTGCTGGTGAGGCCGTGGACGATGAGACCCACCTTCAGCCCCAGGAAGCGGTGGACCTTGCCCATCCACTCGGAGTCGCGCTTGGCCAGATAGTCGTTGACGGTGACGATGTGGACGCCCCGGCCCGTCAGGGCGTTCAGGTAGGCGGGGAGGGTGGCCACCAGGGTCTTGCCTTCACCGGTCTTCATCTCGGCGATGCGGCCCTGGTGCAGGACCACGCCGCCCACCAGCTGCACCCGGTAGGGACGCATCCCCAGCACCCGGTCGGCGGCCTCCCGCACGGTGGCGAAAGCCTCCGGCAGGATGTCGTCCAGCGTCTCGCCGTTTGCAAGGCGCTCCTTGAACTCCGGCGTTTTCGCCTGGAGCTGGGCGTCGGTCATGGCCTTGTACTCGTCGGCCATGGCCTCGATCTTATCCACGATGGGATAGATGGCTTTCAGCTCCCGGGAGCTGTAATCGCCAAACAATGCTTTCATCAGACCCATAGTATTTGAAACATCCTTTCCAAATCCCGCTTGTAAAAGAAGCGGGAAGAAAAATACATACTTTTATTAAATAAGAGAAGCGTGCCCATAAAAAAGCAAGAGTAGCATACCACAAATGCCCAGGGATTGCAAAGAAAAATGAGGATTTCCGAAAAAAGTTCACAAACAGGCGGCGGTTTTCCCCAAAACCGCCGCCTGTTCCCTCACTTTTTATGAAAAACAAAGCTCCTCGTCCAGCAGCACCGGCTGCCGGCTGCCTGACGCGAAGGCGTATTGCGGCAGGGGGAACCAGTCGTCCGGCAGGGACGGGAACCGCAGCGTTCCGGCGGCCACGGCGCTCACCTCTCTTTCCTGTCAGCATAGCGGCATTTTACGCGAAAAACAAGGCGGTTTCGGTTATAGAACAAAAACCGGACATTTTACCGCAAACGTTCATTGTGCTTTTGAGTGGGATATGCTACAATCATGGCAAGAAAAGAAGAACCCCTACAAAATCCAACAAGGAGGAACTCTTATGAAGCTCAGCTTTTTCGGCGCCGATCAATGCGTGACCGGCAGCTGTCACTGTCTGGAAGTGAACGGTAAGCGCATCCTGGTGGACTGCGGTTTGCAGCAGGGACGGGACGAGGTCTCCAACGCCGAGTTCCCCTTCGCGGCGAACAGCATCGACTGCGTGCTGGTCACCCACGCCCACATTGACCACTCCGGCCGCATCCCCATGCTCATCAAGCAGGGCTTTCAGGGCCGTATCCTCACCACCCGGCTGACGGCGGACCTGCTGGACATCATGCTGCTGGACTCCGCCCACATCCAGGAGCAGGACGCCGAGTGGAAGAACCGCAAGGGCGAGCGCTCCGGCGCGCCCCATGTGGAGCCGCTGTACACCATCGAGGACGCCTCCCGGGTCCGGGAGTTCATGACCACCTGCGAGTACGGCGAAAAGATCGACCTGTGCGAGGGCGTGACGGTGGAATTCGTGGACGCCGGCCACCTGCTGGGCTCCGCCAGCATCATCGTGGACGCCACCGAGGGCGGCGTGACGAAGCGGCTGGTGTTCTCCGGCGACCTGGGCAACATCAACCAGCCCATCATCCGGGACCCGGTCCACATCCACGGCGCCGACTATGTGGTCATGGAGTCCACCTACGGCGACCGCAACCACACCGAGGTCTGGAGCTACACCGACGACCTGGCGGAGATCATCGACAAGACCATCGCCCGGGGCGGCAACGTCATCATCCCCTCCTTCGCCGTGGGCCGCACCCAGGAGCTGCTGTACTTCATCCGGGAGATCAAGGACGCGGGCCTTGTGAAGTCCAACCCGGATTTCCCCGTCTATATCGACTCGCCCCTGGCGAAAAAGGCCACTACCATCTTCACCGGGAACCTCCACGGCTATCTGGATGAGGACGCTCTGGCCCTGGTGCAGGACGGCACCCACATGTTCAACTTCACAAATCTGCGGATGACGGAGACTTCCGAGGAGTCCAAGGCCCTGAACGAGGAGCCCACCCCCAAGGTCATTATTTCCGCCTCCGGCATGTGCGACGCGGGCCGTATCCGCCACCACCTGAAGCACAACCTCTGGCGGAAGGAGTGCACCGTGGCGTTCGTGGGCTACCAGGGTGAGGGCACCCTGGGCCGCAGCCTGCTGGAGGGCACCAAGAGCGTGAAGATGTTCGGCGAGGAGATCGCCGTCAACGCGGAGATCGTGAACTTCCAGGGCCTTTCCTCCCACGCCGACCGGGACCATCTGCTGAGCTGGATCGCGGACTTCAAGGAGCCCAAGCCCCAGCACGTCTTTGTGGTCCACGGCGACCGGGAGGTGGCGCCCTTCTTCGCCCAGAGCATCCAGGGCATGGGCTTTACCGCCCACGCGCCCCAGTACACCGAGGTCTACGACCTGATCGCCGACAAGATGCTCTCGCCCGGCTACCTGCCCGAGCGGAAGGCCAAGGCCGTCGCCGGCGGCAAGACCAGCTCCGCCTACGAGCGCCTGGTGGCCGTGGGCGAGATGCTCATGGCGTCCATCAAGCGCTCCAAGGGCCGGGACAACAAGAGCCTTGCCCGTTTCGCCGACCAGCTCCGCCAGCTGCTGGAGAAGTGGGAGGCGTAACGCGCTCCCGTCCTCCGCTGCGAGGACATATTTCCGCAGGTTCAGCCTGCGTACCCGGAGGCCACTATGGAACAACTGAAAGAAAACCACATCTATTCCAGCACCGTGGAGGGCTACTCCAGCGAGGGCCTTGGTATCGTGCGGCTGGACGGAGCCGTGGTGTTCGTGCCCCAGGCCATCCGGGGCGAGGAGATCGACCTGCGCATCACGAAAGTGATGAAGACCTGCGCGGCGGGAGAAGTTGTTCAGATACACAAGCCGTCCCCGGAGCGGACAAAGCCGGAGTGCCCGTATTTCGGCAAATGCGGCGGCTGCGACTTCCAGCACATGAGCTACACCGAGGAGCTGTGGGCCAAGCGGCAGCGGGTGCAGGACGCCCTGACCCGTCTGGGCGGCACGGGCCTCCAGGTGGAGGAAATTCTGGGGGCCAAAGATCCGGCCCATTACCGCAACAAGAGCCAGTACCCCGTGGGGGCTGACGGCGCCATCGGCTTTTTCCAGGCCCGGACCCACCGGGTGGTCCCCATCGACCGCTGCCTCATCCAGTCGGAGGCTTCCGACAAAACAGCCAAAGCCGTGGGAGACTGGATGAAAAAATACAAGATTTCCGCCTACGACGAGCGCACCGGCAAGGGCCTCATCCGGCACATCTACGTCCGGGTGAACAAAAAGGGCGAGAGTCTGTGCTGCGTCGTCGCCAACGGCAAGCAGGTCCCCCGGGAGCCGGAGCTGGCGGCCTTTGTCCGGGCCGCCGCGCCCCGGACGGTAGGCGTGGTGCTGAACACCAACACGAAAAAGGGCAACGTCATTCTGGGGGACAAGTACCGCACCATCTGGGGCCAGGACTTTTTGATGGACACCCTCTGCGGCCTCCGGTTCAAGCTGTCCGTGCCGTCCTTTTACCAGGTGAACCGGGACCAGGCGGAGGTGCTGTACGGCAAGGCGTTGGAGTTTGCCGGGCTGACGGGAGAGGAGACGGTCCTCGACCTGTACTGCGGCACCGGCACCATCACCCTCTGCCTTGCTAAGCGGGCAAAACGGGCCATCGGCGCGGAGATCGTGCCCCCGGCCATTGAGGACGCCAAGGAGAACGCCGCCCGGAACGGCATCGAAAACGCGGAATTCTTCTGCGGCGACGCGGCGGACATCGCGGCAAAGCTGGAGGCGGAGGGCCTGCGGCCGGACGTCATCACCGTGGACCCGCCCCGGAAGGGCCTGGCCCCGGAGGTCATCGCCTCCGTAGCGGGCATGGAGCCGAAGCGGGTGGTGTATGTCTCCTGCGACCCCGCCACCCTTGGCCGGGATGTGAAGATCTTCCGGGAGCTGGGCTATCAGCCCGTCCGGGCCTGCGCCGTGGATATGTTCCCGGGCACGCGGCATGTGGAGAGCGTCGTATTGCTGTCACACAGCGGTGCTGAAACACGCTGAGGCGGGGCAAACATATGCCGCCCCCTGCCTCTGAACGCAAATGATGATGGCAGGAGGGGAATATGCAAATGGATCCCTACTTTTTGATCATCACGGTCATCGATGTCTTTGTCCTGGGAATCATGTGCATTCTTACAAAGCATAATGAAACATTGAGTAAACAGAAAAGACTCTGGTTTATCAGGTCGTTTGTATTGATCATTGCGATTTCTGTCTTAGAGGCAGTTACCGTCGTTGTGGATCAAGGGCCGCCATCACTCCGATGGATCAATATTTTTGCAAATTACCTGGGATTTGGATTGACACCCGCAGTTCCGATTTTTCTTGCTTCCGCTCTGGAGAACAACCGGAGCACAAGATATGCCCTTCTGCTTGAGGCTGTATATCTGCTGTTATTGGCGATCTCGTATCCGTATAAGATCGTTTTTTACATCGACCGGAACAATCAATATATGCGGGGAGACTTTTTCGGAATATACATTGCGGCCTATTTTGCCGGCATACTTTATCTGCTTGCCATCACGGTTCAGGTTGTCAAAATGTACCAGAATAAAAGCAAACATCATATTTATTTGATTACCGCATTCCTGTTAGTGGGTACGATGGTACAGGTGGCCTTTCCGCAAATTCATGTAACCTGGCTGTGCGTAACGCTTCTGGCGATCCTTTTCTTTACATATTGCAACGGAATGTGGCAGCAATTGGATGAACTGACCGGACTGCTGAACCAGAACAGTTACCTGAATAAGACGGATGCATTATCACAAAGCGGGACGCTGGTGGTTTTTGACGTCGATGATTTTAAACAAGTCAATGATCATTACGGTCACTTGACGGGAGACCAATGCCTGAAAGAGATCGCCGACTGCATCAAAAAGGCGTATTCGAAAGACGGCTTTTGCTACCGGATCGGCGGGGATGAATTCTGCGTTTTGCTCAATGAAAACGCGGATACGGAAGCATGTTACAGAAACCTGATCAAGGAATTGAATATCAGGAGAAAAACGCGGAAGATTCTTCCCCGCGTGTCTGTCGGTGCAGCGCCGTTTGCGGCAGATGATGACATTCTGACGGTCAAAGAAGCTGCCGATCAAAATATGTATCAATTCAAGAGAAAGCAAAAAGCAGGTGACACAGAAAGCGGGGGAGAGCATCAGGACACGATCCCGCCTCCCCATCCCGCACAGGCGCCTCGTATTGCTTCCGAGGGTTGACAGGTCCGGATACGCCTGAATTTGCAGCCCCGGATATACACCCGGCGGATGGAGTTTCATGGAAATCAACGGCGCTGTTTTTTGGGGGCCGGGTCTGCCGCATAAAAACGCACAAAAAATATAAAATTTATTTGGCCCCTCGTTTTTTACTGAAATTTATGATATGATGGCCCAAAAGAACAGAAGCCCAAAGGAGCAGCAAGGAAAATTTTGCCATGAGATTCTGGAATAAGAGAGAAAACATCATACCGGTGCTGTACGGGATATTGGCTTTCGTATCCGTTATTTTGCTGCTGTTCGTTTCTCAAACAGAGAATATAGAAACATTCGCGGCACGGAATGAGCAGGGACAGCAGACCATAGAAAATGTGGACTTCCGGGAGACGGAGGACGCTTCCGCGCCGGTGGGCCTGCGCCAGACGTATCGCTGGCCCCTGCCGGACAGCATTGAAGAAAACTGCTGCCTGGCGTTTTATACGGTACACCAGTATGCGGAGGTCTATTTCGACGGAGAGCTGATGTACAGCCTGATGCCCCAGGCGGGGAACCGGATCGGACGGACCAGCGGCAGCAACTGGATCTTCGTGCCCCTGTATCCGGAGGACGCGGACAAGGAGGTCCGGGTGGAGATCACTCCGGTCTATGAAAGCGCCCGCGGCAGGACGATCACATTTTATATGGGAACGCACCTGCAGATCTATCTGAACCAGCTGAAAAAGGACCTTCCCCAGATCGTCCTCAGCATCCTGGCAATCACCATCGGCGCTGCGTTTGCCTTGGTGTCGCTGTATAACCGCCTGAAACGCGGAAACAGGCAGGGGGGAGAGCTGCTCTACTTAGCGATCTTCTCTGTGATCATCGGCCTCTGGAAACTGTCTGACACCCGGTTTTCGCCCCTGATGTTCCCACGGAACCCGCTGCTGCTGTCTTATATTTCTCTGGCGATGCTGATGCTGGCGCCGGTGCCGCTGATGCTGTTCGTCCGCAGCTGCTCCAGAGGGACATCCTACCGCATGCTGGATGGAGCCTGCCTTGCTTCTGTGGCGTCCGGTGCGGCACTGATCATCCTCCAGACCGCTAATATCATGGATTTCCGGGAGAGTCTGCCTGTCACTCATGTGATCATCGTGCTGACGGGAGTTTCCATCACAGTCAATGAGATCCGGGAATGGAAGCGGGGGAAGCGGACGAGCCAATCCCGCATTATGGCGGTGGGCTTCCTGCTGTGCACGGTGGGGGCGCTTCTGGATCTGTTCCTTTACTATGAGCGCGGAAATTCCGCCGGCGTGCTGTATACGCTGACAGCATTCCTGGTGTGTATCGTCCTCACGGGCGCCGAGTCCAACCGGGAGCTGAATTACAGAGCCCATGTTGACATGCATACCGGCCTGTACAATAAGAGCTCCTGCAACGAGCAGTTCAGCGGCAATGAGGCGGTGCAGGAGCCGACGGCGGTGTTCATGTTCGACCTCAACGGATTGAAGCAGGTCAATGATACCATGGGACACGATGCCGGCGACACGCTGATCTTCCAGTTTGCCGATATTCTGCGGAAGAATCTGCCCGCCCGGACCTTTGTGGGCCGCTACGGAGGAGATGAGTTCATCGCTATCCTGCGCCCGGCGGACGATGAGGCCATCCGCAAGGCATTGGAAGATGTGGCCGGAGCGGTGGAGCGCTATAACCGGGGAGATGTCCAGGTCCCCATCAGCTATGCCGTGGGCAGCGCCATGTCCACGGACTATCCGGGAGAGCCTATGCGGACACTGCTGGAAAAAGCGGATACGGATATGTACGGGGATAAACGCCTGAAGCACGCCTCCCAGGAGAACATTTGAAAGGATTTTTCAACGGGCAAGGAGGAACGGCGATGCACAGATTGACTGACGCGGCGGATCGCTATCTGAAGGACTGCACCTGGAGGGACATCTCCGTCCTGAAATTCTGCCTGATCGCACTGGGGGCCCTGCTGGGCATCGCGGTGCCCGCCCGGAAAAAGAAGGCGGCCGCCTGGGTATCATCCCTGGTGTTCGTGGCCGCGTATGTCCCGCTGATGGCCGAATTCCTGCCCTATCTGCTTGGAAAACGGGCAGGCGCCGGGGATATTTCCGGTGAAAAGCAGTTGTAAAATGCGGGGTGTTGGTGTATCATAATCCCGTGAACCTGGATCACATCTGAACAGGAGGTTATTTATGAGCAAGACCGCGAGAATGGTAATGAAGATCATTGGCGCAAGCCTGGCGTTTGCCGCGTTCGTCTGCCTGCTGATCGGCGGCTGGCATGACCTGAGCGTGGGCTGCTGCGGCATGAAGAAGCGCCTGTGCCAGAAATTCGGCTCTGAGTACGATGATTACGCCGACGAGGAACTGTACGACTGACAGAAGATAAGAAAAGGGCCTCATCCCGTGGGATGAGGCCCTTTTTTGCCCGAAAAACAGAAAAATCCCTTGACAAGCAAGAGACAAAATGGTAAAATGAATCGCTTATATGATGAAGTGGGATAGAACCCCATCTTCATTACCTGGATTTAAGATAGCATATTTCCCATGACAATGCAAGAGAGGAACGAAGTATTTTTAACAACTGCTCCTTGTGTGTCGTTCAAACCCGCTGCTTTCCAGAATAACAACTTGCTTTTCCCGCCGGACAGGGCGGGGGCGGCAGAAGAAAGGTGAATGAGAAGATGGCCAAAGACAAGTATTACGGAAAGACCCTTCGTAAGAACTTTGCCCGGTATGAGGAAGTCGTTCCCATGCCGAACCTTCTGGAGATCCAGAAGACGTCTTATCAGGAGTTTTTGGACACCGGCCTGCGCGAGGTTTTCGCGGATGTGGGCGCGATCACGGACTTTCAGGGCAAGCTGGAGCTGACCTTCATCGACTACAAGATGGACGAGGCCCCCAAGTACGACGTGGAGGAGTGCAAGGCCCGTGACGCCACGTACGCCGCCCCCCTGAAGGTGAAGGTCCGCCTGCGCAACAAGGAGACCGAGGAGATCAAGGAGCAGGAGATCTTCATGGGCGACTTCCCCCTGATGACCCACTCCGGCACCTTCGTCATCAACGGCGCCGAGCGCGTGGTGGTCTCCCAGATCGTCCGCTCCCCCGGCGTGTACTACGGCAAGGAGATCGACCTCAAGACCGACCTGCCCATCCTGACCTCCACCGTCATCCCCTACCGGGGCGCCTGGCTGGAGTATGAGACCGACACCAACGAGGTGTTCTGGGTCCGTATCGACAAGAACCGCAAGATCCCCATCACCTGCCTGATCCGCGCCCTGGGCCTGAAGACCGACGCGGAGATCCTGGACCGCTTCGGCGACGATCCCCGCATCGTCACCACCCTGGAGAAGGACCCCTGCAAGACCTATGAGGACGCCATGCTGGAGATCTACCGCAAGCTGCGTCCCGGCGAGCCCCCCACGGTGGAGGCCGCCGAAACATTGATGAACAACCTGTTCTTCGACCCCCGGCGCTACGATCTGTCCATCGTGGGCCGCTACAAGTTTAACAAGAAGCTGTCCCTGTGGCAGCGGGTCACCGGCTACAAGCTGGTCTACCCCGTGGCGGACCCCGCCACCGGCGAGATCCTGTTCGAGGACGGCCACCTGCTGAGCAAGGAGGACGCCCGTCTGCTGGACACCGTGGGCGTGGCCGAGGTCACTATCGACGTGGACGGCACCCCCCTGCGGGTCATGTCCAACAAGATGTGCGACCTGAAGCACTATGTGGACTTCGACCCCCTGGCCGAGTGCGGCATCAAGGAGCGGGTCCGGTTCGAGGTGCTGCAGGAGCTGCTGGGCCAGTATTCCGGCGAGGAGCTGAAGGAGCAGATCAGACTGCACAAGGATGATCTGGTGCCCAAGCACATCATCATCGACGACATCCTGACCTCCATCAACTATATGAACGGCCTGGCCATGGGCATCTCCGTGAAGGACGACATCGACCATCTGGGCAACCGCCGTCTGCGCTGCGTGGGCGAGCTGCTGCAGAACCAGTTCCGCATCGGCTTCTCCCGCATGGAGCGTGTCATCCGGGAGCGCATGAGCATCCAGGACCTGGCCATCGTCACGCCCCAGAGCCTCATCAACATCCGGCCCGTTACCGCCGCCATCAAGGAGTTCTTCGGCTCCAGCCCCCTGAGCCAGTTCATGGACCAGACCAACCCCCTGGCCGAGCTGACCCACAAGCGCCGCCTGTCCGCTCTGGGCCCCGGCGGTCTGAGCCGTGAGCGCGCCAACATGGAGGTCCGTGACGTCCATTACAGTCACTATGGCCGCATGTGCCCCATCGAGACCCCCGAAGGTCCCAACATCGGCCTGATCTCCTACCTGGCCACCTATGCCCGCATCAACGAGTACGGCTTCATCGAGGCCCCCTACCGCGCTGTGGACAAGGAGACCGGCAAGGTTGCCAACACCATCACCTATATGACCGCCGACGAGGAGGACAACTACATCGTCGGCCAGGCCGCCGAGCCCCTGGACGAGAACGGCTGCCTCATCAACGCCCGTATCACCGCCCGTCACCGTGACGAGATCGTGGAAGTGGATAAGGAGCTGGTGGACTATATCGACGTCAGCCCCCGTATGATGGTCTCCATCGCCACCGCCATGATCCCCTTCCTGCCCAACGACGACGCCAACCGTGCCCTGATGGGCGCCAACATGCAGCGCCAGGCCGTGCCTCTGCTGCGGCCCGAGGCCCCCATCGTCGGCACCGGCATGGAGCACAAGATCTGCATCGACTCCGAGATCGTGGTGCTGGCCGAGGGCGACGGTGTGGTCACCTCCGTGGACGCCCGCCATGTCACCGTCAAGTACGACAGCGGCGAGACCAAGGATTATAAACTCACTAAGTTCCTGCGTTCCAACCACACCACCTGCATCAACCAGCATCCCATTGTCGATGTGGGCGAGCGGGTCCATGGCAAGCGCCTGAATGAGAAGGGCGAGTGGGAGGACCCCACCGTCCTGGCCGACGGCCCCGCCACCGATCAGGGCGAGATCGCCCTGGGCCGCAACATCCTGGTGGGCTTCATGACCTGGGAAGGCTACAACTACGAGGACGCCGTTCTGCTGAACGAGCGCCTGGTGCGGGAGGACCTGTATACCTCCATCCACATCGAGGAGTTCGAGATCGACTCCCGTGACACCAAGCTGGGCCCCGAGGAGATCACCCGGGACATCCCCAACGTGGGCGAGGACGCCCTGAAGGACCTGGACGAGAACGGCATCATCCGCGTGGGCGCCGAGGTCAAGTCCGGCGACATCCTGGTGGGCAAGGTCACCCCCAAGGGCGAGACCGACCTCACCGCCGAGGAGCGTCTGCTGCGGGCCATCTTCGGTGAGAAGGCCCGCGAGGTCCGCGACACCTCTTTGAAAGTGCCCCACGGCGAGAGCGGCATCGTGCTGGACACCAAGGTCTTTACCCGTGAGAACGGCGACGAGCTGGGCCCCGGCGTAAACCAGGTGGTCCGCGTGTATATCGCCCAGCGCCGCAAGATCCAGGTGGGCGACAAGATGGCAGGCCGCCACGGTAACAAGGGCGTCGTGTCCCGGGTCCTGCCCCAGGAGGATATGCCCTTCCTGCCCGACGGCACCCCGCTGGACATCGTGCTGAACCCCCTGGGCGTGCCTTCCCGTATGAACATCGGCCAGGTGCTGGAGGTCCATCTGGGCTACGCTGCCCACGCCCTGGGCTGCAAGGTCGCCACCCCCATTTTCGACGGTGCCCGGGAAGAGGACATCAAGGGAATGCTGGAAGAGGCCGGCCTGGACCCCGAGGGCAAGAGCGTGCTGTACGACGGCCGCACCGGAGAGCCCTTCGACAACAAAGTCACCGTCGGCTATGTGTACTTCCTCAAGCTGCACCATCTGGTCGACGATAAGATCCACGCCCGTTCCACCGGCCCCTACTCCCTGGTCACCCAGCAGCCTCTGGGCGGCAAGGCCCAGTTCGGCGGCCAGCGCTTCGGCGAGATGGAAGTCTGGGCCCTGGAGGCCTACGGCGCGGCTTACACCCTGCAGGAGATCCTGACCGTCAAGTCCGACGATGTGACGGGCCGTGTCCGCACCTACGAGGCCATCGTCAAGGGCCACAATGTGCCCCAGCCCGGCGTGCCCGAGTCCTTCAAGGTTTTGGTGAAGGAGCTGCAGTCCCTGTGCCTGGACATCCAGGTGCTGGACGAGAACGGCAACCCCATCGAGCTGAAGGAAGACGAGGACGCCATGGATACCTTCAACCTGGCCCGGATGGACGCGGACGACGACCGTCACCGCGCCTTCGCCGAGGACGCGGACTTCCAGGAGTCCGGCTTTGACATCGAGGACGCCCCGGAGGACGCCGGCGCGGACATCGACGTCGATTTCGACGACGAATGATCCAGAACCATTCGTCACACTGAACATTCTGGATCATTGAAGGAGGAAATCGCAATATGATGGATAACAATACCGGCAACAACATTGCCTTTGACGCGATCAAGATCGGCATGGCCTCTCCCGAGCAGATCCTGGCCTGGTCCTACGGCGAGGTGAAGAAGCCCGAGACCATCAACTACCGCACCCTGAAGCCGGAGCGGGACGGCCTGTTCTGCGAGCGCATCTTCGGACCCACCAAGGACTGGGAGTGCCACTGCGGAAAGTACAAGAAGATCCGCTACAAGGGTAAGATCTGCGACCGCTGCGGCGTGGAGGTCACCCGCGCCAAGGTGCGCCGTGAGCGCATGGGCCACATCGAGCTGGCCACCCCCGTCTCCCACATCTGGTATTTCAAGGGCATTCCCTCCCGGATGGGCCTGCTGCTGGACATCAGCCCCCGCATCCTGGAGAAGGTGCTGTACTTTGCCAACTATATCGTCACCGACCCCGGCGAGACCCCGCTGACCAAGAATCAGATCCTCTCCGAGAAGGAGTACCGTGACTACCGCGAGAAGTATGAGGACGATTTCCAGGCCGGCATGGGCGCCGAGGCCGTGAAGAAGCTGCTGCAGGACGTGGACCTGGAGGCTCTGTCTGCCCAGCTCCACGCCGAGCTGAAGGATTCTTCCGGCCAGAAGAAGGCCCGTATCGTCAAGCGGCTGGAGGTCGTGGACGCCTTCCGCATCTCCGGCAACAAGCCCGAGTGGATGGTCATTGACGTTCTGCCCGTCATTCCCCCCGAGCTGCGCCCCATGGTGCAGCTGGACGGCGGCCGGTTCGCCACCTCTGACCTGAACGACCTGTACCGCCGGGTCATCAACCGCAACAACCGCCTCAAGCGGCTCATCCAGCTCAACGCCCCCGACATCATCGTCCGCAACGAGAAGCGGATGCTGCAGGAGGCTGTGGACGCCCTGATCGACAACGGCCGCCGGGGCCGTGCCGTTACCGGCGCCAACAACCGTGCGCTGAAGTCCCTCAGCGACCTGCTGAAGGGCAAGCAGGGCCGCTTCCGCCAGAACCTGCTGGGCAAGCGTGTGGACTACTCCGGCCGCAGCGTTATCGTCGTCGGCCCCGAGCTGAAAATTTATCAGTGCGGCGTGCCCAAGGAGATGGCCGTGGAGCTGTTCCGCCCCTTCATTATGAAGAAGCTGGTGGAGGACGGCACCGCCAACAACATCAAGTCCGCCAAGAAGATGGTGGATAAGGGCGTCACCGAGGTCTGGGATGCGCTGGACGTCATCATCAAGGACCACCCCGTCATGCTGAACCGCGCCCCGACCCTGCACCGCCTGGGCATCCAGGCCTTCGAGCCCGTGCTGGTGGACGGCCGCGCGCTGAAGCTGCATCCCCTGAACTGCACCGCCTTCAACGCCGACTTCGACGGCGACCAGATGGCAATTCACGTGCCCCTGTCCGCTGAGGCCCAGGCCGAGGCCCGCATCCTGATGCTCTCCGCCAACAACCTGCTGCGTCCCCAGGACGGCGGCCCCGTCACCGTTCCCACCCAGGACATGGTGCTGGGCTCCTACTACCTGACCATGGACCGCATGGGCAAGGCGGAGAAGGGCGCCGAGACCATCTGGTGCGACGACCCCGGCGACACCGGCCTGCCCGCCCAGTCCGTGGTGGACGCCGACGAGTTCCTGGCCGCCAACGAAGCCCTGTCCAAGGAGCAAAAGAAGGCCACTTACAAGCCCCTGCACTTCTACGCCAGCGAGGACGAGGCTCTGATGGCCTACAATGAACACGCCATCGGCCCCCACTGCCCCATCCTGGTGCGCCGCACCCTGAATGTGGAGGGCGTGGACTACACCCGCGTGGTGGAGGTCACCCCGGGCCGCATCATCTTCAACCACAACATCCCCCAGGACCTGGGCTTTGTGGACCGCTCCGATCCCGCCCATATCTGTGACTATGAGGTCACCTTCACCTGCGGCAAGAAACAGCTGGGCCAGATCGTGGACCGCACCATCAACAAGCACGGCTTTACCGTGGCTGCCGAGGTGCTGGACGCTATCAAGGCCACCGGCTACCATCACTCCACCCTGGCCGCCATCACCGTCTCCATCGCGGATATGACCATTCCTCCCAAGAAGTACGAGATGGTCGCCGCCTCCGAGCAGGCGGTGCTGGACATTGAAAACCAGTACAAGATGGGCTTCATGACCGACCATGAGCGCTACAAGCAGGTGGTGACGGTCTGGGAGAAGACCACCAACGACGTCTCCGACGCCCTGCAGAAGAACCTGGACCGCTACAACCCCATCTTTATGATGGCGGACTCCGGCGCCCGTGGCTCCATGAAGCAGATCCGTCAGCTGGCCGGTATGCGCGGCCTGATCGCCAATACCGCCGGTAAGACCATCGAAATTCCCATCAAGGCCAACTACCGCGAGGGCCTGACCGCCCTGGAGTACTTCATCTCCAGCCGCGGCGCCCGTAAGGGCCTGGCCGATACCGCTCTGCGTACCGCCGACTCCGGTTACCTGACCCGCCGCATGGTGGACGTCTCCCAGGATGTCATCATCCGCGAGGAGGACTGCCATGTGACCCACGGCATCAAGGTCTCCGAGATCAGCGAGAACGGCCAGGTCATCGAGAAGTTCTCCGACCGTCTGCGGGGCCGCTTCCTGGTGGGCGACATCGTGGACGCCGAGACCGGCGAGGTGCTGGTGCCCAACACGAAGATGATGGACGAGAAGGACGCCAAGATCCTTGAGACCCACAAGTGGGTCCAGAAGAATCCCCGCGCCGGCGACGAGTGCAGCTATGACCCCTCTGTGGACGAGAGCAAGCCCACCGTCATGATCCGCACCGTCCTGACCTGCAAGGCCCACAGCGGCGTGTGCGCCAAGTGCTACGGCATGAACCTGGCCACCCAGCAGCCCGTCGGCCCCGGCGAGGCGGTCGGCATCATCGCCGCCCAGTCCATCGGCGAGCCCGGCACCCAGCTGACCATGCGTACCTTCCACACCGGCGGTCTGGCCGGCGGCGACATCACCCAGGGTCTTCCCCGTGTTGAGGAGCTGTTCGAGGCCCGCAAGCCTAAGCGGATGGCCACCCTGTCCGAGATCGGCGGCAAGGTCCGCTTCGAGGAGGCCAGCAAGGGCAGCCTGCTGAACATCATCGTCACCGCCGACGACGGCGATACCCGCACCTACGCGGTGCCCCACACCGGACTGCAGGTGAAGGACGGCGACACCATCGAGGCCGGCACCCAGCTGACCTACGGCGCCCTGAACCCCCACGACGTGCTCCGCATCCGCGGCGCCGACGCTGTGTACAACTACCTGATCCAGGAAGTTCTGCGCGTGTACCGTCAGCAGGGCGTTGACATCAACGATAAGCACATCGAGATCATCGTCCGCCAGATGATGCGCAAGGTGCGTCTGGAGGACGCCGGCGACACGAAGCTGCTGGACGGCTCCATGGTGGACGTTCTGGAGCTGGACGACGCCAACGAGGAGATCGACCGCCGCAACGCCGCCGGTGAGACCCAGGAGAACGGCGAGCCCCTGCGCCACGCTGTGGGCACCCAGCTGCTGATGGGCATCACCAAGGCGTCTCTGGCAACCGATTCCTTCCTGTCCGCCGCCTCCTTCCAGGAGACCACCAAGGTCCTGACCGAGGCTGCCATCAAGGGCAAGGTGGACCACCTGGTGGGCCTGAAGGAGAACGTCATCATCGGCAAGCTGATCCCCGCCGGTACGGGCCTCCAGGCTTACCACTCCTTCGCCGAGGAGCTGGTGCCCGAGGAAGCGCCGGACCAGAGCGAGGAAGTGCCTGTGTTCGAGGACTGATTTCCCGATTAAAAAAGGAGGACCGCAAGCTGCGGTCCTCCTTTTTCCATGGTTCCCGGATGCGCACCAACAGGGGACTGCGGCAGGGTAGGAGCGCATATGTGCATCAAAAAATGAAAAAAAGGCGGATAAAACGGGCATGATTTGTGAAAGAGGAAAAATAAAAATCCATTTTGCAGAAATGCTTGACGATTGACGAAGGCCATGCTATAATTTTCAACTGCGCGGATGTATTCTGCGAATTTTGCCATGCAATACAGGAGGAAAATCCCCGTGTTGACGGAACTTGCTTCTCAGGAAAAGGTCATCGGCGTGAAGCAGTCCCGTAAAGCGGTCCGGGAAGGACGTGCCAAGCGGGTCTATCTCGCCTGTGACGCGGATCCCGCCATCACCGAACCGGTGGCTGTCAGCTGCGAAGCGGCCGGTATCCCGGTGGAGACGGAGCACACCATGGCCCAGCTGGGCCGCGCCTGCCGTATCACGGTGGGAGCCTCCGTGGTGGCGGTCCTGTGATTTTGGTTTTTTCGGAATAACCCCAGGGTTTTCCGCAAAAAATAAAGGCTGTCCGTAAAAAGCGGGCTGCCAAAAATATGTAAGAAAGGAGAAAATCAATGCCTACTTTTAACCAGCTGGTCCGTAAAGGAAGAGAACAGGCTACCTACAAGTCCACTTCTCCCGCCCTGCAGTTCGGTCTGAACACCCTGAAGACCAAGACCACCGATCTGCCTTCTCCCCAGAAGAGAGGCGTCTGCACCGCCGTGAGAACCGCGACCCCCAAGAAGCCCAACTCCGCTCTGCGTAAGATCGCCCGTGTGCGTCTGACCAATGGCTACGAGGTCACCGCTTATATCCCCGGCGTGGGTCACTCCCTGCAGGAGCACTCCGTCGTCATGATCCGCGGCGGCCGTGTCAAGGACCTCCCCGGCGTCCGTTACCACATCATCCGCGGTACTCTGGATACCCAGGGTGTTTCCGGCCGTATGCAGAGCCGTTCCAAGTACGGCGCCAAGCGTCCCAAGCAGAAGTAAGTTCTGCCAAATTCTGAAAGTTTGCCGAATAGGTTTATATATATAAGTATGTTACCGCTTCGGCAGGCATTCTACGGAAGGCTGAAATATCGCCTTTTGAGTACCTATGAGATCATAGAATTATTATGAAGGAGGGAAGCATAGTGCCCAGAAGAGGTAATGTTCCCAAGAGAGAAGTTCTGCCCGATCCCGTATACGGCTCCGTCCTGGTGACCAAGCTGGTCAACAGCGTCATGCTGGACGGCAAGAAGGGCGTCGCGCAGAAGGTGGTCTACGCGGCCTTCGACCAGATCAAGGAGAAGACCGAGAAGGACCCCGTTGAAGTATTCACCCAGGCTATGGAAAACATCATGCCCAGCCTGGAAGTCAAGGCCCGCCGCGTGGGCGGTGCCAACTATCAGGTGCCCATGGAAGTGCGCCCCGCCCGCCGTCAGACCCTGGGTCTGCGCTGGCTGACCGCTTACGCCCGCGCCCGCAGCGAGCGCACCATGGCCGAGCGGCTGGCCGGCGAGATCATGGACGCCGCCAACAACACCGGCGCCGCCGTGAAGAAGCGCGAGGAAGTCCACAAGGCTGCCGAGGCCAACAAAGCCTTCGCACACTTCCGCTGGTAAGTTAGGAGATACAGTATGCCGAGAAAAACACCTCTTGAAAATACCAGAAATATCGGCATTATGGCTCACATCGATGCTGGTAAGACGACGACTACCGAGCGTATTCTGTACTACACCGGCGTGAACTATAAGATCGGTGAGACCCATGATGGTACCGCTACCATGGACTGGATGGCGCAGGAGCAGGAGCGTGGTATTACCATCACCTCTGCCGCCACCACTTGCTACTGGGAGGGCTCCGCGAAGTTCTTCCCCGAGGGCAAGGGCCGGAAGTTCCCCAAGACCCGTATCAACATTATTGATACCCCGGGCCATGTGGACTTCACGGTGGAGGTCCAGCGCTCCCTGCGCGTGCTGGACGGCAGCGTGACCGTTCTGTGCGCCAAGGGCGGCGTGGAGCCCCAGTCCGAGACCGTGTGGCGCCAGGCCGATAACTACAAGGTCCCCCGCATGATCTACGTCAACAAAATGGACATCATGGGCGCGGACTTCTACAACGTTCTGCGGATGATCGACGATCGTCTGAAGTGCAACGCTGTGCCCATCCAGCTGCCCATCGGCAGCGAGGATACCTTCCGCGGCATCGTGGACCTGATCGAAATGGATGCTGACATCTATTATGACGATCTGGGCAATGATATGCGCGTGGAGCCTATCCCCGAGGACATGGTGGATCTGGCCAACGAGTACCATGAGAAGCTGATGGATGCCGTTTCCATGTTCGATGACGAGATCATGGAGATGTATCTGGGCGGTGAGGAAGTTCCTCAGGAAAAGATCCGGGCCGCTATCCGTAAGGCCACCATCGCAAACGAAATGGTTCCCGTCGTCTGCGGCACCTCTTACAAGAACAAGGGTGTCCAGAAGATGCTGGACGCTGTGGTCGACTATATGCCCTCTCCTCTGGATATCCCCCCCATCAAGGGTGTGAATCCCAAGACCGATGAAGAGGAGGAGCGTCCTTCTGACGACAACGCTCCCTTCGCCGCACTGGCGTTCAAGATCATGACCGACCCCTATGTGGGCCGTCTGAGCTTCTTCCGCGTGTACTCCGGCCACCTGACCACTGGCTCCACCGTGCTCAACAGCGTGAAGAACCAGAAGGAGCGCATGGGCCGCATCCTGCAGATGCACGCCAATCACCGGGAGGATATTGAAGAGGTCTACGCCGGCGACATCGAAGCCGCTGTCGGCCTGAAGAACACCACCACCGGCGATACCCTGTGCGATGAGAAGCACCCTATCATCCTGGAGTCCATGGAGTTCCCAGAGCCCGTTATCCGCGTGGCTATCGAGCCCAAGACCAAGGCCGGTCAGGAAAAAATGACCATGGGCCTGATCAAGCTGGCCGAGGAGGACCCCACCTTCAAGACCTACACCGACGAGGAGACCGGCCAGACCATCATCGCTGGCATGGGCGAGCTGCACCTGGAGATCATCGTGGACCGTCTGCTCCGCGAGTTCAAGGTGGAGGCCAACGTCGGCGCTCCCCAGGTCGCCTACAAGGAGACCATCAAGAAGGCCGTGGATCAGGAGACCAAGTACAAGCGCCAGAGCGGCGGCAGCGGCCAGTACGGTCACGTCAAGATCAAGGTCGAGCCCAACGAGTCCGGCAAGGGTTACGAGTTTATCAACGCCGTCGTGGGCGGCTCCATTCCCAAGGAGTTCATCCCCGCTGTCGACGCCGGTATCCGCGGCGCCCTGAACGCCGGTGTTGTCGCCGGCTTCCCCGTGGTGGACGTCAAGGTCACCCTGTACGACGGCTCTTATCACGAGGTCGACTCCTCTGAAATGGCGTTCAAGATCGCCGGTTCCATGGCCTTCAAGGAGGCTATGCGCAAGGCCGATCCCGTCCTGCTGGAGCCCATCATGAAGGTCAGCGTCATCGCTCCCGACGATTACCTGGGCACCGTCATCGGCGACCTGACCGCACGCCGCGGCCAGATCCTGGGCCAGGAGGCCCGTCCCGGTGCGCAGCAGGTGGACGCTCTGGTGCCTCTGGCCAACATGTTCGGCTACGCCACCGACCTGCGTTCTTCCACCCAGGGCCGCGGCCAGTACACCATGGAGCCCCACAGCTATTGCGAGCTGCCCAAGAGCCTGCGCGATAAGATCGTGGAGACCCGCACCAAGGGCCAGGAGTAATTCGGGTATTGATTTTCCCCGCGATATACTGTAAAATAAGCAATGCTGATTGAATTTCGCGTTGCTGCAAGTTGATTTTGTAAATTGATAGGAGGATTTTCAAATGGCTAAGCAGAAATTTGAAAGAACCAAGCCCCATGTCAACATCGGCACCATCGGTCACGTCGACCATGGCAAGACCACTCTGACCGCCGCTATCACCAAGTGGCTGTCCTATCAGGGCAAGGCTCAGTTCGAGGCTTATGACAGCATCGATAAGGCTCCCGAGGAGAAGGAGCGCGGCATCACCATCAACACCGCTCACGTCGAGTATGAGACCGAGAAGCGTCACTATGCTCACGTTGACTGCCCGGGCCACGCCGACTATATCAAGAACATGATCACCGGTGCCGCTCAGATGGACGGCGCTATCCTGGTCATCGCCGCTACCGACGGCCCCATGGCTCAGACCCGTGAGCACATCCTGCTGGCCCGTCAGGTGGGCGTGCCCGCCATCGTCGTGTTCCTGAACAAGTGCGATCAGGTCGACGACGAGGAGCTGCTGGAGCTGGTCGAGATGGAAGTCCGCGAGCTGCTGGACAAGTACGAGTTCCCCGGCGACGAGATCCCCATCATCAAGGGCTCCGCTCTGAACGCTCTGATCTCCGAGTCCACCGATCCCGCTGCTCCCGAGTATGCCTGCATCAAGGAACTGATGGACGCTGTTGACGATTATATCCCCACCCCCGACCGCAAGGAGGATATGCCCTTCCTGATGCCCGTCGAGGACGTGTTCACCATCTCCGGCCGCGGCACCGTCGCTACCGGCCGTGTGGAGCGCGGTATCCTGAAGCTCAGCGAGGAAGTCGAGATCGTCGGCCTGGCCGAGGAGAAGAAGAAGACCGTCGTCACCGGCATCGAGATGTTCCACAAGCTGCTGGACTACGCTGAGGCCGGCGATAACATCGGCGCCCTGCTGCGTGGTATCGACCGTACCGGCATCGAGCGCGGCCAGGTTCTGGCCAAGCCCGGCTCCATTCATCCCCACACCAAGTTCAAGGGCCAGGTTTACGTTCTGACCAAGGACGAGGGCGGCCGTCACACCCCCTTCTTCAACAACTATCGTCCTCAGTTCTACTTCCGCACCACCGACGTTACCGGCGTCATCACTCTGCCCGAGGGCACTGAGATGTGCATGCCCGGCGATAACGTCGAGATGAGCGTTGAGCTGATCACCCCCATCGCCATTGAGAAGGGCCTGCGTTTCGCTATCCGTGAGGGTGGCCGTACCGTTGGCTCCGGCGCTGTTACCGAGATCGACGAGTAATATCTGCCTAAAAAAGACTGCCGCGAAAGCGGCAGTCTTTTTTTGCCTATTTTTCTCCGCTGGCGGAACGGATCAGTGCTTCCTGAAAGCCGTCTGCTCCAGGGCAGCAGATGTCTCCCGCCACCGGCAGGTCTTCACAAAGATATAAATTGGCCTGGACGCCTTCCGCACGGTCCGGGTAGTTGGTAACGGTGTACGTATACCGGGATACCTGCTTACCCCGGCAGTCGGCCAGATCAAACCCCTGGGCCTTCTGCAGTTCGTTGTATGTCAGGTATGGCTCCGCCAGGGTTTCCGGCAGAAGAAATTGAAGCGTTTCCACCGGCTCCGGCTCCACCTCCCAGCCCAGAGACTGGAGATAGGCCACCCGCTGGGCGTTGTCGGTCAGCTGGGGGGCATCGGTGGAATCCTCTGTTGTCATGCGGCCCATCAGGATAATGAGCGCGGCTATCACGGCCCCCATGACGATCACGGCGGCAACGGCTTTTTTTCGGGAAAATTTGGCGGTCCAGATCAGCATATCGAATCCCTCCTGCCATTTCCTATTCATTTCCGGGGGAGAATATGATAAAATATCCCCAAAGGAGTGAGTGGCGTGGAAATGCAGCGGCTGGACAAGATCATTGCCTCCACGGGAAAGTGGTCCCGGCGGGAGGTCAAGGCTCTGATTCGCCAGGGCCGGGTGCTGGTGGACGGTATCCCCGCGCGCTCCGCCGAGGACAAAACGGACCCGGAGTCGGCGGAAATCACTGTGAACGGCGAGGCGTTGGTCTACCGACGGTATACCTGGGTCATGCTGAACAAGCCCGCCGGGTATCTCTCCGCCACCGAGGACGGCCGGGGCCCAACTGTCCTGGACCTGCTGCCGCCGGAGCTGAAAAAACAGGGTCTGTTTCCGGTGGGGCGGCTGGATAAGGACACGGAGGGCCTGCTGCTTCTGACCAACGAGGGCGGGCTTGCCCACGACCTGCTGTCGCCCCGGCACCACGTGGAGAAGGTCTACTATGCCCAGGTGGCGGGCCGACTGACGGAGGAGGACTGCCGGGCGTTCGCCTCCGGTATGACGCTGGACGACGGCCTTGTCTGCCAGAGCGCCGGACTGGAGATCTTGTCGGCGGGGGAGGAGAGCGAAGCCCATGTCACCCTGCGGGAGGGAAAGTTCCATCAGGTGAAGCGGATGCTGGCGTTTCGGGGAAAGCCGGTGCTGTATCTGGAGCGGGTGCGGATGGGCAATTTGCCCTTGGACCCGTCACTTTCACGGGGAGATTACCGTTTTTTGACACCAGAGGAATTGGAGAGCCTTCGAAGCCTTTAACACAAACAAAGAAAAAGACGAAACTTCACCAAAAAGAACACGACTTTTTTGGTGAAAAAAGAAAAAACATCTTGCATTTTGCCGAAACTGCCGATATAATATAGTCATTGACAAAATGGACAAAAATTTTGAACGTGTGATGATAGGTGAGGAGGACGACCATGTCTGGGAGAATTTTTCAAAACGTGGTGCTGCAGCTGAAGGAAAACACGGATCGAACTGTCGGTGTGATCGACGGAGAAGGCATCGTCATTGCCTGCAGCGAACTGTCCATGATCGGCCAGCGCTGGGCGGAGTATGTACCGGTGGTCAACAATGCCGCCGGCGCTATGACGTCCTCCGACGGCAAGACATTCAAGGCGCTGAACGGCTGGAGCAACCAGTTTGACTACGCCGCGTTCGCCTTTGGCGACAACGAGGTCAGTAAGACCGTCTGCGCCATGGCGACTGTGGCCCTGAACGCCGCCAAGTCCTATTACGAAGAAAAGCATGACCGCGGCTCCTTTATCAAAGACATCATCTCGGATAACATCATGCTGGGCGACATCTACATGCGGGCCAAGGAACTGCGGGTCACCGCCGACGTGCCCCGGGGCGTGTTTGTGGTCCGCTCCCTGAAAAAGGGTGAGTCCGTCCCTACGGATGTGGTCCAGTCCCTGTTCCCCGACCGGCAGAATGATTTCGTCCTCAGCATCGGCGAGGGCGACGTGGTGCTGATCCACCAGATGCCCGAGGGCTCCGGCATCAAGGAGCTGAACAAGATCGCCGCCTCCATTGAGGAGGCGCTCCGCTCCGGCAGCGAGAGCACGGTGGTCGTGGGCGTGGGCACCATCGCCACCCATCTGCGGGACCTGGCCAAGAGCTATAAGGAGGCCAACATCGCCATCGAGGTCGGCAAGGTGTTCGACACCGAAAAGTATGTCATCAACTACGAGAACCTGGGCATTGGCCGCCTGATCTATCAGCTGCCCACCACCCTGTGCGAGATGTTCCTCCAGGAGGTCTTCAAGAAGAACCCCATCGACGCCCTGGACAAGGAGACCCTGTTCACCATCCACAAGTTCTTTGAGAACAACCTGAACGTGTCCGAGACCGCCCGGAAGCTGTTCGTCCACCGCAACACCCTGGTCTACCGGCTGGAGAAGATCAAGAAGCTCACCGGACTGGACCTGCGGGAGTTTGATGACGCCATCACCTTCAAGGTGGCGCTGATGGTCAAGAAGTACCTGACCAGCCGCGGCATCGACTCCTGAGAAAAACTTGGCAATGAAAAGCTCTGGCTTCGGCCGGAGCTTTTTGCTTGCAAAACAGACGGTATAACAAGGGCCAGGTATTCCGCGGCGTATTGCCGGTTTTGCTTTTTTGGCGCCGGGAAAAAGGAAATTCTTCCAAAAACGGAAACATTTTCAGATAGTGGAGCTTGTATATGGCGCAAAAGTGGCTGTAATCAGGCATTCACTTCCGCAAAATCTTGCAAACAGAGATTGCATTGCGGGGGAAAACCGTATATAATGTGATTTACTTAAGAATTATGTCGACCGGCCGACGGGATGCGGAACCGGAGGCCGCCGTGTCTATAAGAGGTGCCTGTATGATTCGTTTGAAAGATGTGGAGATGGAGTACGAAAACGGGACCAGGGCCATCCGGGGCATCACCCTGACCATTGAGGACGGGGAGTTCGTGTTTCTGGTGGGGCCCTCTGGCTCCGGCAAATCCACCATTATCAAGCTGCTGACCGGCGAGGTGGAGCCCTGTGCCGGCCGCATTATGATCAACGGTTTTTCCGTCAGTAATATTTCCGAGCGGCAGATCCCCCTGATGCGCCGGACCCTGGGGGTCATTTTCCAGGATTTCCGGCTGATCGAAAAGAAAACGGTGTACGACAACCTGGCCTTCGTTATGCGGGCTGTGGGGGCGTCCCCCAGCGAGATCAAAAAGCGCATCCCCTATGTGCTGGAGCTGGTGGGGCTGGGCGGCAAGGCCGACCGCTATCCCACGGAGCTCTCCGGCGGCGAGCAGCAGCGTGTGGCCATTGCCCGGGCGCTGGTGAACAACCCCAACACCATCATTGCAGACGAGCCCACCGGCAACCTGGACCCGGAGCGGTCCCTGGAGCTGATGAGCCTGCTGGTGAAGATCAACGAGCTGGGCACCACCGTGGTGGTGGTGACCCACGAAAAGGATCTGGTGGACCGCTTCGGCAAGCGGGTCATCACCATCGACGCCGGCCATGTGGTCAACGACAGCGTGGGCGGCTATGTGGGAGGACACATCCATGGCTAAGCACGATTTCGGATATTTCGCCCATGAGGGCCTTTCCAATATGTTCAGCCACGGGTTCATGTCCTTTGCCGCCATCGGCATCACGGTGGCCTGCCTGCTGATCATGGGCACCTTTACCCTGGTGGCGGTGAACGCCAACGGCCTTTTGAAGGACCTGGAGCAGGAAAATGAGATCCTGGCCTATGTGGATGACACCTATACCGAGCAGGAGGCCAAGGCCCTGCAAAAGAAGCTGGAGGCCATCCCCAACGTGACCTCCGCCACGTACATCAGCAAGCAGCAGGCGACAGCGGATTTTGCCGCCCGGTATCCTGAGGAGCAGCTGTTCCAGAATCTGGACCCGGAAATATTCCGGGACCGCTACGCCATCAAGGTCGCGGACCTGGAGCAGCAGGGCCAGACTGTGGAGAAGATCGAGAATACCCCCGGCATCGCCAAGGTCAACGCCCATGAGGAGATCGCCGGCGGCTTTGTCACCGTCCGCAATGTGGCCACCGTGGTGTGCGTGGCGCTGATCGCCATTTTGTTCGTGGTGTCGGTGTTTATCATCTCCAACACCATCAAGCTGACCACCTTTGACCGCCGGGAGGAGATCGCCATCATGCGGATGGTGGGCGCCACCAACGGCTTCATCCGCTGGCCCTTCGTGTACGAGGGATTCCTGTTCGGCATCCTGGGCGCGGCGGTGGCCTTCTTCCTCCAGTGGGGGCTGTACGAGGCGGTATCCCGGGGCGTGGCGAACAACGATACCCTCCAGCTCATCCATATCATCCCCTTCCAGCAGCTCTGGATCCCGGTGGCGGTGGTGTTTGCCGCGGCCGGCATCCTGATCGGTGTGGGCGGCAGCCTGTCCGCCATCCGCAAATTCCTGCAGGTGTAAGGAGCGCAGCATGAAGACCATGAAACGAATATGCCGTATGCTGGCGGCGCTGGCATTGGCGGTTTGCCTTGTGGGGGCGGAGATGTCCCCGGTGCTGGCGGTGACCCAGGCGGAGATCGACAGCCTGAAAAACGAGGCCAAGGAGCTTGGCGATCAGAAAAAGGAACTGGAGGCCAAACTGAAGGAGCTGGCAAACGACAAGAGCAAGGCTCTGGAGCAGAAGAAGCTCCTGGACCAGCAGATCGACAACACCTCCGCCCAGATCAAGAATGTGGAGACCCAGATCGCGGATTACGCCGACCTCATCACCCAGACGGAGGCGGAGCTGGCGGACGCCGAGGCGCGGGAGGCGGCCCAGTATGAGCTGTTCTGCCAGCGGGTCCGGGCCATGGAGGAGAGCGGCGAGGTCAGCTACTGGTCCGTCCTCTTCGGCGCGTCCAGCTTCACGGATATGCTGACCCGGCTGAACGATGTGAACGAGGTCATGGACGCCGACCAGAAGGTCATCGACGATTTGAAAGACCTCCAGGCGGAGATCACGGCGAAAAAGGAGCAGCTGGAGGACAGCAAGGCCGAGCGGGAGGCTGCCAAGGCGGAGCTTGTCAACAAAAAGTCCGAGCTGGACAAGCAGCGCCAGCAGGCCATCGCGCTGGTGAATGAGATCAACGACAACGAGGAGGAGAACCAGGCCACGCTGGACGCCCTGGATAAGGAGGAGGAGCGCATCCTGGCGGAGGCCCTCCGCAAATCCCGGGAGCTGGCCGCCCAGCAGGCGGCTGCGGGTAAATCCACCCAGTCCAATCCCGGCGGCTACATCTGGCCGGTGGACAGCCGGTACGTCACCTCCACTGTGGGCGGCCGCGCGTCCCCCGGCGGCATCGGGTCCACCAACCACAAGGGCACCGACATCGGTCGGGTGGGCTATACCTCGCCCATCTACGCCGCCAAATCCGGCACGGTCATCGTGTCCCAGTATTCGAGCTCCTACGGCAACTACGTGGTCATCTCCCACGGCAGCGGTAATACCACGCTGTACGGCCACATGAGCAGCCGGAAGGTGGAGGCAGGCCAGTACGTGAACCAGGGCGACGTCATCGGCATCACCGGCTCCACGGGCCATTCCACCGGCCCCCATCTCCACTTTGAGATCACGGAGAACGGCGTGCGCATCAATCCCCTGAACGACGGCGCGGAGCCCCGCAAGGGCTATCTGACAGGTTATACCCTGGCATAAACACATAATTCTCCCTCCCGCTCCATACCATGGGGCGGGAGGGTTGTTTTATGATCGCTTTGCTGGAATGGACCCCGCCGGAGCGGGGCAAACGGAAGAAGTCCGTCACCGTGAAGGAAGAGAGCGTGCTGCACCTGCGGCTCCTGCGAACCGTCGTGCAGCGGGGACCCCGGACGCCGGAGGCCGTTCTGCGCCGCCGGGTGCTGGCGGCGGGAAAGCGCCTGCGGAAGCTGGGGGTCACCCAGGCGGTGCTGCCGGAGGGCTTTTCCTACGGGCAGGAGCTGGCCCGGAATGGCATCCGCCCGGTGTCTACCCTGTCCCTGCGGCGGGCCCTGGCGGCGGACTGGGTGCGCTGGGCACTGGAGGAGAAGGGCCAGAGCCCAGCGGGGGCCCGGGTGGCGGTGTGCGCCGCCCAGCTCACCGGGGAAGTGGTGCGGACCGTGACGGAGCTGTGCCTCCGGCACCGCTACGTCCTGCTGGACCTGCCCTACGGCGGGGAGGAGCTGTGCCGCCAGCTCCGGCGGGAGTACGGCGTGTCGCTGCTGCTGGGGCCGTCCAAAGAGCAGCTGGAGGGAGCGGAGGCCCTGGTGCTGTTTGACCCCCGGACGGATTTGAAGAATCCGACGTCGCTGACTCTGTACGACGAGAGTCAACCCCTGCCGCCCATGGGACTGCCCCCGGCCATGGAACAGAGCCTGCCGGCGGGAGCCGACCGGGGCCAGCTGCTGGCCGCCCTGCGGGAGGCGGGCGTTCTGCGTCCGGGGCAGATCGCCGTTGGCGGAGGGCTATCCCAAGTTTGATGTGTGTTCGTGAATTTTGCCAACTTTTTTGAAAATAGCAAATAATGTGTGTAATATCGAAAAATGAAGAGTTTCACCTTGAATAAGTTGTGTGCTTGAAAAGGAACGCCTCCCCTCGTAGACTTTATACAGGGGAGGTGTTTCTTTATGGGCAGCGCTCATTTCAACTTCATCAATAAAGACAGCCCAGAATATGAGCCGAGCTACGGCAGGACATACACAGAGCGCCAGTACGCTATTTTGTGTGGAAGTATTCCGCTGGAAGAAGTTCGGGTCAATGAACTTACGCTCCTGTCCCGGAAGGCGTTTCAGAATGGGGACATTGATAATTACGAAATCGCTAAAGAGTTGCTAAACAGTAAGCAGTACCCCAATACATATTCCCCGTCATACACAATAGAAGAAGCGAAAGAAATTCTTCAAGCACTGACTCCATGGAAAATAGATTGGGGGGATTCGTCGTGATGGAGTGGGAGAACCCCTTCGACGGGCAGGAAGAAGAATTTGAATTATTTGTTCCTTATGTTCGAGGAACCTATGCTTATCCGTATGCCTCAAGAATCACAGGGCAGGATTATAGGTTTGGGTTTGTGAGAAAATTTCTCCCCCGAGTACGAGGGGAATTGTGTGATTATGGGCGGGAATACAAAATAATGTTACCTCAAAATGGGATATACGAAATCGGAATCAAACGATGGAGTAAAGAGGACCATATGCTTCAATCGAGAGAAGTTCACTGGTATGTTTTGTTTGATTCAGCTATATATGAAATCGAACGAAATGAAGTTCTCTATTATCTTTCCCACCCTTTGAATCAAATAGCAGAATAGTAAAAGGCCCTGTATGCTCCTCTGACTAAGGAAGCACACAGGGCCTTTTCTTATTCATCTGACTCGTTATGATATTTCTGGTAATAAGAAAGCATGGAAACGGGTGGGCGCTTTGGCTGCTCTTCATCAGATTCAAAAATGCCATAGACCGTTTCGTATTTTTCTATGTTGGATGGCATATGACCATTTCCGGTGTAAAGCCCCAAAACGCGTACTGCCATTTTCTTGGTGGTCATAGAGTATGTAACTCTTGGGGCTGCCAAGTGCCAGTATAAAGCCTTGGCTCTAAGTCTGGAGAAACTATATCCATTTCCGACGCGGTTTATTTGTTCAATGAAATGGTTGAGACCCTCTGAAGTGGCATTGGTTTCTGAACAGCCAGCGTCGAAGTAGTTGAAGATTTCCGTATGCCACCGAAGGATAGTATTTTGGAAGGTGCGGAACTCCGAAAACAACTCAGCACTTACGCCATAATTCTTTTCCCACGCCTCAATCTTTTTGGCGCCAGTAGGCGGGACATATTCCATCCATTGATTGCAGGCGGCCTCTGCTGATGCCCGGTCTGTGCAGCTATATATCAATTCAAAACTTTCTTTGAGCAGGCGCAGATGATTGAATTCCGGGAAAGTCTCGCATATGTTTGCCATGGCAGCAATCCGGGACTGCTTCTCCGCCAACTTCTTCTGCCCGAACTTAAACAGATATGTATTCTTCAGAATCAAATCTCGAACATTGCTCAAATACTGCTTCTTCGCCATATCTGTTTCAGACCCGATTCTTGCGCCGATTACATCCATGATTTTGCTTTTGGTGCGGCTGATTTTTACATATAAGTCCTGATACACATGGTATTTGTCAACTATGATTTTAGCACGAGGAAGGCATTCTTGAACATAGTCACGATAACCATTCGACATATCCATGGTGACAATCTGAATGTTCTTGTCGTAATCCACCATGCTTTCAATCGTTTGAATAATATCGTCCCTTTTATTATTTGCCTTCATCTCAAGGAGCTGCCCGGTTTCGTTATCAACAAAGATGGCTCTCATCGCATTTACGATATGCTTTTCATCAATGCCGAGGACTCTGGGAGCGACGATAGGCCCGCGACGCGATTTCAACTCTGAGACGTATTCATCAAATATGGTAGCAATCGTTGTGTCAGAATACCCGTATGCCGCACCCACTTCTACAAAGGGGCGTACAAAAGAATCTCTTTTGATTTGCTCGTTTAAACGCCGTGTCATCTGACGGTTCGGAAGAATGGAATAAAGGTCTCTGGCAAATGTTACACCGCATTCATTGCAGATGTAGCGTGTAGGGGCAAGCAGGATATCAACTTGGGTAATTCCAACATTAACGTCATGAATCGTACGGTTAGCTGCGTGACCATGAACGTCAACGCTGTTGGATTTACAGCACGGGCAAGTCCTTGCTTTGAGAGGAGCGTCTTCGCAATAAAAAACCAGATAAGGAGAGCCATCTTTGGGCTTGTAGCACTCCTTTTCAATAAGCTCTGGAAGATTCAGAGATGGAGTAGGAGAAACGAGTTCCATCTCTTCTAATGAAAAGTCGATTTTCCGGGTATTATCAGCCACAGAGAGTCACCACCAAATCTTCATTTGTGAGAATGATTGCGCCTTACTACTATATTGTGATTATACCACATTTTGCCGTCATAGTCAAAGAAAATCGAATATTTGTTCGATTTTTTGCGGATGCACGCTAAAATTTGACTAAATCAGAAAATTGGGTAAACTGCAATGCAACCCTAAAAAGGGAAATTTAGAAGGAGGTTTTCCAAAATGAGAAAGCTCATGTCTCTCGCTCTCGCATTGGTGATGTCACTGGCACTGGCAGCACCCGCCGCCGCTGCGGATGTCGGAACTTCAGGAAACGCAGGGACGGTCCCTGTAACCATCTCCGCTGAAGCAACGACCTTCAGTGTCACTGTCCCCACCAACATCCCGCTGAACGTCGATGCCAACGCCGCCGTGACCTGCGCCGACAACCTGAAAATCATCAACAACTCCGCCGGACCCGTGGAGGTCACTGCCATCGCCGTGCAGAACGACGCATGGAGTATTGTCAGCTTCAATGGCGGTAATCGTTCCTCTCTCGCCTCCGAGAAGGTGAACTCCAACAAGCTGGGTCTTGCTCTGAAGCCTTCTGGCGGCACGCAGATTGCTACCTCTGACACAGGCAATCAGAACCTCACCCTGCCGGAAGACCAGTGGGTCATCCCTGCGGGCGGAAATCTGCCTTTCGAGTGCGCTGGCATTGCCACGGCGGTCAGTGCATCTGCATCCAATGTGCAGGCTGCCAAGGTGGTATTTACGCTCGCTTGGAAAACAACTGACGTGCGTACATTGAATATTACTAAGGCAGGTTTGGGAGAGGGGCCTTTTGCTACCATATCTTATCGTAAGGGGATGACGTGGGGTGAGTGGGTTGATAGTAGTTATAACACTTATGGATTTGAGTTGTTTACCACGAATGATGACGAAACAATAATAAGATGGAATACGTACTGTTGGTTAGAATATGAAGTTGGTGGTGTCAGTGTCTCACCCGATGATGTAATGGGTGTTGATATAATTATAATTATGGACTAAGACGATACAAATAGTTGTCTATTTTTCTAAATAAGCGATTCTGTAAAAATCGACAAACAGTATGCTGTCAATCCAATCGACCGAGGTTCCAAAATGAATATTCCAGCCCGAGGGAACCGGGAATCCGGTGAAATGGAAACCACGATTCCGGTAGAACGGGAACCGCTGTTCCG
>NZ_JAFBIS010000030.1 GCF_021531435.1 Oscillibacter valericigenes
CGAAACAGCCGCACCGCTTAAACCGAAATACTCACACCGTCCGAAACGAAATCCTCACACCGTTCGGGCGAAATTTGCAGCAGTGATACTGAAAAGTATGTTTACGAACTGAAAGACAACAAATACATTGAAACGGTTTTTATCAAGCGGCGAGATGGTGGAACTGTTTGCGTGAGCACACAAGTCGGTTGTCCTGTTGGTTGTATTTTTTGTGAGTCCGGGCGAAATGGCTTTGTTCGTAATCTAACATCGTCAGAAATCGTACAACAGATTATATTGTTGCGTCGAAAAGTAAACCGTATCGTTTTTATGGGTATGGGAGAGCCTTTATTCAATTATGACAACTTGATAAAAGCAATCCATATTCTCCGAGATAGATATGGGCTCAACTTTCCAACCGACGGCATTACCATATCAACAGTTGGTCCGGTCGATCAATTAAAAAAATTGCGCGAGGAACATCTTAAAATTCAGTTGACAATATCTTTACACGCAGCAACACAATCTGCAAGAAATCGTATTATTCCTCACATGCGCATATATGCTATTGAAGATGTTGTTAAGCAAGCCTTATCCTATTCTGAAAGGCATAATCGCAAAATTGTCTTTGCGTATTTGCTTTTACCGGGTATAAATGACCGGCCCTCAGATGTAAGACAACTTGCAAAATGGTTTCGGGGCAAAAAAGTTATGATTAACGTGTTACAATACAACCCAACAAGCAATTCAAGAATTAAAGCACCACAGAAACGGGAAATAGTTGCATTCAAACATCAATTAGAGCAAGCAGGACTTGAAGTTACTATGAGAGTTTCTCATGGCAGAGAGATTAACGCGGCTTGTGGACAGTTAGCTAACACATATAATAAATTCAAAAAAAAATGATTAAAAGTGCCAGACGCATAGACGCAGAGCCGATAACGCATTAGGTCAAAAAACCTATGTGTTATCGGCTTTTTTATTTAATATTGCGCAAAAGCCGCTGTTCCCTATTATAGAATGGATTGCGGGTAGTGTATTAAAGTCGCCCTTTTTTAAGGATACGGCGGTATCGGGGAGGTATCGCCGTGTCCATTTTTATTTACTGTAACCCGCCTAATGCTTTGCGGTCAAAAAAAGCTATGCTCCGCAAGCGGGATATTCCGGCTATGAATGTGAACTGTCAATACATTTAGCTAAGGTTTTCCCCAGAACCATGTATCTGGAGAATGCCAGCACGGTCATCGTTCTGAAAACGCCGAAAACGGAAAGCAGTGTTCGCAAAGTGTGGATGCCCAAAACGGTTGCTTATATTCTCCGGGAATGGAAGGCTTCACAGGACAAGCAGAAGGCGTTTCTTGGCGATGAGTATCTGGATTATGGCCTTGTCATTGCCTTGCCCAATGGTCGCCCTTGTGAGGAAACGGTTATCAATAACGCCTTCAGGCGGCTCAAGAAAGAGGCCAATCTTCCCAATGTTGTTTTCCATTCCCTCCGGCACAGCAGCACGACCTACAAGCTGAAGCTGAATCACGGTGATCTGAAAGCGACGCAGGGTGACACCGGTCACTCCCAGGTGGACATGATTACAAAAATCTATGCGCATATTCTGGATGAGGATCGTAAGGTCAACGCGCAGAAGTTTGAATCCGCATTTTATGCGAACCCCGATCTGCGTAGTGTTCATGCTCCGCAGGAAGAAAAAACGCAGCCGCTGCTGGATGCACAAACTCTTTTATCTCAGCTTCAGCAGTCCCCGGAACTCTTATCGAACCTGACATCGCTTATCTTGGCACAGGCGGGGCGATAAGGGGTGGTGCCAAGACGGTGCCAAACCCCAGAACGGTGCGAAAACCATTGCAATCAATTTGGATGTGCCAAAGGCAGCGATGCCGCAAAATGAGATACACCTTATTCTGCTTTGGCCTGAACTTTTCAAAAAGAAAAACACCGCAATTCCTTGGAATTACAGTGTTTTTGGTGCGCCAGAAGGGATTCGAACCCCCGGCCTCACCCTTAGGAGGGGCGCGCTCTATCCAGCTGAGCTACTGACGCAGATATGAAATTTTGGAAAAAGTGGTGCCATTGGCGGGTATAGAGCATCCGCTTAGGAGGCGGTCGCTCTATACAACTGAGCTACGGGGGCATAACGCATCCGGCGTCTGCCGGACACACCAGCTATTGTACCCGTTTCATCCCCGGCTGTCAATCCAAAACGAAACCGCCGCGGCAATTCACCGCGGCGGCGCGTAAGAGAGGGAGACTTATTCAATGACCCGGACCCGGATGATATTCGCCAGGTTCCGCACATCTTCGATCACAGCCTGACCCACCTGGGTCCCCAGGTCCACCATGGTATAGGCCAGCTCGCCCTTGGACTTATTGCTCAGGTTCTCCACGTTCACCCCGTCCTTGGAGAGGAGGATGGTGATATTCGCCAGCATAGCGGGCACGTTTTTGTGGATAATGCACATCCGCATGACGCCGCTGCGCTCCATGCTGACAGCGGGCAGGTTCACGGAGTTGCGGATGTTGCCGTTTTCCAGGTAATCCCGCAGCTCGTCCACCGCCATAGCTGCGCAGTTCTGCTCGCTCTCCGGAGTGGAGGCGCCCAGGTGGGGCATGGCCACCACATGGGGGTGCTGGACCAGCCGGTTGTTGGGGAAGTCGGTGATGTAGGCGGCTACCCAGCCGGTGTCCAGAGCGGACAGCATGGCGTCGTCGTCCACGATCTCGCCCCGGGCCAGGTTGATGAACCGGACGCCCCGCTTCATGGCGGCAATGGCCTTCTCGTCGATCATACCCTTGGTCTTATCCGTAAAGTGGATGTGGATGGTGATGTAGTCGGCCCGCTTGTACAGCTCACCCACGTCCTTCACCACATGGATGTGGCGGTCCAGCCGCAGGGCGGCGTCCACGGACAGGTAGGGGTCGTAGCCGTAGACGTCCATGCCCAGGGACAGCGCCAGGTTGGCAACCAGGGAACCGATGGCGCCCAGGCCGATGACGCCCAGGGACTTTTTATACAGTTCGGGGCCCACGAAAGCGGACTTGCCCTTTTCTACCACGGTGGTCACGTCCACGCCGGCAGCCACCTGGTCCCGGACCCAGTCGATGGCGCCGCTGACGTCCCGGGAGCCCATCAGCATGGCGCACAGCACCAGCTCCTTGACGGCGTTGGCGTTGGCACCGGGGGTGGAGAACACGGCGATGCCGGCCTGGGAGCAGCGGTCGATGGGGATGTTGTTCACGCCCACGCCCGCCCGGGCGATGGCCAGCAGGCTGTTGGGAAATTCGTAATCCAGCAGCTTCGCGGAGCGGACCAGGATGCCGTCCTCGTTGGTCTCACTGTCGGAGACTGCGTAGTGTTCCGGGTCAAACTTGTTCAGGCCCACAGGAGAGATCTTGTTGAATGTCTTAATGCGATACATGGCGAAATGCCTCCGTTGGTGGTCCCAGCGGACCACGGTACTTGCGGCGGAACGTGCGGCGCTGGCGCCGCTTCCGTCACAGCGGTTCCATTATAGCCCTCCGGCGTTTGGAGAATCAACGGCGGAAGGGACAAAAGGAACCGCGAAAAAAGAGGTTTCTTTGGTAAAAAAGGTATGACCTTACCTGCTGTCGCTTTTGCCGGAGAAAAAGAACGGTATTTTCAAAAAAATGTGGAAATATACATTGAAATGCGGAGAAAATCGGACTATAATACTAATCTCGGTTAAAATGCAAAATATTGCATTTTAACCCCACGGCTATTGCCGTGGGTGCCAAAATCCGTTTGGATTTTGGCGAGATTCGTATTGAACGACTTCGCCGACACCGCCTTTTGGCGGTGCCCCGTCAGCATAGCTGACGGAATGAAAATCAAATATGATTTTCATTGGCGAATAGTATAATATCAAACTGTATGTGAAAAATCAGTCTGAAGCTGAGCTGATAAAGGAAGGGACGTTCCAATATGCAGAATGAACATCTGAGAAACGTAGCCATCATTGCCCACGTCGACCATGGCAAGACCACCCTGGTAGACGAGATGCTGAAGCAGGGCGGTGTGTACCGCACCGGTCAGGAAGTCGTGGAGCGGGTCATGGACTCCGGCGACCTGGAGCGGGAGCGCGGCATCACCATCATGGCGAAGAACACCGCCATCCGCTACGGCGATACAAAGATCAACATCGTGGATACCCCGGGCCACGCCGACTTCGGCGGCGAGGTGGAGCGCATCCTGAAGATGGTCAACGGCGTCATCCTGCTGGTGGACGCCGCCGAGGGCCCCATGCCCCAGACCCGCTTCGTGCTGAGCAAGGCCCTGGAACTGGGCCACCGGGTCATCGTGGTGGTCAACAAGATCGACCGCCCCGACCAGCGCATCCATGAGGTCATCGACGAGGTGCTGGAGCTGCTGATGGACCTGGACGCCACCCCGGACCAGCTGGATTCCCCCATGCTGTTCTGCTCCGCCCGGCAGGGCATCTGCTCCTATTCTCCGGATGTGCCGGGCACGGACTTGAAGCCCCTGTTCGAGACGATCCTGGAGTATATCCCCGCCCCTGAGGCGGATGTGGACCAGCCCTTCCAGATGCTGGTTTCCTCCATCGACTATAACGACTTTGTGGGCCGTATCGCCATCGGCCGCATCGAGCGGGGCACCCTGCGGCAGAACCAGGAAGTGGCCATGTGCAACTACCATGCCCCGGAGGCCGTGCTCCGCAAGGCCAAGGCCACGGCTATCTACGAGTTCGAGGGCCTGGACCGCACCGCCGTGTCGGAGGCCACCGCCGGCAATATCATCGCCATGAGCGGCCTGCCCGACGTCACCATCGGCGATACCATCTGTGCCTCCGAC
Organism: Oscillibacter valericigenes; assembly: GCF_021531435.1. Lineage (GTDB taxonomy): Bacteria > Bacillota > Clostridia > Oscillospirales > Oscillospiraceae > Oscillibacter > Oscillibacter valericigenes_B. The sequence goes on from NZ_JAFBIS010000030.1 coordinate 4,823, forward strand.
TGCGTGGAGGCCCTGCCCTTCGTGAAGATCTCCCGGCCCACCCTGGAGATGACCTTCTCCGTCAACGACTCTCCCTATGCCGGTCGTGAGGGCAAGTACGTCACCTCCCGCCAGATCCGTGACCGCCTGTACCGGGAGACCCTGAAGGATGTGTCCCTGCGGGTCACCGACACGGACAAGGAGACCGCCTTCAACGTGGCGGGCCGGGGCGAGATGTCCCTTAGCATCCTGATCGAGACCATGCGGCGGGAAGGCTATGAGTTCCAGGTCTCTCCCCCCCGCGTCCTGTACCAGGAGATCGACGGCAAGCGCTGCGAGCCCATTGAGCGGCTGGTGGTGGATGTGCCCGCCGACAGCGTGGGCGCCGTCATTGAAAAGCTGGGCCAGCGGAAGGCCGACATGCTGGAGATGACCCCTGTGGGCAACCGCATGAAGGTGGAGTTCCTGATTCCCGCCCGGGGTCTGTTCGGCTACCGCAACGACTTCCTCACCGATACCAAGGGCGAGGGCATCATGGCCTCCGTGTTCGATTCCTACGCCCCCTACAAGGGCGACATCCAGCGCCGGGGCATGGGCAGCCTGATCTGCTCCGAGACCGGCGAGTCCATCACCTACGGCCTGTTCAACGCCCAGGAGCGCGGCACGCTGTTCATCGGCGCCGGTGTGCCGGTGTATGAGGGCATGATCATCGGCATTGCCAACCGGGGCGAGGACATCACCGTCAACGCCTGCAAGAAGAAGCAGCTGACCAACACCCGCGCCTCCGGCTCCGACGACGCCCTGCGGCTGGTGCCCCCCAAGCAGATGAGCCTGGAGCAGTGCCTGGAGTTCCTGGCGGACGACGAGCTGCTGGAGGTCACCCCCAAGAGCCTGCGGATGCGCAAGGCCATTTTGAACCATGAGCAGCGGATGAAGGCGCTGCACGGGAAAAAATAAAGAGGGGACTGGCGTCCCCCCTTTAGATTCTCCCTCACCAGTCTGCGGACTGGTGAACGCCGCCCAAGGCGGCTGGGTCGAGGTATTTTCGCCACGCACATGTCGCGGCGAAAATGATTGAAATTCCTTCTTTTGCCTCCGGCAAAAGAACTGGGGGAACCTGTGGTTCCCCCTAGCCCCCCTCCGAAGGGGCGAAATGCCTCGCCGGTTGCTCAGAACCTACCGCCCCGGAAAGTTTCCGGGGCGTTTTTCCTCTTACGGGAACATTTTCCCTGTATTCTGCGTCTGATTGGATAAATACGCTGAAAGGATGGACTTGCTGTGAACAAGAGAGTTTCCCGCATCCTCGCTTTGGCCCTGTGCGCCGCCATGGTGTGCGCCCTGCCTGCCTTCGCTGCGAATGAGACCGCTCCCGAAACGCCCGCCTATCTGATGCCCGTCCGGGTGTGGGGCACCGTCACCCGGCTGGAAAATGGCGCCGTCCTGCTGAAAAATTCCAATGAGAATGCCGCCCATCGGGAGACCATTCTCCATGTGACGGAGACCACTCCCATCATAGACGCCGTGACCGGGCTGCCCCTGGGGCGGGAGCTGCGGGACGGCGAGACCGTCTATGCCTGGGTGGGCCCCGCCATGACGCTGAGCCTGCCGCCCCATGCCACCGCCGAGCTGATCGTCGCCAACATCCCGGCGGATTTCGCTGTGCCCCAGTATTATCAGATCGCAAAGGTGCAGCCGCAGGCCACGGCTGCCATCTATCCGCCCCAGCCTCTGACCCATGTGGACCTGGTGACCACCGGTGGAGAGGAACTGACCGTGACGGATGAAGCCACCCTGTTCCCTTACCTGACCCGGCAAATGGTGACCCTGGATTCCCTGGTGCCCGGCAGCCGCGTTCTGGTGTGGACCGACGCCAAGGGCACCGTCACCAAGGTCATGCTCTTTGCCTATGCGTACCGGGGCTATGCCTTCTGGGAGCCCACCGGCGAGGTCAGCGTCAATGACCAGCGCCTGCGCGTGACCGGCAAGGTGGTGGACGGAGAAGTCCTGCTGCCCATCCGGGCCGTGGCGGAGGCTGCCGGGTATACGGTGAACTGGGCCCCCGGCCAGGGGGCGGTGGTATCCGACGGTGAAAGCCTGGTGTTTTCCGTCCTGCCGGGCCAGGACACAGCCCTTACCGCCGACGGGGAGACGGAGCTTCTGGGCGCCTGTTATTATGAAAAAGGCACCACCTATCTGCCCGCCGATGACCTGATTTTTCTGCTGGACCTGTTCCCTGTGTATTGATTTCCCATTCCGGCGCACACTAACGCCGAGGTGATGAACATGGACGACTTGCCCCTGGGCTTCGGCATGGCCCTGGCCCAGCACCCGGAGGCCATGGCCCGCTTTGCCGCCCTGTCGGAGGCGGAACAGCAGGCCATCATCGACGGCACCCACGCTGTCCGCTCCAAGCAGGAGATGCAGGCCTACGTGGAAAACCTGATGAAATAAAAATGTGCCCCGGGCTTTTTGGACCGGGGCACATTTTTATTCATCAACAGGCTGAGTCAAAAGGCCCAGCAGCGGTTCAAATTCCACGCCCTCCCGCATGGGGATGCCGGCTTTCGCCGTCCGTTCGGCGCAGGCGCGGACAAAGTCCACCGCCTGCCGGACGGCGTCGGGCAGAGAAGCGTCCTGCACCAGCGCCCCGGTGAGGACGCTGGCGAACACATCTCCGGTGCCGTGGAATTCCTGGGGCACCCGCCGGGTCTGGACAGCCTCGGTCCGCCCGGTTTTGGCGTCAAAGCACATGGCCCCCGTCAGCTCCGGGGCGGTGGAGGCCCCGGTGAGCACCACGGAGCGCCGCCCGTCCAGGCTCAGCCGCTCCACGATCTCCCGGCAGCCCGCTTCGCCGGCCGGAAGCGCATCATAAGGCACCCCCAGCAGCAGGGCGGCTTCCGTCAGGTTCGGCGTGATGACGTCCGCCAGCTCCGCCAGCCGGGCCATCCCAGCGCACATGGCGGGGGTGTAGGTCTGGTAGACCTCACCGTGGTCGCCCATCACCGGGTCGATGACCGCCGCGGTGTCGGCGCCCCGGAACTCCCGGAGGAAGTCCTCCACAATGGCGATCTGCCGCTCGCTGCCCAGAAAGCCGCTGTAAACGGCCTGAAACTCCAGCCCCAGAGATTTCCAGTGAGCGGCTACCTTCGGTAGCTCGTCGGTCATATCCAGAAAGGTGAAGCCCTCAAACCCGCCGGTATGGGTGGAGAGGAACGCGGTGGGCAGAGGGCAGCACTGGATGCCCATGGCGGACAGGATGGGAATAGCGACGGTCAGGGAACACCGGCCGAAGCCGGACATATCGTGGATAGCTGCGACCCTGGGTGTAGACATGGCAGGAGTCCTCGTTTCGTGAAGTTGGGAGATGATTTTCCATTGTAGCGCAGAATTCACTATTGTTCAAGAGCGTCGAATGTGCTATACTGAAATCCCATGCGGGCACAGCGGGATCAGCAGAGGAGCAGAACCTGGGTGCTGGCACCTCAGTGAAGAGTTTACCGCTCTATTCAGCGCCCGCTCTCCCCCAAAAAACAAAATATGCGCCTGTGATGGAATTGGTAGACATGCGAGATTTAGGTTCTCGTGCAGCAATGCGTGTGGGTTCGAGTCCCTTCAGGCGCACCACGTCGTCGCGGACTTCATATCGTTCGCGACGACTTTTTATTTTAAAAAGTCATCGCTCATTCATTCCGTCGCTCCTCCTTTCCAAATCGAACCCGCTTCGCTGGGCTTCGATTTGGTTTTGGGTGCAGACTTGAAAGCTGGCGCATCAAAACTGTTCACGCTTTCCACGTCGGAGCAAGCTGCATATCGCTTGCTCTGACTTTTTTTCAAAAAGTCAGAGCGCGCTCATTCCGCTGCTCCTCCTTTCCAAATCACAACCGCTTTGCTGGGTTGTGATTTGGTTCTTGGGTGCAGACCTGAAAGCCTGTACCTCGAAACTGTTCGCGCTTTCCAGCAAAGAAAAAGCCCTGAGGCTTTGCCTTAGGGCTTTTTCCTTGCTTCCAAATCGGATATACAAAATGGAATTCCTGTCAAATGCAGATTTGTTTCATATGAACTGGCCGATTTCAAACAGGATATGACCGGCGAGGCCCATGTTTTCCGGGTGCATTGCCATGTTGTCCTGGGTGATCTCCGCGATCAGACGATCCGTTTTCCCCATCTGCTCCGCGGCCTGGCGTATATCCGTACCGGAAAAATTGCCGGAGTCATAGCCGGCCCCTTCAAATCTGCTCCGCGCGGCAGCCACAAATTCGCTGCGGCTCATGTCTTTATCTTCAAGACCGGAGATGATGCGTTTGACCTCGTTCCCGTCCATTACCACCGCGCTGATGGTGTCATCCTTGCTCTCATATACATAAACCTTCATTTTTGTTACCTCCCGGGCAGCCCCTTTTATGATTCCAGAATACCCGATATGGCCGCAATGTCAAGAAAAAAGCAAATTTTCGCGTAAATCTGAAAAGGGGCCCCTTGCGGGTGACACCGTGATACTGCCGCGTTTCGCTCCGGAAATCAGCGCCTGCCGGCTCCGTGGGCAACAATTATCCGATAAACATCTGCGTCCAGTAGTTCCCCTGGGCCACGTAGCCCACGCCGATCTGTGTGTAACCGGCATTCAGGATGTTGGCCCGGTGGCCGCTGGAGTTCATCCAGCCGTTGACCACTGCCTGGGGCGTGGCATAGCCCCTGGCGATGTTCTCTCCGGCGGTCCGGTAGGACAGGCCGAAGGCTTTCATCATCTGGAAGGGCGTGCCGTAGGTGGGGCTGTTGTGGGCAAAGTAGCGGTTGTCCAGCATGTCCTGGGACTTGTACCGGGCCACCCGGGAGAGCTCCCAGTTTTCCGTCAGGGGCTTCAGGCCGTTCTGCCGCCGGATGTCGTTCACCAGCCGGACGACCTCGGCCTCAAAGCTGGCAACCGTTTCACTGAGCTGCGGAATGCTCAGCACCTGGCCGGGATAGATGAGGTCGGGATCGCTGACCTGCGGGTTGGCCTGGATGATCTCGCTGGTGCCCACCTGGTATTTCGAGGCGATCTTCCACATGGTGTCGCCTTTTACAACGGTATGGGAGAGAGCGGCGGCGTGGGCGGGAGTCAGCAGGGCCCCGGTGAGGGCCGCTGTCAGGAGCAGGGTGCGGAATGGTTTCATCAGTACCTCCTTGGTCGGGGGGCGGAAAGGGAAAAGAGGGCCCCGGAAAACCGGGGCCCTCCGTGGAAAACTCAGCAGCCCAGGCCGAAGCACTGGCAGAGCATCTGCAGCAGGGCGCTGCAATCAAAGTTGCTGAAACAGAACATGAATGTAGCCTCCTTTGTGTTTTTCCCTTGCAAGGATGGTACGATTGTAACCGTTTTGTAACTATTTTGCAAATGCAATGTCTGGCAGGGGAGGCAGGGGCTTCCGGGGAACAAAAGACTGTACCCGGCGGAGGGTTTGTGGTATCATAGAGAAAAATCCAAACACACGAGGTGTTTTCCATGTATGACGAATTGACGGAAGTCGATATTAAAAAAATGCAGGAGGAGATCGACCACCGGGTGCGGGTGCTGCGTCCCCAGCTGATCGAGGAGGTGCAGACCGCCCGTGCCTTCGGCGATCTCAGTGAGAACTTTGAGTATAAGTGCGCAAAGCAGGCCAAGAACCGCAACGAGAGCCGCATCCGCTACCTGGAGCGGATGATCCGCACCGCCAAGGTCATTGAGGTCAAGGGGCAGGACGACGCGGTGGGCCTGTTTGATAAGGTCACCGTCTTCAATGAGATGGTGAAGAAGGAAATGACCGTCCAGATCGTCACTACGCTGCGGCAGGACGCCCTGAAGGGCCTCATCAGCAAGGAATCCCCGGTGGGCAAGGCCCTGATGGGCCACAAGGTGGGGGAGCGGGTCCAGGTGGAGATCGACCAGACCCGGAAGTATTTCATGGAGATCAAGGCTATCGAAAAGGGCTTTGATGACGAGAGCCTGAACATCAGCGCCTATTAAACGATTTGGCGGAAAGGGGACGGAATATGCATGAGATCAAAGCGAGATCCATCCTCTCCGCCCAAAACGGCATCAATGTCTACCGGGGCTGCACCCATGGGTGTATCTACTGCGACTCCCGCAGCACCTGCTACCAGATGGACCACGCCTTTGAGGACGTGGCGGTAAAGACCAACGCTCCGAAGCTGCTGGAGGACGCCCTCCGGCGAAAGCGCCGCCGCTGCATGATCGGCACCGGCTCCATGTGCGACCCCTATCTGCCGCTGGAACAAGAAACGCTGCTCACCCGCCGCTGCCTGGAGGTCATCGACCGGTACGGCTTCGGCGTGTCGGTGCTGACGAAGTCGGACCTGGTCCTGCGGGATTTGGACCTGCTGAAGCGCATCAACGAAAAGACGAAAGCCGTGGTTTGTACCACCCTCACCACCTTTGACGAGGACCTGTGCCGCATTTTGGAGCCCAACGTCTGCACCACCCGGCGGCGGTTCGAGATGCTGAAAACCATGCGGGAAAACGGCATCCACACCGGCGTGTGGCTGTGCCCCATCCTGCCCTTTCTCAACGACACGGAGGAAAATCTCCGGGGGCTGCTTGGATATTGCTTTGATGCGGGCGTGGAGGTCATTGTCAACTTCGGCATGGGCGTCACCCTGCGGGACGGCGACCGCCAGTATTTTTACGCCCAGCTGGACCGGCACTTCCCCGGCATGAAGGAGCGGTACATCCGCGCTTTCGGAGAGCGGTACGAGTGCGCCAGCCCCAACGCCCGCCGCCTGGCGGCAATTCTCCGGGAGGAATGTGCGGCACAGAACGTCATCTGCGGCGCGGAAAAAGCCATGGCCTGGCTGATGGAATTTGAGGACCGTCAGGCCGGGGAACAGATCAGTTTATTTTCATAAGGAGGAACCCGCCATGTTATTTCTCTGCTATCCGAAATGCACCACCTGCCAGAAGGCCAAAGCCTGGCTGGACGCCCAGGGCGTATCCTACACCCTGCGGGACATCAAGCTGGACAACCCCACCGCTGACGAGCTGAAAGCCTGGCACCGGGCCAGCGGCCTGCCCCTGAAGAAGTTCTTCAACACCAGCGGCCTGCAGTACAAAGCCCTGGGCCTGAAGGACAAGCTGCCCGCCATGACGGAGGAGGAGCAGTTCGCTCTGCTGGCCACCGACGGCATGCTGGTGAAGCGGCCCATCCTGGTGGGCGACGGCTTCGTGCTGACGGGCTTCCGCCAGGCGGAGTGGGAAGAAAAACTGAAATGATCCGGCGTTACGACTTCGCCCCGCTGGACGGCATCACCAAGGTGGTGTTCCGAAAGGTCTGGGCCGCCCATTTCGGCGGCGCGGACCGGTATTTCATCCCCTTTTTCTCCCCCACGCCCCACCATATCCTGACGGACCGGGACCGGCGGGAGATCGACCCGGCCAACAACGGCGGCTTGCCCTCGGTGCCCCAGGTGATGACCCGCTGCGCCCCGGACTTCCTCTGGGCGGCGGAGGTGGCAGCGGACATGGGCTACACCGAGGTGAACCTGAACCTGGGCTGTCCCTCCGGCACCGTGACGGCCAAGGGCAAGGGCGCGGGCTTCCTGGCAAAGCCGGAGGAGCTGGAGCGGTTCTTTGACGAGGTGTTTGCCAAGGTTCAGCTCCCTGTCTCCGTCAAGACCCGGCTGGGCGTCGCGGACCCGGAGGAGTTTGGGCGGCTGCTGGACATCTACAATCAGTACCCCATCGCCTGCCTCACCATCCACCCCCGGGTGCGGACGGAAAAGTACCGGGGCCCGGTGCATCTGGATGAGTTTGCCCGGGCGCTGGAGAACAGCCGCAACCCGGTGTGCTACAACGGCGACCTGCGGACGGTGGAGGAGGTGCGGGCCACGGAGACCCGGTTCCCCACACTGGACGCCGCCATGATCGGCCGGGGCGCCGTGGCGGACCCGGCGCTGCTGCGCAAGCTCCGGGGCGGCCCCGCCGCCACCCGGGAGGAGCTGCAGTCCTTCACGCAGGACCTGTTCCGGGCGTATCAGGCGTTCTACGGCCAGGTGGGTCCCGCGGCCCAGCGGATGCGGGAGGTCTGGTTCTACCTCATCCACCTGTTTGAAAACGCGGAGCGGCTGAACAAGAAAATGCGCCGCTTCAAAAGCCCGGGGGAGTACGAGACCGCCGAGGCCGCCATCTTCGCGGAGCTGCCCCTGCGGGACCACTGCGAGGGAGATTTGATTTAAAAAAATTACCCGAGTCCCATGGGACTCGGGTAATTTTTTTAAAAATAAAATTCAGCTTGACTTTCATAAAATTAAAGTTTATATTAATTTTATGAAAGGACGTGATGCTATGACGATTCCTCCTTGGATGGCAGAGCTGGAGGACGAGGACATGGCTTTTATCAAAAAATTCATCCTGGCCTCCGGGTCGCTGAAGGAGGTGGCGTCGGTGTACGGCGTCACCTATCCCACGGTGCGGCTGCGGCTGGATCGTCTCATTCAGAAAATTAAGCTGACGGAAACGGCGGAGGCGGACCCCTATGTGTCCCTGGTGAAGCGGCTGGCGGTGGACGACAAGCTGGACTTTGACACAGCCAAGCTCTTGATCGCGGAATACCGAAAGACGAGGGAGGGGTGACGGATGCGGTATGGGATCGCGAGTGGCATACGAGTCTATCTGGATGCTGGAGATACCATAAAATTTGTGGTAATTGCCATAGCAGCTATTCTTCTGGAGCTTTTCCTGGCTCGCCGGGAAAAGCGTTGGCCGGGCTTGTTGCTGCCAATAGCCAGCGTTTTGTGGGCTGCTGCTGATCTTATCATCTGCCTGGGCAGCGCCTCGGATGCGCCTTTTGGGATGCGGCTGGGGGTTTCACTCCATCTGTTTTTCTTTCAGAATGTCAGGACGATGGTACTGCTCATCATCTATGCCGTCTGCCGGGAGCACAGGCGGCGGAAGGCGGGGGAGCTGGACAAGACCCTCATCGATGACCTGTGATACAGAAGGAGGAACCATATGATAACAACCATAATAGTCGCATTATGCAGCATCCTGCCGTTTTTGATCGGCTTGGTGGTTTTGCAGGTCTTTCTCTCCAAACGGGAGAGCAAGTGGCCGGGGCTGATCCTGCCGCTGCTGTCGTTTCTGTACTCCCTGGTAATGGCCCTCAGCGCCGTGGCCTACAACGGTGGAATTCCCTGGGGGCCGATCCTGGCGTCCCTAATTTTGGGCAACATCCCCACAGTGATCCTGCTTGCCATTTACTTCGCCTGTCGGGAGAAGTTCCGCAAGCGGAGTAAACTGGACAAAATGCATATCAACGACCTGTGATCGAAAAACAGAGCGGTGCAGAACATCTGCACCGCTCTTTCCGTGTAGTTTTTACGCCTTGCCGTCCAGCGCCGCGCAGAAGGCCAGGGACAGGAAGGAGACTTCCTTGTCGTCGCTGCGGGAGGTGAGGGCCACGGGCACCTTGGCGCCCACGACCACGCCGCAGGTCTTGGCCTTGGCGTGCATCTGCCAGCACTTGACGATCAGGTTGCCCGCCAGCAGGCTGGGGACCACAATGCCGTCAAACTCGCCGCACAGGGGCTCGTCGTAATTCTTCAGCCGGGCGGCCTCCTTGGACAGGATCAGGTCATAGGCAATGGGGCCCACCAGGTTGCAGTTGGCAATGGGCGTGTCCGCGTGGGAGCGCACCAGCTCCTGGGCCTCCATGGTGTCCTTCATGTGGAAGTTGACCTCCTCCACCATGGACAGCAGGGCGATATTGGGCTTGTCGTAGCCAACGGATTCCAGGGTCTCCGTCATGCTGCGGATGATCTCCTTCTTCTGCTGGATGTCGGGCTGAATGGTGACGGTGACGTCGCCGATGGCAATGAGCTTGGGATACTCGGGCATGCTCACCAGGTCGATGTGGACCAGCCGCTTGTCAGTGCGCAGCTCGTTCTTCTTGTCCAGCAGGGCCATGAGGAAGTCCCGGGTCTGGGTGTTGCCGCGCATCAGCACGTCGCCCTCGCCCCGGCGGATGACATTGACAGCCGCCTGGACTACATCCTCGCCGGGCTGAGTAGCCACCAGGCGGTAGGTCTTGTCCTTCAGGCCCAGACGCTCCAGCATGGGCTCGATTTTTTCGGCTTCGCCCACCAGCACGGGGGTGGCAAATCCCGCGTCCTGGGCCTCAAAGGTGCCCAGCAGAATGTTCTCGGCATCCGCGCCGGCAATGACTACGCGCATCTTGCGGAAAGACCGCTTGGCCCGCTCCACGATTTGGTCGAAATTCTTCATTTCCATGATGACTGGTTCTCCTTTTTATCTGTTTCTCTTAACGAAAATGGCGGCAGAATCATTTTCGCCCCTTCTCTCCTACAGTAGCATATTTTACAAGAAATAACAATAAATTGCAAGAGTGAATTGTAAAAATTGTCAGTATTGATAAAAAATATCCCAGTTAAGTTAAGTGTTGGTATATGCAAATTCCAGTCAAACGGCGCGCCCGTTCCGGAGGAACGGTGCGCCCATTCCAACGCAAACGGCGTAGCCGTTCCATTCCAAACGGCGTGAAACGCTGCCAGTCCGTTCTGAGCGGCCAGCGGCCGCAATTCCTCACAGAGTTGAGGCCGCTGGTCTCCTGAGAAAGCCACCCAAGGAAGCTTACTTGACTGCGTCTCTCATGCTAATGCCATTCATCTCCAGACGGTAGCTGTGGCGCTTGTCCGTAATGCGCGCAAGGCAAGCATCAGCATAGGTGTGCTCCTGAAACAGATCAAACCATGTGTGGATTGGGAACTGTGAAACGATAATGGTGGACTTCCTGCCATCGCGTCCATCAATAACTTCAAAAAGGTCACGGCATTTATCCAAGTCGAGATCCATAAGGCCGAAGTCATCAATCGCCAGCAGGTCCAGTTTGGCAAGAGAGGAAACATAATCAAGATAGGTTGTCTGCAGGCGAGCCTGCTCCAGTTCCAGCATCAGGATGTTGGCGCGGATATAGCGCACGGTTTTAAACTGCTGGATGGCAGAGACACACAGGGCATTACAGAGATAGGTCTTTCCGCTGCTCGTCATGCCAGTAATCAGGAGGTTCTTTCCTTCATCAATCCAATGGCAGGTAGCCAGACGCTCAATAGATGCGGTATCCAGCTTGCGAGCAGGGTCATAGATGGTTTCATCCAAGATGGCATCTGGATAGCGCAGTTGAGCCTTCTTCATAAACTTCGAGAACTTCTTGTTGTACCGAATCTGCCATTCTTGGTTCACAATAGTAGAAAACCGCTCCATAAATGGAACGAGGTCTGCATTCGGATCCATGAGTTGAGTCTCAAGGGCATCGGCCATGCCGGATAACTTGAGGCTGCGGAGCCGCTCACAGAGAGCAATTTCTTCCGCGTTAAGAGTTGGGGAAGGCATCATTTGTAGCTGTCCCTCCCTCTAATGTTTTCATGCTCTGGAAGCCGGCCACGAGTATCACCAGAGGCCTGCTCGTGGTTCATAAGGCGGCTGAGAGCCTTCTTGAAATAGGAGTATTTACAGGCAGACGCGTCGATGCAGGTCTGCGCTGCATCTTCCGCGATATGGCGAGGGACATCATTGCACAGGTGCAGGATACCCTTGCAACTGTTGTAAGCCTGCTCCTCGTGTTTCACGCCGCGTAGAATGCGGTCAATAAGCGTTACCATGGCATCGCCATACACTGTTGCCCAGCGACGATAATAGGCCCCGTCGTGCGCATTCAGTTCCTTATAGTACCGGTGCTCAGGCGGCATGTGTGCATCGTCCGTAATATACCGGGGAAAGTCCTTGTAAGACCTGACGTGCGTGCAAAGGAGCCTGTTGTTCTCGTCGCAGATGCGGATTTCGCTCATGGTGGCTTTGAGCAGCGCCGGCTTACCGTGCATGGTATACACGACAGAGTAGTAGTGACCGTCGTATTCAAGATGATAATTGTCCGGCACGCGGAGGAAATACTTGTAATCACAAACGGTGAAGTGCCCTGCGGGGAGCGCCTTCATACGCGGCTTGTCATAGATCTCAAATGCTTGCTGTCTGGATTTGCGGATGTCGCGCTGGTTTCGGAAGTTTCGCTGGTTGATATCAGCAATGATGCGTTCGGCCTCCATGTTCAGAGCTTCAATACTCGAATAGGGAGCGGTTTCTTTCAGCTTCTCAATCAGATGGGTCTCCAGATAGCGCACATGGTTTTCAACCGTTGGCTTACCCTTGGGCTTGCGCGGAGGCGGAGGAAGGACAACGGTATCATAGAAGTCCTCCAAATCCGAGAAAACGGAGTTCAGGACAAGCTCATCCTTAGAGTGCTTTGAAATCGCACTCCTTAGATTGTCGGGGACGAGGTACTTCGGCACAGCACCGTAAAAGGACAGCGCATGTACCACGCCCGAAATAAAGCTGGTAAGCTTCTCGTTCAAGAAGATTTCGGCATACACGCAGCTGCTGAAGCCGAGTGTCGTGGCGAAGACATGCACCTTTTTCGCTTCGCCTGTCGCCGGGTCAAGGAGAAGCTCCGGCTGGTCGCCTACCCAGTCAATATACATACGCTCGCCAGGGATGCGTTCCACTGGCATCGTGACGGATGTCTGTCCGAAGTTCTCAGCGAGGAACGCGCGGTACAGCGCATAGAACTGAGAGAGCTGGTATCCGTCAGGGTGTTCCTCCTTGTACTCCAGCCAGACAAACGCTAGATTTGGCTGCTTCATGGCCGACATACGCGCGTGGATCCTGGCAAAGTCCGGCATGGGCTTCTCGCTGCGCTTCAGGTTTTCAGGTGGATAGAACGCCACCTCAACGGCTTTCGGCGGCATAGCCCTCAGTTCTTCGAGCGTAAGGCCGAGTTCCTTAAATCGTTTCATGATGAGCGTGACGGTACTGGAACCAATGCCGTACCGCTTCTGGGTAGTGGCGTATCCGACATTTTGCTGCCGGAGTTCTATTACGCCGATGATAGTTGAGTAGTTTTGCATAGGGTACTCCTTCCTTTGTTGATGGCGGCGATATGCCGCGGCACCATTATAAAGAAAGGTACGCCGTTTATATCGGAACGACCACTCCGTTCACTTCGGAACGGCCACGCCGTTTATGGTGGAATTGGCACTCCGCTCATTTCGGAATGGCTACGCCGTTCGGCCGGAATTTGCAGGTATAAGCTAATTAGTCCAAACTAATGTAGATTTATTCATCAGGGGACATAAAATAAGGCTCCATCCTCTCGGGTGGAGCCTTTGGTTTCTACGTTATTTTTTCTTACCTATGCCATTTAGAAGTGTGCCTTTAACACCATTTTCAAGCACACCCTTAATGGTGCCTCTTGTATCTAAACCTAAAGTATCATCGACCATAGAAAATGCGCCTTTTATTATGTTAGAGCCCCGTTTTGCGAGCGTAGTACCTGTTACTGCATCGATAATCTTTCCAGTAAACTTTCTTGCTTCAAGCATACCAGAAAATACAATCGTAAGGTTTTTCTCAATGGTCTGGACTTCTACCTCTGAGCCCTTTTGCTTAATCTGTGCGGCATCATTATAGAATTTGACACTTTCAAGCGGGATTATATCGACTAATTCCCGTTCTTTCTTGAATAAGCCCTTTTCTTTCTCAAAGACTAATTTCTGTGAAGTCAATGTCAACTGCAAATTGCCTTTGTATGTTTTGCATGTTGCTGTACCTTCATACAATACTACTTCATCAGACTGTAATTCAAAGGTTGCCATGATATCGTCCCTCCCTATGGTTATTTGGTCACAAAAGTATTTGCAAATTTCGCGCACTCATTTTTGTTACTTACGATACTACCATAAAAGAGGTGGCTTGTGAATGATTTGTTATGTTATATTTGATTATTTTCGTTCTTTGATTACTGCCTCTATCACATCAATGTACTTTTGGGGCAAATTGAATGCTTCATAAAGTTCGGCATCGGTGTAAATGTGGTCGAACTTGCCAGATGGAGGTGCAGGTACAAAGCGGAAGCAATCATCACATATAATGCCTGTTAGCTTGCTAATGTTGATTGCGACAAAAAATCTGGTAAACTTCGTATTCAGCCAAGATACAAAGTGCTCACATTCCTGCCTGCTGTCGGAACTAAAAGAGCAGGTGGAGGCTCCGGTTCTCATGCCCATATCAACAGCGTCTTTGGTGTCTAACACTCGACTTATTCCTACACATTGAGTATTTCCTAAATTGTTTAATATTCCAACGCCACCTCTTGCTCCGCCACCTTTTGATACTTGATTATTAGTCCATACCTCATATCTCCCACTATTGGCAGGCGGGAATTTGAAATGATTGTATGGCTCCAAATGTTGAACAATTTCGGCTCCAATGTTTAATAGGCTCTCCCTATTAGTTATTGTCCGCTGAACACATGAATTAAAATACCTCTGAACCTTGCATTTGTTACTCACGGTGCAGCTTTCTGGCTGTTCCTTGCTCAATAAAAAGTATGTTATGCCATCAGTCTGTGATATATCGAACACATCAACGCAGTCAGGATAAAAGCACACATGGCTCATGTGCGGAACTAGCTCCTTGCGAAATTCACCATAGGACATCTTGCTTACAACTTTCTGATTTGCTTCAGCTGTCTGCCATTTTGCCGGAGTTATCATTACTGTGTACTGCTCTGCCAGTTCAAATCCCATATCAACAAAATCCAAATCCATACCTTTATTATAGGGTGGATTTCCGATTACTACGTCAAATTTCATTATTCCAAATGCTCCTTGTATCATTTCTTTTGTGACCTTAGCACTTGTAAAGCGTATGTTTCCTGAGGTCAGCGGGTTGTCGTATAATTGCTTTCGGACTACCGTGGCCGATAATTCTGATGTGGCGAATCCATATAGTTGATTGTCAAGAATGTGTTCGTGTCTGGCCTGTTCATCTGGGAATGCCTGCTTCATTAGTTCGCTGTCCATCAAGCGACGATATATCTCTGCGAGGAACCGACCACTCTTGACAGCTGGATCCAGAAATTTTGCTTCAGGCGTATATATGCCAGCTGGAAGCAGGTCAACCATGTCTGTGACAATTTCCTTTGGCGTTATGACCTCTGATGATGAATACTTTATAATGCCTGTGACGGCTTGTATCGTGCCAAAAATATCTTCCATCTGTTCCAAACCACCCTAATCAGTTTTCTGTTGAATATCTTTCTGCTATCAAATCGGCCACACAAAATAAGGGAAGTACCCTTTTGATGTACTTCCCTCATTCCCTTAAATCTTGTTCGGGAACAGCCCCTTGGTATTCAGTGTCATTTCCCGATTTGTGATGCTCTCATAATCTGTGCCGCTGGTGTCCATCTTCGCTGACATGATTTCTCCAAGCTTGTCCACTTTCTCTGCGGTCGATAGTGTCCCGTTCTTCTCTAACCACCAAAACAGCATTAGGCTCAAATCCATGTACTTCGTGGCTGGCTGACGGCCTCTCTCTTTTGACCAGTAAGCTTTCAGCTTTGAGTGAGTTGAATTAATACGGCTCAGATTGAATGCCCCATTAGTGTGCTTATCAGCTTCTATCTGTTCCAGATGGATTCGCTCATCTCTTGCAAATGCTGGGTAGGCATTATGGCCATCTGTTTGAATATTCCGGTGGCGGGGTACCGCCAGTCCGGTGAAATGGAAACCGTCGTTCCGGCGTTTTGGAAACCGTTATTCCG
>NZ_JAFBIS010000031.1 GCF_021531435.1 Oscillibacter valericigenes
GTGTGTCCTGCTGACTGCACCCGTGCTCTCATTTTCTACGTTTTGACGATTCAAATTTTTACCCCTGCTGAACAGTTACTAAAATGGAATCTACTTTGTCTTTCTGGGTGTCCCTGAACCCAGTCCCGCCGATATCCTCCGGAAGGACAAACAACTGGCCAAAAGGATCGCCCTTCCAAGCCGCCAGTTTGACTTCTGGGTTACCGTTTCCAATTTTTTTATTTTTATGTTCCGATAAAAGAATGAGATTATCCAACAATCCTATGGAACTGACATCAAAGCCATAGTCTTCAAAGTAGCCGTCTTCCAGGTTCTGCGGTACCATGTGCTCCACTTGGGCTTTGCCTTTGGTACATTCGAGATCACGGACCTTGCTGCGGCTGCAGTCCAGATCATCCGCGTATAATGCCAGCAGGAATTTGCTGCCGGAGGAGGTATATTGATAGGCTCTGATGGCATCTTCGGCCTTGACTTTATCTGTAAGTTCCTGTGCCATCGTCCCAATGCCTTTCAGAATCATGGATACGTCTTTTTCAGATTTGCCGAAATTCGGGTCATTGTGTATGGAACGATATCCGTCTAAAATATAATCAACGACCTTCAGTTTGTTTTCATTGTCCCGGTCTTCCGCGTGCTTTCGATTTAAAATAATTCTCGTATGCACGACAGCTATCAGGATTGCTTTCAGAAGATTCTTAACGACCGCGTCTGAATAAAAACCACCTTCATTGCAGTTTAACTTTAAATTTCTGTACATAATTCGCATGATAACAGGTATGTAACCCGTTACGTTCCAAACAGAGAGATAGTACAGCTCCTTTGCATACCTTTTTGCGGCCAGGTCTTCCGGCCAGCTTGCCGGGTCAACAATCCAATTGTACAGGTCTTCCCATTTTTGCAAAACTGCAACCTTTCTTGCCGGGTCGCTGACATCGTTTCCTAAAATGCCAAAATCGCTCAAACGGCTGACCATTTGATTGAATCCGTATACTGTCTCGGATATCGTTGTGCTATTGCCCATTGTCAGGGAATTCATTACGTTCAGAAATTTCTTGAGTTTCAGAGGTTTTGATGCCATATTGCCGACGGTTTCGGGCTGTGCCTCCCAGCTTGCCGTATCGGTGACATCCTCCTCGCCCGACGCTTCATCGTTTTCGGATTCGTCCTCCTGCTCCGGGACAGATAGTCTGTATAGGCTTTCCAGCATATTTGTCCATGCTTTTTTCACAGCCGTGGCAGAGCATCCGGCTTCTTCGCACTCTTCAATCAACTCGTTTAATATCAGGTCGGCAAATTCCAGATTTTTGCCGGTGGCATTTAAGTTTTCAAATATCTCGTGCTCATTTTCTCCTTCTATGATCTTTACCATAAAGAAAAGTCTGTGCAGAACGATGTCCAATAACTTGTCTGCTTTGGCATAATCCATTTCATAATGGCAATCCATGAAGAACCTGTAAATGGATAAATATTGATCTTGGGCGGTAACATCGCTTTTTAATGCACACTGAACATCCTGATCATACAGCACGTTACTGGTAAAAAAGCCCAGACTGGCACTTCCGCTTTTTCCACTCGTAATATAGTTCAGATAGTCCAACAGCACCGATATGGTCGTGAGCCGCTGCTGACCGTCCAATACAGAGTAGCTGGAGCCGGCCGCGTCGTCTTTCTTCAGCGTCAGGATTCCGGTGAAATGCTGAGGATTTTTATCGGACTCATCTGGATTTTCCAGCTTATTCAATATGTCAATGATGTCTTTCCAGAGCCGGTTCCACTGCTCCTTGCCCCAAACATAATCCCGCTGTAAAATAGGGAGGAACAGCTTTACATGATTGCTGTCAGCCCACTCACAGAATTGAGAAATATTTTTTATTTCAATTGCATGTTTTTGCTGTTCCATTTGTGATCTCCCTCTCTAATCGAACTGCTTCAAAACGCGTTGGACACATATGGGCGGCGTTTTCCACTTTCACCGCAACAGCGGAGGTCCCTACCGAAATAGTATCATTCCCGGGCGGAAAACACAATACGGAAACCAGCGCTGAGGGCGTAAGTGGGCAGGCCACCAGAGCGGAAAGCCAAAGGCCAGCAGATATGAAAAAACCTGCTGGTCGAGAGGAAGTTCCTAACTGGCGGGGGTTTTCTGTGCCGACAGACTACTGGTGTAAAGCGGCCAATAATGACTCTGATGGCCACCCAGGAACTGGCGGAAATAGCGGCACAATGATCGTGGACGCCACCTGTGCACCGACCAATATCCGTTATTCCCAGGACGTTTTCCAGTGGCTTCCTGGTACGATTTGTTTCAAGAGCATACCTATGCGTACGCCTGCCTGAACCGGCTTCACCACAATGCATATCGGTTGGAGATGAACGGGAAGAAATATGCGGAATCTGAATCCAATAAACACCTGAACTTCCTCGCTGTGCGGGCTCGGCGCAGAAATACCGGCCAATGACTAAACAGGATGAATCTCGGCCTGCAGTGGTTTGGGTTGCTGTAGGCCAGGCCATCCGAAGTATTGTGATTCTTGCTTTGCGGCTCCGCCGATAATTTCAGACCGTTCGAAGCGAACCGTCAGACCGCTGACGCGAAACGGGTGGACCGTTGAAGTGAAATACGCACGCATAATCCGGATTCTTGCGGCACATCCTCTGGAGCCACTTGTTAATTTCAAATGGAAAGTCAAACTGAACAGAGGGGCAACAGCAGCCCTTATGCCCCAACCGCGGCTGACCTACGGAGTGGGCGTGGCTAATTCTCCGAAAAGTTTAAGTTTGCCGAAAAAGTCCCTTTAAAAATATTTGATTTACTGCGAAACTCCCTTGAAAAAATTGCTCATTTATGCCATAGCATACCAATGCTTAACGGAAGAAAGCGGGAGAGTTATGTCAAGAAATCGTGATTGCACTACTTGTATTGCATATTGTAATATGCTCGACGGCGACCTTTGCGGCCTTGGGTTTTCTGTTCACGAATATGCGGAGACGCACCTTGGCCAGTGGCGAATTAAAGTATGCCCTGTCGATAATCTTTGCACCTGCGTCCCGAAGCCGAAAACAAAGGAAGAGTTTATTCAAAGTGCGAAGGAGCGCGGGATTAATTGGGATCCGGATGAGGTAATCGATACTAATGAAATTTTTTAAGGCAATACCGCAAGAAGAAAGACGAGCAATATAGCCTAAAAAACGGTACAACTTGAATATGGGTGCGCCGGTTCGGGTGCGCAGCGAAAAAGCTGCATGTAGGTGAGGGGAGGCCCCTCTGCAGGGATTACACAGGCAAATCTGCCAAATCACCTTACGCCGCTCTGTTCAAAAGACAGGGTAGGTGAGCGGTGGAAAAGTCCATAAAGAAATGGGCAGATAAGTTTCGTGAAGATGAACCAAAGTGAACCATCGAAGAAGTGTCGTTAGCGTAAAAGAGATGTCAAAACCAGAGTTTCACCACCATTCTTGGAAAAGCATTGAGGCAAACCTGTGGCTGGCAATGTGGCATCCGGCATTAAGATGGCATGAGCACGAAACAGGCGTTTTATCGTTTTATTGCGACAATGATTCTTTGAAAAACGGACAATCTGAGCTTAAATTAAAATAGAAAAACGGACAAAATTTTAAAATATCAGTTGTAAAAACGGACAACACTGTTTATAATAAACTCGGAACAGGGTGGAGGTGGCGTATGATCGGGAGAAAAGTAGAGCAAAGGCTGGAGCAGTTCCGACAAGCGGACGATAAGAAGGCGCTGCTGATTACCGGCGCCAGACAGGTTGGCAAAACCTTTATCATCCGCGAGTTTGGGAAGCGGGCTTATCAGTCCTTTATTGAGATCAACTTTTTAGAAGATAAGACGGCGGCCTCACTGTTCGAAAATGCCCGGGACAGTCAGGACCTGCTGCTGCGGCTTTCCGCTGTGGCTGACAAGCCGATGATCCCCGGGCAGACGCTGATATTTTTAGACGAGGTACAGGAGTGCAAAGAGATCGTCACCGCCATCAAGTTTTTGGTGGAGGAGGGCAGTTACCGGTATATCCTCAGCGGGTCACTGCTGGGCGTTGATCTCAAGGACATCCGGTCCATGCCGGTGGGCTATATGGACATTGTCCAGATGTACCCGCTGGATTTTGAGGAGTTTGCCCTGGCCAACCGGGTGTCTCCCAACGTGATCGACGCTTTGCATAAAGCGTTTGAAGAAAAGCAGCCTGTGGATCCGGTGATCCATGAGCGCATGATGGCCCTGTTCCGACTGTATCTGATCGTCGGCGGAATGCCTGCCGCAGTGATGAAATATCTGGAGAGCAACAACCTTCGGAATGTGATCGAGGAGCAGCAGGCCATTATTGCTCTTTATAAAAAGGATATTGCGCGGTATGACCCGGAAGAAAAGCTTTATCTGGAGGATATTTTTGACCTGATTCCCAGTGAACTGAACAGCAAAAATAAGCGGTTCATTTTAAAAAATCTGAACGAAAATTTCAAGTTCTCTAGATACAGCAACAGCTTCCTGTGGCTGAAGGACGCGGGCGTCGTACTGCCGACCTTTTGCGCCTCAGAGCCGACAGCGCCGCTGCGGCTCAGTAAATCCTCTAATCTATTTAAGCTGTTTTTGGCTGATGTGGGCCTGTTGGCGTCCATGTATATGGACAATATTCAGGTGAAGATATTGAATGGAGAGAAGAGCATCAACTTTGGGGCTGTTTATGAGAACGTGGCAGCTCAGGAGCTGAAAGCCCATGGCTTCGACCTCTATTATTTCAACAGCAAGAAGCAGGGAGAACTGGACTTCCTGATTGAGAGGAACGGCCATGTGCTGCCCATTGAGATCAAGTCCGGAAAGGATTACACCAAACATGCGGCGCTGAGTAACGTGCTGGCCAATGAGGATTATGCCATCCCTGAGGCTTATGTGTTCCAGAACGACAATGTCAGCAAGGTGGGAAAAATCACATATTACCCGATCTATATGCTGATGTTCGTGAAAAAGCAAGACCAAAGCGGTGATTTGATCTATACGATCGACCTGGGGCCGCTGCAGTGAAACGAATACGTAGGCATATTGCGTTCGACATACGTATTTCGCGCTTACCGCTGGATGCTTCGGTGGTGAAAAGGGCAAGAATATTGGAAAAATTGGTCTGAACATCCAAAATCCCTAGCCATGAACAGTGCAGAAGGAGTGGCTTCATCATGGACATGATAGATTTTCGTTTTCAATACCGAGTCAAATACGACAGAGGCGCATGTAGTGACGGCAAGCGTGAAATGACGATCAGCATCTCAAAAGAAGATTATAAGAAAATTATTCAAGGTGTCCTGGCAGGCACTCCTATTGAGGAAATTGAGGGAGTCGCTGATGCAGTTGCGAAAATGAAAGAGTGCGTTCAGGATGTAGACCGCTGGATCAACAGGGATGGTTCACTGCGATCTGTTCCCTTGAAGAAAGGCAGAACGATATCTGGACTGGAACTCTTTTTCCCACAAGCTGAATATTTGCGCCTAAAAAAGATGAAAAATCCGATGGAGATCATTGACCGGCCAGAGGAGCGTATGACGCTGTATCGGAATGATGGTTCCAGTGTTGTATTTACCTGTGAAAATGGGTGGGTAAAAATAAATGATTCAAGAAAAATGGGCGCAACATTAGTTCTTGAGGTGGATGATTTTCTTGCAAGCGTAACGAGATCACTTTGAGCGCGCGACTTAAAAAACGGGCAAAGCGACAATTGAATATATTCAATCGACATGGGATTGCTACGATAAATGCCTGTGTATACCCTGTTGCACCCTTCACTATTTGGGCATAAGGGGGTATTACATTTACTCTACTGGACGATAGTGTGCCGCATGGTAATAATTTAGATGATGCTTGGCACATTGTAAGGCAATATGAAAAGTACATAATTTTTTGCTTGTAAATAATCTATCTATGAATGTATAATTATCATACTTATTATGAGGGGAGGATTAGGATGGCTCCCATCAGCTATAAATGGAATTCCTCGAAAGCTGAATTATCTATTGCGCTTCCAGATAAAATAGTCTTTGATTTTGAATTTCTGAAGATGACCGCAAAGATGCTTCATCTAATCAATAAGTTTCCGTGCGAAATTGTGACATTCATGTGCAACAACAGTGCAGATTACGATAAGCTTAGTAAGGCCTATTTGTATAACCTTCTTTTGCATGTCGCAGGGGAGAAGAAGGCTCGATGGAATCTTACCCTAAAATCAAAAATTGAGCTGTCCGTCCACTCAAAAACTGCCGCTAATTTTGAGCCAATTGACAATTTGGCAGAAAAGATTAGATCTTCTGAGTTGAACTTCTATCGCTTTACAGGTGATGCTGGTATCGATACTCCGGTAAATGCGTTGACAAAGTTGCTTGTCGAGAAAAATGTCACACTTGATCCCGAAAAAATAAAAGAGTTTCTGGCGACAACGATTGGTGAAATCTTTTCAAACTCAATCAGCCACAGCGCACAAGACGAGTTTTTCTTTATGTTTGATGTGGTTTATGATAAAGTTACAACAAAGTTCCAGATGTATGTTAACATCATTGACTATGGGAAAACTATCGCAGAAAATGTGAATTCGTTTTTTCGAAGTCACTCTAAGCCGTCTAAAACCAGTAGCGATTGCATAGATTGGGCAATAAAACCGGGAAATACAACGCGAAGCGGCTCGGGCGGATATGGGCTTCCAACGCTTATTGAGTATATCAAGGAAGTTCACGGCGATTTATTTATCTTCTCTGGCAATGCATATTATCGGCTGGAAAACGGCAGGGAGGAAATCAACGATAATTCCGACGGCGTATTTAATGGAACGAGTGTCACGTTCCGGGTAGCTCTTTTGGATACAGAGAATGCATTGTGTTACGATCCTACTTTGAAGAAAGTACACTGTGTCAGTTTGGAAAATATATGAGGAAAGGAAATCGTATGACTACAATAAGAATTTATGATTTTGTGAACGGTGAATCGGCAACCTCTTATGATGAAGGCATCCGTTGTCTGCAGGCCATCCTGCCAATCATTGACACTGATGATGTGGAGTTGGATTTTAATGGGGTGAACTTTGTCATTACGGCCTTTTTGAACCCGGTAATTGGTGATTTGATTTTGGAAAAGGGCAATGAAGTAATGAAAAAGATCCGCATTGTTAATGCCAACGATAATATTATTCAGAAGATTAAAATGGTAAAAGAAGGAACTTTACTAAAGAGAGAGGACATGGATGGATAATGGTCTTTTTTGATACATGCATATGGATTGAGTTGTGCTGTTCTACAACGCCGACAAAACCAGCGCAGAAGTCACAGGCTAAGCGTGCGTCTGACCTGCTCTCTGATATGAAAGCCAAGGGCGAAACGATACTTACCTGCAAAGAACAACTTTTGGAAATCATCTCCGCAATCCTCAAGGTAAAATTGAAAGAGTACCAGAACGAATGCAAAAAGAATGCAATACCCAATGTCGGCAATCTCAAGCAATACAGACAGAGACCGGATTTTACATCTGCACAGTTATTATGTAAGCAGGCCATCCAAGACGTTTGCCAAATGGCAAAAACGGTGAGTATAGCACCCTATGAGGTCGGAGATATTTTAGATAATATCCACCTTGTGGATATTAACGATTTCCTTTATTACCAATATTGTATTAAGAAAAATATTGAGTTTTACTCCTTTGATGGCGATTTTAATCAGTTGGAAACGTCTGCCAATATTCATATTATATAAGAATGACCGCCATCTTGGTATTAACATACTCCAAGATGGCGGCTATGTTTTTGCAGTAGTCAACCTGATGTATATTAGCTTATCCTTGCATGCGACCTTGAATGCAAAAGGGTATACACAAAAAATTGAACAAAATCAAAGTTTTGTTTAATAAAGGGGAGCGGGAACAGACACAGAAGCCACAAAAGCCCTGTTCAGACCTGTCTCCAGGCTCTCTGGCACACTACGACCAAAGACTCTTTATCTCCGCATAAAATAATGTAAGAACAATTTGTTCAGGAGTTTTAAATGTAAGGAGATTAAAAATATGAGTCAGTCAAAGAAAAATTTTTTTGATGGCACTGACTATGAGCAGCTGACGCTTTTCGCATTGCCGGTGATCGGCGATAAAATTGCTGTGAGCTGCTTCGATGGACAGCAAATCGAAGTCAAGGATCTGGAGCCCTGGATGGTTAAACTCGTGCCCGACGGTGAGTTCTTGCTGGACAAATCAATGAATAATGAGTATAATATATTTGAATATTGCTGAGATGGTCGGGAATCATCTCATAAGTCAGATTAACCGAGAAAAGAGACGGTGGCTTAATTCTTGGTCACCAGAAGCCCGCTACTTCAGTCGTGGGTAGTTCACACAATAAATATAATGTTGCGTGCGAGGAGCGTGAATATGATGGCCTCTGACATTCCCTCTGACAGCGTCGTTGTTAGGAACGCAAGATTAGCTGTTGCAGCAGAATTAAAAAAGAAACGAGTTCTTAATCAACCAATTGCGAGATTTGACCCGAAGACTGGTAAAATTTATATGGAACACAGTGATGGTAGCATTACGGATGTCGGCAAAGCGATGAGACGAGGTCGATACAGTGAACGGCGCAAATAAAAAACCGGAGATTGTTGTGTTTGCTGGCCCAAATGGTTCCGGAAAAAGCACAATTACCGAATTGCTTCGTCCCACCGAAATGCCGTATATAAACGCTGATGAAATTCAGCGTGTATTAGGTTGCGATAATATGGAGGCGGCGAAACTTGCAGAAAAGCAGCGAGAGGCATATTTGGCTACACATAAGAGTTTTTGCTTTGAAACAGTTATGTCGACAAACAGAAATCTAAATTTGCTCAAACGGGCAAAAGAAGCCGGCTTTTTTGTGCGTTGCTATTACATTCTGACAGCAGATCCACAAATCAATGTTGCTCGGGTTGCCTCTAGAGTTTCTGCCGGTGGACACGATGTGCCGGCAGAAAAAATTATTTCCAGATACGACAAGGCACTGGATTTGGTTCATGAATTAGTTCCTGTCTGTGATGTATGCCATATCTACGATAACTCTGCAGAAACGCCATACCGCATTTTTAAAAAGAGAAAAGATAAGTGTTGGTATTGCACCGAACGGCATCTATGGTTAAAAGCTGATATTATAGCGTTAACTGGGGTCAACAATCTAGAAAAAGCACCGCTGAATAAGCACAAATAGCCTTATAAAACGGATGCTTTAAAGACTGTATTCGACAAAGAGAATAAGAGCGCAGGAGCTGTTTTGCAGAGTAAGAGTTCTGCAGAACAGCTCCTGAATTTCTTTTCTGATTTGATGAGGAAAAAATTGACCCTTAATAGAACAAAATGATATTTTTGTTCAATTATGGCATGGCTCTGCTATAAAACAGGGAACTTCGATAGTCAGCAATGATCTTATGAACTTCTTTGAAATCGGGCCCTGCGGCCACGGCAGAGAGCATCTTACGAATCTCCGCCTGTTTTTTCGCGGTATCCTGATTTTTTAGACCCTCCGTCAGTTTCTGAGCGCACTGGGTGAGGTAGCTCTTCAAAGAGAGATATTCACCCTGAATGGCAATGAGCTTATTATCCGAGTTCAGGAACTGAACATCGCCTTTCTTTGCCATCTCGTCCTGATAATATCTGACCTGTTCTCTCCATTGCTGGAATGCCTCCAGCATTTCTTGGCTGGCAGCCCTGTTGAATGAACTCTTGGATACCAGCTTGCAGGCGCTCACCACATCCAGAACGAGCGCGGCCTGAAAGCTGAGAAGCTGTAGCTTATGCTCGTTTGACTGTTTTCGCGCTCCGATATATTTCCATTCCCAGTAAAACATGGAGAGGAAATACTCCTGTTCAGTCAAACCCAGACAGAGGATGGCCGCCAAGTCGGCATAACACTCCTGGTAAAGCAGCAGGAGCGTCTCCAGGTCAGCTTTTAAATCTTTTAAAATCTCGTACCGCATATACGGTGAAAACTTCTGCGTATATTCGATAAAGCTCTTCCGTAATACTTCTGTGCTCAGGTACTTGGCAACCAGCGTTGACTGAAAATTCTGGTCGAGAAAGACCTGTGAGAGCGCCTGTGGCAAGAAGATTTTGGCTTGATTCAGATAAAAATGGTTTTCTTTACAGATTTCATGATAACAATCTTTGAGCTTTATTATAATCTTTTCCAGGATATCCTCCGAGCTGTTCCCGCGCAGCCGGTATTTTATTTGCCCATCCAGACACCAGGCTTTCGCAATCATTGCCGCGCAGGCGTGCAGAATAGAATGAAACCGCTTCTCTCGAAGCCGTGTAGAATCGCCGGTATAGTGGGACATCTCATGACAGAGGATATTGGAAACATCAAAGGGCCGGAACATTAGAGATACCGGCAAGGAGACCAAAAGCGGGGTCCTTCCCTCGTATTCGATCTCGGCAGGGCTGCCACCAGACCCACAGGCAGAGTCCAGGATACAAAGGGTATTGGCCCGGGGCTCCACATCATAGGTAATCAGGGGGATAAAATCCTGCCGGTGCTTATCTTGATTGACGGAAAGCAGGAGTTCATTATACGCGTTCAGCAGGGCCATATAAAAAACCATGAGTGTCGCCGGCGTATAATAGCGGGAGGCATAAAGCTCCGGGCTTTGAACCAACTGTCCCTCCAGACGGGTAATATCGCTTTTCAAAATATCCCACTTATCCAAAAACGACCGAATATCCGAGGCCTGATCAAGGGTAATGGTGGAAACGGAATTTAGCCGTTCCATCAGCGCGGAAACACTGGGCCAGATCAAAATAGACAAGTCGTCCATTACGCAGTTTTCCATCATCGTAATCAGCGTGTTTGTCTGCGCGGACAACGCGGCAGCCCACGGCTCCTGCCCAAAGGTCTTGGTTACTTTGGCAAGCTTTTGCCTCAGATTGTTCTGAATCGCCAAAAGGCAGTCAGGTGGAATATTTTTTTCCGGGAGCCTCGCACTTTCAAAAATAGCGCCGTATGGAATCCCAATGCGGGAGATGACATCGTCAAAGGCATCGTGCATATCAACCTGGATGACGCCTTGGCTGCCACTTTTGGGTAGGGCGTAGGTCTTCCACAAAAGCCCTCTGGTATACTCCAGATAGGTCTCCAGTGTGCATCCGCTCATATCTAAAATGGCATCGGCGGTTCCAATCACGAAGGATCTGCTTTTCGGAATGCCCGGAATGGTGGACAGGTCCTCCCAAAACAGTTCGGCACAACGGGAGGAATGGACTGAGAACCGGATGCTCGCATTGGGCAGCGTTTGCCGGATGGCGTCAGAGGCACCATGGCAGCTGTACGGCTCCGCTGCTTTTCCCGTGGCATCCCAGATCTCGGCGGCGGCGTGAACGGAAGTGTTCTCCCCAAGCAGTGCGGTGTGGACACCGCAATAGGAGTAAACATCGCCCACGGGCGCGGTTTCCAGAAGCCGCCTTAGGACATGCAGGCACGATGCCATAGAGTTGCTCTTCAGGACTGCTGCAATGTCGCCAAGTTCCAGCGTATGATAGAAGACACAGTGAACCCACTCCCCCTCGATGAGAACACTAATATCGCCTAAGGAGGGGTCCTGGGACTGGTTTGCGAGGTTCATGACGGCATCCTTGAGCACCTGGATATACGGTTCCATTCCATTCTCGTTTTCCAAGGAGAGCCCCTGGGAATTGAAGGGGCTGAAATGGATACGGGAAACCGCCATACAGCAGAGCGGAACGTCCCAGAACTTTTTAAGATTCGCTGACGCATCCGGATAATGCAAAAGATACAGCGGAGAGGTATAGTTGCTGTTTTGGATGTGTTGAGACTGGTGATCTGCTTCGATGGAACGAAGTGAGTCTCCTTTTTGAGGAACTTCCCGGACATGGATGAGGTCAAAGTGTCCCAGGCAAATATAATCGTTTGCGTCATCCGGCAGCAAATGGTCCCGCAACGGTGCGGAAGGAGATGACTTGAAAAATTCCACCACGCGCAGATCCACGGGTGTACCGCTGATGTGGCCTGTGAAGTTATCTGCCATGACAGTCCCCCCTATTCGTAGTCATTAAGCTCGCTGAGCATCTCACGAAGCCAACCATAAATCTCATGGGTCGCCAGGCTCAGAAGCGTGTCATACCAGTCATCCGTATAGGAAATGGCCATGCTCTGTCCCCAGGACAGAAAACGGGGAATCCAGGAAAGCGATACATGCAGCGACTTGGAAAGTCCGGTCACCTTTGGCCAGATATTCTCATCCACGGTGTCTCCGGCTGCGATTTCCACGGTCAGCAAGGTTGCTGTCAGGAGGAAGAAAAGTTGAATGGCACTGTTATATGCGGTATCCTCCCGGTTTACCCGTGGATTGCTGATTTGATACAGTAATCCCATACAGTCCATCCAGCTGCTGTCTTGTGCCCGCAAGCATACCAGCAGCCCGCACAGAGGCAGGCCCAGACAAAGCTGTTCGCTGGAAATCCGCGATGTTTTCCGGGAGAATAACAGCTGTTCATCAGGATAACCGGGCAGTGCCTTTGCGATGACATGGAGAACCCGGCAAATCAGATCCGGCCGCTCTCCTTTCGCAAGTCCCCGCAGCATATGCTCCCAAGTGGAGCGCATCTGCGTGATTTGCTCAGCGGTCTTGTAAATATCCTCCAGCGGCGCCTGAAAACCGCTGTCCGGCATTTGCACGGAGGAACCGCTTGAGCCGGCTGGATCAATGACCGGGAGGCCTGTTTCCGTCAGGTTGAAACGGAGGCGCCCCCATGTACAGCGGACAACCTCTTCTGGTATGGAGCGGGTGTCCTGGTAGTACTCCCTGATATAATCGGCAGCGGCTGCCATGAACTGCACGGAGCTCTTCTGAACGGGGCGGTTTGCCGCCTTCCTTTTCCCAAAGGCACGGGAGGGAAGGTTCGGACGGCAGAGGTAGTATTCCACCATATCCTGAGCCGCTGTGCGGCTGGCCGTAAACAGAAAGGCAATGACCACAGTTGAGAAAAACGCAAACAAAGCGCCCAGAAGACATGTGGCGGACAGGAGAAGATACTCCTGTTCACTGCAATACAAGCCAGTTAGCACCAGGAGTCCGTAAAGGCCATATGCCATATTGTGCCAGGGAAACTCGGCATAGATGACATCGCTCAGGTGGATCCCGTACAGGAGCTTGTCCCGGGCTCCGGAAACATACGGATAAGAAAAATTCACAATGCCGAACAAAATGAATATCTCGCTGAGGACGGAGTCAGGTACGAAACAGACACACCATATTTCCGCCAAACGGTGAAGCCCGCGGAAAACGGTGATGAGGGCGTCCAACCGTGACAGCGCGGGGCATATGTACCAGATGGGGGAAGCATTGTGCAATACGTCCGCCAGACGGATAACCAAGTCTTTGCAGAAAGAATTCAAAAAAAGTCTGTCAAAGAGGACGCCAAAGCAAATCAGAAACAATATTACCGCAGTTTGAAAGAAGAAGCGGCTTATGCGTAT
The DNA here is from genome assembly GCF_021531435.1 of Oscillibacter valericigenes. Lineage (GTDB taxonomy): Bacteria > Bacillota > Clostridia > Oscillospirales > Oscillospiraceae > Oscillibacter > Oscillibacter valericigenes_B. Next base: position 13,494 of record NZ_JAFBIS010000031.1, read on the forward strand.
GAATTTTCCCGGCCATTGAATCTGAGTGCTCGACACATGGGCCTTGTCCGGGGAAGTTTTCTTTTTCCTTGCTGTCATGACCATCCACACCCATATACCAAATTTTTCTAATTTAAAAAGTGGCAAAAAAGAGACCCTGTTTGACAGCAATCAGGGTCTCAAAAAACTATGCGGTTTTTTTACTGCAGGCAAGAGGATTCAAAGAAAGCTGCCTGCCGCTGATACTCATCTAAAGGCATATCGCGGACTTCGGAAGTGTGCAGGGAAATGCTGAATAAATCGCTGTTTCCGCAATACGACTGTGCGGACACAGGTTTGATATCATCCGCCTGATAATCATCATAGGTGTCCTCCTGCGCCATATCCCGAAAGAAGCGCACCTGATTCCATCCCTTCATCCATTTTCCTCCACTTGCGTATTGTTCTGATGATAGTCAAAATACGCAGCGCCGGTATCACCGCAGACTTACTGACAGAGACACAACAACGCATGCGTATAAGAGACTACACATATTGTATCAGAGTTCACGTACAATGTCAACAATTTTATCAAAGAAACATAAGCGTTTCTTGCCTATAATGCCACAGGCGGCCCTCTTCTATACCAGCGATTCCTCAGACGGCGGAATGGGCTGCTGTGTGGGATGTGAACCTCCCGGCTGTGCTTCCGGCGGCTTTTGCCGGGTTTGCATTGTATTAAAGAATTACTTCAAAAGGTATGCCACGGCTTTTTCGCTATAATTGCAGCAGATATATCCAAAAAGAAGGAGGTATTCTTTTGAAGCAAGACATCATTTGCGCCGGAGCATTGGATGGAGAAACGCTGTCTGCCGCGGTCAGCGAGTTTCTGCGGACAGTGCGCCCGGAGCGACAGAGGCTGTTGGACTACTATCTGGGAGAGCAGCCGGTGAACAAGGGAGAGACGATCCGGGGCCGCCCTAATAACCTGCTGCGGGTCCCCTTCCCCCGCTACATCACGGAGGTCCACACCGGATATTTTCTGGGGCTCCCCCCTACCCTGTCCCTGTCTGACGGCGCTTCGGCCCAGCGGTATGACGCCCTGCGCCGGGAGCTGCGGCTGGATCATCTGCTGTTTGATATTGGACGGGACCTCAGCATCTGCGGCGCGGGTTTTCTGCTGGTCTGGCTGGAGCGCAGCGGCATCCGGGCCTGCCGGTGCGATCCACGGGACTGCTTCGCCCTCCGCTCCGGGGCGGCGGGCAGGCCGCTGCTGGGAGTGGTGCGGCTCTACGGCGGGGGCCGACAGGGCACGCAGGGCGTGCTGTACACGGCGGAGCGCACCACGCCCTTCTCATGGGACGGCCAAACCGCTGCGTTGGGACAGCCGGAGGACAACCTGCTCCATGTGCTGCCTGTCATCCCATTTTCCAACAACTGCCAGGGGACCGGGGATTTCGAAATGGTGACGGGGCTGGTGGACGCCTACAATCTGCTGTTGTCGGGCGCTATGGACGATATGCAGTCTGTGGCCAACGCTTTCCTGGCCCTCTACGGAATGCAGGGGACTACCCAAAGCGACATCGACCGGGCCAACCGCACCCGGCTGCTGTCCCTCTCCGAAGGAGGCCGGGCGGAGTTCGTGGTAAAAAATCTGAATCACGAGGCTTTGGGGCAGCTGGAGCAGAACCTCCGGCGGAGTATTTTGCAGCTATCCATGACACCCGACCTCTCTGACGAGAGCTTTTCCGGCAATTCCTCCGGGGTGGCGCTGCAATACAAGCTCTGGGGTATTGAACAGACCCGGGCCGCCAAGGAGCGAACCTTCACTGATGGCATGAGGGTATTGCTGAAAACGCTTACCGCCGGGGAGCGGCTTCTGGGCGGCGCGGCAGACTTTACCCCCGGGGAACTGACCTTCTACAAAAATCTGCCCCAAAACCACACAGAGCTGGCGGAGACCCTTCTGTCCCTCTCCCCTGTTCTGTCCAAGCGGACGATTCTGGAGAATCTCCCCTGGGTGAGCAACGCGGAAGAGGAATTGCGGCGCAAAACTGAGGAACAGGAGTAAAGGAGAACACTATGACAGATGAAGAAAGACAGGAATTGGAAACTCTGCGGGCGGAGAAGCTCCGCCGTAACCAATCGGAGCGAGCCGCAGCGGCTCTGAGCGCGGCAGGCGCTCCAAAGGAGTTCGCGACTTTGCTGACGGGCAGCGACGACGCTGATACAGACCGCCGGGTGCAGGAATTCTGCGGCGTGTATCAGGCGTCTCTGGCGGCGGACGTGAAAAGCCGCTTACCCCAGCAGCCTCCCGTGGTGACTTCCCCGCCTCCCCAGCGGCCCAGGCGGGGTATCCAGCGAATCCGATAAGGAGAAAGGACAGCTATGAGTTTAAGCAGCTTTTACACAGAAAAAGGGCTGGATTTGGCGGCTAAGATCCTCGCCGGGGCCCAGCTTAACATCACCAAGGTTACAGCGGGCAGCGGCACCACGGCTTCGGATGCCGCCTCTCTGGAGAATACCCAGCAGACCCTTACCGCAGGCCCCGCCTCAGCAGACGGCAATACCGCCACCCTGCCGGTAACGCTGGCGGAAGCTCTTGCGGCAGACTCTTACAGCCTGACGGAGCTGGGCGTTTTTGCCGCCGACCCGGACGTGGGCGAGATCCTCTATCAGGTTTTCCGTTTGGACGAGCCCCGGACGATCACCGCCGGCGGGACGGACGCCTGCCGCTTTTATCTGCGGTATACTGTGGGCAGCGGCGGCATCACCGTTACCTGCTCCCCCGCCGGACTGTTGGTGGACGAGGATTTGAACCCGCTTCGCGCGGAACTGGCGGATACGGTGAAATCCCACTCCTACTATACCGGCGATATGAATGTATTGACGGGCAGCGGCATTTACCGGGTCCAGAAAAACGACAACCTCCCGGAAGAGCTGCACTACGGTACGGTTCTGGTCTGTCACGGCAAGAACTGCGACACCTATTTTCAACTGGGCGCCGGTGGCTATACCGGTTCTGACAAATCCTACCTGCTGTATCGAAAGGGACAGGAAATCAGCGGCGCCCCGTCGTGGGGCCCCTGGCGGAAGCTGGCAGATACGGCTGCTCCGGCGCTGTACGACCTGCCCCTGGCCAGCGGCATCGCGCTACAGGAGAATACCACCGCAAAATATTGGAAAAACCAGCTTGGCGAGGTATTTTTCTGGCTGCGGGGCAAAACCACCAGTGAGTTTTCCGATAGCTGGGTCCTGCTGGCTACCCTGCCCGAGGGCTTCCGCCCGGTGCAATCCGTGCATACCACGGTAAACCTGTATCTGGTCAGTGGTACCAGTACCGTGGCAACTGCCAATATTGACCCCGATGGCGGGATTCGGGTGGAATACAGCCCCCTTGCGGCGAACTCTCACCTGCTGCTCAACGGCTTCTTTGCAGCCAGTGCGTAATGAAACTATGACAGAGGAGAAATAAGCGGTATGGAATATAAGCATAGCTGTGTTGTGGACAGCGGCGGTGTGTATCAGACGCTGGTTCTGGTGTTGATTTACAACAACGCGGAAACTCCCGGGGAGAAAGAGGAACTCCTGAATTACAGGCTGAAAGAGGACGAGGCCCTGCTGGATGTCCAGCCTCCCGTCCTGCGGCCCTGCGCCGGGGCGGATGGCCTGGTGAAGCCCCGCTGGGACGATGCGGCTGCCCAGTGGGAGGAGAGCGCCTCCCAGTCAGAGCTTTCCGCATGGGAAGCCGCCCACCCCGCCCCAGAGATTCTGATGCCCGGGCTCAGCGACTCCCAGCGCATTGAGGAGCTGGAAACGCTGGTGGCGGGACTGCTGTTTGGAGGTGAGGGCGAATGACGCTGGCATTGAAACTGCTGTGCCGCGTGGTAAAGCGCCGGGTGCGGGCCGGAGAAGGGCTGGAAACGGTACTAGCGGACTATCCCAAGCTGACAGAAACGGAGCGGCAGGCAGTCGTGGAAATGGTGATGGAAAAGTAAATCCGACCGGGCAAAAATGAAATAGAGCGGCACAGCCACAGGCTGTGCCGCTTTGCTTTGTCTTGACAAAGGCAACCCCCGGCTATGCCGGGGGACAAAAAGAGCTTATAGCGAGGGGTGGAGTAGACAAGAAAAAGTCTCCAAGTTAGAGTGAATGAAAGGTTTGCCGACCAAATTCACAAAAACAAGGAGTGCGAATTCCAGTCAAACGGAGCGCCCGTTCCGGAGGAACGGTGCGCCCATTCCAACGCAAACGGCGTAGCCGTTCCATTCCAAACGGCGTGAAACGCCGCCCATCCGTTCTGAGCGGCCAGCGGCCGCAATTCCTCACAGAGTTGAGGCCGCTGGTCTCCTGAGAAGGCCGCCCGAGGAAGCTTACTTGACTGCGTCTCTCATGCTAATGCCATTCATCTCCAGGCGGTAGCTGTGGCGCTTGTCCGTGATGCGTGCAAGGCAGGCATCAGCATAGGTGTGCTCCTGGAACAGGTCAAACCATGTGTGGATTGGGAACTGTGAAACGATAATGGTGGACTTCCTTCCATCGCGTCCATCAATAACTTCAAAAAGGTCACGGCATTTATCCAAGTCGAGATCCATTAGGCCGAAGTCATCAATCGCCAGCAGGTCCAGCTTGGCAAGAGATGAAACATAATCGAGATAGGTTGTCTGCAGGCGAGCCTGTTCCAGTTCCAGCATCAGAATGTTAGCGCGGATATAGCGCACGGTTTTAAACTGCTGGATGGCAGAGACACACAGGGCATTACAGAGATAGGTCTTCCCACTGCTCGTCATGCCAGTAATCAGGAGGTTTTTGCCTTCATCAATCCAGTGGCAGGTAGCCAGACGCTCAATAGATGCGGTATCCAGCTTGCGAGCAGGGTCATAGATGGTTTCATCCAGAGCGGCATCTGGATAGCGCAATTGAGCCTTCTTCATAAACTTCGAAAACTTCTTGTTGTACCGAATCTGCCATTCTTGGTTCACAATAGTAGACAACCGCTCCATAAATGGAACGAGGTCTGCATTCGGATCCATGAGTTGAGTCTCAAGGGCATCGGCCATGCCGGATAACTTGAGACTGCGGAGCCGCTCACAGAGAGCAATTTCTTCCGCGTTAAGAGTGAGGGAAGGCATCATTTGTAGCTGTCCCTCCCCCTAATGTTTTCATGCTCTGGAAGCCGGCCACGAGTATCACCAGAGGCCTGCTCGTGGTTCATAAGGCGGCTGAGGGCCTTCTTGAAATAGGAGTATTTACAGGCAGACGCGTCGATGCAGGTCTGCGCTGCCTCTTCCACGATATGGCGAGGGACATCATTGCACAGGTGCAGGATACCCTTGCAGCTGTTGTAAGCCTGCTCCTCGTGTTTCACGCCGCGTAGAATGCGGTCAATAAGCGTTACCATGGCATCGCCATACACCGTTGCCCAGCGACGATAATAGGCCCCGTCGTGCGCATTCAGTTCCTTATAGTATCGGTGCTCAGGCGGCATGTGTGCATCGTCCGTAATATACCGAGGAAAGTCCTTGTAAGACCTGACGTGCGTGCAAAGAAGCCTGTTGTTTTCGTCGCAGATGCGGATTTCGCTCATGGTTGCTTTGAGCAGCGCCGGCTTACCGTGCATGGTGTACGCGACAGAGTAGTAGTGGCCGTCGTATTCAAGATGATAATTGTCCGGCACACGGAGGAAATACTTGTAATCACAGACGGTGAAGTGCCCTGCGGGGAGCGCCTTCATGCGCGGCTTGTCATAGATCTCAAATGCATGCTGTCTGGATTTGCGGATGTCGCGCTGGTTTCGGAAGTTGCGCTGGTTGATATCAGCAATGATGCGTTCGGCCTCCATGTTCAGAGCTTCAATACTCGAATAGGGAGCGTTTTCTTTCAGCTTCTCAATCAAATGGGTCTCCAAATAACGCACATGGTTTTCAACCGTTGGCTTGCCCTTGGGCTTGCGTGGAGGTGGAGGAAGGACAACAGTATCGTAGAAGTCCTCCAAGTCCGAAAAAACGGAGTTCAGGACAAGCTCATCCTTAGAGTGCTTTGAAATCGCACTCTTCAGATTGTCAGGAACGAGGTACTTCGGCACGGCCCCGTAAAAGGACAGCGCATGTACCACGCCCGAAATAAAGCTGGTAAGCTTCTCGTCCAAGAAGATTTCGGCATACACGCAGCTGCTGAAACCGAGTGTCGTGGTGAAGACATGTACCTTTTTCACTTCGTCTGTCGCCGGGTCAAGGAGAAGCTCCGGCTGGTCGCCTACCCAGTCAATATACATACGCTCGCCGGGGATGCGTTCCACTGGCATCGTGACAGACGTCTGTCCGAAGTTCTCAGCGAGGAACGCGCGGTACAACGCATAGAACTGAGAGAGCTGGTATCCGTCAGGATGTTCCTCCTTGTACTCCAGCCAGACAAACGCTAAATTTGGTTGCTTCATGGCCGACATGCGCGCGTGGATCCTGGCAAAGTCCGGCATGGGCTTCTCGCTGCGCTTCAGGTTTTCAGGTGGATAGAACGCCACCTCGACGGCTTTCGGCGGCATAGCCCTTAGTTCTTCGAGCGTAAGGCCGAGCTCCTTAAATCGTTTCATGATGAGCGTGACGGTACTGGAGCCAATACCGTACCGCTTCTGGGTAGTGGCGTATCCGACGTTTTGCTGCCGGAGTTCTATTACGCCGATGATAGTTGAGTAATTTTGCATAGGGTACTCCTTCCTTTATAGATGGCGGCGATATGCCGCAGCACCATTATAAAGGAAAGCACGCCGCTTACATCGGAATGGGCGCTCCGTTCACTTCGGAACGACCACGCCGTTTATGTTGGAATGGGCACTCCGCTCATTTCGGAATGGCTACGCCGTTCGGCCGGAATTTGCAAACAAGGAGACTGATTCATGAAAAATCCAGATATCAGTAGTTTAGAACATACCAGCTGGCGGTGTCAATACCATGTAG
>NZ_JAFBIS010000032.1 GCF_021531435.1 Oscillibacter valericigenes
TGGCCCGGTAGTTCAGTTGGTTAGAACGCTAGCCTGTCACGCTAGAGGTCGACGGTTCGAGCCCGTTCCGGGTCGCCATTTTAATGCTGCTGTAGCTCAGTAGGTAGAGCGCATCCTTGGTAAGGATGAGGTCGGCGGTTCGAATCCGCCCAGCAGCTCCAGAAGACAGCTTATTTCTTCGGAAATAGGTTGTTTTTCTTTGCTTTTCGCAACTTTTTGAGGCGATTAAAAATTGCGGATTATTTTTGACCACAGCGCTGCCCACAGACAGGAAAAAACCTGCCTCCGGAATTGTTTGTTCCGGAGGCAGGGATTCTTTTGTCAGCCTGCCCTTTTGCTGAGGCTCAGCCGCTCCTTTTCAGCGGCAATTTCCGCTTTCACTTCTTGTATCATTTCTGCCAGTAACCGCTCACACTCCTCTTCGCTGTGGGCGTAGACGTTGCGTGGATGTTTTTTGCCGTCTGGCCAGATAGGGGAGTAGCGGCCCTCCCAGAGTTTGTCGTTGACCTGTGAGACACAGCCTGTGCCTGGCTTGCGCCGCTGGCCCTTGTATGGCTGGAAGGTGGATGGGGCTGGCTTTCTGGGTGCGGCATCATTGTCGGCTCTCTGTGGCGTTGCTTTGCCGATTCCACGGTCGATCTTCACAGCCGCCGTACGCCGCATCTCGTCTGTCACATGGGCGTAGATGTTCAGCGTGGTGGAGGTGGAGACATGGCCGATAATGGTGGAGAGAGTCTTGGTGTCCATCCCATGTTCCAGAGCGGTGGTTGCGAAGGTGTGTCTGAGGTCATGGAAACGAACCTTTTTGCATCCAGCCCGTTCCAACACAGTCTGGAGCCGCTTGCGGACGGAAGCTGGGTCCAGAGGAGAATCCTCCATAACAGGGGATGGGAACATCCAGCGGGAGGTCACGGTTTGACGGTATTCCTTCAGAACTTTCAAGACAGGGGATGGAAGAATGACTGTCCGGTTGGAACTGTTGGTTTTGGGCTGCGAGACGACAAGTGTTCCTTTGACCCGATGGACCTGCCGTTCCACCCGGAGCGCCCCTGTGTTGAAGTTCAGGTCATCCCATTGCAGAGCCAGAATTTCTCCCCGCCGCAGTCCTGTGGAGAGCTCCAGCAGGAGAAGCTCGTAACAGCCGTCCTCTTTGGCTTGGATCAAGAGACGCTGCATTTCCTCCGGGGTGAGTACCTGCATCTCTCTGGGCTTGGCGGAGGGAAGCCTGCAACCGTCCGCGGGGTTTCGGATGATGAGCTTTTCTTCCACAGCCTTTGCCAGTGTGGAACGCAGGGTGGTGTGGCAGCCCCGTACTGTCTGGTCGGATAGCCCTTCGCCGTAGCGGTCTGCGTCCTTCCGCCTACCGCTTTGCTTGAGGTTTGTATAGAACTGCTGCAGGTCATTCTGCCTCAGTTTGTCCAGCGGGATGCTGCCCAGCGCCGGGATGATGTGGCCGTAGATCCGCTGTTCATAGGACATCTGGGTGTTGGGACGAAGCGTGGGCTTTTTGTGAGTTTGATACCAGAAGTCCAGCCATTCGCGGACAGTCATCCGGGGCTTGGCCTGACTGGGAGTGGGCGCGGCCAGCGTTTGCTGTAGCACCTTCAATTTTTCAATACATTCTGACTTGGTCTTGGCCAGAACATTTTTAGTTTTAGGAAGGCCTTTTTCGTCGTAGCCGATGAGGCACCGGCCCTCCCAGCGGCCATCATTTCTCAGGTGGATGCTTCCGGTGCCCCGTTTTCTGCGTTTTGCCATGGTTTCAACTCCTCTCCGAAGAAATCTGTCATGAATCCGCCCACGATATCTGCCGCTCTCTGCTGCATATCTCCGGTGACATGGGTGTAGGTATCCAGCGTAAAGGACGCCTTCGTGTGGCCCAGAATTCCGGACAGGGTCTTGGCATCGACGCCGCTGGACAGGGCATGGGTGGCGAAGGTATGACGCAAGTCATGGAACCGAATGTTGGGCAGGCCAGCGGAGTCCAGCAAGGCCTTCAGGTGACCGTATGCGGAGCGGGGATTGGTGGGGGATTCGGGCTTCAGCGGATTTGGGAAGATCCATTCCGAATAAGAATGTTTTTTCCGTTCCGACAGAAGCTGGGCGGTGCTTGCCGGCAAGAGGATGTTTCGGGTTCCCCGCCCGGTTTTGGTGGCACCGGCCACCAGCCTGCCGCCTTTTTCCATGTGGATGGTCCGCTTTACTGCCAGTGTTCCGGTTGCTTCATCGAAGTCCGCCCACATGAGCCCGCAGAGCTCACCCCGCCGCAGACCGGTGGTCAGCTCTGTGTAGAAGAAATCGTGCCAGACGGCGTCCTTTTTGATCTCCTCCATAAACCTCTCCAGTTGATCATCATTCAGGATCTGCATGGACTTGGGATTTGCTTTTGGAACTGGGACGTTCTCGGTGGGATTTTTGGCAATAATGTGAGATTCCTCCGCCGCTTTCATGGCACCGTGGAACATGGTGTGGATGCTGTGGACCATACTGTCGGATAGCTGGTGGCCGTATTGAGGGTGCTCGTTGACACGCCCCCTTGCTTTCAGAACTTCGTACATCTTCTGTACATCCGCCGGGGTGACTTTAGAAATCTGCTTGTCTCCGAGGTATGGCTTGATGTAGAGGTCCGCATACCTGCGGTATCCGTTCAGTGTGCTGGGCCGGATTGTGCCGGCCATGATCGTATCGAGCCAGTAGTCCAGCCATTCGCTCAGGGTGAGCTTGCTGTCCTCGGTCAGGTCTACGCCCTGGTAGGCGGTAATCTCCTGGCGGAGCTTTGCGGTCAGCTCTTTTTGTGTGGGCGCGTAGATGTAGCGGAAGATGCTGTCGCCGTTTTCCTTATGGCCGATCACGATGCGGCCCTCCCAACGGCCATCTTCCTTTTTGCGTACCATGCCGTCGCCGGATGGCCTGCGTTTGCTCATTTAAATCGCCTCCTTTGTGGGAACTTCTCTTTGTCTACAGCATCTCAATTTTTGGTGGTATCGTTAGTTGTTTTCTTCCTGTGAGTACCTTTGACAGGCCTGCCGCTCATCTTCAGCCTCGAAGCTGTATGGCGGCTGGTCTGCCAGCAGCTCTTGCTGGATGCCCTGGGCCAGACGGAAGCCGGATATGAAGCTGTTTAAACAGGCCTCATCCCGCAGTTCATCTTCCATGTCTGCTATCCGAAGGAGCAGTTTTCTCTCTGGCTTATCCAGCAGGCGAGTGAGCTGGTTGTGAGTTTTCTTGATTTTCCTATCCAGATATTCCGCCCTCCTGGATGGGGTCTCGAACCTGTGGTAGAGGGCTTTCATGTAGTCATGCATTATGTGCCACCTCCTATCAGCGACACACAATACCGCAACCACAGCTGAATAGCCACCCCAAAATGACCACAATTTTCAGAAAATTATCAAGTTCAGAGTGAACTGCAATGGGCCGCATCCGATTTTGGATGCGGCCCATTTGGAACCATCACCATACTCATGCGTAGGGATTATTTGCAGTTGGGTTCCCTACGAACATGTAGCAGAAGGCTCTGCCGTTGTTGATGGTGACACCGACCCCAACGGCATCGCAATTCGGGTCGATCATCGTTGCCAGGTGGCCGGGGGAGTGCTCCCAGTTCGCCACAGCCTTTTGCGGAATCTTTTCAGGCTCCGTGACGGTGAACACCGTCAGGTTGGAACCGAAGCCGTGGGGATACCCGGATGCTGCCACAGTCTCACATTCCGTTCGGTTATTATGCTTGGTGTACAGGTAGGCGGAGCATTCCTGTGCCGCATCCATGAGAGACTGATCCACCGCCAGTTCTGGAACGCCGTGCTTCTTCCGTACCTTGTTGATGCACCGGATCATCTCCTCACGAATCTCCATCTCTGTCGGCTGGGAGCTGATTTTCTGTGCCGGGGCAACTCCGGTATACGGTGCATCCGTGTCGATCTGTACGCCGTCCTCCCAATACACATTGAAGCCTACTTGCTGACCGATATCTCTGAGCCGCACATAATTGTGCCCCGCAATGTTATAGGCCGTCATGGAGACCTGCCGGCCATCCACATAGATCTTCTGCCAAGTGGGTTCCGCTACGATTCCCGCGGCGGCTTCGCTCACCAGGGCTGCACCGATAGCCATTCCGGTCACCATGGCTGTGATTGCTTTCTTATCATGCTTCATGCTGATGCTCCTTTCCGTTTTGTAACACAAAGCAATATCACAACCAGAGGGCAAAAGCTATATGATTATGTGAAAGAGGTTTGTGATAAAATATAGGCGTAACCTCTATCTCATGGTCATATTCCAGCCACCGTACTGCTGCTCCTCATGATCGTCCTCCTTGTGGCCGTGGGCGAGGCGTTTCTCCCGCAGTTGTTCACGGAGTTTGCGGTCGGCATGGATGAGCCCCGTGCCGCTCTGCGGCAGGGAGTTCTCCTGAAAGATATTCGCAATATGGTGGAGCAGTCTTGTCACTGCGAGAAATACTTCCGGCGCTGTCGAAGCGCTTTGCCTTTCCAGAAGGCACTGTGCGTAACTGTGCCCCTGCTCTGCCGCCTGGGTCAGCCATTGGATGCCCTCTTCTTTGTCACGCTCGACGACCTTTCCCTGGAGCAGCAGCTTTCCCAGCAGATACTGTGCATGGGGATTCCCAGCCTGGGCGGAGGTGTAGATGTGATCCATGGCCTTGCGGGTGTTCCTTCTTACCGAGTCTCCCTTCAGATATTCCTTTCCCAGACGGTAGGCCGCATAGTGGTTTCCGTTGTAGGCGGCATGCTCCAACCACTGGATGCCAAGCTCGGAATCGTGGACACTGGCATCATCAGAGAGCAGCAGTTTTCCAAGGGCATACTGGGCGGGGGCGTAGCCATTGATGGATGCCTTGTGGAACCAGCCCATAGCTACTTCGCTGTCTGGTATCACAAGACTGCCATCCATGTACAGCTTTCCCATGAAGTATTGCGCATGGACGTTTCCGCTCTCTGCAAGTTCCCGCATACTTTCCACGGCGTCATCCCGTTCTGCCAGCGGTGAGTATTCATCTTGAACGTCCATGCGAAGCGTCCAGAAGTCCCAGGACATATTTTCATCTTCAGCCACCTCGTCGCTCTGGCGTAGGTCCAGGGTCTCATCTTCAAAAGTTATTTCTCCCAGCCGAATGGTCTCCGCTTCCTGGATGACCGCATTCTTGATTTGGCGAAACTCCTTCTGCCGGGACAGCGGCGGACGGTGCCGTTCCTTCTCAGAATAGAAATCCTCCACCTGGCTTTGCAGCTCCCACCACTTTTCATAGCACTCGGCCACAGTCGGGAGCTGTTCCATCTGGTCCACGATCTCATCCACCAGCGCCTTCTGCTTCTTCGGAAAGTAGCCGTAGGATTTCTTCCCCTTTACTGTTTCCAGCTGAAGGGCCAGCTCCTGCATGAGCCGCTCCGCCTCCGGGTGGTCGCAGATCCTGGTTCGCATCTGCTGGACCAGCTCCCGCATGGCCTGCCGCGATTCCCGTACCAGATGGTCACGGGAGACGGTTTTCTGCTCATAGAGGTGAAGCATCTCTTGCTGGAAGATATCGTTGGTGAGCTTGGATTTGATTTGCCGGATGCCGTCTTGAGACAGGTATGCCTGACCGGGTTTTGCAGACCAAGCCATCATGTGCACATGGGGATGGTTGCCTTCATCATGGAAGGCAGCATACCAGCGAAAGTCCTGAGGCGGGATGCTCATAGCGGCGGCGATGTCGTTGCGGTGGGCGCGGAGAAGATTCCTCCACGCCCTGGCATTGTCATAGCCCAGCCGCTCGGCATCCTCCCGTTTCAGGGAGATGATGTGCGTCCACACATTTCCCGTGTAGTTCTCCAGCTCTGCCATGGCCTTGTCCAGCTCCACACCATCCGTGTCACCGAAGAGACCATGGGAGCCCAGCCGCTCCGCTCTCGGCCGCGTCGCAATGTACTTCATGTAGCCATCCGATTTTTGAACGTCACTCCAGTTTTCCTCCAACGCCTGTGAGATAAACGCTGAGGCATTGGCCTTGGTGGGGCATTCTTGGTAGTCACCGTACTCATCCAGATTCATTGCGTCAGGAAAATCCTTCACCAGTTTTACGATAAGCTGCTCCTGTTTTCGAGTGGGAGGGCGGTCATCCTGAATCAACTCGACCCGCTCACGGGTGGCGATGTACCTCATGTAACCGCCTGCCGAACTGTCGCCTCCGCACTTGATGTACGGACTTTTGACGATCAGCCTTGCCATCCGTCATCATCCTTCACGGATTCCCGCACCCGTTTTTCAAACGAGATGCGGCCATTGGTCTGCTTCACATTCCGGACGCTCTCCGCCCGGCGCCGCCGCAGGTCCTCCTCACTGAACTGAAAGCTGTCCGCAATGATCTCGGAGAGCATATCCAACTCCACCGCCTGCTTGTAGGCCAGCGACGCCATTTTGTTTTCCAATTGACCCACCCGACCGTCCAGATAGGACTGGATGGAGGTCGGAAGGAACAGCCCAGCGTCGTTGGCACTGAGATAGTCCAGGTAGAAATCGATGGCCCGCTCAATGAATCCGGTGATGCTGCGGCTGCCGTCCTCCTGATATCGTCGCTCCAAGCGAGCCTTTTTCTCAGGAGTGAGATAGAGGGCAAATTTTTCTTTCTTGCTCAAAATGAGCTCCTTTCCGGGGCATGACCCCCATTTTTCCTTTGTGGTAGTAGGCTTTCGGGGATGACGACCGTAAAAGTGATAGCAGTCTTCTGTTTTTGACCCCACTTTGGAACTCCCCGAAAACCCCCGTAACTGCCCGCACTGCGGGCAGAAGTGACTGAACAGGGCGTCACGCTTGACGCCTGTTCTTTATCCCGCTTCGACTTTCGTCCTCCGAAGAGCCGTAAAGAGCTCCCGAAAACCGCCTCAAAAACCCTTGCAGGGGCTGGGACTCCACCCAGCCCCGAAGAAGCGCACACAGCGGCTTACAAGGGCATACACGGGGCATTCAGCCTGCTGCCCGCATGACATCCGGCGGAGAGGGTACCTGGAAGAAGTCTTCCAGTCCGGATACCTGATGCGTTTGCAGCATTTCCCGGTACAGGAGCAGGCGGAACACTGCGGAGCGATATTTGGCATAGATAGTTGCCTTTCCATCTTTTGCGAAAGCTCGCTGTTCGTCAGTGAGACCGCCGCACTGTTCATCGCAGAGGAAAAGCATCACTGCCGATTCATCCATGGGCGTGTCGTGGTTCTCGTTCCAACGGTTGAGAATGTAGTGCTTGGCGTCCAGTGTGCGCCGGACTGACAGCGCAGGCTCCTGTGAAATAATTTCATCCATGATTGATGCCCACATCATTCCGCACCTCCTTCTGCGCATTCTGTTCCTTGCGCCTTGCCGCTCGCTGCCGCTCTTGAGCCTGCTCTGCGGCGTTGAGCTGCCGCTCGTAAAACTGTTCAATGGAGAACTGGATAGGGAGGATCGTATAGCGGAGGCTTCCGTTGCGCTTGCGCCCATCTACTGTGGTGATGGAGGTCGGTTCCGTTTGGATGAGCCTCCGCTCCTCCAACTCTGACACATACTTTCGAACTGTGTTCTTGCTCATCCCCACCGCACTGCCAATGGTGCTGTAGCTGGGATAGCACTGGTAGGTGGTACGGTCCTCAATGCGGAGCAGGTATCCATAGACCGCAATAGCTCCGGAGGACAGACCCAGTTGATAGATCTCATTGGGCAAAGGGAAATAGTTTTTGATAGGATCACGCTTCGCCAAGTTCTTCTTCATTTGGCACCTCCCATCTGCTCCTCTACCCATTTCTGGAACTGCTCCTTAGGAACCACGATGCGGCTGCCGACATGAACTGCCGGGAACTCCTTGTCGTGCATCAGCTCATAGGCGCTGGCGAGGGAGACGCCCAACACCTTTGAGATGAGCTCTGCGTTGAGGAACAGCGGCAGGTCATCATAACTGTGATAGGTCGATACTTTCATAATCATTACCTCCGAGAAAATCAGAATTCAGAGAAAAGTTTTTCTTGCGTTTCGGAGGTCTCTCTGTTAGACTGTTCGCAGATGGAGTCTGCGTTTTTCGAAACGCGGCGTGCCGCTGAACTGTTGCAGCAGTTCAGCGGTGTTCTTTTTGTAGGAACGGTGTACTTTTGTCCCCCTCCTTTCCACTGGTTCTCTGCCATGCACCATACCTGTTCCTGCCCTGCGGCCTTGTTTGACCTACACAGCGTTTGCATCAGCCTTGGTACGCTCGGCTACTTTGCGGCAGCGTCTTCGCGTTACTTCCCCGTTGAGTATCCTCTCTGGTGATGGGTATTCAGTTTTCAAGGTGCTCCGACCAGAGCGATAGGCTATCTTTTCCATTGACAACCCATTGATCCAGTGTTAGACTAATCGTAACTTATTTTTGACAGTCTATTGGAGGGCTTGTATCGTAACACATCGCGCATATTCTGTCAAGACTTATTTTATTAAATTTTTACAATTGTCCAATTTGAGGTGAGCCGCTATGTGGTATGCCAAGATGTATTTCTCCGAGGGTAAAGAGATTTTTCAATATGATGCCGCCGGTACACAGGGCGTTCCTTCCGTCCAGAAGGAGCTTCCTTTTCTGGAGAGCCTTCTTTCATTTCAGGAGCTGGACTGCTCAGAACTGACACCGATGCTCCAATACATTACCGATAACTGGAGCAAACTTGTCGCAGAAGGGGACATGGAAGCTCGTACAAACGCTATGATGAAGCTTGGAGCCCTAGCTTCCGTACACATCTACTTTCAGCTTCTCTATGTACACTGCTATGACCGTCAGGTAACCATGTCTATCAAGAATGATCGCGGTAATTTAGAGGACCAGCAGATGCTGGATGAGTTGCGACGTTTGCCAGAACTGCTTCCGCTATATCAGAAACAGATCCAGCGCTTTTTTGATTTGGTGCTGGATGTAGATACGGCAGGTCGTGAACCCCAGTTGCAGGCTTCGAAGAATTACACCTACGATAACCCTAACGATTCCGGCCTGTTCAAATTCCACCCGATTCCTCTCAGCTTTGAACCCGTGGAATATCAGAAATGTTCTCCGGTCTTGTACTCTGCCAGCATCTCAGACATGATCGACTACTCTTTGCGTAGCTGTGTGGAGCGTGGTATCACTGTCCGGCGCTGCAAAAACTGTGGGCGCTATTTTCCGCAGACAGGCCGCGTCAGCGCGGAGTATTGTGAGCGCCCTGTCCCGAAAGGGCAACAGCGTTGCCGCGAGATCGGCGCACTAAAGCAGTGGACAAAAAAGCAGTCCGACGATCCTGTATTCAAGGCTTATCGCAAGGAATACAAGAAGCGTTTCGCATGGATCAAGGCAGGGCGCATCACCGACGAGGAGTTCTACGCTTGGAGCGAAAAAGCCAGAGAAGAAAAAAAGAAATGCGACCGTGGCATCATTACGCTTGAGGAATTTAAGCAGTGGCTGGCGGAGTCGAAATAAAAAAGCAATGGAGCTGACTAATGCGGTCAGCTCCATTTTTATGTAAGGTTCAGAGATAATTCTCTGGCCCCTTTTTCTTTGGTTATAGCGGCATAAGTTTCTGAGTTTTGCAATTAATTTTACTAAGAATACTTTCGATCGGTTAAATCGCTTGCAATTGTAAGGCTTTGAGGAAAAGTAATGCTTGAATCCACTCCCATAATATAGTATAATTATACTATATTATGGGAGGCTGATAGTATGTCGCGAAGAACTGACCCCAATAGTCAGTATAAAGTTGCAATACACGCCATCAACGGATACCGTTATGCCAGCACCCAACCTTTTCAGGTAGATCCTGAGACAGGAAAAAAGGTCTATCGTCGTGTTCATTGGGGAACTGTTGATGGCAGCAATAAATTTATACCCGGAAAGAACTACCTGACCGCAGCGCCTGAGGACCGAGGAAAGCTTATTTTTCCAGACTCTTGGGATTTGAGCGAGATTAAGAAGCTGTCTGGCAATCGTGAAAAGGGCCGACCAGCAATTGAGTCTCAAGATGAGAATCGGCTCTATGGTGATATCTGGTTGCTGGAGCAGATTGCAGAAGTCACCGGGATTCGTAAAGATCTGATGAAGACGTTCCATAATAATGAGGAAACTGTGAATGCTATCATGACGATGGCCATGTTCCTGTTTACCGGAAAGGGTACATACAATCAGCTTGCTGCATGGCAGCGAATAACAAAAGCTCCTTGTGATAGAGAACTGACATCTCCCTACATCACCAAGTTCACACAATCCATTACAGAAACCGACCGGATGAATCTGCTGAAGCTCCGAGCGGCCAGGCTTGGAAATGAAGAACTTTGCGCAGTTGACTCCACCAGTCGATCTGCTTGGGGAGACTCTCTGCCGGATATCCGCTATGGGAAAAATAAGGACAGGCTACCTCTTCCTCAGACTACAGAAGTTGTTGTTTATACGTTGGATCAGCATATGCCTGTGTATTACCGGACGCTTCCCGACAACACACCCGATTCCAGAAGTTTGGAAACAATCCTTCAGGATCTCAAGAATGCAGGTTTCAAGAATCTCGTTCTGATTACAGACCGCGGCTATGAATCGATTCGAAACTTGGAAATGTATATTGACAAGAAGCAACGAATGATCATGGGTACAAAGACCGGCCAGGCTCATGTGCGTAAACAGATTGATTCTTTCGGCACATTCAGTCACCATCCGGAGTCAATGGAGATTGATCCACAAGAGCGAATTTACTTCAAACAGTTCAATCTGGAATATCAAATTGAAGGCAAAAGGGACAATGTAAAGCAGGCTGACAAACTGCGGCTTAACCTGTATTTTGACCCTGTGCGCCGCAGTCAGGATCTAATCGATCTTGACATTGCTATTCACGCTCAGGGGGCAGCCTTAGCAGATATCCAAGCAAGGAAGCTGCCACTGGATGATGATGCTATGATATGCCGTGTCTACCGCTTTTACAAACTTGATTACGATGCGGAGACCAGGATACTGAATTCCTATGTGCTGGATGACAAAAAGGTTGAGAAAGCAAGAAAAGAAGCCGGCTTCTTTGCAAACACAACACATGGCCTTGACATTGATGCTATGACTGCTCAGCGGCACTATTCGCTCCGTGATGAGCAGGAGAAATACTTTTCTATGATGAAGGGTATTCTCGGTGCAGACAGGCAGCGAAACTCTTCTGAACTTGGCAAGGAAGGCCGCCTTTTTGTGCTGTTCGTCGCGCAGATCATGGGTTGTTACCTGGCCAATGTTCGGAAAGAAAAACTGGCCGACAAATACCATTCCATTCAGGACGTCCTAAACGAAATGCGGCCAATTCGCTTCATAGAGCATCCCGGAACCAAGCCCTTCATCACTCCCTTCATTGGAAAACAAATTGAAATCTGTGATGCATTTGGCTTCGATATTCCTGATGGTTGCTCCCCCGAATATGCAGTCCGCAGGACAAATAAAGGGAAGCCAGGGCGCCCGCGTAAGAACAGGCTGGTCGTCAAAGATTCTTAGTATAAAAAATTGCAAAACTCAGAACACCAAGCGCGGTGAAGTGGCCACCAAGACGGACGCCGAGGGTTACGTCACCTCCTACGAGTATAACGGCAACGGCAACTGCGTCAAAATGACCACCGTGGACGGCGACACCCTCTATGAGTACGATCCTCTGGACCGTCTCATCAAGACCACCACACCGGACGGTGAGAGTACATCCATGACCTATGACGGGGTGGGCAACATCACCAGCTCCACCGACGCCAACGGGAATACCACCCAGTACATCTACGACGGCGTGGGCAATGTGGTGGAGACCATCGACGCGCTGGGCACCTCTGCCTTCTTTGAGTACGACGAGATGGGCCGCCTGACCGCCACCAAGCTCCACCGGGTGGATACCCAGGACAACGTGGACGAGTGGGAGATCACCCTGTACGAGTTCGACGGCCGGGGCCTCGTCACCAAGCAGGTGGACGCCCTGGGCAATGTCACCACCTACGCCTACGACGGCAACGGCAACCTGGTCTCCAAAACCGATCCCGACGGCTACACCACGGAATACACTTACAACGCCCTTGATTTGGTCACGGCAATCAATTACAATGATGCCAAGGAAGTTTCTTACAGATACAACAAGACCGGAGACCTGGTATCCATGACCGACTGGCTGGGCACCACCACCTTCGAGCTGGATCTGCTGCATCAGCTGACCGCCGCCACCGACCACAAGGGCAACCGGGTGGAGTACACCTACGACGGCGTGGGCAACCAGACGGAAATCCTGTATCCCGACGGCACCAAGGCCACCTATGAATACGATCTGGTCCACAACCAGACCAAGGTGACGGAGACCGACGGCAGCGAGACCACCTACGCCTACGACGGCATGGCCCGCGTCACGGAGATGCGCTATCCCAACGGCTGGGTGGAGTATTACACCTACGACAAGATGGGCCGCCTGCTGGCGGTGGACGACACCCATCCCAGCGAAAAGCCCGCCAAGACCCAGAAGCATACTTATAAGTATGACGCCAACGGCAACATGACCTATGAGTACATGCGGGGCAACGGCACTGGCCAGGCGAAGAACGAGACCCTCTATACCTACGACGCGCTGAACCGCCTCGTCACCGCCCACGACAACTACGGTAATTCCACCCGCACCTATACCTACGATAGCCTGGGCAACCTGACCTACGAGACGGGCATCGGCAGCCACAACTGCGACTACATCTACAACAACCTCAACCAGCAGGTGGACCGCTCCTCCGACAACTGGAAGTCCCACACCGCCAGCACCTACGACAACCGGGGCAACCTGATCCTGGAGCAGTACGGCAAGAACAAGAAGCTGGAGACTGCCGGCGAGTACACCTACGACGAGACCAACAAGATGGTCCGGGGCGTCAACGGCAACGCCGAGGAGAGCATCTACACCTACAACGGCCTGGGCGCTCTCATGGAAAACACCTGGATCATCGCCAATAACGGCTACGGGTATCACGATGCCAGCGGCGAGGAGGACACCACGTCCCCCACCGATCCCACGCCCGATGTCCCCGACCCCGGCGAGACCACTGACCCGGATACGCCTGATCCCGGTGAAACTACCGATCCCGATACGCCCGATCCCGATACTCCTGATCCGGGTGAGACCACCGATCCCGATACCCCTGACGACGGGGACGATACCGATCCCGACATCAACAACGAGGTGAACGGCAATAACAATGGGAACAACGGCAACCACAATGGGAATGGCAACGGAAACGGCAACAACGGAAACGGCAACAACGGAAACGGCAATGGTAAAGGCAACGGCAAGGGCAGCAACAGTGCCGATTCTACCGAGACCGCTGCCGCCGACGCCGGCACCCTGACTGCTTCCCTGGTAGCCTACGGAAATGCGGGCAACGGAAATAACGGCAACAACGGGAACGGCAACGGCAACCAGGACAAGCCCACCGGCAGCGATGTGAAAAAGACCAGCACGGTGGTCAAGCAGTTCGTGGTGGACTTCAGCTCCGAGACCTACAAGCCCTTGATGGAGCATGAGGTGAACGGCCTGGATTACCGCTATGTGTACAGCGACAAGGCTCGTCTGTCTGTCGTGGTCCAGGGCATTGAGAACGGCTCCGCGTCCCTGCTGGATAGCCGCGGCGAGTTGCACGCCTATTACCACTGCGATTATCTTGGCACCACGGATTACTTGACCTCCGCTGTCAACAGCAAGGTCATCTCCTGAACCAGTTACAGCGAGTGATTGTTGATTCTATCCTTGACCGCAGCTAGTATGACCTGCGTGAGTATGTTATCGATCCCATGCAGTTGGTGCAGTATCTATATGCTAAGGATGATGCTGTTAATTGGATTGATTCATTTGGCCTTGCTACGTTTGCTGAATACAACAACATATTGGGAAAAATAAGAAAAGTATTTAATTCCAATGACTTTCTAGACGATGTTTATGAAGTAGTTAAAGCCTCTAACTCTGAGTGCAATATGATGTCCATGTATTTACAAAGATCTATGTTGCACGTGAGATAACAAACAAAGAAAGGAGGTTATTTTAGTAGTTCCCAGAAAAATAAAGGAGGTATTATAAGGCATATGATGAAATCAAGAAGGATTCTATATTTTAGTTTTCTGTTGGCATTACTTCCGGTTTTCCTTGAATGGTTTAGAGTGGGAAGTCCAGGAATACGCCCTCCATGCAGAGGGATTTACCTGGTAAGGGGTGAGTTCTATTTTGCAATAGCCCTCTATTATGTGATGTTATTTCTAAAAAAGAACTGGGGGATCATAGTTGCCCATCTTTTAGTGGTGGTTTCCTATATTATTGCTATGAGTCAATTCACGGTTCGCATGAATTTAATGGGCAAGCCGAATCTGAAATATACAATGCAAAGACTCAGACCCACCTGCTGGATAGCCATTCTTGCTGTTATTATGCACCTCATCTTAACAATTCTATTATTAAGGCGAGAAAACAAGCATAAAAAATAATACACAGAGCGGTGCCCAAACGGCACCACTCTGCTTTGACACCATGGACTGGGTCATGATTATCACCGACGCCCAGAGCGGCGTCACCACCTACGCCTACGACGCATGGCCCGCGTCACGGAGATGCGCTATCCCAACGGCTGGGTGGAGTATTACACCTACGACAAACTTGGCCGCCTGCTGGCGGTAGACGACACCCATCCCAGCGAGAAACCCGCCAAAAACCAGAAGCGTACTTAATAAGTATGACGCCAACGGCAACATGACCTATGAGTACATGCGAGGCAACGGCACGGGCCAGGCAAAGAATGAAACCCTCTATACCTATGACGCGCTGAACCGCCTCATCACTGCCCACGACAACTACGGCAATTCCACCTGCACCTATACCTACGACAGCCTGGGCAACTGACCTACGAGACGGGCATCGGCAGCCACAACTGCGACTACATCTACAATAATCTCAACCAGCAAATATACTCTATCCAAATCCACAGTATACAAGAGCTGATGACAAAGAAAGAGCACATTTTTCCCAAACGCGAAATTATCAATTCATTTGCTATTAGGAGGTATAACTAATGAAGAAAAGAATTTTGGGTCTCATTTTGGCGGTAATTGCGTGTCTTACTTTATGTATTCCTGCTATAGCTGCAGAAATTGAAAGCGATGATTATGGCACTATTCCCATGGTAGATGTAGATAGTTCTACAGAAAATAACAGTATGGATGAACTTAATGATGCTGGAGAGAGTTACCCCAATATTGAGCAACTAAATGAAATCTATGTCCCTAAATCTTAATAAAAAATGCTCTAAACGCTTCCGAAAAACTCTTTATATATGCGTTGGAGTTGTAATCTTCTTAATGCTATATTTGGTGATGCATGTTGAATATTTTGAGGACGAGGATCGTTTGGGACTAGTAAAGGGAGTAAAATTATCACCTTTTTATGAACATATAGAAGTGTATTCGTATGGTGATTCTAAATTTCCTTTCACTATAGATGTTATTAAATTGACAAAGACGCCCTTTGCAACCATAACATACTGCCAAAATGATGAAAACGAATCTATTGTAAAATATGATCCATTTGCAGAAAGATTTTTTGTCAAAATATACAATATAAATGATGGGAATCTGATTTCATCAGAAGAAGTGGATGGTGTTCTTTTTAGAAGTTCAAATTATTATACACCGCTGTTGCATAGCGGCAACATAACGTCCAATATTCGATTGTATACGGATTTTGGAAATTATGATATCTATGGTTAGAATGACGCTTGTACTTTTTCATGTGGCTATCATGTAATGTCTGTATTGTGATGTATATAATCTGAGTAATCACTATTTAGATAATCCCATTGATGCTGTTTATAAACCACTAAAGTAGAGTTGATGAAAACACATATCGAGACCGCCGAAAATTCTGTGTAATCGACGTTCCTCGACAGTATGAAAATCTTCGACTGAGTCAAGAATGAGATCAAACATTCAAGACGAGGAGACGAAGATTATGCAGCCAGTACCACAGGATTTATTGAAGGAATACGTTCAGAGCCAGCACTTCACCAGCACGACGGAGATCATGGAGGCCATGAAGGAAATGTTCAGGGACGTCATCCAAACCGTCATGGAAGTGGAGATGGACGAGGAGCTTGGTCGCGAGCGTTGCGAGCGCTCAGACAAGCCGGAGGGAGCCCCCAGAAACTACCGCAACGGCTACACGAAGAAGACCGTCAAGACCCAGCTGGGCGAGGTGGACATCAAGGTGCCCCGGGACCGGAACGGCTCCTTCGAGCCCAAGATCATCGGCAAGTATGACCGGAATGCAGACGGGATGGAGGATAAGATTCTGGCGCTGTACGCCTGCGGCATGAGCCAGCGGGATATCGCTGAGCAGATCAAGGAACTGTACGGCGTGGAGATCTCTCCGGAGCTGGTAACGAAGATCAGCGAAAAGATCATGCCGGAGGTCACAGCCTGGCAGAATCGTCCTCTGGAGCCGGCGTATCCTTTCGTGTTCATGGATGCCATTCACTACAAAGTGCGGGAGGATCGGCGGTATGTGACGAAGGCTGCCTATGTGGTCCTGGGCGTCACCATGGATGGCAGGAAGGACATCCTGGGCGTCTGGATCGGAGAGCATGAAAACAGCAAATTCTGGCTGAATGTGTTGAATGACCTCAAAAGCAGGGGCGTTTTGGATGTATATCTGTTCTGCACGGACGGCCTGTGTGGGATGATGCAGGCGATCGAGGCCGTCTTCCCAAAAAGCCGGTTGCAGCGTTGCATCGTGCACCAGGTGCGCAGTTCCACCAGATATGTCAGCTACAAGGACATCAAAAAGGTCGTTGCGGATTTAAAGAAGATCTACAGTGCCGTTACGCTGGAGGAAGCCGAGAAAAACCTGCAGACCTTTGCGGAGACCTGGCGCAAGCAGTACCCCTCCTGCGTGAAAAGCTGGGAGGAAAACTGGCCGGTTTTAAGCACGTTCTTTGAATACCCCGTGGAGATTCGGAAAATCATATACACGACGAACATCATCGAGGGCCTAAACCGCCAGTTCCGGCAGATCACGAAGAACAAGCCCTCCTTCACGAACGACGACTCCCTACGCCGGATGCTGTATCTGGCCTCACAGCGCATCGTGAAGCACTGGCACGCCAGATACCAGAACTGGGATCTGGTGCTCAGCCAGCTGGAGATCATGTTCGCCGACCGAGCCGTTGGCTGACTCCCTTGTCCTAGTATGCCACGGCGGCCAGACCGGCATTCACGCCGTGCCGGCGCGCATACCGCTCTGGCCGCCATGGCGTTCGGTAGTCAAGGGATTCAGGCCAGAATCCGCCCTGCTTTCCAGCGCCATTCTTGACTTTGTCGAAAAACGCTTACACAAAATTTTACGCCCGGCCCACATATCGTTTTATGCCACACGGATTTCTTTACGTCTCTAGATTAAATGGCCCCTGCTGACTCCTAATGTTGCAAACTTCCCGTTTTAGGGGATGTGGTACAGCCTTCACCCATGCAGTCCTTCGAACTTTCAAGTGTGGTACCAAATCCCTGTTTCACAGTAAGTGCTCAATAACCACCCGCATTTCCAAGGTCAAGTAAGTATGAGAAAATGATACGTAGTCAACAAAAACTGCGTGTAAGTTTTCGAATGCAAAGGGAGTGCGTGTAAGAAATGGAAGATGTGTTAGCAATCCGGGATGAGTATCGGCTGCAGGAATGGAGCCAGATCATCCAGGCGGGGCAAAACAGTGGGCTGAGTAAGCGAGAGTTCTGTAGACAAAATGGGATATCTGAACGGCAATATTACTACTGGCTGAAAAAATTGCGGGAAACGGTTGTGGAAACGGCCTCGCCACATTTTGTGCGCCTTGAAGATCCTGTCAACAAAAGAGAACATATGCTTCGGATCCAGATTGGGCAGGCAGATTTGAGACTGCCGGCAAACACGGACGCGGAAGCGGTGGCAGCCATTCTTCGGGCCTTACAGCAACTATGTTAGATCTAAGTCGAGTACGGAACTATTATGTTGCGTGTGGGTATACGGACCTGCGCCGCGGAATAGAGGGCTTAGCTGCAATCGTGACCCAACAATTTGGCCAGGAGCTGAGTGAAGAAAGCCTGTTCCTGTTTTGCGGAAGACGCACAGACCGCATCAAGGCGTTATACTTTTCCGGCGATGGATATATCCTGTTGTATAAGCGACTGAACAACGGCTCATTTCAATGGCCCAGAAGTGAAGCGCAGCTGCGGTTATTGGATCCACAGACCTTTCGATGGCTGATGGAGGGGTTGAAAATAGACCAGCCAAAAGCCATTCGGAGGGCTCCGAAGCTTTGCATGATTCCGAAAATGAACTAAAAGATGTTAGATTGAAAATAATGATGGAAGATAATCCTGAAAGAAAAGCATGGTTTATCGCCGCACAGGAACGACTTCTCCGCGAAGAAGATCTGGAGGATAAACTCAAGCGTTTCATATCCCAAAATACTTGAATACTAGACAGCTGATCGGCCAACTTGCCTAAGCCAAGCAGGAGGACTTCAATGCAATATAACTACAATAAATAACGAATCCGCGATGCTATGAAACGAAAACTCCCGGTAATTCATGATGACACCCAATATGACCAAATTGCCGAATATGGAATCCGGTATGGTGCTGGGTATGCATTGGTAATCCTGAAAAAGGGCAGCGACTGGTTTTCGCAGGTGCAGATGATATAACTTTCGCAGAATCCGAAGACCCTATCCAGCTTGCAGCTGAAATAGAAAGGAGCGCAAATGAATCTAACCCCTGAACACATCGGTATGCTGAAAGGCGCTACAGCCACGGCACTTCTATTCATCGCAGGTATTGCAATCGGTTTGTTTTTCTTGCACCGAAAACACGAAGAAGAAATGGACAAGCTAGAGAAAGACACAGCCATAACTTGTCTTGATTTTGCGACGGAGCATTACGAAGACGTAATTCGTCGACGCGAAAAGGAAGCAAAACAGACGTTATAGAAAGATCAGAGGAGCTTGGATGATTAGCTTAAATATCAACGAACGGTTATTCGAAGCGATGAGGATGCGACAACCGGTGATTCATAAAGGCATCCAATATGAGCGTATCCTTGATTACATATTTTGGTATGACAGCAATGGGATTCTCCGGCAATCCGTAGTGCTGTTGCAAAATCGGAGTTCGGTTCGTGCATTGGTAGATGATGTGAAATTGGTTGAAGCAGGGATCTGATATATTAGAGACTTTATCGCCGACAGTTATTGCCGATCTTTTCGACGATAACTGTCGTTGATATTCTTTGGTTATAGCGGCGTAAAGATTGATTAACGAAGTGCGGTGACTATCGTCTGGGCGCTCATTTCTGTAGGGAACTTTTGGGGCGAAAAAGCGTAAAAAGTTCCCCAAGGACTATTCGCAGAAAGAGAGTGCTAATTCCCTGCGGCAGAGGTGAACTGTAAACAAGAAAAGGCTTTCCCTGTAGCCGAGCGTTTTCGGCAGGAAAGCCTTTTGACCACACAAACAGCCACAGACCTGCGTGGAATATGCGGAAACGACAGACTTAAAAAGTGCTGGAAAGCAAATGAAACGGAACAAAAACGAACACAAACTAACGGAAAAAATCATAAAAAGTTTCAAATTCCGGTTGGTAAGGATGAGGCCGGCGGTTCGAATCCGCCCAGCAGCTCCAGAAAATCCCCGAAATCATGCGATTTCGGGGATTTTTCTTACTTTTTCGACCGAAACGGTGTGGGTCAAAATGTGGGTCAACTGCCTGACCCACACCGTGACCCACACGTAGAAATGTGCGGAAAGGTTTAGAAAGCACAGGGCAGGAAGTTCCGCCTTCCTGCCCTGTATTTTTTGCTCTTTTTTGCTCTTTTGTGCTCACATGACCTGCTCCATGAAGTTGCCTATGGTTTCCGCTGCTTCGTCCTGCTTCTGTCTGGTGGCGTGGGTGTAGGTGCGAAGGGTGAATCCGGCGTCGTAGTGGCCCAACATACTGGATACCGTCTTGATATCCACGCCGTTTTGCAGTGCCAGGGTTGCAAAGGTATGGCGGAGGTCGTGAAATCTGATGTGTCCCAGCCCGGCATCCTTTAGAATCTTCTTGTGAAGGTTGACCACGGAATCCGGGTAGTACATTTCGCCAGTGATAGGGGAGGGGAACATATAGGGATTTCCTGGGTGCTTTTCGTGAGTATTCCGCCCGAGATTGAGCACCTCGACCGGGCAAATTGAGCACCGTCACCGGCGGAATTGAGCACGGTCGCCGC
>NZ_JAFBIS010000033.1 GCF_021531435.1 Oscillibacter valericigenes
GCGCCGTCAGCAAGCGGGTGCCGAGACTGTACATGGAAAACGGAGAGGTTGTGGAGCGCAGCCTGCGGATGCTGTAAAAACGAGTTCCTATCCGCACACGCCTGCCTGTCCCGCGCATAGGATAGTGCGGGGCGCGGACGCCGGGATTTTGCCCAGTGCTTTGGCGTATAAATTCCGGAATTGCGTGGGAGAATGAAAGTGGCCTCACTGAGTGGGAACCCCCATATTCGGTGATGGGTACTTCTTTCGGCGGAGTGTGAACTTTGTGGATACGACTGTCAAGCGCGGCGATATTTACTATGCCGATCTCTCCCCGGTGGTGGGCAGCGAGCAGGGTGGTGTCCGGCCGGTCCTCATTATTCAAAATGATACCGGGAACCGGTACAGCCCCACTGTGATCGCGGCGGCCATCACGTCTCAAACGGGTAAGGCCCGCCTGCCCACACATATTGACCTTCCTGTGGATGAAGACTGCGGCCTGAGCCGGGATTCCGTAGTGCTGCTGGAGCAAGTGCGGACGCTGGATAAAAAGCGCCTGCGGGAGCGGATGGGCCACGTGGAGGAGCACGTGATGAACAAGGTGGACACGGCCATCGCGGTGAGCTTTGGCCTGCCCCACGACCAGTTGGTGTGAACAAGAAACAAGGCGGAAAAAGGCTGCGCCGTGTCCGCCTTGGACGCCGCGGAAGCGGCGCCAAGCGTTTTGCGGAGCAAAACCTTGAAATGGGCGGGCTTTGCCTGACCATTTGAGTGAAGTGGCAGGGTTCCCGCTGTGGCTTGAAAAGCCGCGGCGGGATGCCGGCACGGCCATCGCGGTGAGCTTTGGCCTGCCCCACGACCAGTTGGTGTGATTGGATGCTTCCCCGGAAAGGGGACTTTCCGGGGGAGCGTGTCAGCTCTGCGGCAGGACAGGCAGAGAGGCAAACGATAAGAGCGCCCGCTTATCCTTTTTCGGCAAGGCGGGGGAGGAGGTACATATGATGAAAAAAAACAGATGGTTCCTGCGGGCGTTGGTGCTGCTGACGGTCACCGCCGCACTGAGTATGACGGTCACGCTTGCGGCTGATCCGGGGACCGACAAGGACCCCCTGGTGACACTGAGCTACCTCAATGAGACGTTCATGGACAGCATCCTGCAGAAGGTGGACCAGAAGATCACGGACCGGAACAGCCAACTCGCTCAGCAGCTGGGCGGACAGACCGGCGGTACGTCCGGTACGGCGGCCTCCTTCACAGTGGTGACGCTGTCAAAGGGGCAGACGCTTACCGGAGACATCGGCTGCGAGGTCATGCTGCGGGTAGGCACCGCTGCCTGCGTGTCGCCCTCCAGCCCCGGGCTGATCGACGAGACCTCGGCGTCCACGCTGAACAACGGCGGCGCGCTGGTCCAGAACCACCTGTATATGATGACCATTGAGGGCCGCGGCGTGAAAGCCACTGCCGCAACCACCAAGCTGCTGGTGCGGGGAAGTTACACTGTGTCCTGACAAACGGCATGAAATGTCCCGCCTGTGCATAGAGTTGCACAGGCGGGGCGTTTTTTGTAAGGGAGGCAGGGATATGGACAAGTTTCCGCTGTTATGGGAGGGAAAAGCTCTGGGAGAGCTGATCGTGGAGCGGGAGGCGCTGTACACCTGGTTCACCGTCCGCTGCCGTCTGCCGGGGGAGGGCATCTGGTGCGCCTGGGCCGTGGGAGACAAGGGAGAACTGCGGCTGGGGGTGGTGGAGCCGCAAAACGGCATCCGGCGGCGGTTTTCCAAACAGATGACAGAGCCGGTGGGAACGCTGCGGCGGGGGGAACTGCGCTCCGCCGGTGAGAAGACACCGGAAACCTGGTCAGCGGTACCGGAACCGACCCGGCTGTTCCGCACGCCCTGGCTGCGGCAGCAGCTCCAGGGCGTCCGGGGAGCGCTGACCGGAAAGGCAGGGGAGACCCGTCTGCTGGCCCTGCCCTACGACGGGAAAAAGCCCCTTCCGCTGGCACCTCTTTTTTGCCTGGCCCGGCTGCGGGACATCGGGGGGAAACGGTACGTCGTGTACGCTTTTGACGAAAAGGAATGGCCAGTTTTTCATTAGGAGAGACGGCGGAACGGTCAAGCCTGCATATGCATAGGATATGACAGCGGCAGCCGCTGCGCCGCCGCTTTTTGATGCGCGGAGGGGCCAGAGACCCGCACCCGGAAAATTTTCAAAATCAACAAATTATGTATACCATATTTTGCGTTGATGTGATATAATCTCCGCAAGTATCTGTGGATACTTGCGGAAAAGGCCAGCCCGCGTCAGACGGCGGCCATACAGGAGGTACACATATGAGATGCCCGTATTGCGGTTACAGTGAGAGCAAGGTCATTGATTCCCGCCCTGCCGATGAGGGCGCCAGCATCCGCCGCAGGAGAGAGTGCCTATCCTGCTCCAAGCGGTTCACCACCTATGAAACGGTGGAGAGCCTGCCTATGGTGGTGGTGAAGAAGGACGGCAGCCGCCAGAGCTTTGACCGGCGGAAGGTGCTGGGCGGCATGATCCGTGCCTGCGAGAAGCGGCCGGTCCCCCTGGCGGAGCTGGAGAAGATCGCCAGCGAGATCGAGCAGGACCTCCAGAACTCCATGGAGCGGGAGATCAGCACCGAGACCATCGGTGAGCGGGTGATGGAGCGCCTGCGGGCGGTGGACCAGGTGGCCTATGTCCGCTTTGCCTCCGTATACCGCCAGTTCAAGGACATCGATACGTTCATGGCGGAGCTGAATAAGCTGCTGGCGGAGAAGTGACAAGGAAAAATACTTTATAGTACGTTTTTGAGAGAGAACCGCTCCATCTCCGCTAAGAGGCGGAGCTGGTCCTGAAGGTCCGCCAGTTCTGCCCGGAATTCACTGGATTCCTGCTCTTCGGCAAACGCCATGGCGCGGCGGTACATGGCCTCCGCGTCATCCACGGCGTCGTGCTCGGAGACGATGTGGAGATAGACCTGGCTGCCGCTCCAGTCCTTGTAGCTTTCCGCGAGGGCGTCAGCGGCAGATCGCCAGTTTTCAGCCGCGGCCAGTTCCTCCACCTGTTGGAGTTGGTCCCGCCAGCGCTGGGTGTGGTTGGTGATGGCGGCGCTGTTCCACAGGGCGAAGGCCAGGATTACGACCAGCACGGCCAGGGGAGGCAGCATATCCCGTTTCATTTCAGCCCCTCCTTTTTTACGCAGACCACCTGTCCCTGCTCGTCCAGCGTCATCAAAAAGACCTCCCGGGGAGAGGAAACCTTTTCTTTCCGCAGGGTTTTGTTCAGCCAGGCGTTGTCCTTCCCGCACAGTGTCAGGTTTTTTGCCAGCACCCGGCCGTCGTTGATCAGAACGACCGGCAGTGTGACGTCATCTTCCACCTCCAGCCCCAGCTGGGACGCGGTGGGCGGCTGCTGGGCCGCCCAGGGCAGGACGGATAACTGGCCGGAGTTTTCCAGCACGGCGTATTTCACGTCGGCGATGTTGGCGATGCCCTGGCCCCGCAGCTCTTCCAGCAGCTCGTCCAGAGTGTAGCGGTTGCGGCGCATGGCGTCCTGCTGGAGTTCACCATTGCGAATAAGCACCGAGGGTGTGCCGCAGACCATGGCCCGGAAACGCAGATGACGCAGGGAGATTTGGCTGAGGAGCATAGAGATGGCCAGCAGCGTCAGGATGGGGATGACCCCAGCCAACAGCGGGATGCCGAAATCCTGCATGGGCACCGTGGCTAGGTCTGAGATCATCATGGTCAGCACCAGCTCGCTGGGTTCCAGCTCGCCGATCTGACGCTTGCCCATCAGCCGCAGGCCCACCATGATGAGAAAGTAGAGTATGATCGTGCGTGCAAAGGCGGTCATCATAGGCGTTTTCCTCCGTTGGGACAGTATGACCGGTTCCCGGCGGCGTTATTCCCGGATAAAACTCCCAGGATTGGAGTTTTTATCATATATAAAATCGCAGACCGGAAAGGAGGACTTATGGGCAAAGGCCCATCACAGAGCGCCATGTGCCTGTCATGGAAAAATACTTGACAGGATAACGAGGAGAAGGGTTTATCGAAAATTCGGCGGATGCCCTTCCGTGGACGCGGCCATGTGACACAGCCCACAAATACGCGGGCGACCGCGGAACAGAACAGCTGTGACCGTGTAAAAAGTGACAAATATCTGCGAGTTTGTCCTTTTGATAGACTTATCAGGAGGATTTTATTTCTATGTGCGGAATTATTGGATTCGCGGGCCGCGAACAGGCGGCTCCTATTTTGCTGGACGGATTGGCGCGGATGGAGTACCGGGGCTACGATTCAGCCGGTATCGCCGTCCGTTCCGAGACGAAGGGCCTGCAGGTAAAAAAGGCCAAGGGCCGGCTCCAGGTGCTCAGCGACCTGACCCACGGCGGCGCCGACCTGGAGGGCACTCTGGGCATCGGCCACACCCGCTGGGCCACCCACGGAGAGCCCAACGACATCAACGCCCATCCCCACATCAGCGAGAACGGCCGGATCGCCTTGGTCCACAACGGCATCATTGAGAACTATCTGGAGATCAAGGAACAGCTCCAGCGCCACGGCGTGAAATTCACCTCGGACACCGACTCCGAGGTGGTGGCCCAGCTTCTGGAGTTCCACTACAACGAGTGCCACAATATGCTGGAGGCCGTGGGCCGCGTCCTGCGGCGTATCGAGGGCTCCTATGCCTTCGGCATCATCTGCTCCGATTACCCCAACGCCCTCATCGCCGCCCGGAAGGACAGCCCGCTGATTTTGGGCTACGGCGAAAACGGCAACTATATCGCCTCCGATGTAACGGCTGTCATCAAGTACACCCGGGATGTGGTGTATATGGAGGACGGCGAGATCGCCGTCGTCACGGCGGAGAACATCGATGTGTTCGACAGCGAGATGAATCCCCTGGAAAAGCAGCACAGCCAGGTGGACTGGGACGTCTCCGCCGCGGAAAAGGGCGGCTACGCCCACTTTATGTTCAAGGAGATCATGGAGCAGCCCGAGGCCATCCGCAAGACCGTGTCTCCCCGCATCCGGGACGGCAAGGTCGTGCTGGACGATGTGAAGCTCACGGCGGACTATGTGAAAAACATCTCCCGCATCTTCATCATCGCCTGCGGCTCCAGCTACCATGTGGGCATGGTCAGCAAGTACAACTGGGAGCGGCTGCTGCGCCGTCCCGTGCAGGTGGATCTGGCCTCTGAGTTCCGGTACAGCGACCCGTTGGTGGATGAAAATACCTTGGTCATCGTCATCAGCCAGTCCGGTGAGACGCTGGACACCATGGCCGCCATGCGGGAGGCCAAGCACCGGGGCGCCCGGACGCTGGCGGTCGTCAACGTGGTGGGCAGCTCCATCGCACGGGAGGCCGACGATGTGCTCTATACCTGGGCGGGTCCGGAGATCGCCGTGGCCACCACCAAGGCGTATTCTACCCAGTTGGTGCTGATGGACCTCATCGGCCTGTATCTGGCGGACCTACTGGGGACTGTGGAAAAGAGCGAGTACGACGCCATTCTGACGGAAATGCAGCTTTTGCCGGAGAAAATGAACTGGTTCCTGGAGCATTTCGAGGATGTGCAGTATTTCGCCTCCCGGTATTTCAACCATGATTCCATTTTTTTCATCGGCCGGAACCTGGACTACGCTATGGGACTGGAGGGCTCTTTGAAGCTCAAGGAGATCAGCTATATCCACTCCGAGGCCTATGCCTCCGGCGAGCTGAAGCACGGCACCATCTCCCTGATCGAGCCGGGGACCCTGGTGGTGGCCCTGGGTACCTACGCGGCTCTGTTCGATAAGGCCATGAGCAACGTGGTGGAGGTAAAAGCCCGGGGCGCCGAGGTCCTGGCCGTTACCACGGAGAGTTTCAAGGAGAAGATGGAAAAGACCGCCGACGCTACCATCGTGGTGCCGGACACCCATCCCATTCTCCAGCCCTCCCTGGGCGTGGTGCCGCTGCAGCTGTTTGCCTATTATGTGGCGCTGCAGAGGGGCTGCGACATTGATAAGCCGAGGAATCTGGCGAAATCCGTCACTGTGGAATAATGTTTCTGCCTCCCGTGTTTTTCAGCACGGGAGGTTTTTCTTGACTCTCTCACGGTGTCAGGGCCTATACTGGTCCCATCAGCTGATAGGAGGATGGGACTTATGATTTCAAGAAAGAAAAGCTGTACCGGGCGGGAGACAGACCGGAGATTGTCACTGTTCCACCCGCAAATTACGTAGCAGTCCGGGGATGGGGAGATCCCAATACAACCGATGGTACCTACCAGCGTGCGCTGGCGGTGCTGTACGCTTTGGCCTATACCCTGAAAACCAGCCCGAGAAGAGGAAGGGCCATCCCCGGCTTCTTTGACTATGTGGTGCCGCCGCTGGAGGGCTTCTGGTGGCAGGAGGGCGTGGACGGCGCGGATTATGGCCGGAAAGCGGACTTTCATTGGATCTCCGTCCTGCGCCTGCCGGCTTTTGTGACGGAAGCGGACTTTGCCTGGGCTGCGGAGGATGCAGCCCGCCGGAAAAAGCTGGACTGCTCCGCTGCGGAACTGCTGGCAGTGGAGGAGGGGCTCTGCGTCCAGATGCTCCACACGGGGCCATTTGAAACGGAGCCGGAGACGGTCAATGTTATGGATGCTTTCCTGGCGGAAAACGGGTATGTCAACGATCTTACAGACCGCCGTCTGCACCACGAGATTTACCTCTCCGACGCCCGAAAGATCACGCCGGACCGCTGGCGGACCATCTTGCGGCATCCTATCCGAAAAATTTCCCCTTGACTCTCCCATGGTGTCATGGCTTATGCTGGTCCTGAGCTCAAAATTCACATCGATGTGGAGGATCCCAATATGCTGAAGATCGGCGAATTTTCAAAACTGTCCAGGATCAGCATCCGCATGCTGCGCTACTACGATGAAATGGGCCTTCTGATCCCGGAGACCATCGACCCCTTCACCGGCTACCACTATTACAGCGAGGCCCAGCTCTTCACGGCAGGCCGTATCAACGCCCTGAAGGACATGGGCTTCAAACTCTGCGGTACGGCGGAGCTGCTGGGGTGTTGGGAGGACCGGGAGGCGCTGGAACGGCACCTGCTGGCCCAGCAGGAGGCGGCCCGGCTCCAGGCGGAGGAGGCGGCGCGGCGGCTGCGGCTCCTGGACACAGCCTTGGAACGGCTGAGAAAGGATGAACCCATGAAATACGATGTGACGGTCAAGACCATCCCGGAGCGCTATGTGGCCAGCGTCCGGCAGATCATTCCCAATTATGATATGGAAGGCCAACTGTGGAGCATTTTTATGGAGGAAACGGCCCACATGCGCATCCAGGACGGCGACCCCTGCCTGTGCGCGGCCCTGTTCCACGACGGAGATTATAAGGAATCCGATGTGGATGTGGAGGTTCAGAAGACCGTAAAGGGAACTTATCCCGACACGGAACACGTGAAATTCAAGACCGTACCCGCGGTCCAGGTGGCCTCCGCCGTCTGCAAGGGCAGCTATGACCAAATCAGCGCCGTCAACGCTGCCGTGGCGTCCTGGGTGGAGGACAACGGCTACGCCTTTGATGGCACTGTCTTCAATATCTACCACGTCAGCCCCCATGAGACGAACGACCCCGATGCGTTTGTCACGGAGGTCTGCTATCCGGTGCGGAAAAAGTAAGCGAAGGGAGCAGGTAAATTTCCGTCTATTTCCCGACAAATCTTGCATATGCCGCAAACTTCCCTTATGATACCAGTTCGTCCAGGCTGAAAACAGGACAGCAGCTTTATGACCGGGAGGGAGATATACGGAAAATCTGATTTTTAGCCTTAACGTCACAGTGCCGATATTTTTCATGATGGTACTGGGCTTTTTGCTGCATGAAAAGACGCCTCTGCTGAACGACAGTTTCGCCGGGTATCTGAATACGTTCGTCTTCCAGATCGCCCTTCCGACGCAGCTGTTCAAGAATCTGTCGGAGTCGGATTTTTATACGGTCTGGGACGGCGGCGTCGTGGTGTTCTGTTTTGCGGTCTCACTGCTCTCCATCCTGCTGATGTTTGGCGTGTCGCAGATGCTGCGGGACAGATCTCAGCGGGCGGAATTTATCCAGGCCGGCTACCGGGGAAGCCAGGCGCTGCTGGGAACGGCCATCATGCAGAATATGTACGGTGAGGCCGGTCCGCTGGCCCTGGTTCTGATTGGCGCCGTACCGCTTTACAATGTGGCCGCTGTGGTGATCCTGACGCTGATGGCGCCTGACGGCGGACATCTGGACCGAAAGACTTTAGGGAAGACGGTCAGGGGCGTTGCCACCAATCCGATCATTTTAAGCATTGCCATCGGCCTGCTCTGGTCCCTTTTCAAGATTCCGCAGCCGGTCATCATGCAGCGTGCCGTGAGCAGCCTTGCCGCCACAGCAACGCCGCTGGGACTTTTGGCGCTGGGCGCCAGTATCGACCCGAAGAAGGCGGCGGGCTGCTGGAAGCCGGCAGTGGTGAGCAGTATCTTTAAGCTGTTCGTTTTTGCGGTGCTGTTTTTGCCGCTGGCGGTTTGGCTCGGCTGGCGGGGAGAGGTGCTGACGGCGGTTTTGCTGATGCTGAGTTCTCCCACGACGGTCAGCTGCTTCAGCATGGCCCGCAGCATGGGGCATGAGGGGACGATCTCTTCCAGTGCGGTGATGCTGACCACGGTGTGCAGCGCCTTTTCCTTCACGGGATGGCTGTATCTGCTGAAAACCTTTGCGTTGATTTGAAAAACCGGCGTCCTCCGCGGACGCCGGTTTTTCATGCTTGACATATATAGATTATCGATATATTATATAGATAACCTATATATGGAGGCGTCATTATGGAAATCGACAAAAGCCTGGTCAGCGGCAGTATGGCACTGTTGGTCATGAAGCTGCTGGAGGACGGCGACAAGTACGGCTATCAGATGATCGAGGAGCTGAAACGCCGCAGCGACGATACCTTTCATTTGAAGGCGGGCACGCTGTACCCGCTCCTCCACGGCCTGGAGGAGAAGGGCCTCGTTACCGCCTACGAGGGGGAGGCCGCCGCCGGAAAGCCCCGGCGGTATTATCACCTGACGAAAGCCGGCAGCGCGGCCCTGCGGGAGAAGGAGGAGTCCTGGAACACCTATGCCCGGGCCGTGGGCCGGGTGCTGAAAGGGGGCGCCTGCTTTGGCTGAGACCATCCGGGAATATTTGGACACAGTACAGGAGCAGATCCGGTGGAAGCGGGCCCGCCCGGTGGTGGTCCGGGAGCTGGAGCAGCACCTTGCCGACCAGCGGGACGCCTTTTTAGAGGAGGGGACCACCCCGGAAACGGCGGAGCGCATGGCCGTGGAGGAGATGGGCGACCCGGTGACAGTCGGCACGGAACTGGACCGGGTGCACCGTCCAACTCCCCAGTGGGGGCTGCTGGCGGCTGTGATTGCCCTGGCTTTGCTGGGTGGGGTTCTGCGGGTTTGGCTGACCGCCTCCGCCGCGGAATATTATGAGAATGTTGACCCGTTCCGTACAGCCGTCGCCCTGGCTCTGGGAACTGCCTGCCTGGTGGGAGCCTACCTTTTGGACTACACCTGGCTGGTCCGTCACGCCGCCGGCGTGTACATCGGTGCGTTGGTGCTGGGGGCACTGTCCCTGTGGTTGGCCCCCAACATCAATGGCGCGTCCTACTATACCCGCTATGTAGTGCTGCTCTATCCAACCGTGTACGCTGTTTGGCTGTATCATTGCCGGGGGAAAGGGTGGAAAGGATTTTTCCTTGCCATTTTGGGAGGCGTTCCCCTGGCAGCGGTCGGACTGCTGGCGCCCTATTCGACAGGTGTTTTGCTCTTGCTGCTGACGGGCTTCGTGCTGCTTTTGACTGCCGCCGGTACGGATTGGTTCGGCGTGGGGCGCGGCAAAACAGCAGCGGCAGCCGCAGGCACAGCGGCGGCTTTTATCGGGAGCGTGGCGTGGATGTTTTGGAAGCATGGGCTTTTTCAGCACCGCCTGTTGATGCTCCAGCACCCGGAACTGGAACCTATGAGCGGCGGCTATCAGGCGATGACCGTCCGCAAAGCCCTTTCCGTTTCCCAATGGCTGGGGCAGGGAAACTGGAATGAAGCCACCTATGAGCTGACGGTGCCTGACTGGAACCATGATTTTCTCCTGACCACCGTGGTGTACAAGCTGGGATGGCTGCCGTTCCTGCTGCTGGTACTGGCGGTGGCGGGACTGCTGCTGTGGCTCCTCCGGAAGTGTCTGCGGCAGCGGAACCAGGCCGGGCGGCTGGTGGCTTTGTCGGTGATACTGACTCTGGGCTTACAGGTGGTTTTCAGCGTGCTGCTGAACCTGGGCTATGTGCTGTTCAGCGTTTCCGTGCCGTTGGTGTCCGGAAATCTGCATATGGCGGTGACCATGGGGCTCATTGGTCTGACGCTGTCGGTATTCCGGGAGGATTCTGTCGCCCGGATGTACGGTACGGCGCATCAGCCTGTTTCCCGGATAAAGCTGTCTTTCCAGAAGGAAGAAAATGTACAAAACGGAAGCCATGTTTTGGGGATTTCGCTGATTATCTCCCGGAATGGAACAAAAGCGGCGGAAGATTCGTCTTTATCGTAGAACCATTGTGGGAGAGTTTTCCCGGCAATTAAGGCGACATAATATTTCCGTGAAAAACCTTTCGTGGGTCTTGACCCCAGCATTTCCATTTTGTATAATGGCAGCAGGCGCTGTTACAAAGGTGACATAACACCGCAGCCCATACGGGCTGCGGTGTTTTTTTGAAGAACTCTCCGACAAATACCGACAGAAAGGAACCGTCATGCATCATACCCGACTTTTCAAATGGCTGACCGCCGCCGCGCTGGGGACTGCTCTGGCCGTTGTTCCCGCCATGGCGTTTACCGATACACAGGGCCACTGGGCCGAGGACAGCATCCAGAAGTGGAGCGAGGAGTACCATATCATCCAGGGTTACGAGGACGGCACGTTCCGCCCGGACGCCTCCATCACCCGGGGCGCTTTCGCCGGTATCATGGACCGCTTTCTGCAGTTTCAGTCGATCTCCGGGCCGGAGACCTTCTCTGACACGGCGGGGATCTACTGGGAGGAGGCTATTCTGAAACTCCACGCCGCCGGGGTATACCTGGGCAACAACGGCAAGGCCCTGGCGGGGAACACCATTACCCGCCAGCAGGCGGTAGCCATGATAGCCCGCGCGTTCCGTATTGAGGCGGAGACGGCGGACCTGCCTTACGCCGACGCGGACAGGGTCGCCGAGTACGCCCGTCCCGCCGTAGCGGAGATGACAGCACGGGGCTATCTCAATGACGTCCGCGACGGCAATTTCCGCCCCACAGACCCTATTACCCGGGCGGAGATCATCAACATCCTCAGCAACATGATCAACACGCTGGTCCAGACCAACGAGGAGGTGTACTGGGATATACCGGGTACGCTGATGATCAACAGTGCCGACGGCGCTGTGCTGACGAATATGACCATCCACGGCGATTTGATCGTGGCGCCGGGCGTGACGGGGGACATCTCTATTTCCAATGTGGCGGTGCTGGGCAATATCCGCAATTTCGGGACCGCGTCCTTTGTGGAGCACCGGGAGCCGGGGACCGCCCCCACGGGGCCGGAGGAACCGGATACCCCGGCTATCCAGCCCGGAGAGGTCTATGACCCCGGTGAGACCACGGGAAATACCATTCTGTACAACGGCAAGGAGATCCCCATTTACGAGGAACGGGAGCCTCTGCGACTGTATGAGGGCGACTTCCGCTGGGAGGGGGACCGCCTGGTCTATGACGGCCAGGAGTTCCGCACCCGGTTCGGCATTGATGTGTCCGCCTATCAGAACCGCGCCAGCGAAAATGAGACCATCGACTGGGAGGCGGTGCGGGATGACGGCGTGGAGTTTGCCATGGTGCGGATCGGCCTGCGCGGGACATCCACCGGGGAGATCCACGCGGACGCCTACTATGCCGAGAACATCGACGGCGCCATGGCTGCGGGCATCGAGACCGGCGTCTATTTCTTCGCTCAGGCTATCACGGTGGAGGAGGCCATTGAGGAGGCGGACTTTGTCATCGAGCTGCTGAAAGACCATGAGATCAATGGTCCGGTGGCCTATGACTGGGAGATGCACGACTCCAGCTACCGGGTCTACGGCACACCGCCGGAAATGGCGACCGCCTGCGCCATCGCGTTCTGCCAGCGTATCGAGGAGGCGGGCTACGACGCGATGATCTACGCGGGGCAGTATGTCAGCTACATCAAGTATGACCAGGGGGCCATCTCTCCCTATCTCTCCTGGTATCCGGAGTATAAAACCGAGAGCTCGGAAAAGCTGTATCCTACATTTTACTATCAGATGGACTACTGGCAGTTTTCCAGCAACTGCTATGTAAACGGCATCGGCGGCCGGGTGGACGGCAACCTGCAGTTTATTCCCAGGTAAAACAAAGTCCGCGGAGCAAAACGCTCCGCGGACTTTGTTTATGTGGCTTTTGCGGCTTTTTTTGGCGCCCACTGGGAAACTACTACGCCTATGGTGATCAGTACCGCGCCCAGCAGGGCCAGGGGAGAGATCGGCTCGTCCAAAAACAGGCGGGCTGTAACAATGGTAATAAAGGGGGTCAGGTAGATGAAATTGTTGGTGGCTACCACACCCAGCAGGCGGAATGCCTTGTTCCAAAGAACGTAGCACAAGCCGCTTCCCACAAGGCCCAGAAAGAGGAAATTCCCGGCAACCACCGGCGTCAGCAGGGGAGCGGCAGGGTAAGGCTTGCCCTCCAGCAGCACCAGGGGCAGGGCGGTGAGGATGCCCCAGAACAGTGTCCGCCGGGTTACCAGGATGGGGTCCAACTCCCGGCCCAGCTTCCGCACCAGCACGGAGTACACCGCCCAGCAGGCGGCGGCACCCAGGGCCAGAAAATCGCCTTTGGGATTCAGCTTCAGAACGAAGGTGCCGTTGCAGACTACCAGTACCACGCCGGTGAAGGCTACCAGAAAGCCCCAGAGCGTATTGCGGCGGAACCGCTCCTCCCCGGCAAGGTGGGCCAGGACAGCGGTGAGGATGGGGGCGGCGGCTACGATGATGCTGACATTGGAGGCCAGGGTATAAGTCAGGGCCGTGTTCTCCGTGTAAAAATAAAGGGAGCAGCCGAACAGACCCAGCAGAAGGAAGCCCAGCTCCTGCTTCCTTGGCAGCGGCAGCTTCCTGGGCCGGAGAAGCCATAGCGCACAGTAGGCCAGCAGGAAGCGCGTCAGCATGATCTGGGCGGGGGAGTAGATCCCCAGCAGCTTTTTGCTGGAGATAAAGGTGGAGCCCCAAACGGAGATGGTAAAGGCGGCATACAGCCAGCCGGTGAGCTTTTTCTGGTTTTGCATCGTCTCATTCCAATCTTGCCAATCTTGACAGAAAAGATACCGCTGGCTATGATACCATATTATAAAAGGAAGACGCAAGGCCCATGTATAAAAAGACGCGGCGGGAGATACCCACCGCGTGCTTTTTGAGGTATGGGGGAGCCGTTTTATTTCCGGTTCTCCTTCTGGTTGCGCTGATTCTGTTCCTTCTGATTGCGCTGGTCCTGCTGCTGGTCCTGATTCTTGTTCTGGTTGTTCTCACGGTTATTGTTGTTCTGCATGAGATGACCTCCTTTCGACCCATAGGGTACAGCCATATTCTGGACGGTGCCGCCGGAAAATATGCGTTTCTTTCTAAAAAAAGAAAAAAACTGTTGACAAACACCCGGGCGGCTGGTAAACTAAATCAGCAAAACAAAGAAGGCTGACTGCATCCGCCTCACCTCCAGCCAATGGGCAAAGAGGTCAACAACGTTGTTACCAGACCGCCGGAGAGGTGGTTTGTTGTTGCGCGGATGCCATTGTGTGGTATCCGCGTTTTGTGATTTTTGGATGGAGGTGCTTCGACCATAGCTAAGTTAGTGCATGAACTGAACGAGGACATCAACGACAAGGAGATCCGGCTGATCGGCTCCGAAGGCGAGCAGCTCGGCATCATGCCTCCCGCGGAGGCACTGAAGATCGCCGATGAGCAGGGCCTGGATCTGGTCAAGATCTCTCCCCAGGCGGTGCCGCCTGTGTGCAAGCTGATGAATTACGGAAAGTTCCGCTTCGAGCAGAGCAAAAAGGAGAAGGAAGCCCGGAAGAATCAGCATGTGGTGGAGATCAAGGAGATCCGGATGTCTCCCGGCATTGATGTCGGTGACTTCAACACGAAGCTCAAAAACGCCCAGAAGTTCATTGCCGACGGCAACCGCGTCAAGGTCTCCGTCCGCTTCCGCGGCCGTGAGATGGCCCATACCGATATTGGCAAGGAGCTGCTGGATCGGTTCGCCGAGCAGTGTGCCGAAACCGCCAACCTGGATAAACCCGCCAAGCTGGAGGGACGGATGATGTCCATTTTCCTGTCCCCGAAGTCCGGCAAGTAAATAAGTGATTCAATTACACGGAAGGAGCTAACTACGATGCCTAAGCTGAAAACCCATAGCGGTGCCAAGAAGAGATTTAACCTCACCAAGACCGGCAAGGTCAAGCGCGCCAAGGCTTTCAAGAGCCACATCCTGACCAAGAAGGATACCAAGCGTACTCGTCGTCTGCGTGCCGGCGGCTATGCGGATGCTACCAACATGGATGCCGTCCGCAAGATGATCCCCTACAAGTAAGACACGATACGTTTAGAATAGGAGGCTTTTTACAATGGCTAGAGTCAAAGGCGCGATGATGACGCGCAAGAGAAGAAATAAGACCCTGAAGATGGCCAAGGGCTACTGGGGTTCCAAGTCCAAGCATTTCCGCGTTGCTAACCAGGCGGTGATGAAGTCCCTGACCTACGCTTACACCGGCCGCCGGCTGAAGAAGCGTGACTTCCGCTCCCTGTGGATCACCCGTATCTCCGCTGCCTGCAAGATGAACGGCATGAACTACTCCACCTTCATGCACGGCCTGAAGGTCGCCGGCATCGAGATCAACCGCAAGATGCTGGCTGAGCTGGCTGTCAACGACGCCGCCGCTTTCACCCAGCTGACCGAGATCGCCAAGAAGGCTTGATTTTTGTATAGGAAAACAGCGCTTCGGAAATTCGGAGCGCTGTTTTTTTGCTGGATTTTAAAACAAAGGAATCCCGCCTGTCCTGCTGCGACAGGCGGGATTTGCTTATGCCTTTGTGAAATAGGGGCCGCAGTCTTCCTCATGGGTGTGGACATAGGTCCAGGTGAAATCCTTGTCCACCAGATACCAGTCCAGGTCATCGGGCAGGGAGGGGACCTCCGCCATGGAGATGGCCTTGATGCGGGGCTGGTCCTGAGGCGGGTACTCCTTATAAAAACGGTAGCATTCCGTATCCGGCAGCTCCGCCAGGGCCTTACGCGCAT
Source organism: Oscillibacter valericigenes (assembly GCF_021531435.1). Classification (GTDB taxonomy): domain Bacteria; phylum Bacillota; class Clostridia; order Oscillospirales; family Oscillospiraceae; genus Oscillibacter; species Oscillibacter valericigenes_B. The sequence goes on from NZ_JAFBIS010000033.1 coordinate 15,371, forward strand.
CATTACCCTCCAGACAGGGCACCAGCTTATAGGAGAAGATGTGCCAGAGATAGCTGCCGCCCGCCAGGACATGCTTGCCCAGGTCCTCTTCGGACACATCGGCGGCGAAGGTGTCCAGCCACCGCTCCCGCACGCCCTTGATGGTGGCGGGGAAGGGCTCCTCCCAGGGCACCATGGTGGCGACCAAACGGTTGATGGGCTGGCCTTGCTCGTAAAACTTGGCCTCATAGTCCGTCATAACGCCCACCGGGCCGTGCTCATGGAGGTTCCGGGTGACCTCGGACAGGGTAAAGCCGAAGTTGGGGATCTCCTCCACGGAGAACTCAAACAGCCCCTGGTTGTCCGTCTTAAAGTGGATCTGGCCGCCCATTTTCAGCACCTGGCGGTACAGCTTCAGGAAATTGCCGTGGGTCAGGCGGCGCTTGGCATGGCGGTTGCTGGGCCAGGGATCGGAGAAGTTCAGATAGATGCGGTCGATCTCACCGGGGGCGAAAAAGTAGGGGAGCTGGTCGGCGTTGGCATCCACAAAGTAGACGTTGGTCAGCCCGGCGTTGACGCACCGCTCCATGGCGACCACCATGGCGTCGGGAACCATTTCCACGGCGATGAACAGCACGTCCGGCTCCGCTGCCGCCGTCCCAGCGGTGAAACGGCCCTTGCCGCAGCCCAGTTCCAGCCGCAGTTCCCGGGCAGTGGGCATCAGTTCCCGCCACGTTCCCCGGCGGTCGTAGGGATCCCGGATCAGAAAATCGCCGCAGCGTTCCATCCGGGGGATCAGGTTCTTCTTTTTCCGCATCCGCATATCGTGATCCTCCTGGGAAGTCATAGTATCATAGCCGAAAAGATACGGCAGCCCGGTTATTTTACCACAGGAAATCGGCGCTGTAAATGACTTTCCACCCTGAAAAATCAGGCGTGACGGCAGGGCGGGAAAGGGGATATGTTAATCACTTAACAAAATTGTATAAAGTTTAACGAATATTTTGTGTGAAGTGTAAAAAAGAGGGAAGACATCCCGATTCCGAGCATTTTAGACTTGATAAATGCGGAGTACGCTTCTATAATAAAGTTTGTGAGTAAATTGGCAATCTAGGATTTGCTCTGCTTTTTCCTGCAAAATGGACACTCTCAAGAAGAACGATCCAATCTTAAATTTATTAGGAGGAAAAATCATGAAAGTTGCAGTATTTGGCGCCGGTACTATGGGCAGCGGCATTGCTCAGGTCTTCGCCGCGAAGGGCCACACCGCTCTGATGTATGCCAGCTCTGTCGCTTCCGCTCAGAAGCACAAGGATAAGCTGGCCGCTTCCCTGCAGAAGCGCGTGGAGAAGGGCAAGATGACCCAGGAGGCCGTGGATGCCCTGCTGGCCAACGTCCTGGTGGAGGAGAAGTCCGCCTGCGCTGACGCCGATCTGATCATCGAATGCGTCAAGGAAGACATGGCCACCAAGAAGGAACTGCTGAACGAGCTGGATGCCCTGTGCAAGCCCGAGGCCATCTTCGCTTCCAACACCTCCTCTCTGTCCATCACCGAGATGGGCCACGGCCTGAAGCATCCCGTCATCGGCATGCACTTCTTCAACCCCGTGCCCAGCATGAAGCTGGTGGAGATCATCCGCGGTGCCAACACCACCCAGGAGACCTTCGACTTCATCTATAAGCTGTCCCAGGAGATCGGTAAGGACCCCGTCGAGGTCGCCGAGGCCCCCGGCTTCGTGGTCAACAAGATCCTGATCCCCATGATCAACGAGGCTATCGGCCTGGTTGAGACCGGCGTGGCTTCCGTGGCCGATATCGACAAGGCCATGATGCTGGGCGCCAATCATCCCATGGGCCCCCTGGCTCTGGGCGACTTCATCGGTCTGGATGTGTGCCTGGCCATTATGGACACCCTGTACACTGAGACCGGCGATCCCAAGTATCGTCCTGCCCTGCTGCTGAAGAAGATGGTCCGCGGCGGTTTGCTGGGCCGTAAGTCCGGCAAGGGCTTCTACGATTACAGCAAAAAGTAAAACCTGAAAGAAAAGGAGTAAATGGTATGGATTTTCATCTGACAAATGAGCAGCTGATGCTCCGTAAGATGTACCGTGAATTCGCCGAGAACGAAGTCAAGCCCTTGGCTGAGGAGATCGACGAAGAAGAGCGCTTCCCCATGGAGACCGTCCAGAAGATGGCGAAGCTGGGGATGATGGGCATCTACTTCCCCAAGGAGTACGGCGGCGCCGGCGGCGACGTTCTGTCCTACGCGATGTGCGTGGAGGAGCTGGCCAAGGTCTGCGGTACTACCGCTGTTATCGTGTCCGCCCACACCTCCCTGTGCTGCGCTCCCATCTTTGAGAACGGCACCGAGGAGCAGAAGCGCAAGTATCTGCCCGACCTGCTGAGCGGCCGCAAGATCGGCGCCTTCGGTCTGACCGAGCCCAACGCCGGTACCGACGCCTCCGGCCAGCAGACCACCGCCGTCCTGGAGGGCGACCACTACGTCCTGAACGGCTCCAAGTGCTTCATCACCAACGGCAACGTGGCCGATACCTTCGTGGTCTTCGCCATGACCGATAAGTCCAAGGGCAACCACGGCATCTCCGCCTTCATCGTGGAGAAGGACTTCCCCGGCTTCTCCACCGGCAAGCATGAGAAGAAGATGGGTATCCGCGGCAGCTCCACCTGCGACCTGATCTTCGAGGACTGCATCGTTCCCAAGGAGAACCTGCTGGGCAAGGAAGGCAAGGGCTTCAAGATCGCCATGCAGACCCTGGACGGCGGCCGTATCGGTATCGCTGCGCAGGCTCTGGGCCTGGGCGAGGGCGCTGTGAACGAGGCTGTGAAGTACACCCAGGAGCGTGTCCAGTTTGGCCGCCGCCTGAGCCAGTTCCAGAACACCCAGTTCCAGCTGGCCGATATGCATACCCGTATGCAGGCTGCTCAGTATCTGGTCTATGCCGCTGCCTGCAAGAAGCAGCTGCATGAGGATTATTCCATGGACGCTTCCATGGCGAAGCTGTTCGCTGCCGAGGCCGCTTCCGACGTGACCCGCCGCGCTGTTCAGCTGTTCGGCGGCTATGGCTACACCCGTGAGTATCCCGTGGAGCGCATGATGCGCGACGCGAAGATCACCGAGATCTACGAGGGCACTTCTGAAGTCCAGCGTATGGTCATTTCCAGCCATCTGGGCGTGAAGTAAGATAAGGAGGTAAAGGTTAAAATGAAAATCATTGTTAGTATCAAGCAGGTTCCCGATACCTCCGGCAAGGTCGCTGTCAACCCCGATGGTACCCTGAACCGTGCTTCCATGCAGACCATCACCAACCCCGATGACATGAACGCTCTGGAGGCCGCCCTGAAGATCAAGGACGCCACCGGCTGCAAGGTCATCGTTGTCACCATGGGTCCTCCTCCCGCGGCCGGCATGCTGCGTGAGGCCCTGGCCATGGGCGCTGATGAGGCTGTCCTGGTTTCCGCCCGTGAGTTCGGCGGTTCCGATACTTATGCTACCTCTCAGGTCCTGGCCGCTGCCATCAGCACCATCGGCATCGAGGATGACGACATCGTTCTCTGCGGCCGTCAGGCCATCGACGGTGATACCGCTCAGGTCGGCCCCCAGATCGCCGAGAAGCTGGGCCTGCCCCAGATCACCTATGCCGCCGACATCGCTGTCGAGGGCAAGAATGTTACCGTCAAGCGTATGCTGGAGGACGGCTACATGACCATCAAGACCCAGACTCCCTGCCTGGTCACCTGTATCAAGGAGCTGAACGAGCCCCGTTACATGAGCGTCGGCGGTGTCTTCGAGGCTTACAGCAAGCCCCTGGCTACTTACAACTATGAGACTCTGAAGGATCATCCCCTGATCGATGCCACCACTATCGGCCTGAAGGGTTCTCCCACCAACATCTTCAAGAGCTTCACGCCTCCCCAGAAGGGCGCCGGCATGATGCTGGAAGGTGCTGACAAGGCCACCTGCGAGAAGCTGGCCGGCATTCTGGCCGCCAAGCACATCATCTGAGAAAGGGGATAAATGACTATGTCTAATTTCAACAGTGCTGATATCGCTGCTTTCAAGGATGTATGGGTGTTCTGTGAGCAGCGCGAGGGCAAG
>NZ_JAFBIS010000034.1 GCF_021531435.1 Oscillibacter valericigenes
GGCCCCTTAAGGGGCTTTGTCCGTATAAAGCCCTTATAGGGCTTACTCAAGCCTCCGGCTTAGCCGGAGGTTTTGACTTGTTTCCGTTGTTTTACCGTGGCCTCATAATCCCGCAGGGAGGCCAGGGCCTCCTTGGACATGGGGAAGAGAACGATCATGTTGAAGATGGTCATAAGGGCGATGCCCACGTCACCCAAGTCCCACACAAAGGTGTAGGCCGCAAGGCAGCCGATGAACAGCATCACCAGGGCCAGCACCTTGTAGGCAGTCTGGGAGGCCCAATTGTCGCCGCAGAGATAGGCCACGTTGCTGCGGGCATAGAACAGGACGCCGATGAAGGTGGAGAAGCTGAACAGCAGCAGCGTCAGGGCGATGAACACCACACCGAAGCGGCCCAGGTGATACTCCATGGCGGCCTGGAGAAGGTCCATGCCCACAAGACCGTCGATGCTCTCTGCCGGAGCCAGCAGCATGATCATGGCGGAGCAGCTGCAGATGACGATGGTGTCCAGGAAAACGCCGAAGGCCTGGAGCAGACCCTCCTTGGCGGGGTGGTCGATGTCGGCGGCCGCCGCAGCGCAGGGGGCGGAGCCGCTGCCCGCCTCGTTGGAAAACAGCCCTCGCTTTACGCCGTTCATGATGACGGCGCCGAAGCCGCCCGCCGCCGCCTGACGCAGACCAAAGGCCTCGGAAAAAATGCGCTGAAATACAGAGGGCAGGAGGGGGGCGTTTTTGATGATGATGAACAGTGTGATGAAGAAATAGCACCCGGCCATGATGGGCACCACCACGTCCAGCACTTTGACGGTGGCGTTTTTCCGCAGTACGATGACAGCGGACACCGACGCCAGGGCGATGGCCGTATACAGCGGGGGAATGTGAAAGGCGTTATACATGGAGGAGGACACGGAATTGCCGATGACCTGACTGATGCCGCACCAGCAGATGAGACCGGATACGGCAAACAACACGGCGGTGACAGACCAGCGGCGGGCCTTGTTTCCGAAATGGCGGGTCATAAAGCTATGGATGAAGTAGGCGGGGCCGCCCCGGTAGCCGCCGTACAGCGGGTCCTTTTCCTTGTAGAGCTGAGCCAGGGTCGCCTCGATGAAGGCGGTGGCGGAACCCACCAGGGCCGTGACCCACATCCAGAACACAGCGCCGGCGCCGCCGGCGGAGACAGCGGCTACTACGCCTACCAAATTGCCCATGCCCACCCTGGTAGCGGTGGACACGATCAGTGCCTGGAGGCCGGAGATGCCCTCCTTTTTCGCGCTGGTCTCCTTTTCCAGTGTGACCCGGATCATCTCGGGGAACAGCCGCACCGGCAGGAACCGGGTGCGAAGCGTAAAAAAGATGCCCGCCGGCACCAGGATCAGCACCAGCAGGGACAGCCCCAGGCTGCCGCCGCCGGGAAGAGGAATGGTGATGAGATCGCCCCACATGAGGTCATAGATCGCATACAGCAGTTTCATGTCCTGTCTCCTGAATCTCTTGATATGATAAACCTATTGTACATGAGAAACAGACGGTTGTAAATGATTTTGTCTCAAAATGGCAGACGCTGCAGGCAATAAAATGAGGCGCCGCTTCGGTTTTCCGAAGCGGCGCCCGGTGTCTGTAACTGGATGGGTCAATCTCCGACGCCGGTGTGAACGACCTTGCCGATGTTCCAGCTGCTGACCGACTGACGGGCCGCCGTCTGGCGCTCCTCCTCGCTGTTGTAAGACAGAGCCGCCGTATGGCAGCCGCAGTCCAGACACTGAACGTAGAGGCACCAACCGTTTTCCTCCTCGATCAGGCCGGGGCCGTGGCAGATAGGGCAGTCGAGCAGTTCCAGATCTTCAAAAGGCTGCATAACATGGGTTCTCCTTTGTATGGATTATAAAAATAGTATACCACAAAACGCCCGGAGAAACAATCCTGTTTACTTATCGAAAGACGGGTTCATGAAATACACATTCTTCTCGTCCAGCCGGTCCTTGGCCAGCCGAAGCCCTTCGCCGAAGCGCTGGAAGTGGACGACCTCCCGGGCCCGGAGAAACTTGATGACATCGTTGACGTCGGGGTCATCGCTCAGCCGCAGGATGTTGTCGTAGGTCACCCGGGCTTTCTGTTCGGCGGCGAGATCCTCTGTCAGGTCGGCGATGAGGTCTCCTTTCACCGCCATACTGGCGGCGCTCCAGGGGAAGCCGGAGGCGGCAGTGGGGTAGATCCCGGCGGTATGATCCACAAAATAGGCGTCAAAGCCGCCGCTTTTGAGCTGTTCCTCGGTCAGATTCCGGGTCAGCTGGTGGACGATAGTGCCGATCATCTCCAGGTGGCCCAGTTCCTCGGTACCGATGTCCGTCAGCAGGCCCTTCAGCTCCGGATAGGGCATGGTGTACCGCTGGCTCAGGTAGCGCAGGGAGGCGCCCAGCTCACCGTCCGGGCCGCCGTACTGGCTGATGATGATGGCCGCCAGTTTCGGATTTGTGTTGGCAATTTTTACGGGATATTGCAGTTTCTTCTCATAAATGAACATCAGGCGTTCCCTCCTTCATCCCAGGGCCAGGGGTCTTTCAGCCAGGCGTAGCCATCTTCCGGGGTCAAGTCTGTCTGCAGCAGAGGGCCGTACAGCTTTTGGTACTTTTCCCGGCCTTCCTGCGCCAGCTTGATGTAGGACCAGTACAGCTGCAGGACCTCCTGGTCCTCGGAGTGGGTCACCAGATACAGCCCCAGTTCATCGATGGCAAAGTCCAGAGCCATCAGCTCCACCAGGGCGGTGTTTGCCATCTTGGTTTTCTCCTGGATAGCCGCTTTGAAAGGCAGGTCCAGGCCGGGGAACAATGTGCCGGTCTGCAGTCCCTCCATCCGGCTGAAGCGGACGGGATTTTTCTCCTGCATAGGGATATATGGGAACGCCAGGGACGCACAGCAGCCGCCGGGCAGAGAGCCCTTGTCAGTGCCGCAGGGCCCGGTGGGCGGTTTCATCTCAGGTTTCATATCGGGTCTGTTTTCCGGTTTCATCTCAGGTTTCATATCGGGTTTTTCCATTGAATCGGAATACCTCCTTTGGGAAGGATGACGCACGGACGCACCATGCGTTCACGCCATCCTATGCGGCCAGAACCGAAAAGGAGCCTGCCCTTGATTTCGGCGCTCAGAACCGCTATAATCAGGCATATGGGATAAGCAGACAGCCATACCCTGTTTGGGGGGTGTTGTCTGTGATCCTTTTGATACGAAAAGCCAACCTGAAAAAGGCGCTGCTGTGCTGCGGAGGATTCTTATGTGCCGCCTGCGTGTTCCACGCTTTAACGGGTCTTCCGTCCGTGTCTGTGTTTTCTGCGGCGGAGGGACCGGCTGTGACGGTGGTTATCGACCCCGGCCACGGCGGTGAGGATGGCGGCGCCGTGTCAGTGGACGGTGTGGCGGAGAGCCACATCAACCTTGCGGTATCCAAGCAGCTCCGGGACCTGCTGCGTTTTGCGGGTGTGGAGACAGTGATGACCCGGGAGGAGGACGTGACCATCTGCGACGAGGGCCTGGGCTCCGTCCGGGAGCGGAAGGCCTCCGACATCCGGAACCGGGTGGCTGTCGTGAACGGCACGGAGAATGCGGTCCTCCTGAGCATCCACCAAAACAGCCTGCCGTCGTCCACCGTGACCCACGGCGCCCAGGTGTTCTGGAACCAGCAGGAGGGGGCGGAGGAACTGGCCGGGGCCATCCAGGAATCCCTGAACAGCTCTGTTAACATCGGGAACGAGAAGCATACGAAACGCATCCCGCCCACGGTCTATCTGATGAAGCACGTGACCGTGCCGGCGGTTCTGGTGGAGTGTGGGTTCCTCACCAATCCGGAGGAAACCAGGCTTTTGCAGGACGAGACATATCAGCGCGGTCTGGCGGTATCCATTGCCGCCGGGTATCTGCGCGGCATATCCGAAGGGGAAACAGCATGAAGCAAAAGACCGTTTTTTACTGCACAGAATGTGGAAATGAGACGGCGAAATGGGCGGGGAAGTGCCCCGCCTGCGGCGCCTGGAATACCATTGTGGAGCAGCCGGAGGCACCGAAAGCTGTTCGGGGCGGCAAAGCCTCTGCCCAAGTGGGCGCTGTCCGCCGGGCCTGCCCGGTAATGGAGCTGAAAACAGACGAGGAAATTCGCTTCCCTACCGGCATGGGGGAGCTGGACCGGGTGTTGGGCGGGGGAGCGGTCAAAGGCTCCCTGGTGCTGGTAGGCGGCGCTCCCGGTATCGGAAAATCCACGCTGATGCTGCAGATCTGCAGTAAATTGTGTGAGTTTTCCAAGGTTTTATATGTATCCGGTGAGGAATCAGAGCATCAGTTGAAATTGCGGGCTAAACGTTTACGTGTGGAAAGCGGCAACTTGTATGTGATCTCTGAGACATGTCTGGGTGATGTGTTGGAATCCGTTTCGGAAGAAAGACCTGACATCCTGATCGTAGACTCCATCCAGACACTGTACAATGATGCTCTGGATTCTCCGGCAGGCAGCGTCAGCCAGGTGAAGGACTGTACCATGGCTCTGATGCAGCTTGCCAAGGGACAGGGCGTCACCGTATTCGTCATCGGCCATGTCAATAAGGAGGGCTCCATCGCGGGCCCGAAAGTACTGGAGCACATGGTGGACTGCGTGCTGTACTTCGAGGGCGACCAGCACACATCCTACCGCATCCTGCGGGCGGCGAAGAACCGCTTCGGCGCCACCAATGAGATCGGTGTATTCGAGATGCGCAGCGAGGGCTTGGTGGAAGTGGAGAACCCTTCGGAAATGCTGCTGTCCGGCCGCCCGGATGATGCGCCGGGCACCTGCGTTGCCTGCGTCATGGAGGGGATGCGGCCTGTCTTGGCGGAGGTCCAGGCTCTGGTAGTGACCTCTGCGGCGGGCAATCCCCGCCGTACCAGTAATGGCTTTGACTATAACCGGGCCGCCATGCTGCTGGCTGTACTGGAAAAACGGGGCGGGTTGAAAGTGTCCGCATGCGACGCATATCTGAACATTATTGGTGGATTGTACCTGGACGAGCCCGCCGCTGACCTGGCGGCTGTTATCGCTCTGGCTTCCAGCTATCTAGACAAGCCCGTACCAAGTAACCTGGTGGCCATTGGGGAAGTGGGCCTGACGGGAGAGCTGCGCACCGTCAACCAACTGGAGCAGCGCATCAGTGAAGTCCAGCGCCTGGGATTCCGAAAGTGCGTCATTCCGGCACATCGTGCAGGGGATGTGCAGCGGTATTCCAATCTGCAGCTGATCCCGGCTCGCAATATCGGTGAGGCGATCCGAGCCGCCTTGCGTCCGTCGGAATGAAATGGATGCAGGCACCGCCCAAGGATGGCTGTCCGGCGGCAGCGGCGCTGTCCAGTGTGCAGACGCCGTCGGACTGATATACACACTGACTGGTACAGGGGATCAGGCTCATAGAAGAATCCTCCGTTCCATGTTTGAATTACGCTTATTTTGCGCCGGAACTTTGTTTTTATGTCCGGCACCGGCAGGATAATCTGGGAGAGGAGGTTTAGGAGCCATAGGCTAAATTGAACAAAATAAAAATTTTGTTCAATTTAGGGGAGGGCAAAGAGCATCTATATGTGGCAGCCTTCGGAAACCATCCATAACGTTTTCCGGCAGTTTTAGCAGCCGTAGCTGGCCCTCCGCCTGTTTCCAGTGGTTTCTGTTTGATTATGAGTGATTACCGTACGGAAGCGCCGCAGGTCCTGCGGGATTTCTTATCTTACCATGAAACAATCAAAGCGCACTCCAAACGCACCGTGGACGAATACTTCCTGGATCTGCGGAATTTTTTCCGCTACATGAAGCAAATTCGCGATCCAGCGCTTTCCGGCAAGGCGCTGGACGAGATCGACATTATGGATGTGGATCTGGATTTTGTCGCGTCTGTGACGCTGACGGACATTTACGGCTACATGACATATCTCAGCCGTGACCGCATCCAGCATCAGAACAGCCGCAATTCCGACTACGGCCTGAACGCCGCGTCCAGAGCCCGGAAAATCGCAACGATCCGGTCATTCTATAACTATCTAACGAATAAGACACACCAACTTCGTGAAAATCCTGTCAAAGATATTGATTCTCCGAAATTGAAAAAAACATTGCCGAAATACTTGACTTTAGATGAAAGCTTGCAGCTTTTGGAGTCTGTGGATGGCAAAAACCAGGAACGCGACTACTGTATTCTGACGCTGTTTTTGAACTGCGGCCTGCGAATTTCCGAGCTGGTCGGTCTGAATCTGAATGACATCCAGGATGACGCCCTGCGGGTGCTGGGCAAAGGCAACAAAGTCCGCATCATTTACCTCAACGATGCCTGTCAGGATGCTCTGAAACGCTGGCTGGCCGTCCGCCGGCCCATCACCGGCCGGGACGCCAACGCGCTGTTCCTATCGTCCCAGAATGAGCGCATCAGCCGTTCCACGGTCCACGCCATGGTAAAAAAGCGTCTGGGCGAGGCCGGTATCGACAGCACCCAGTATTCCTCCCACAAGCTGCGGCACACTGCCGCCACTTTGATGCTGCAAAACGGCGTGGACGTTCGGGCTGTACAGGAGGTTTTGGGCCACGACCATTTGAATACCACGGAGATTTATACCCATATTGACAACGAATCGCTGCGGGTCGCTGCAAAGGCAAATCCCTTGTCAAAGGTGAAAAAAGCAAAGAAAATCTGTGAAAAAGAATGAAAAAAACCGCCCCGGATGGGGCGGTTTTTCTGACCTCTTCCCTGTTTATGCCAGCAGGTAGCTCCAGTCCCAGGTCTGGCGTCCGCCGGTGTACTGCGGAATGCTGCCAAGCCGCCAGACAGACACGCCGCCGGCACCCAGCAGCTTAGCCGCGGCCAGGGCAGACTGGACGCTTTTGCTGTCCTGATACCAGAGGAAATACCGGGAACCGTCCTCCGTCTCATAGATGGCGTAGGACTGCTGGTACTCCTGAGACCAGCCAAGGACCGTGCTGGGCTGCGCCAGACGCTGGGCAACAGTTTCATTGGAGGGATGGACCGGCGTACCGGAGACCAGCTTGCCGTCCCGGTCAATTTGCCAGGCTGTATTGTCCACGCTGAAGCCCAGCAGCACCTTGCCGGGGTCTGTCTGTTGTGTAATGGCCCGCAGACTCTGGTATACCTCGCCCACAGGCGCGGTGGCAGTGGTTTTGTAGTATTCCGTGCCCACAAAGGCGCTCAGATCCTGGGTATCGTAATCGTAGGCCATCAGGATGACCTTGTCAGCCAACGCGCCGATGGCGGCGTAGTCATAGCCGTCATAATAGGCGCCGGTGGTCAAGACCGGAGAGACGCAGACATACAGGGATTGCCGCTTGTCCAGCTTCGTCCGCAGTTCCGTCAGGAATGCGGTAAAATCCGCTTTTTGTGCACTACGAAGGCCCTCGAAGTCGATGGTGACGCCGCTGTAAGGATTTCTGCCGATGGTTTTGTAAGTCACGGTCACTTCGTTTACGATTTGCTCCACAGCCTGCGTCCGTCCGTCGGCGGAAGCCAACATAGATCTCAGGCTGTTACCTTCCATGAATACCATCAGGTTCAGCTTCCCGGCCAACTGCTCCGCAGCTTCGCTGTAACCGCTGGGAACGGCAAATTCGTTGCCGCCCGCATTGGTGGTAGACAGCAAGGCTGTTTCGCCGTCCCAGGTCATTCGGCTCCAACCGGCGCTGACGGCGTCCATCTCCCCGGCAAGAGACAGCTGGCTGTACGAGGAGATGGCGTAAAAGCCGTGAATGAAGCCGGTATCCTGATGGAGCTTTTCATAGATGCGAACCAGCATCGCCGCCGCCTGGGACCGGGTGGCGGTAGCGTCAGGACCAAAAGTTGTTGCGGAAGTCCCCTTTGTCATCCCGATGTCGTAGGCCACAGAGATATAGCCCTTCCGGGTAGATACATCAGTAAATGGCAAGGAGTTTTCCTTTTCAGCGATTTGGGCGGCGGCTTTCAGCCCCAGAGCGCGTACAAGCATTTCCGCCATCTCGCCCCGGGTGATGGGATCACTGGGCCGGAAGGGCGCGTTGCGGTCCACGACATCGAAGTGGGCTGCGTTATTGATGGCACTGCGGTATGTATCGGAAATACTGTCCGGGACCGCCATGTCTGCGGTGATGTAGTTCGTCTCTGATTGAACTTCGGACTGCGACAGCAGCATCCGGTCCAGCACGGTGACGAACTGGGCACGGGTCATGGGATCGGAATAACCGAAACGGTCGGCGCCGTACCCGTTCATCAAGCCGTATTCCGTGGCTTTTTGGACTTCGCCAGCCAGTGAGCTCCCAGCGGGCACATCCGTGTAAGCTGCCCCGGCCATGGGAACAGTCAAAGATGCCGCCAATAACGCAACCAGCAGGCAGGACAGGAATTTTTTCATGTTAAATTCCCTCTTTCTTTTGTGATACCGCCATCATAGCACGCCCTCCGAAAAAAATGTGAACGATCCCTTAAATCTTCCTGTATCTATGGACGCACGGTGCCGGTGATATGCAGATAGCGGATGTCCCGGAACTCGTAGGTGGACAGCGGCCGGTTATCGGCGTCGTAGCTATGAGCGGCAACCAAGGTATTTTCCAGGGTCGGTATTCTTCCGGTGGATACCACCACCGGGGAGTGCTGAAAGTCCTCACCTTTAAAAGAAAGCTGTACAATATCGCCGGGGCGAAGATCTTCCAGCTGACACGGCTCTCCTACCGGCCCAACGGAAATACCTTTCCGGGTGAGGAAGTTCCAGAGATACATGACCCCTGTCCAGGCCGGAGCCTTTTGGTTGGCGTCGATGTAATACCAGCCAAAGGTGGGCGTAAAATTCATAATGCCGCTGCCAGCAAAAATACACTGGGACGCGAAATTCGTGCAGTCTCCCCCCAGCTCTTCATAGTCGTAGTAGGCCGGGTTCCGGCCGTAGGCCCACTGATGAGCATATAGGACCGCCGCCTTGCGGTCGTAATCCTGCAAAAAGCGCATGACTCCCCTCCCCTTTCTCCTTCATTCTATGAGAAAACCGGCCGGGGAGATACAAAAAACCGGGAGACGCGGATGCGTCTCCCGGTTTTGCGATGTAATGAGAGAAAATCAGGCCTTGTGGTCGCAGCCCAGAACGTCCACGATCTTGTGGGCGACCATTGCTTTGATGGCGGCACGGGCGGGCTTCAGATACTGGCGGGGGTCGAAGTCGCCGGGATGCTCATCAAAATACTGACGGATGGTAGCGGTCATGGCCAGCCGCAGGTCAGAGTCGATGTTGATCTTGCAGACGGACAGCTCGGCGGCGTGGCGCAGCTGCTCCTCGGGAATGCCGACGGCGTCGGGCATCTTGCCGCCGTGCTCGTTGATGGCCTTCACGAAGTCCTGAGGCACGGAGGAAGAGCCATGCAGCACGATGGGGAAGCCGGGCAGGCGCTTGGAGACCTCCTCCAGCACGTCGAAGCGCAGCGGAGGCGGAACCAGGATACCCTTTTCATTGCGGGTGCACTGGGCAGCGGTAAACTTGTAAGCGCCGTGGCTGGTGCCGATGGCGATGGCCAGAGAGTCGCAGCCGGTCTTGGACACGAACTCCTCGACCTCCTCGGGACGGGTGTAAGAGGCGGCACCGGCGGCGACCTTCACATCGTCCTCGATGCCGGCCAGGGTGCCCAGCTCGGCCTCAACGACCACGCCGTGATCGTGGGCATACTCGACGACCTTCTTGGTGATCTCGATGTTCTCCTCGAAGGGCTTGGAGGAAGCGTCGATCATGACGGAGGTAAAGCCGCCGTCGATGCAGGCCTTGCAGGTCTCAAAATCGGGGCCGTGATCCAGATGCAGGGCGATGGGGATGTCGGGGCACTCAATAACAGCGGCCTCCACCAGCTTCACCAGATAGGTGTGGTTGGCATAGGCGCGGGCGCCCTTGGACACCTGCAGGATCAGAGGAGCCTTCAGCTCCTGAGCGGCCTCGGTGATGCCCTGAACGATCTCCATGTTGTTGACGTTGAAAGCGCCGACAGCATAGCCGCCGTCATAGGCTTTCTTGAACATTTCGGTAGTGGTAACCAGTGCCATAATGATTCACTCCTATTCTTATTTGTTCCGTCCCTTTGAACGTCTCCCCGTCAGGATGCACAAGGGTTTGTTATCAAATCGACAAATTTGATAATTCAAATGGACGAAAACGATTTTCTTCTTAGATAATATCATAAAAAAATTAAATTGCAAGTATTTACAATTCATTTTTTCGATGATATGATAAATGAAACATTTTCTGAGGAGGCTTATTCCAATGAATGAATTAAAAGGCGCATGCATCGTCGGACAGTCCGGCGGTCCTACTTCTGTGATCAATGCCAGCGTGTACGGTGTCATTGACACCGCGCTGAAAAATCCCAATATCACCCGCGTGCTGGGCGCGGAGCACGGCATCAAGGGCGTTCTGAATGACCGCCTGTTTGACATGTCCGAGGAAGACCCTGCCGAGCTGGAGCTGCTGAAGTACACCCCCTCCTCCGCATTGGGTTCCTGCCGTTACAAGATGGCCGATCCCGACGTGGACGATACCGATTACAAGCGCATCCTGGAGATCTTCAAGAAGTACGACGTTCGCTATTTCTTCTACAACGGCGGCAACGACTCCATGGATACCTGCAACAAGATCAGCAAGTACATGCAGAAGGTGGGCTATGAGTGCCGCGTGATGGGCGTGCCCAAGACCATCGACAACGACCTCTACGGCACCGACCACTGCCCCGGCTTCGCCTCCGCCGCCAAGTATATCGCCACTTCCTGCATGGAGGTCTATCAGGACGCCCGCGTGTATGACACCGGCATGGTCTGCATCATTGAGATCATGGGCCGTCACGCCGGCTGGCTGGCTGGCGCTGCTGCCCTGGCTACCGCTTACGGCGCTGGTCCCGACCTGGTGTACCTGCCCGAGGTGGACTTTGACATGGACGCATTCCTGGCTGATGTGGAGCGCATTTATAAGGAGAAGGGCAACTGCATGGTAGCCGTTTCCGAGGGCATCCACTACGCCGACGGCACTTTTGTCTCCGAGGCCAAGACCTCCGCCACCGACGGCTTCGGCCATGCCCAGCTGGGCGGCCTGGCTTCCCTGCTGGCCAACGTCGTCAAGGAGAAGACCGGCGCCAAGGTCCGCGGCATCGAGCTGAGCCTGCTGCAGCGCTGCGGTGCGCACCTGGCCTCCGAGACTGACATCGAGGAGTCCTACATGTCCGGCAAGGCCGCCGTGGAGAACGCCGTGGGCGGCATCACCGATAAGATGGTTGGCTTCGAGCGTACCTATGAGGACGGCAAGTACGTCTGCAAGACGAAGCTGCTTGGCCTGACTGATGTTGCCAATACTGAGAAGAAGGTCCCCCTGGAGTGGATCAATGCCGCCCACAATGGCGTGGAGAAGCCCTTCATCGACTACGTGCTTCCCCTGATCCAGGGCGAGCCCAAGCTGCCCAAGCAGGATTCCCTGCCCCGCTTTGCCAAGCTGAAGAAGGTCCTGGCGAAATAATCTCTTACTCCGATAAAAAAACAGCGTGTACCAATCCGGTACACGCTGTTTTTTATTTATTTTTCTGGTAAATGGCCCACAGGCCGTCCATCAGCAGATACTTGTCGTAAATGATGGGATTCCGGCAGTAGCGGACGATGACAGGCGCGTTGCCGCCTGTTGCGACCACGGTGACTTCCTGGCCGGGGAAGGTCTCCCGGATGCGGTCGATGACGCCGTCCAGCATACCGGCGGAGCCGTAGACGATGCCGGAGCGCATACAATCCTCTGTGTTTTTGCCAATGAGGCTCTTGGGATGCTGTAAAGAAATGGCCGGAAGCTGGGCTGCCCGGCGGCTCAGGGCCTCCAGAGAGACATTGACACCCGGCAGCAGCAATCCGCCCTCGTAGGTCCGGCCCTGGGAGATGACGCCGATGGTGGTGGCGGTGCCCATGTCGATGGTGATGATGGGCGGCTGGAACTTCTCCAGCGCGGCCACCGCATCCGCCACGATGTCCGCACCCACCTGGGTCTGGTTCGTCAGGCGGATGTTCAGCCCTGTCCGGACGCCGGGGCCTACCACCATGGGGGGCTTCCCCAAAAGCCGGGTCAGGGCCTTTTCCATCATAAAGTTCAGAGGCGGCACCACACTGCATAAAATGGCACCCGTCACGTCCGTGTAGCTGTAATGATACAGCGTGAACAGGTTCATCAGGTCAATACTGATCTGATCGGCGGTCTTTCGGCTGTCCGTGTCCAGATACGCCAAAAAACGCAGATTTTTCTCCTTATCAAACAACCCTACCGAGGTGGTGGAATTGCCTACATCAATCGCCAGCAGCATCCGGGTGATCCCCTTTCTCTTGCATATCGTTTTTATTATGGTATCACGACTTTCCGCTGCTTGCAAGTATTCTTCCGGGCTGGTATACTGTCACGCAGAAAGGCGGTGCGGTGATGTATGTGACAGAGCTGACCTCCCCGGTGGGAAATTTGCTTCTTGCCTCTGACGGACACTCCCTGACCGGGCTTTGGCTGGAGGGACAGAAATATTTCGCGGCCACATTGAAGAATGACAGAACAGAACAGGCTGATCTGCCGGTATTTCAGCAGACGGCGGAATGGCTGGACGCCTACTTCAAAAAGGCGCCTCTCCCTGCCCTGCCGCCGCTGTCCCCGAAAGGAAGTGCGTTTCGGCAGGCGGTGTGGAAGCTGCTGCTGGAAATACCCTATGGCGAGACCACCACTTACGGAGAATTGGCCCGCAGACTTCGGGAGAGCGGCGTTTCCGCCGCACCCCAGGCGGTGGGCGGCGCCGTTGGGCATAATCCGATCTCCATTCTCATCCCCTGTCACCGCGTTCTGGGTGCAGACGGCAGCCTGACCGGTTATGCCGGAGGTGTGGAGAAGAAGCGGTTCCTGTTGGAGCTGGAGGGTGTCTCCATATGAAAGTAAAAAGGAAGCACCGGTTGACCGGTGCTTCCTTTTTTCACAGAATAATACAGATGAGTCCGCCGCTGCCCTCGTTGATGATACGGGTCAGGGTCTCCTGGAGTTTCTTTCGGGCATCTTCCGGCATCCGCTTCAATTTTGCCTGCAGATCGTCGTTGACCAGCTCATGGAAGCTGCGGCCAAAGATATTGGACTGCCATATCTTGCTGGTGTCTCCCTCAAATTCCTGAAGGAGATAATTCACCATGTCTTCGGACTGCTTTTCGTTGCCCACGATCGGACTGACGGCGGTTTCGATGTCCGCCCGGATCATGTGGATGCTGGGAGCGCTGGCCTTCAGCCGGACGCCGTAACGCCCGCCCTGCTTCATGATTTCCGGTTCCTCCAGCTTCAGCTCGTCAATGCCGGGCACCACGATGCCATAGCCCGTCTCCCGCACATCCTTCAGAGCACCGGCCACCTTATCATATTCCTTTTTCACGTCCGCCAGGCGGGTCAGCAGGCTCATCAGGTCGCCGTCGTCTGACACGTCAAAGCCGGATTGCTCCGACAGTGTCTGATAGAACAGCTCCCGCGGCAGCCGCAGCTCCGCCGCCGCTATGCCGGTGCCCAGGTCGATACTGGTGACCTTCGCCTCGCTGATGTTTTCGCAGTTTCCAAGGGAGGTGATCACTCCGTCGATCTCCCGGATATGGTGCAGCTCCGAGGTTCCCTGGCGGATGGCGTCGTACAGCCCGGACTTCAGGGGATGCTGGGCCGGCAGGGCGTCTACCCAGGGCGGCAGGAACAGGTCCAGCTCCTGCATGGGGAATTCATACAGCACCGCTTTCATAATGTCCGATACAGCGGTCTCGTCCAGCTCCAGGCAGTTCACCGGCACACAGTTTACCTCATACCGGGAGGCAATATCTTTTGCGATGGCCTGGGCCCGGTCTCCGGCGGGGTCTACGGAGTTCAGCAGGACGATAAAAGGCTTTCCCAGCTCCTGAAGCTCCCGGATGACCCGCTCCTCCGCCTCCAGGTAGTCCTCCCTGGGGATGTCGGCCACAGTGCCGTCGGTGGTGATGACGATGCCGATGGTGGAGTGCTCCGTGATGACTTTCCGGGTGCCGATCTCCGCCGCTTCGGTCATGGGGATCTCATGGTCGAACCAGGGCGTTGTGACCATGCGGGGCGCGTCGTCCTCGTACTGGCCGATGGCGCCTTTTACCATATACCCCACGCAGTCGATGAGCCGGACGGAAAAGGCCGCGCCGCCCTCCAGCTGGACCTGAGCCGCTTCCTCCGGGACGAACTTCGGCTCCGCCGTCATAATGGTGCGGCCGGAACCGCTTTGGGGCAGCTCATCCCTGGCCCGTTCCCGGCGGTAGACGTTATCAATATTCGGGATCACCTGGGTCTCCATGAACCGCTTGATAAAGGTGGATTTTCCGGTACGCACCGGGCCGACTACACCGATGTAGATATCCCCTGCCGTGCGGGTGGCGATATTTTGATAAATACTGGTATTCATAGCAACCTCCATGCGCGGTCCACGCTCTCCCATCCTTTTCCGCGCCCCATAGTCTTGTTCCACTCTATGTCCCGGCAGCGGAAAGTATGACGGCCCGTCTGCTTTTGGATAAAACGCACAAAAACGTCCGCCTGCTTTCTCCTCTATTCGGACATTTTCTGCCTTTACACCTGTAATTTAGCATGGTAAACTACTAACGTATTAAACGAGCGGGAGAACCGCTCATTTTGGAGGATGAAACGATGAAAAACATGAAGAAGTTTTGGGCCATGCTGCTGGCTCTGACCATGATCCTGTCTCTGGCCGCCTGCGGCGGTTCCAAGGAAGAGGCACCCGCTAAGACCGAAGAGCCTGCTGCCACAGAGGAACCCGCTGCGGAAGAGCCTGCCGCCGACAGCGATCTGGCCTACGTCCAGGATAAGGGTGTTCTGGTGGTCGGTATCACTGATTTCGAGCCCATGGACTACAAGGATGCGAACGGCAACTGGATCGGTTTCGACGCTGATATGGCCGTGGCCTTCGCTGAAAGCCTGGGCGTGGATGTGGAATTCGTCGAGATCGACTGGGATAACAAGATCCTGGAGCTGAACAGCAAGACCATTGACTGCGTTTGGAACGGCATGACCCTGACCGACGAGGTCACCAGCGCCATGGAGTGCTCCAACGCCTACTGCAACAACGCTCAGGTGGTGATCGTTCCCGCTGACAAGGCTGACCAGTACCAGACCGTCGAGGCCTGTGCCGGCCTTGCTTTCGCCGTGGAAGCCGGCAGCGCTGGTGAGGCCGAGGTCAGCGCCCTGGGTTATAGCTGCACTCCCGTCAAGGCCCAGTCCGACGCGCTGATGGAAGTGGCCGCCGGCACCTCTGACGCCGCCGTTATCGACTCCCTGATGGCTGCCGCCATGGTGGGCGAGGGCACCAGCTACGCCGACCTTACTTACACCGTGGGCCTGAACAGCGAGGAGTACGGCGTGGGCTTCCGCAAGGGTTCCGACCTGGCCGCCGCGCTGAACGACTTCTTCGCCGCCGCTTACGCTGACGGCTCCATGATCGAGTGTGCTGAGACCTATGGTGTTCAGGCCGCTCTGATCGAGCAGTAATTTTCCGATTTCCCGCATACCAAACAGAGAGCGGATCATCCGCTCTCTGTTTTTGGCCCCTACTAAAAGAGAAAGCAGGGCAATTCTATGGAACTGATACTCGAACAAATGCCGATCGTCATTCACTCACTGAATATCGGCTTCTTACAGACATTGAAGCTGTTTTTTGTGACACTGATCGGCGCCATTCCTCTGGGCCTTGTCATTGCCTTCGGCTCCATGAGCCGTTTTACCCCTTTACGCTGGCTGTCAAGGCTGATCGTGTGGGTCATCCGCGGTACCCCACTGATGATCCAGCTGCTGATCATCTACTACTTCCCCGGCCTGGTTCTGAAAAACAACGTTTGGGGCAGCGGTGAGACCGGCCGGTTTATCGCCTCGGCGGTTTCTTTCATCATCAACTATGCTTGCTACTTCTCCGAAATTTACCGGGGCGGCATCCAGGGCGTACCCAAGGGACAGCAGGAGGCCGGCATGGTCTTGGGCATGACCAAGAGCCAGATCTTTTTCAAGGTCACTCTGCTGCAGATGATCAAGCGTATCGTGCCCCCCATGTCCAACGAGATCATTACCCTGGTCAAGGATACCTCCCTGGCCCGTATTATCGCGCTTCAGGAGATCATCTGGGCAGGCCAGGCGTTCCTGAAAGGCTCCCAGGGAATCTCCGGCGCCATCTGGCCGCTGTTCTTCACTGCGGTCTATTATCTTGTATTCAACGGTATCCTGACGGTTCTGCTTGGGAAGCTGGAGCAGAAGCTGGATTATTTCCGTTAAGGGGGTGCTGATATGGCGATTCTGGAAGTACATAACATTGAAAAGCATTTCGGCGCGACCCGTGTACTGGAGGATATCAGTTTCTCTTTGGAGCAGGGCCAGGCGCTGGCTATTATCGGTTCCTCCGGCAGCGGCAAAACTACCCTGCTGCGGTGCCTGAACTTTTTGGAGACGCCGGATCAGGGTCAGATCGTCGTTCAGGGCAAGACCCTGTTCGACGCGTCGGACCCAGCTACTCAAAGGGAAAGCGAGATCCGCAAGAAGCGGCTTCACTTCGGTATGGTGTTCCAGTCTTTCAACCTGTTCCCCCAGTATACGGCTTTGCAGAATGTGACCCTGGCCAGCCAGCTGCTGGCGAAGGAGCAGCCGGACTTTAAATCCAACAAGGCGCAAATACTGGCCGATATAGAGGCCCACGGCAAGCTGCTGTTGGAGCAGATGGGCCTGGCTGACCGGGCACATCACTACCCCCATCAGCTCTCCGGCGGCCAGCAGCAGCGGGTGGCCATTGCCCGCGCTTTGGCGCTGCATCCGGATATTCTCTGCTTCGATGAGCCTACCTCCGCTCTGGATCCGGAGCTGACCGGCGAAGTGCTGAAGGTCATCCGCTCCCTGGCGGATCAGAATACCACGATGATCATTGTCACCCATGAGATGGCTTTTGCACGGGACGTGGCGGACCAGATCATCTTTATGGACGGCGGCGTCATTGTGGAGCAGGGCGATCCCCACCAGGTCATCGAGCACCCCAGAGAGGAGCGGACACGGCAATTCCTGGCCCGGTATTCGGAAAACTGAACTTGATAAAGTTCTTTTTCATTCTTTTTCTTTCAAGAAAAAGAATGAAAAAGCAAAAGCTGTTGCAGGACAAAGTCCATGCAACAGCTTTTTTGCGCTGACGAAAACTTTGATCTACGCCCGCTTCCGTGGGATCAGCAGCAGCTTTTCCCGGGGAATCTCCCCGTCTTCCAGCTGATTTGCCGCCAGGATCATTGCGATCGTTGTGTTATACTTCTTTGCCAGATCCCATGCGCTTTCCTGCTTTCCCAGGCATCGCAGCACCAGAGACGGTGTTCCCACAGAATCTTTCGGGGATTCCGTATCCAGTTTAGCGCTGGTGATGCAGACCTTTTTCAGGCGGGAAACGGCTTCGGCCCGGAAATCCACCGGGAACCGCACTTCGATTCCACGATCCCCTAAACTGCCCTGGATTTCTTCCGGACAAGCGGCACTGGCGCTGACTTTGCAATCCTCCGGCAGCTCCAACTGGCTGTTGATGTCAAAGCTCCGTTCTGCCATGAGCGGTACGCCGCCTTCGTCCAGATACAGTGCCCGGACGTTGACCTCTGTCCGCAGAACGGTGGTCTCTCCTTCCCTACTGACGGAAACGGCGCCACAGGACGCGGTGAGGGATAGAATGGAATCCGCCACCACGCCAATTTCCAATACCTCCCGAACGGTATGCCGGCGGGTGAATGTCTCAAAGAATCCGGTGACGCTCAGCGGTGCGGCTTCATAAGCGGTCTCATAGGAAGTGGAGTACAGGTCGTTCAGGAGGGTCACGTCCTGCTCCTCCCGCAGCAGAGCCGTGGCGTGGAGATAAAGCGTCACCGCGATCTGGCGACCCTCCGCGTCATCTCCGTCAATTTGCAGGTCGCTGCCTGTCAACTGCAGCCGCAGGGACGGCGTGCACCCTTCCGCGGCGCCCTCGATCTCCATGATCTGGGAAAAGGGCAAGTCACTGGAAGTCGTATCATACTTTCCATCCACACTGCGGTAAAGCAGGCTGATGGAAAAAACGCCCTTGAAAATCAGCTTGCTGCCCACGATCTTGCTTTCCGTCACAGAGCCGCAAACCTGGCTGTTCAACAGCTCCGCGGCGCCGGCCCGCCCCGGAGAAAGGTTCATCTCCTCTGTAAATGTAAAATCCTTTTCAGCAATATGTGTCAAAAGCGTGATCCTCTGCTGCTCCTGCCGTTTTTCTACGCAGAGCTGATCCTCAGCCTCCAGATCGGTACTGAAGCACAGCGGCGCCTTCTGGTAGCCCGTCAAACGGGTCACCAACTTACAGTGCGTGAATACTTTCCTTGGATTCAGCATCCGCGATTCCAGAAATTCTGGCCGGGTATCCGCTTCCAAAAACACACAGTCAGCCAACACCCGATTGTCGCTTTCAACAGTGAATGGCATGGCAAATTCCAGTGTACGGATGCCGCTCTCTCCATCCGGGGTGTACAGCACCGTGACCCGTACCGTACCGGTGACCGCTGCCTTGCCGTCCCGCAGTTCCCGGCTGTGGATGCAGACCTTCCCATCGGCTGTGATAATACGCGCAATATCCGGACAATAGTCCGGCACGATGACCTCTGTGGTCTCCTCTTGGGTCAGCGTTACTTCCCCGCTGCTCTCATAATGATCCAGGGTCGTTTTTTTCAGTTGCAGTTCCATAAGAACCCCTTCCTTTCCCGGCAGTTCATGTCCTACCCTATGAACCGCCGGGCCGGATTATGCCTTAACCCGGAACAATTTCCGCAGAATGCCCCGCAATTGCCCAATTCGCTTCAACGGACTGCCCGTTTCGGATGAACGGTGCGGGCAGTTCGGTTGAAGCGGTGTGAGTTATGGCT
>NZ_JAFBIS010000035.1 GCF_021531435.1 Oscillibacter valericigenes
ACCGAGTGGCCATTTCTATCCGACTAAAATTGGCCGTTTTCACCCGACTCTGAATGGCCCATTTCGCCCGACTCTAACAATGCAGAGAGGAAAGGAATAACCCGCAGGTCAAGCATGTGACCTGCGGGTTATAGGAGTGCCAATAAAGTGATTTCGTATTTTTGCCTGATAATCGAATATGCTGGGTTCCGCCTCCCAAATAGACGTCGTTTTGAGAAAGGGAAAATCAATGTGAGAAATCCAGACAGAATCGAAGCGTTTTACAAGCGGCTTGCAAAAGCCTGGAAGAACTATCCTGACTGGCTCTTCGGCCAACTCATGGTAAATGTTTTGGGTAGGTGGCATCTGGCGGAAGAGATCCGGTTTTTCCGTAGGAGGATGAGATGATTCGCTATATTAAGGAATATTGCCGCAGGGATTAAACAAGCAATATTGCTATTAACTTAGAATGTTTTCGTATCTATCACAGCTAAGCAATCGGAGACAGCGGCTCATTCAGCCCGCTGTCTCCGATTTCCTCTATTTTCTATGCGGCATCCCGCAGGATCTGTTTGACTGCCGCGGCGATTTCCAGAAGCACCTTGCGCTCCTTCTGGCCGCAGTCATTCAGAAGATCCTGCACATCGCTGAAAAAGGCGTTTGCCTCCGCGGGCTGATTGCCCCGCAGGATCGTATCCACCGTCACATCCAGCGCGGCGGACAGCCGCAGGAGGGTTCCGAGGCTGGGCTTCTTGATCCCGCGCTCAATGTGGCTCACATAGGGCACAGACACGCCAGCGGCCTCCGCCAGGGCTTCCTGCGTCAGGCACCGCTCCTCGCGGAGCTTCCGGATCCTGCGGCCGATTTCACAGAAATTTGGGGTAAAATCATAGCGCATGCAGTACGCCTCCTTACGCGATGCCCTCGTCCTTCCAGGTGGTCGTCCGGAAGTTGTAGCGGCGCCCGTCGGGACCGGTCATGCGGTTGACGTACTGGATCAGGGCGAGCGTCTCGGTGGAATGGCTCCCGCCGATCAGCACGCCCTCCTCAGCGGGAACACCGTCCTCGATGCACCCGTCCCAGTACATCTTCAGCTGGTAAACGTCGATGGCCTTCGTCTTTTTCACCTTTCCCTCATAAATGGTGACCTTATTGTTCTGGCAGGTGAAGAGATCGATCCGCATATGGAGCCCAATGGTGAGGAACGTCCCTTCTTCCAGAGAAACTCTGGTCATGCCGGGCTCCTTCTTCTTTTTCTCGGCCAGCAGGCGGAACAGCTGGCACTCCCGGCTTTCGCGGCAGGAGCTGGGGATCTGCACGTTGGCCCGGATCCACTTGAACAGCTTACGCAGCCGCCGGTCTCCTTTACGGAACCCGTTCTTCTCGTTGCTCGTGCCAGGCAGCACATCAAAGCCGCTGGCCTCCAGATTGACACGAACCAGAAATGCGTTCTCGGCGTTGTGGACCTTCCGGCCCCAGATGGCCTTCATCAGGCCGCGTTCCACGACACGCCCGTTGATACGCACCTCCACGCCGCTGGTCTCCATGTTTCCCAGATAGTAGTTGTGGTTTTCCACACTGGGCTTGATGCAGCCGTACTCGCAGCTGATCTTCACCTTGCCGGCGCCCAGGTCATAATCCTGCTGAGGGATAACCACCCGAGTGCTGCTGTCCCACTGGGGCATCAGCGCCTGGAGGACCTCCCAATCGGGATGACCGTTCTTGACCGAGATAAACTCGATCCGGGCCTTTCCGGACTGCAGGATATCCGCGTAGACGTAACGCAGATGCTCCTTCAGAATAGCCAGCTGTTCGTCAAAAGTCAGCTCCTTATTGGTATCGGGATTCAGCGTATTGAAAATATCCATCGGGCAGGTGAAGTGGATGACCGTCCCAGTCCTGCCGAGACTGCCGATCCAGCCGTCATGGTACTCTCCGTCGCCGCTGAAGCTGTACGGAGTATGCACCTTCCGGTACTGATTCAGCTCCGCGTCCTCCTGGGTGCGGGTGGAGATTTCCCAATAGCTGCCCTTGCCCTCCACATAGGCAAGAGCATGCTTGAGGCCGAAGCCGTGCTCGTTCAGGGGTGTCTCCTTCCGCGACTGACCGGCCAGGCGCAGAGCGTTGTTCAGATCCTGGATGCCGGTGCCGCCGTCCTCGACGGTGATGTCCACCATGCCGTTCATGGGCGTGACCTGGATGCGGACAACACGGTTGAGCGTGCTGTCCGTCAGGTTGCCGTTGAAGTTGGAGATGGAGTCATCGCAGAACTCGCAGATGGCCTGAGACAGGTCGTGAAAGTTGCCGCCCAGGTTCTTCCAGAGCGCGGCGGCAATGGGGGTGCTGTCGTATTTAAACCTTCCAATCATAGCCATAAAAATGATCCTCCTGTACATAAATCATCTGGGCAGAAGCCAGATGGAGCTGCGCCGCCAGGGCGCGGTTGATTGCAAAACGGTCGAAGGTGTCCTCCACATACCCGATGCGGCGGACGAGACGGGTCTTGTCCAGCGTGGTGACCTGCTCGCAGAGGGCGCGGCTGGGGTGATCCAGATACCGGCTGCACAGCAGCACGTGGGTGGGGAGCTGACGGCTCTCCAGGTTCTTGGTGAGGGGCACGACGCTGACGAAGCTGTTGTTCTCAATGGACTGGTCGTCAGAGACGATGACCACAGGGCGGCGGCCGCACTTCAGCGTACTGCCCTTCAGGAACGGCAGGTCTGCCGTCCAGAGCTCAAAGTTCTTCATAAAATCTGTTCTCCCTTTGGTGATGGCGGGGGGATCATGCGCAGGCATGATCTCCATCTTTCTTGTGGAGCACACTGACAGCCTCAGACAGCGTCTTCATGGACGGATGGGCATAGGCATTCGTTTCGGTGCTGTTGGAATGACCGGCCAGATGGGCAATCATTTCCATCGGAATGCCTTCAGCCTGAAGCCTGGTCACATAGGTGTGCCGGCAGCAGTGGGGAGGGAGGCAGCGGACGCCTTCAATGCGGTTGAGGGCGTTGCAGTAGCGGCGGCGAAAGCACCGCACGCTGTAATACGGATTCCTGCCGGGCAGGCTCCAGATCAGCGTCTGGCCGCCGTGGTGCTTGAGGTAAAGCGCGCAGGCCCGGCTTTCCTCCGGAACGGGGACGGTCCGATAGGCATGACGGCTCTTGGGCGGGCCCAACTGCGGGATGTCTGCTACCATCTTGATGGCCTTGTTCACGGTGACGGAGGAACCGTCCTCGGCGATGTCTTCGGGAGCCAGGGCAATCAGCTCCTGAACCCGGAGGCCGGTGTCCAGCAGCAGGCGGATGCTGTTGCCCAGGAGGTCATCGGGAAGATCGCGGCGGAGCAGCTCGACTTCCAAATCGGTGAAGGCATCCTTTTCATACCGGGGCTCGGTCAGAGAACCGTCCAGGTCACGGACGATCTTGGCCCGCCGTGCGGGGTTCCTGGAAATCAGGTTGTTGTCTTCCGCTGCATCGAACAGCTGGATCAGCATGGTGCGGCACTTGTGGATCTGGGACATTCCATACCCGCTCTTCATGAGCTCCGTCATAAAGAGGTTGATATGGATGGGCAGGACATCCGCCACAAGGGCGTCACCCAGCCACTTCTTGATGATCTGCAGGGTGAACTGGTACCCATAATAGGTAGAAGGCTGCACCTGGGAACGGTAATCCGCATACCAGATGTCACCCCAGTCACTCAGCGTGATGGCACGGCCGCCGAGGATCGGCACCGTGGAGATCTGGCCGTTTGAAGGGCCAGGCCTGCGGTTTTTGGGAAGCGCAATGCTTTTCATAGGGATCAACTCCTTAACCATATTTGAAAACAAAACACCGTGCAGGGCATAAGCCTACACGGTGTCTGTTGACAAATAGACGGAGTTGGCCGCCCGAAGAAAAGGTGCCCCTTGCGTCTTGAAGCAAAAAAGGGTATACTAATCCTGCGGTGCGGACCCAGGTCCGTTGTGTAGGTGGTGAAGCACCTGCGCAGGTGTATGGGAGTTGGCGCTCCCATACACTGCCGTGGTTTCGTTTTCTATTGGTATAATAACATATGTGCATACACATATCAATGTATAAACTCAACAAAATACTTGTCTCAATATCGTAATGTATGTGCATACACATATACCGCAATCTTAAGTATACTGTTTTCAAAAATATTGGGGGAACGCAATATGGCCCAGAGTGAAGCACAACTAAAAGCTAGTAAAAAGTATCACGAAAAGTTTGAAGTAGTTCAATTTCGTGTCCCCAAGGGGAAAAAAAGGGTCATACAGGATCATGCAGCCCAATGTGGCGAATCTCTAAACGGTTTTATCAATCGTGCTGTAGATCAAGCACTATCCACTGATAATAAGCAAAAATAGCAACTGTTTAAACGCCCCAAGAGTACTGGAAACAAGTACTTTTGGGGCTTTTTGTATAAAGAAAACCACTCGCTAAGCGAGTGGTTCAGAAGAGCTTAAGCGATGAATAAGAATCCCTGTTACAATTAAGTGTGCGGTCTGCCAACTGCACAAAAAGTAACAGGGAGGCATTCATATGGGAATACTCCCATCTATATTTGGTGAGATGAATCGCTTTTCGGTACAAGGTTACTGTGCCGGATAAGGTTGGGTCTTATTGGGTATTTTTTGGGGCAAATGAAAATGAGCCGCTGGAGCCGGTACATGTCCATGTAACGGAGGAGGCGCCTACCGCAAAATTGGAGCGCGGAGTGCAGAGGTGGTAGAAAAGTAGATCAGTTTTTTTGGAGAGGCATCGTATTATTGCTGAAAGCGGCTTACCCCACACTTGAAAAACGCTCATAAAGCTTCCAAGATAACAGAAAATGTGCTACGGAACATCATGCGTAAAACAGAAGCCAATTTATTGCTAAAAGGACACTTATGCGGTAACGACCCGGATAGGTGTCCTTTTATGTATATCCAATAGTCCCCATCAAGCAATCGAGGGTGGTCTCAATTTTGTTTTGCTATCCGCATCCGGCACATTGAGTTTCGCTCATTCTGCAGCAGGACGGAGGACGGCTGTTTTGATTATCGTACAAATGCCTGTCCTGTCCGGTTAATCGGACAGCTTTGCTGTTAGACTACGAATAGAATCAACCCGAATAGAATCAATGAAAAATGAAAAAAGGCGCATATATCTATTCTTCATGGAAGGTTGGTGTTCCTGATGTTATTTGCTATCGTAGTCGCATTGTACTTTTCTGTTTTGCTTTCAATCGCTGCTGTAATGGAGTTCTGCCTTTTTCGGTTGGACGATTTCCGCAGGACACAGCGAAGCGATTATCCCGCTATCTGCCATCTGATTGACCGCATATGGTGTGTTTTGCACTTATCCATTATCTTTGACTGCGATGATGACCCGGCTTGGGAAGAAGACACAGAAACCGCTTCTTTATCTTTGCATCCGGATGTTCAGGATTTCTTCTGCGATGTATCACATCGGAATCATAAGGCTGCATGATCTCGAAGAACCACAAAACAAGTACAAGCGCATTTTGAAGAAAAGACCTTTATAAAATCTCCGAATTTCACCCATACTAGTGATGAGGTGACCAACTATGACAAAGGCAAACGCCTGCTTTATCGTGGGCGGGATCAGCGGCAAGCACGACGTGAAGGAGATCAAGCAGGGCCTGGATACCCTGCCCGGCGTACTCTCCGTCACCGTCAGCAATGAGAGCTGCGTGTCAGTGGACTTCGACACCACAGGCGTCCAAAGTGACCGCATCGGCAAGCAGCTTGCGGATATGGGCTACCAGGTCGTGAACTGTAAGACAGACAGCCGGGAATGACGAAGTATTACCACGGCGCGGGAAAACAGGGACCGTATTTCGAGGGCTGGTATTGGAAGCTCCAGACACGGAAGGGGGACGCCCTCGCCCTCATCCCGGCCTATCACATCGACCATGCGGGACGGCGCAGCGCTTCCCTCCAGGTCCTTGCGGGCGGGCAGTCCTGGTGGCTGACGTATCCGGAGCTCCGTGCCTTTGAGCGTATGTTTTGCGTCCAGATTGGGGAAAACCTGTTCACGGACCGGAGACTGCGCCTCCAGGTCGAGGGGGACGGACTTTCCCTCCACGGAACGGTGGGCTGTGGCCCCTTTACGCCACTGAAGTCGGACATTATGGGCCCGTTTCGCTTCGTTCCCGGCATGGAGTGCGCCCACGGCGTCATCAGCATGGGCCATCCGCTGGAGGGGAGGCTGATGCTGAACGGGAAGACGCTGAACTTTTCCGGCGGCGTGGGCTACATCGAAACGGACCGGGGCCGGGCCTTTCCCAGCGATTATCTGTGGACCCAGTGCATCTGGCAGGGGACTCGGCCCGGCAGCGTGATGCTCTCCATTGCCGCCATTCCCATGGCGGGTGTCCGGTTCACCGGCTGTATCTGCGCGGTGTTCTGCGATGGGCGGGAATACCGTCTGGCCACCTACCGGGGCGCCCGGGTAGAACAGTGGTCCGCCTCCGGCGCGGCCATCCGGCAGGGAAAGTACCGCCTGACGGCGGAACTGCTGGAAGGGGAGGGGTGCCCGCTGCGCGCGCCCGCCGGGGGTGTCATGAGCCGCACCGTCCATGAGAGCCTTCGCTCTACCGTGCGTTACCGCTTTTGGGCAGGGGAGGCGCTTTTGTTTGACCGTACAGGCTCCTGCGCCGGGTTTGAGTACGCAAATGGCGGTTGAGGTGTTGACTCTGATGCAGCCCTGGTGATCGTAAAAAAACGGCTGGTGCACGGTTTTGCTATGCTCCCGCTGTGAACAATGTCATTAAAATCGAGTGCGCAAAGTGTGAAGCAGCTGCCGCAAGTAAGCAAGAAAGTCTTATTTTGCGGCAGCTGCATATTTTTAGGCATGATAAAAGCAATCGCCCCAAAACCTCTTGCAGAAGGAAGACTCTTACCATGACGTTTTTTGTTGCATGAAGTAGTACAGCCTGTTATCATAAATGTGAAATAGAGAAGCAAAAAGACAGACTGAAAGGGGGGACGGCATGAACATTCAAATTCAGCTGTGCGGCCTGTGCATCTTGGTTCTGCTGATTATTTTTCTCAACAGCCACCGGACACTTCGGCTATATAAGGAAAAAGTGTTCTACTTCGTGCTCTACACCATTACCACCAGCCTTGTTTTGGATATGCTTTCCCTCATATTCATCCATTTCCGGCATGTTTTGCCCCTGTACCTGGTGAATTTTATCTGTAAATCCTATATTATTACATTGATCTGGGGAACATGCTCGGCGCTGATCTATGTCATTACGGATCTGGTGTCCGAGGCACGGCACCGCCGCCTCACCCGAATGCTGCTTCTTTTGCTCTGTATCCAGAGCGTGCTGATCTACGTTCTTCCTATCCACATCTACGACGACGGAAGCCAGGTCTATACCTATGGCGCTGCCGTGCTGACGGTTTATCTGTTCGTGGCCGTGTACATGGCCGCAACCCTGAGCGCCGCCTTTATGTTCCGGAAGCGTCTGAACCCCCGGCGGGGATTTGCCATTGTCCTTTGGATGCTGATCTGGATCGTGGCCGCCGCTATTCAGTTTTTGAACAGCGCCCTGCTGATCGTTGGCTTTGCCAGTGCTTTGGGCGTTCTGATCTTGTTTGTTCTTCTGGAAAATCCGGAGGCGAATCTGGATCGCCGCCTGGGCTGCTTCAACGCCTATGCGCTGACAGAATATCTCAAGCAGCTTTATGCCCAGCATCTCACCTTCAGCGTTCTTGAAATTACCTTTGACAGCACCGTACCTTCCGGGGGACAGGACTTTGATACCAACGAGATCCTGCAGAAAATGATCCGCGTGGCAAATCGCAGTGAGAAATTGTGGGTGTTTAAGCGCATCAACCTGAGCCTTGTCATCATCGCTCCAAATCCGCAATCCCTGGAAGATGCCAGCAAGGAGATTTTGTCCGAATTTGCGGATATGGACTGCGTCCGGGATGCGGTGCGCTGCATCCTGGTTCCCTGTGCCGATGTGTTTTCCGATGCGGATGATCTGTTCCGCTTCCTGGCCTTTGTATCTTCATCGCGCAGGGATCGCGCAGGTACCCTGCTCACCGCCGACATGGCTGTTGTAGATCACTACCGGGCGCAGCATCTGATAGAAGCGGAAATCGCCAATGCGCTGGCCGAGGACCGGGTAGAGGTATTCTATCAGCCCATCTATTCCACCGCTGAACACCGCTTTGCTTCTGCCGAAGCGCTGATCCGTATCAGGACCCGGGACGGGGAACTGCTCTCTCCCGGCCGTTTCATTCCGATTGCCGAGGAAACCGGCCAGATCCTGGATCTGGGAGAGCGGGTGTTTGAAAAGGTCTGCCGGTTTTTGAAAGAATCCGAGGTCCTTTCCCTTGGGATTCGGTATGTGGAAGTGAATCTGTCCGTGGTGCAGTGCGAACGGGCCAATTTGTCCCAGCGGCTGATCTCCATCATCGGTCAATACGGGATCTCTCCCGGCCTGATCAATCTGGAAATTACCGAAACCGCATCCATCAGTGCCCGGATCACACTGTTGGAAAACATGAAGCGGCTGATCGACTACGGCTTCACCTTTTCCCTGGACGATTTCGGCAAAGGGGAATCCAACCTGATGTATGTGGTTGAAATGCCGGTCTCCATTGTCAAGCTGGATTACGATTTGACCAAAGCCTTTTTCCGTTCACCGAAGGCCAGACAGGTGGTGCAGGCCGTAGTTGGTATGGCGCACAACATGGGGCTGAAGCTGGTGGCGGAGGGCATTGAGACAGACGAGGAATTCACCGGTATGAACCAGGAGGGCCTCGACTTCATTCAGGGCTTTTACTATTCCCAGCCGCTATCCCAGTCGGATTTCCTGGAATTTTTGCGCAGCCACAGCTGAGAGCGTCGGAACCTGTTTTGTGCCGCGCCGCAGAAAATGGTTGACTTTTACCTGTTCAGCTATTGAACGGGAGAGACGCAGGCATCAATGCTCAAAATGACTTCCTCCGGATTTCGGTAAAAAGGAAGTATGCATTTTTATCTTAAATCAGCAAGAATACTCCCACCTACAAGGTGGTGAGATGAATTGCTTCTCTGTACAAGGTTTGATCATTATGGCAAGAAACTCTCACTTAATTTCTGGAGTTTTCCTCATGTGTTTTTGTCCTGCTGATGTAATGCGGAAGCTAAACTTACCCGGCGTTGATCTCACTGAACTGACGTTCCCAGGATAGTAATCAGAGCCAGTGGCCTCAATGGACCGCTGACTCTGATTCGGCGCACTCGGGACTTTATTTCCGCAAAATAGGCACAAGCACCCATCAAAAAGCACAGAGCGTTTTGCTCTGTGCTTTTTCTATCAATTTAACCCATTCTTCGGAAAAGCATGACTATTGGACACTGCTGAGGTTTGGTAAAATACATGTATCGAGAAGACACTTACCGGTGAGGGCCGGATGCTTTCCGGATGAAGGGAGAGTGGGAACAGAAGTGGTTCAGATACCGTTCGCCGGCCTCGCCTGTGAGATCTGCGGTGACGGCAGGATCTCCGTTGTGATCGGGAGGGGCCTTGGCACCGCCGGCAGTGCTTCCGCTCTGGCGCGTACGCCGGGCGCAACATCGCCATGGAACTGCACCAGCTTCTGGAAAGGCTCCCCCATGAGGAGAAGATGGTCGTGCCTGCACATTCTCGGGGCGGATCGTACGCGTGGAAATTCGCCAAAGCGTACCCGGAGCAGGTCGGCGGACCCGTGCTCCTGGACCCGCTTTCGCCGGATGACTGCCGGTTCCGCACGGACCTGACGGAGGCCGGGGTCAAAAAGAGCGGCGCGGACAAAACGGGCAGACCGAAGCACTGTGGCAGGAGGCCATGCGGGCTTATGGCTCCTGCACCGTCTGCGCCAAGCACAGCAGCCATTATATCCACCTGACGGACCCGGACCTGGTCTGCACATTGTCCTGAGGGCTTTACTGGCGTTCACATCTATAAATTTCACACAAACGGCTGAAAAATCCGCCTATCTGAAACGGCGGGCCCCCGGTACAATAGGAGCATCAACAAAGCCTTACCGGGCCAATCCATATGTGAGGAGCATCATCATGAAAAAAGTAAGCGGTATTTTATGGGGGATCGTACTTGTGGCGGTGGGCGTCATTTTGGCGGTGAACGCCCTGGGCATCGCCAGTATTGACATTTTCTTTGACGGCTGGTGGACGCTGTTCATCATCGTGCCCTGCGCGGTGGGCTTGTTTACCGGATACGACAAGGGAGGCCATCTCATCGGACTCTGCGTCGGCGTGCTATTGCTGCTCTGCTGCCAGGGCATCTTGGACTTCGGGGTCCTCTGGAAGCTGCTTGTCCCGGCGATCATCGTGCTCATCGGCGCCAAAATGATCCTGCGCGGCGTGTTTGGCAGCCGGGGCGAACAGGTTTTTCAGCAGATGAAAGAAACCGACGGCGCTGTCAGAAGCGGGGCGGCGACGTTCTCCGGCGCCACCTTCGATTATACCGGCGAGGTCTTTGAGGGAGCCCAGCTGGATGCCGTTTTCGGCGGCATCAAGTGTGACCTGCGGGGCGCGGTGATCAATGGGGACTGCGTCATCAATGCCTCCGCCATCTTCGGCGGCATCGACATCTACGTCCCCGAGGGCCTGAACGTCAAGGTCAGCTCCAATTCCATCTTCGGCGGCGTGTCCGGCAGGGAGCGCCGGAACGACCCCGCCAACCAGCACACCCTGTACCTGAATGCCACCTGCCTGTTTGGAGGAGTTGAGATCAAATGACGACCGCACAAAGAATCATCAAATACTGCGCCGTCGCTTTTGCGGTGTCCCTGATCGTCAGCATCATCGGCGGGATCTTCGGCGCCGTCTCATCCCTTTCCGCCCTCTCCGGTGACGGGGATGCCCTTGGAGAGATGCAGACCTACGCCGTGCCCGCCGCGGTGGAAAACCTGGAGGTCGACCTCAGCGGCGCCCGGCTGGAGATCAAAGAGGGCAGTGAATTTTCTGTGGAGAGTGACCATAAGTATCTGAAAGTGGCGGCGGCGGACGGGACGCTCTCCATCAAAGAAGAGCGCCCGGTGCTGCACTCCGAGGGCGCCCGGGTCATCCTGACGGTCCCCCGGGACTTTGCGTTTGAGCAGGTGACCATTTCCGCCGGGGCCGGGACCGTCAAGGCCGACACCCTCCTGTCCGAAAAGCTCTCTCTGGACCTGGGCGCGGGAGAGGCCGACATCGGGCATCTTACCGCGACAGTCAAAGCGGTCGTCAACAGCGGCGCCGGAGAGCTGAAGATCGGCGGCGGTGAGCTGGCCAACCTGGACCTGGACATCGGCGTTGGCGAAGCGGAGCTGAAAAGCCGGCTCACCGGGAGCTGCAGCATCGACTACGGCGTGGGAGAACTGGAGCTGACGCTGGCCGGCACGCGGGAGGACTATTGCATTACCCTGGACAAGGGAGTCGGAACAGCGACCCTTGACGGCGTGAAGATGACAGACGACACTGTGTACGGCGATGGGGAGACCTTCATCGGGATCGACGGTGGAATTGGGGAGATCAGAGTCGGCTTTGCGCCGCTGCCTTAAATGCCGGCGGAAAGACTTTCCAGCGAGGAGGGGAACATATGGAGTTTTCTTTGAGAAAATGGCGGCTGTCCGACGCGAAAGAACTGGCAGCCGCACTGAATAACCGACATATCCTGAACAACCTGCGGGACGGCCTGCCGTTCCCCTACACGGAGCGGGACGCGAGAGATTACATCATTGCGACGCTGTCCGCCAATGAAAACGACACCTTTGCCTATGCCATCACCATCGATGACCGGGCCGTCGGCAGCATCGGCGCCTTCCGGCAGGGAAACATCCACCGCCAAACGGCGGAGCTGGGCTATTATCTGGCGGAGGAATACTGGGGACAGGGCATCATGTCCGCCGCCATCCGCCGGCTCTGCGACACTATCTTTCAGACCACCGACATCCTGCGCATCTACGCCGAGCCGTTTTCCTACAACGTCGGGTCCCGCCGGGCGCTGGAGAAGGCGGGCTTCGCGCTGGAGGGCCTGATGAAAAACAACGCCGTGAAGAACGGCAAGGTGGTGGACATGGCCCTGTACAGCCTGACCCGCAGTCTGGAGCCGTACCCTGTCCGCAGGCTGGCTCCGGAGGAGATCCCGGCGGCGCTGGAGCTCTGCTGGCGGGTGTTTCTGGAATTTGAGGCCCCGGAGTATCCGGCCGAGGGCGTGGCCGCTTTCCGGGCCAGCCTGGACGACGAAGAACGCACCCGGAAGCTGGCTTTCTACGGAGCCTTTGACGGCGGCAGACTGGTGGGCGTCCTCTGTATGCGCCCGCCCCAGCACATCGGCGGCTTCTTCGTGGACGCGGCCTATCACCGCCGGGGCATCGGCCGGCGGCTGTTTGAGGCCATGCGGCAGGACTATGAGACCCAGGTGTTCACCGTCAACGCCTCCCCCTACGCGGTGGAGGTCTACCGCCGCCTGGGTTTTACCCCCACGGACACGGAGCAGCTCACCGACGGGCTGCGCTACACACCCATGCGGTTTGAGGAAAGGAACACGGAAGAATGAATTTGCTGATCGTCAACCTGCTGCCAAAGGATGACCCGGCAGCCCTGGCCGCCATCGACACGCTGGGCGCGGCTGTGCCTGACCACCGCGTCATCCACGCATATGAGAAAAATCTCCGCCCCTGTGTGGGCTGCAACGCATGCTGGCTGGTGACGCCGGGGGTCTGCTCCATCCGGGACGGCTATAAGGAGCTGCTGAAAGCCTATCTGGAATACGACGCCACGGTGTTTCTGGCGGGAACGGCGCTGAACTTCGTGGACCACCGGATGAAGAACGCGGTGGACCGTCTGCTGCCCCTTGCCACCATGTATATCCGCATCGTGGACGGCCAGTGCCGCCATGTGCCCCGCTACGAAAAAAAGCTCCGCTTCGGCCTGCTGTACAGCGGCGCGGCGGACGGGGCGTACCTGAACCGCTGGATGGACCGGGTCATGCTGAACCTGGGCGGCGAGAGCCTGGGCGTCTATCCCATCGCGGAGGCAAAGGAGGTGCTCTCATGCATCTAGTTATCATCAGCGGCGCGGCAAGGCCCCGGGCCAGGAGCAATACCGCCAAGATCATCGCCGCCTTTCAAAAGGGCTATGAGGAGGGCGGAAACACCACGGAGGTCTGGTACCTCTCCGACCAAAGCCAGTGGGCCGGCGCGACCCAGGCATTTGAGCGCAGCGACAACATCCTCATCGCCCTGCCGCTGTATGTGGAGAACATCCCCGGCATCCTGCTGGAGTTCCTCTCCGGCCTGCGGCCAAAGACGGTGCCCGGCACCAGACTGGCCTTTCTGCTTCAGGGGGGCTTTCCGGAGGCCAGTCAAAGCCGGTGCTGTGAGGCCTATCTGGAGACGCTGCCTGCCCTATTGGGCTGTGAATACGCCGGGACGCTCATCAAGGGCGACCTGTTTGGCCTCAGCCTGACGGATGAAAAGAGCCGGGCAAAGCTGCTGGCGCCCTTTACGGAAATGGGCCGGTATTACGCAAAGACCGGATATTTCGACAAGTCCGTCGTGGACAAATTCGCCGCTCCGGAG
Source organism: Oscillibacter valericigenes (assembly GCF_021531435.1). GTDB lineage: Bacteria > Bacillota > Clostridia > Oscillospirales > Oscillospiraceae > Oscillibacter > Oscillibacter valericigenes_B. The sequence goes on from NZ_JAFBIS010000035.1 coordinate 13,556, forward strand.
TATATGCCCCGGGGCGAGATCCGGATGTACAATCTGATTTTCAGGCACATATCCCGGCTTTTTATGGGCCGTATCGCAAAAAAGTTAGGCTGCAGGGGCAGGCTGGACGACCGGCCCTATGCATCGTGCGTCCGCTGACCTGCGGATCATACACGGTCAAAATGAGGTCAGAGTTCAAAAGCAAATATTGATTTTTACAGGATCCATTCCACACCGGAGTATTCATATTTTTAGCGTGCAGAATTGTTGTATAAGAGTCAGTATGCGATTTCCGGCGACTGTGGTATGTGGATCAGCCTGACTGGGGGGCAAGGGGGCGTGAGTTTGAGTTTCGCCGCTCAGACTAAAAATCGACAGGTTTCGGTAAGAAACCTGTCGATTTTTTTGTGTGTCCAATACGCTTGCCTTGCCCGGAAATTGGCGGCCTCCGCATGTACTCTTATTTTTTCTCAACACGATTTTGATAAAGTTCAAATACTTTCCCCCGCCGGCTTCTATGGCTCTGCGGTCGCCGACCGCATACGCATTCTCCTGCCTTAGCCAGTCCGCCCATACTTCTTCATTGGACTCCATCTGGCTGACTTCGACGATCTCGGCGTCCCTGCTTTGGCTGACCATATCGCGCCAGTAAGCCACGTCATGCATATAATCCATTTGTTCAGGCGTCCAGGACAGCAGCAATTCCGGCGGTAAACAATCGTGGCAATCCTGCTTCATGCCGGGGATCGCGATGTAGACATATCCGCCTTTCTTGAGAAAGGGCAGCAGCTTTTGATCCAAAAATTCCGGGTCGCGGCCAAAATAGTTGTAGGAATCCGTGCTGACGATGCTGTCAAAAAATCCTGTTTCAAATGGAAGCGCGGTTGCATCCGCTTTGACTGGAATGATTTCTGCTTCGGACAATCCCATTTCCCGGAAGAAACGCCGGTTTTCCTCCGGATCGCTCCACAGGTCTGCGGCATAGACAGTAAAACCGTATTCCTTTGCCAAAAACACGCTGGTCAGCCCCTGTCCGCTGCCGAGGTCGCAGACTACACTCCCGGCAGGAATTTTGTGTCCGGTCAGCAGCTCTTCCTCCAATTTCATTGGATTTGGACCCATGATTTTCGCCATGAGTTCCGGCGTGTTGTATTTTTCACTGAGCGGATATTTCATGCAGATTACCTCTTCTTGTGATGCTTGTTGATTTTTGAGATCTCTTTGAATTTCTTTTCTTTTGCGGCCAGATAGCTTTCGCTGTCGGCGGCATAAGAATTCTCGTTTTTCAGCTTCTGATAGGACAGCCAGTGGCCGCCATCCAGATCACCGCTCCGGATGGCGGCGCGGACGGCGCAGCCCGGCTCGCTGGTGTGGGAACAGTTGCGGAAACGGCACCGGGCTGCCAGTTCTTCAATATCTCCGAAGGTTTGCTCAACACCGGAAGCGGCGTTCCACATGCCCAGTTCGCGCATGCCCGGTGTATCAATAACCATGGCCCCGCCCGGCAGAAACAGCAGTTCCCGGTGGGTGGTGGTGTGACGGCCTTTGTCGTCATTACGAAGGCCGCCTGTTGCCAGGCGCTCTCCCCCCAGCAGGCGGTTGATCAGCGTGGACTTGCCCACACCGGAGGAACCCACAAAGGCAACGGTCCTGCCCTCTGTGATATAAGGCGTGATCTGCCGGTATCCGTCCGACTCCATGGCGGAGGTAGTGAGAATATCCACGCCCATCGCGATGGCTTCCACTTCTCTTTGCTTTTGGGGCAGGTCCGTGCACAGATCCGCTTTTGTCAGCACCACCACCGGATCCGCTCCGCTTTCCCATGCAACTGAAAGATAGCGTTCCAGCCGGCGCAGATTGAAATCGTTATTCAGGCTCATACACAGAAACACGGTATCGATATTGGCGGCTACCACCTGTTCCGTTTTAGAAGTGCCTGCCGCTTTGCGTACAAAGAGGCTCCTGCGGGGCAGCACCTGATGGATGATGGCAGTATCTGGATCGGTGCAGTTAGCCAATACATAGTCGCCTACGGCGGGGTAATCGGACGGGGACTGCGCGTCGAATTGAAACTTGCCGGAAACAAGAGCGTTCTGTTCGCTCATGCTGGTGCGAATCCGATACATCCCCTTTTCCTGCAGCGTAATTCGCCCCACAGTCCCTTCAGGATACTGAGCGGCCAGCGCTGCCCAGCGGTCCGGGATCAAAAAATTCATCTGCGCCACCTCTCCAAATGGGTGTCCAGTAAGGCATATACCGCCGCCTTATCGTCCGCGTTATCGCAGACACTGTACAATAGATACATTGGGCCATAAAAAGCCAGGGCTTCCGCCTGAGAACCCAATAAATCTGCCACATAGTTCAGCGGGCCGGCACCGAGATACTGATGGTAAAGGTCGTTCATTTCTGCGCTGCGGTATTGTTCCACCGTCAGCATCTTACGGAAAGCTGACGCAAACGCATCTTCCGTCCAATACCGGAACTGCTGTTTGCTGAATGTGATCAGATCCTCTATGGACGATCGTTCATAGGCTTCCGGCATGGCCTCTGCCGTTCCTTCCGGCAAAGAACAGGCAGCCGCGTTTTCTCCATCCTGCTGTTCCATGACCTGTAAGATGCTGTCAAAAATATCGCGTTTGCTTTTGTAATGCTTATAGAGGGAAGGGGCTTTGATACCAACAGCTTTTGCGATCTGATCGACACTGACAGCCTCATATCCCTCTTTCGCAAACAGTTTGACCGATTCAGTCAGGATCTTTTGTTTCGTCGTTTCGTTTTTCATAATACCCTCGCAGCTAACGATTGTTAGCTAAATGATAAGCTAATAATCGTTAGCTGTCAATACATACTTCAGAAAAGCCGCAAGCGGTGATGTTGTTTTCAATTCTGATCATGAAGCGGCTGGCAATGTTACAGGCAGAATCGCTTCATTTGCAGATGATACTGATCATGAAAAATAAAAATTGGTTTTATTGCATTTCGTTTTGAGCCCATGAAATGCACGACTCAAATCTGCTTTTGAACCATGCCGCTGACGATTCTGTTTTCATTTGGATCAAAGCACCTTACCCGCTGCTTGCAAGCCATTGATTTTACTGAATTTTACCAGATCCTTTCATGACACTCGGACCAGTAAAAGTCCTGAAACCGCAACGGTTTCAGGACTTTTTGTTTCCATTCTTGAAGTGCGCGTAGGATCTTGAGCGGGACGTTATTAATCAATACGCAGTTGGCAGAGGCACTCAATAAGGCCGGATTTATTGACAAGCGAAAACGAGCCCAGCTCTTCTTGACAATGATAAAAAGCCCCCCTATAATGAACAATGTTCATTATAGGGGGGAATTAAGTTGAACACCGTCATCACATCGAAAGAAGCCATCATGCAGGTGTGCAGGCGCATCGTGGCGGAGAAGGGCCTGACGGCGCTGAATATGCGGCTGGTCGCTGATGAGTGCCGTATCGCCCTGGGAACGCTGTACAACTATTACGCGGATAAGGAGGAGTTGGTGCTGGACACTGTGGAGAGCATCTGGAGAGATATTTTCCATGCGGATCAGCAGTGTGTGGCGGACATTCCCTTTTCTGATTATGTGGAGGACTTGTATGCGCGTATCCGGAAGGGAGCCCAGGCGTACCCAAATTTCCTGACGGGCCATGCCATCAGCATCGCCAGCTCCAAGAGGGGAGAGGCCAAAAGCGCCATGGAGCATACCTTTGCCCATATGAAAGCCGGGATGCTGGAGGTTTTGCGGGACGATAAAGCTGTCCAGGAAAACACCTTTACAGCTTCTTTTCCGCAAGAAAAATTCGTTGATTTTGTTCTGGATTCCATGTTGGTTTTGCTGGTACAGGGTCAGCCGGACTGTGCTGTACTGTTGGAAGTGATCCGCAGAGTTATCTATGAATAAGGAGCATCCCGCCAAAGGGCGGGCACTCTTTTTCAGTAAAGTGAACATTGTTCAAATTAGGAGGAACGAACCATGCAGGCAATTTTTGAGACACTCTTTGACATCGTGTATCTGGTGACGGTCATCACCCTCGGCATCCTGATGATCCGAAACAGCAGGGGAGAGAAGCAATACCTGCTGTACGGCGCCATGGCGGTGACGCTGGGCTGCGGCGACGCGTTCCATCTGGTGCCCCGGGCCATTGCCCTCTGCACCACAGGGCTGGAACACTACACGGCGGCGCTGGGTATCGGCAAGCTGGTGACTTCCGTCACCATGACGCTGTTTTATGTGCTGCTCTACTACGTGTGGCGGGCCCGGTATCAGGTCAGTGGTCAAAAGAGGATAACGGCCGCTGTGTGGGTACTGGCCCTGACCCGCATTGCCCTGTGCCTCATGCCGCAGAACGCCTGGACAAGCGCGGCCCCGCCGCTCTCCTGGGGCATTTACCGCAATATTCCCTTTACCATTCTCGGTGTGCTGATCGTGGTTCTGTTCTGCCGCAGCGCCAGGGAACAGCAGGACAGGCCCTTCCGCCATCTGTGGCTTGCCGTAGTGGTGAGCTTTGCCTGCTACATCCCCGTGGTTCTGTTCGCGGATACGGTACCGGCGGTGGGAATGTTGATGATTCCCAAGACCTGTGCCTATGTCTGGGCCGTTCTGATCGGCTTCAACGCCATGAAAGGGAGGAATAAGTTTGAAACAACGTAATAATCGGGGAAGCCCGAAAAAGGGCGCAAAAACAGAACCGCAGGCACTGCGGCAAAAGTAA
>NZ_JAFBIS010000036.1 GCF_021531435.1 Oscillibacter valericigenes
CAGGCCAGAATCCGCCCTGCTTTCCAGCGCCATTCTTGACTTTGTCGAAAATCGCTTACACAAAATTTTACACCGGGCCGTTTTTTGTGGGATGCCACTGAGCGGCAATTTCCGGCATTTGCGAAGCCAAATCGTTAAAGCCAGGCCAGACCTTCTTACCAGCACAGTATGGGCATCCATGGCCATTGAAAATCCGGTCATCTACGCTTTGCTGCCACTCGTGCCTTTTGCCGCAAACCCACCACACTTTTTTGCTGTATCCATAGGGCACATCTTTAGGGAATAAGCCGTTATTAAGCGTGGGATGCCATTCACGAAGTACGTCTTCTTTTCCTTGTTCTAAACAATAATCATACAAGGATAGCCACAAGCGTATCACCTCTGTTTTGGGGCGCTCATTTGTTTGATTTATCTTGAACGGTACTATTTTACCATTATTAACCAAATTATTCAATCAATTTACCCAGAAAAACAAGGAATACTTGGCCTCTACGAGAAGTACAGGAACAGTGTGAACGACCTTCTGCATAAGGCGAGCACATATGTGCGTGATTATTGCGTGGCCAATAACATCAACACCGTAATTGTTGGTGACATCACGGGAATCCGAGATGGCAACGATCTTGGACACGTGAATAATCAGGCATTTTACGATTTGCCCTATAAGAAGTTTACCGATATGCTGTCTTATAAGCTGGCTATGGTCGGAGTAAATCTGGTATGTCAGAGGGAGTTTTTGCTGTTGCAGAAGGCAATTTCCAGCAATAGATTTCGGCAAATCGGCGACTGAAATAGAGCGAAAGACCTGTGTATATCTGTCTGAATACAACGCAAAATCAGGGCCATTTTTGCTTCAAAACGAAGCGAATTTTGTGCTGCTTTTTTCACGCTTTTCAAATCGAAACGATGTATCGTGTGAGAGATGGAAGTGAGCATCATAAGCAAAGACTGTGAGAAAAATGAGCTCTGAATGAAGACAAACTACAGGCCAAAATACCGAGAAAACAGCAAGAATTTTTATTTCGCAAAGCCAGATGAAAGCAATTTTATTGTTAGCGCTGGAAGAAACATTATCGAGTTTTTGCTGTTGCAGAAGGCAATTTCCAGCAATAGATTTCGGCCAATCGGCAACTGGAATAGAGCGGAAGACCTGTGTATATCTGTCTAAATACAACGCAAGATCAGGGCCATTTTTTGTTTCAAAGCGAGGCAGATTTTGCGCTGCTTTTTCACGCTTTTCAAATCGAAACGATGTATCGTGTGAGAGATGGAAGTGAGCATCATAAGCAAAGGCTGTGAGAAAAATGAGCCCTGAATGAAGACAAACTACAGGCCAAAATACCGAGAAAACAGCAAGGATTTTTATTTCGCAAAGCCAGATGAAAGTAATTTTATTGTTAGCGCTGGAAGAAACATTATCGAGTTTTTGCTGTTGCAGAAGGCAATTTCCAGCAATAGATTTCGGCCAATCGGCAACTGAAATAGAGCGAAAGACCTGTGTATATCTGCCTGAATACAACGCAAAATCAGGACCATTTTTGCTTCAAAACGAAGCGAATTTTGTGCTGCTTTTTTCACGCTTTTCAAATCGAAACGATGTATTGCGTGAGAGATGGAAGTGAGCATCATAAGCAAAGGCTGTGAGAAAAATGAGCCTTGAATGAAGACAAACTACAGGCCAAAATACCGAGAAAACAGCAAGGATTTTTATTTCGCAAAGCCAGATGAAAGCAATTTTATTGTTAGCGCTGGAAGAAACATTATCGAGTTTTTGCTGTTGCAGAAGGCAATTTCCAGCAATAGATTTCGGCAAATCGGCAACTGGAATAGAGCGAAAGACCTGTGTATATCTGCCTGAAGTAGACGCAAAAATAGGGCGGTTTTGGCTTCAAAACGAGGAAATTTTTGCGTTGAAATGGTGTGTTGTGTGAGATAGAAGTAAGCATCATAAGCAAAAGCTGTGAGAAAAATGAGCCCTGAATGAAGCCAAAATACAGCTAAAAACACCGAGAGAACAGACGCTTTTTCTCTAGTAAAACTCGGGGTAATCATGTCGCAAATTGATGGAAATTTTGGACCATTGAAACACGAACCAAAATTTCCATCAGCTTAAACGATGAACCAATTGAAAACAAAGGCTTTTTTGGGGGTTAAGCGGCAAAATTTGCGACATGGTGGTATAGTCATGTCGCAAGGGAATGAAAATTGGAAACTCACAAATTTGGGAAAATGAACTTAACCTTATTGCATACAGCGTGATGGTGGGCAGAAAAGTAATTCATAGCTTCAAAGCCAAATTTCCAGAACTCGGTTTAAAGGCCGGGCGTAAAATTTTGTGTAAGCGCTTTTCGACAAAGTCAAGAATGGCGCTGGAAAGCAGGGCGGATTCTGGCCTGAATCCCTTGATTACCGAAAGCCATGGCGGTCAGAACGGTATGCGCGCCGGCACGGCGTGAATGCCGGGCTGGCCGCCGTGGCATACTAGGACAAGGGAGTCAGCCAACGGCTCGGTCGGCGAACATGATCTCCAGCTGGCTGAGCACCAGATCCCAGTTCTGACATCTGGCGTGCCAGTGCTTCACGATGCGCCGGGAGGCCAGATACAGCATCCGGCGCAGGGAGTCGTCGTTCGTGAAGGAGGGCTTGTTCTTCGTGATCTGCCGGAACTGGCGGTTTAGGCCCTCGATGATGTTCGTCGTGTATATGATTTTCCGGATCTCCACGGGGTATTCAAAGAACGTGCTTAAAACCGGCCAGTTTTCCTCCCAGCTTTTCACGCAGGAGGGGTACTGCTTGCGCCAGATTTCTGCGAAGGTTTGCAGATTTTTCTCGGCTTCCTCCAGCGTGACGGCACTGTAGATCTTCTTAAGATCCGCAACGACTTTCTTGATGTCCTTATAGCTGACATATCTGGTGGAACTGCGCACCTGGTGCACGATGCAACGCTGCAACCGGCTTTTTGGGAAGACAGCCTCGATCGCCTGCATCATCCCACACAGGCCGTCCGTGCAGAACAGATATACATCTAAAACACCCCTGCTTTTGAGGTCATTCAACACATTCAGCCAGAATTTGCTGTTTTCATGCTCCCCGATCCAGACGCCCAGGATGTCCTTCCTGCCGTCCATGGTGACGCCCAGGACCACATAGGCAGCCTTGGTCACGTACCGCCGGTCCTCCCGCACTTTGTAGTGAATGGCATCCATGAACACAAACGGATACACCGGCTCCAGCGGGCGATTCTGCCAGGCTGTGACCTCCGGCATGATCTTTTCGCTGATCTTCGTTACCAGCTCCGGAGAGATCTCCACACCGTACAGTTCCTTGATCTGCTCAGCGATATCCCGCTGGCTCATGCCGCAGGCATACAGCGCCAGGATCTTATCCTCCATTCCGTCCGCATTCCGGTCATACTTGCCGATGATCTTAGGCTCGAAAGAACCGTTCCGGTCACGAGGAACCTTGATATCCACCTCGCCCAGCTGGGTCTTGACGGTCTTCTTCGTGTAGCCGTTGCGGTAGTTTCTGGGGGCCCCCTCCGGCTTGTCTGAGCGCTCGCAACGCTCACGGCCAAGCTCTTCGTCCATCTCCACTTCCATGACGGTCTGAATGACATCCCGGAACAATTCCTTCATGGCCTCCATGATCTCCGTCGTGCTGGTGAAGTGCTGGCTCTGAACGTATTCCTTCAGTAAATCCTGTGGTACCGGCTGCATAATCTTCGTCTCCTTCGTCTTGAATGTTTGTTCTCATTCTTGACTTAGTCGAAGATTTTCATACTGTCGAGGTTCGTCGATTACACAGAATTTTCGGCGGTCTCGGTTTAAAAGTAAAATAGCTTTCTTAATCAGCAACCAAATCTTCCCCGGTATCTCACAATCATGTTTATTTTCCGTTTTGGGATCCTTTGACTCGGCAATCGTGGACGGCAGACAGACTGCTTTGAGAAATTCCATGCGGCATCCTACAGATAATCTGTTTGCTTCGGTTCAAAGACATATTGTCATATACGGGGGAATGCAAAGTATGTCATCTTTAACAATGAGATTGCTCTGCAATGGAGCCATCCACAATCCGGTTGAATACGACTCGCTTTTCGTGTCTGGAAAGTAAACCAGGGATTTGGTCAAAGATGGCGAGAACCTTGGCTCGATACTGCGCTTTAATTTTCATGATATCGCCACGGTACAACGCAAGAATATCACGCTTTTCAGTATTGGCTTTTCCTAAGTCCTTTTTCCCCTCCAGGAAAGCTACAATGCTCATGGGCATACCACCAACCAAGAGGTACTGCTTAAAAATAAGCATAGTTTTATTGTGGAGGCTGCGTTCAAGCGGCACTTTTTTTCAAAACAATCCCTGATGTAAGGAATCAAAGGCTGCTCACCCAATGCCCAGCAGAACTCCTCAAAATCCAAAGCGCAAATTGCAATAACAAGTTGGACACCCCGTGGTAAAAACCTTGGTCACGGATGGAGCCGCAGGATCTATCCGTGAGCGAGGTTGCCGCAGCCGTCAGGCTGCGTAGACAGCGTCCAGAAAATCCTCAAAGAGTTCCTCCGGGGTGCAGTATCCGAGTTTCTTCCGTGGGCGTCCATTCAGCTCGTCAGCAGCGGCGAGGATATCCTCGTCGGTGAAGCCCTCAATAGAAGCTCCCTTTGGGACAAAGGCCCGGAACAGGCCATTGTGTCGCTCGTTCTGAGGACGCTCCCAGGAGGTGTACGGGTGGGCGAAGAAAACCTTGCTTCCCCAGTTCTCCACCTGGGCGAAGTCAGCGAACTCGCTGCCGTTGTCCACCGTGATGGTTTTAAAGACCTGAGAGAAGTGTTCTCCGTACTCATCATGGAGGGTGTTCATGAGATTCATCACCGCCTCACTGGTTTTGCCAGGGATACGGAACGCAAGGTAGGTTTCCGTCTTCTTCTCCAACAGGGAAAAGACAACAGCCTCCTTACCCGCTCGCTTGCCGACCACGGTATCGCCTTCCCAGTGGCCCTCTTCAAGACGAAGAGATGCAATCTCCGGGCGGCTGGAAATGCTTGTGCCGTAGCGCTTTTTGTTCTCTCGCACACGATGCTTCTTCGCTTTGCGCTTTAACGCCTCGGGCAGTTCCATTGGCTGGATGGAGAGGTGCCCTTTCCAGACCATGTTGTAAAGGGTACGGGAGCAGACCATCTCAGACGGCTCGAACAGGTCGTGTCGCTTGGCATATCCGCAGCAGGCATCCAGGGACCACTTGTGTTCCCGGATCTGCCGAACCACCCAACTGGTGAAGTCGCTGCAGACGCCCGCTTTCGGATGCCTGTGGCAGGATGCTCTGTTGGCTCTGTAGACAGCTTCTCCCAGCTTGGGGGAATAACCGGGATTTTTCCCCTTGTTGCTCTTGCGAGTTGGTGTGCCTCGCCGCAGCTCATTCGTAACGGTGGATGGAGCGCAGCCGATCTGTCTGGCGATGGCACGAGGGCCGAGGCCCTGCTTCTTGAGGACCTTGATGGCTCCTCGGTCTTCCATGCGAAGATGCTGTCCCTTCTTGCGTTCTGCGGATTCTGTGATACAATGATGGCAGTCCATAGTGATTGCCCTCCCTCTGTAGAAGTTGTGTGGTAACTTCATTCTACCACGGGGAGAGAAATCACTATGGATTTTTTACTCAAGTGTCCAACTTGATTTTACAATCAACCCTCAAAATCCAAAGGGTACATTTTGACATGGCGTTCTTCCGAAGGAATCACGATGTCCTTTACGTTTTCTTTGATGGAAATCAACGAGCCGGTTTCGATGAAATCATATCGACCTTCTGCTACCAAGTATTTGATTGACTCTCTGGCTTTGGGGAACAATTGAACCTCATCAAAGATGATGATGCTCTCGCGAGGATAGAGTTGGACACCGTAATTAACAGACAAGAACATGTAGAACGTGTCGAGATCATTCAAATACAGGTGGAAGTAACTCTTGACATCTGCAGACTCCTTTGCAAACTCAATCAGAATATAGCTCCTATACTCATTTTTAGCAAACTCTTCAACAACTGTTGATTTGCCGATTCGTCGAGCGCCTTCCACGAGTAGTGCGTTCGTTCCGTCAGTCTCGGCTTTCCACGCCAGAAACTTATTATAAATCTTTCGTTTAAAAAACATCCGAATCACCGCTATATGAATCATATCATGATCAATGGCAATACGCGAGTTAAACAATTCGACATACTCCGATAATACGCGCATTTATTATAGCGTATTTTTCCAACAATACGCATTAAAGATGTTCATCGCCATTGCAGATGGAACAAAGGACGAACCGGATCTCATGCGGTGGAAAAACATCCGTATCTAATGCCAAACGGGTTGCCTCACAACGATGTGAGACAACCCGTTGCTGTATTGAAGAAAACCACTCGCCGCCACCCACAAGGCTGTTTTTTACAGACCTATATTGACGTGGGCTTCCTGCTCGGATGAAACGTCAGATGGGACAATGGCTGCCGGGTATGTAGAAGTCTTCCTGCTGCATGAGGGAGACGTTTGGATTTCCCTTCAGTATGATCTGAAGCCGATTGCGCAGATGGTCGGCGGATAAACTACAGAAAAGAGCGAGAGAGGACTTGAGAATGAGCGAGAATTGGTTGTCGGCGCAGTGCGCCTGGCCGGGGTTTAAGTCGGAGAAAGAGAGCCCGCAGCGGATGAACTTTCCACCATCATTCATGCGGATGCAGGCGCGCAGGGCGGAGAAGTCGGCGTAAAGCTCTGTGTTGGCTGAGCGGATGGACAGACAGCAAAGGCGAAGCGGCTCCTCCGGGTCAAAGAACAGAGGAGACAGGTCTCTCAGCGCCAGCGTACTGCCGGAGGGGAGCTGCGTCAAGGACTGGAAGAGCTTCCTGTCGGAATACGGGCAGCAGCCCTGCCAACTGACAGATTCCACCTGCTTACCCAGAATACTCAGCTCATTGGGAGCGAAGCGGATGCAGGAGCGGTGCAGCGTAGCGTTCATCACAAAAACCTCCTGTTGCGGTAACGGTCACGGGGCGGTGGGCGAGGGCTGGCCGTCCGCGATCAAAGCAATGTTGAGAAGAAGGTCCAGCTTTGATTTTGCTCGCTCCAATTCCTCGGGCGTTGTGACGGCCAGCAACGGCGCCAGTGCGAGAAGGGCGTCTTCCTTGCTGATATTGCCGATGTCGAACAGGGCGGACTCGCCGGTGTTCAGAACGATTTCAAGGGCATCATTGCCGTGGGAATCGGGGAGAAAGCCCTTCGAGACGAAAGCAGCATCGGTTTGAAACTGCAGGCGGCTGAAGATGAACGGCTTTATGTCTTTCAGCCGCTGGAAGAGCTCTTCGCCCGACAGGCTGCAGGGGTTGGGCAGGGAATCGAACAGCGCGTCCAAACATGCGTCATCGGTTTCAGACTCCCAGGTTGACCAAGCGATCTGGGAGATGGGCCTTTCGCAAATGGTGAGGCAGCCAGGAGAGAAGCGGATGCGGGACGAAAAGCAGTCGAACAGCATGGTGTGGACCTCCGGACGTGTAAACTGCCCCTCAGTTAAAGCGAAGGGGCTTCTGGAATGCGGGTAACGAGCCAAGTATCAACAGATTATCCTCAGGCCTTTTGGCCAGGAGGTGACGAGAAACGTTTTGTGGCTTCCAGGATACTGACAGCGGTATTGTGACTCCGATCCAACTCTGCGACAAAGAAAGGATACGGCCATCATAACAACATTGTTCAGCAACTATGAATTAGTAAATGTGCACAAAAACGGGAAATGTCTTCCGATGCAGTACCCAGCGTGACAGGGAAAGCAATGGAATGCGTCGCAACCCATAACTGAGTATTACTGATGAAATTTGATGGTGCAAGCGCATTTGGCAAACTGTTCTGTGAGTTGTGGGCACAGAAAGACGGCAAAACAGAGGCAAAATGATGCAATACGGAACGTACTTGAAAAAACTGTATTACTCACTAACAAATACAAAAAATCAAAAAATTCGTTAAGTGAGTATTGAGTGAGTTTTGGACACTTTTCTTTTTTGAAAACTTGTAGAAATAGATAAAAACAGGGAAAAACAAAATATTTCCGGTGGGCTCGCTTGAAACCAATGGGATAATGTGCTAAACTATTCCTATCCTGATAAAGAGACGCACAGGCGGTGAGTCTATTCCATTTTTTGTAAAATGACGACCATGCTCAAGCGGGTTTTATCGGGTGATTAAAGTGGCAGAAAAGTGTAGCAGCGCACGAGAGCGGCAACTCCCATGCGCCTATGCAGGTGCTTACCCCACCATACACAATAGCCATTCGGCTACTCTACGGGTGCATTATACCATCTTCCGGCTTGTAAAATCAAGACGGGGGTAGCGTGAGCATACCCAAAATTGTAGACGAAAAAGAGCGCTGTGTAGGGATGACCTGCACGGCGTCTTTTTTGCCGCAATTTTGAAGAAGGAGGTATGTGTACCCAAGGACAAGATCCAGCAAAACCATGCGACACCGTTTCCCTCTGCGGAGGGAGCGGCCCAAGCCCTGTTGTTGCTGAGCCTGTGCGCAGGCTGCCGCTTCCCATGGCCTGCACGCTGAGGTGGGGCACTGTTCATGTCAGGAATGGCTGCATCTGCCTGCCGGACCCCGGCGGTCAGCCCTATGACCTGATGTTGTATATGAACGAAAGCCAGAAGAGGTGGATGCGGGAGCGGGAGAAACTGTTTCGCCTGCAGTTCCAGCGGACACCTGGAGCTGAGGATCATGTTTTCTGCGGCCAGAAGGCGGGAGAGTACCGGTACCGGGAACTGTTGAAGCCCTGAGAGGGTTCATATTTCATATTAAATATGTTGTAATGTATTATGGAGAAACATAGTTTGCTTTACCAGCCACCTGGCACCACTCTCCCATACAAATCAAGCCCAACGCTGTCAGCCTTCTGCACGAGAAGAGCGCAGATGGTACTTCCGATTGATTCCTGCGTTGGAGAGAAGGAGGAATGAACTGTGAGGAATTTTGAGATCTGGACGGCGGATTTACCGGCCCTGAAGAACAGCCAGCTGAAGCGCGGCCGCCGCCCTGTGGTCATCGTTTCCAATGACCAGTCTATCGAGGACAGCGGGTTCGTCAGCATCGTACCCCTCACTAAGAACCTGGAGGGATGTCAGCTGCCCACTCATGTTCTGCTCTGCAGCCGGTATCTGGACCATCCCAGCCGTGTCCTCTGCGAGCAGGTTACTACACTGGACAAGGCGTGCCTTGTCCGCCGCATTGGGTATGTAGAGGATCCCTTTGATCGTTTTGCTATTAACCGCGCCCTGTCGACCCAGCTCCATCTGGCGCAGACGCAGATGATTTATGTACAGGAGGATAACACCTATGGCTATGATTGGAACGTTTGACATTTATAGGGTAAACTTACCAGAAGCTCCTTTACCTGTTTCCAGAAGCCACGTCTGAAAAGACGGCCGCAGACGGATGTCAGGCAGGGTAATTCACGCATGTTACACTTGGCTGGGCGGGGAGTAGGTCTGTTTCTGCGTATAAGGTGAGGAAACCACAACCCGCCGCATCCTCGGTTCATAGTGTGCCGAGTAAGGCGGGTAAAACTATGTGCATGAAGGATAATCTCATTCATTCCAGGACTTTTACTGCTTTTCAGCCGCTAAACGTAAAAAGCGCTTCCGAAGGAGCGCTGTGTGATGGTCGGCTTTTGGATTACAATTTTTATGTGGCCTTCTCGTTTGTTAAAAATACCCTTGTTTTATGCTATGTTGGTTCTGAACTGGTTCCATCTAATAACAGCACTGTTTTCAACTTTGGTAAGAGTACGTGATTGCTTTTTTACCGGCCAATCCTGATTCACTTGTCAAATTTGGATGGAAGCCTGTGGTAACCTTGAGCCATAGGAGGGATCTACTATGGACAACGAGCAGAATCTGACACTGGAAGAGATAGGCGCCTTCCCCGGCGGGACGGCCGCTTGCCGGGAGTACTATCCCTATAAGCTCCGGGGCGTTCACTGCCATGACCACAGCTTCCCAGAGGTGCTGGCGGCGGCTGTCCGCAGCGGCGGACGGCTGGAACCGGAGGGCGCGGAGCACTGGTATGCGCCCTGGATGCTGGAGCATCTGCGCCGGGTGCGGGAGGACCGGGAGCTGCGCTGCCGGCTGGTTCCCTGGGCCTGCAAGCTGGGCGTGTGGGATAAGCTGCCGGAGCGGTGCGGCCTGGGCCAGCCGGAGATCCCCTGCACCGCGGGCGGTCAGCGGGTCTGCTGCCGGAGAATGGACGACGTTTACGGACTGGCCGCCCGGTTCCCCAACGACTTCCGCCTGGAGGCGCCGGGCCTGTGCTCCGAGGCGCAGAAAAGCCGCATTGAGGCCTTGCGGCGGCACCGGCTGGCGGCACAGGTGGACTGAACAGCATAGGAAACGCCCGTGGGACACGCGGAAAGCCGCTGTATCCCACCGGCATTTTTACCACAAAATTGAAACCAGTTTGTGATTATTCCGGAATCGGCGGACAGTAGTTTTTGAAGCTGTCCGCCGGTTTTTTGTGAGCTCCCGGCATGGGCGAAAGCTAACGGGTGAAAGTCCCGAGCACGCCCGGTGGTGGGAATCGCGTAGCCGAACAACAAGGATGTCCCTGGTGACGGGGAATCCGAAGGAAGTTGTAAGCAAACCCTTGGCCTGACGAACAAGAATCGCAACAGCCGGATACTAGGGACGAGGCTCCACAGTAAGCTGAAGTCCAATAACCATACGGAACTTGAGCATGGGTCTTGATCCATTCTTCTACGATTCCAATTGCAATCATTTAACGGCGGGAAGCCGCTGGTGTGAGGAGATAAACGTACCGCTTTTTCACTGAAATTACCTTAACCAGGCGCAAATAGCGGCTAATACATCAAGCAGGAACAGGATAAAGGCTTTTATTCAGAGGCTCCTTAGCTCCGCCGTCCCTGCTTTCCGGTGGGTTATACCCAGCGGCGTGCCGGGTGTGACACCGTTTTTGGTGTGCTTTATTGTCCGTATGTATGACCGGCTTGGCAGTGCTCTGCCTGTGGCCCGGATTACCGATGCTTTCTGCAAAGCGCTGCTGGAAAGAGACAGTAGCTTTTTGGAGGAAAAGCATGAACTTCTACCAAAACTGCGGTACAAATGAACTGCATGGAATCGACAGGGAGTGCCTTTCGACCATAATTATTTCCCGAAAAAAGCGAAAATTTCCTGCGCATTTGCTGTTGCTTTTCCCAGTGGAAAATAGTAAAATTTGGACGAAACACATCATAAGAGGCAGAGAAAAAACGGTATGGGGCGGATTAAGAACCAAGCTGGCTTTTCATGCAAAAAAACCCCTTTGATGACCGGAATATCTGGAAGCGGAGGAAACGAACATGAGCAAAAAGGCAAGAAAAGCATTGTCACTGCTGCTCTCGCTGGTATTGCTGTGCGGTTTGTGTGTGCCGTCAGCATTTGCCGCCGAGGGTACGTACAGCGACACCCAGGGCCACTGGGCGGAAGAGGCCATTGAGCGCTGGAGCGAATACGGTATCGTGGAGGGAAACAATGGCCGGTTCAATCCCAACGCATCCCTGACCCGGGCGCAGATGGCCAAGGTTCTGGCCAACACCTTGGGCCTGACCGAGACCGCGGCCAACCCTTTCTCTGACGTGTCGGAGAATGATTGGTTCGCACCCTATGTGCTCCGCTGTTATGCGGCGGGCGTTATGATGGGCGACAACGGCAAGGCCAACCCCAACGCCACCATCACCCGCCAGCAGGCCATGGTGATGCTGTGCCGCGCGCTGGGCATCGCCCCGGTCAATAATCCCGATTTGTCCGCCTTTACTGACAGCGGCAAGGTGGGCGCCTGGGCTGCTCCCTATGTGGCAGCCATGGTGGAGTCTGGTATCGTGGGCGGTATCGGCAACGGCCAGCTGGCCCCCGGCGGCAATCTGAGCCGCGCGGCGCTGATGGCCATTTTGGATCGCTCGGTCGTGCAGTATATCAATGCCCCCGGCACCTATGAGCTGGTAAACAAGGACGGCATCATCCTTGTTGCCGCAGGGAAGGTCACCCTGACGGGCAAGACTTCTGCCGACATCCTTGTTACCCCTGCCGCTGACGGCAGCACCCTGACCTTTGACAAGGCCACTGTCACCGGTTCCATCACCGTGCAGGCCGACAATGCCAAAATCACCTCCAAAAACTCCAAGCTGCCTGAAATCGCCATGACCGGCGAGGGAAGCAGCATCGAAGAGAGCAAGCCCGCTTCCGGCGGAAGCAGCGGCGGGAGCAGCGCACCTTCCTACTCCAATCTGACCGTTGCGGAGCCTAAGACTGTCAGCAGCGGCACTTACCAGAACGTCACCATCACCGACGCTGTGGGCGACGGGGAAGTAACGCTGACCGACCTGACGATCCGGGGTGACCTGACCATCCACGGCGGCGGCTCCAGCTCCATCAAGCTGGTCAACTGCACCATCGGCGGCAAGGTCATTATGGACAAGACCACGACTGTCGGGAGCACCCAGCAGCCCCGTCTGGAGCTGACCAACACCCCCATTTCCAGCGTTGAGGTACAAAAGCCCGCCATCATTGAAGCTGCTGATGCCGCTTCCCCCGTGGCCGCTGTGGAGGCAAGGGCGGATGTGGAGGTCAGGGGAGCGCAGACTGCTGTTGCCGCTGTGACCGTGCCCGCCGCTGTGGAAACCCCCGTAGCTTTGACTGTCAGCGCCGGCACGGTCGCCAAGGTAGAGGCCAAGGGCGAGACCACCATTACCGGCGCAGCCAATTCCGTCAGCGCCGTTGTTGCCGAGGCCCCTGTCACCGTGGCGTCTGCCGCTGTTGACAAGGTGGAGATCCCCGCGTCCGCGCCCGCTGACATGACCGTTGCTGTTACTGGCACCGAGGCCATCGACGTGGAGATCAACTCCTCCAACGGTGTGGCTATCACCGCTGACGACAGTTCGAATATTACCGTTTCCACCGGGCTGGAAACTGCTCCTGACAATATTACCGTTGACGGCGGGGCCGTTACCCATCTCCACAAATGGGATGAGGGAACGGTCACAATAGAAGCCACTTGCAAGGACGCAGGCGTTAAGACCTATACCTGCATCGCTGACGGCTGCACTGACCCCGCTGCCACTAAGGCGGAGAAAATTCCTGCCCTGCCCCACACAGAGGTCGTTGACCCCGCCGTGGCGGCCACCTGCACGGAGGCCGGCAAGACCGAGGGCAGGCATTGCTCCGTCTGCGGCACGGTAATCGCTGCACAGACGGAGATCCCGGCCAAGGGCCATACCGAAGTCGTTGACGCCGCTGTGGAGGCCACCTGCACAGAGGCCGGCAAGACTGAGGGCAAGCACTGCTCCGTCTGCGGCACGGTCATCGCAGCACAGACAGAGATCCCAGCCAAGGACCATACCGAAGTCATTGACGCGGCCGTGGCGGCTACCTGCACGGAGGCCGGCAAGACCGAGGGCAAGCACTGCTCCGTCTGTAATGCGGTCATTACGGCGCAGGATGCTATTCCCGCTCTGGGCCATGACTTCACCGGAAATTATCTCAATGATGCGGACGGCCATTGGCACAAGTGCACCCGTTGTGATGCTGTTGACACTAAGACCGCCCATACCTACAATACCACCAGTTGTTCCGAGGCCGCTGTCTGCTCCGTTTGTTCCTACGAAAAGGCGGCTGGACAGCATACCTGGGGCGGCTGGGTCAAGGTGGACGATACCGACCACAAGCACATCTGCTCCGCCTGCCAGACCGAAGAGCGCGCCGCACATACCTGGGATGCCGGCGTGGTCACCACCGAGCCCACTGACACCACCGAAGGCGTGAAGACCTATACCTGCTCTGTCTGCAACGGGACGAAGACCGAAAAGATTCCCGTGGTGGGAACGCTGAACGTGTGGTTCACCAAGGAGGGGTCTACCTATTATTTGAACTGGACGCCCGTGGAGCTGGCTTCCGGGGAATATTACTATGTGAACGGCGAATGCACCTATTCTTCAGAGGCAAAACGCTATCTCTCCGATAGTATGCTGAAGGGCTTCACCGAAACCGCTTCCATCACGGTCGGACATGGCCCCTATGGCGGTCAGACTGAACTCCTCTATACAGCGGAGAACGCTGTCGTCGTGGAGCCTCTGGACGCGGCCTCCTATACCATCACCGGCCAGGAAAGCGGTCAATACCTCATTGAGGCAGACCGGGACGACACGGACTTTACTTACTATGGCACGCTCAGGGGCCCGGATGGCGCGGAGGTGATCTCGTCTGTTAAATCCACCACCGGCCTGGTGGATATGTCTCCCTGGGCGGGATGTACGATGGATGTGTATATGAACCGCATTACCATCAGCCAGGATACCGGCACGCTGACTATGCAGCGTACGCCGGTGACCACTGTGAGCGAGATCACGCTCTGCACCGCGCCCGCGGGAGTTACAGAGGTCAGTGATTACAACAGCCTGTCCGCCGCCCTGCGGAAAGGCGGCACTGTCAGACTGCTGGAGGACATTACCAGTCAAAGCCCGCTGAGCGCCACCAGCGGCCCTGCTGCCACGCTGGATCTGAACGGTCACGTGCTCAGCGTCTCCGTGCTGACCGTTGCGAATGGGAAGGAACTGTCCATCGACGGTACGACCGAAGGAAGCGCGATCACCGTAAGCAATGAGTACAACCA
The DNA here is from genome assembly GCF_021531435.1 of Oscillibacter valericigenes. Taxonomy (GTDB): domain Bacteria; phylum Bacillota; class Clostridia; order Oscillospirales; family Oscillospiraceae; genus Oscillibacter; species Oscillibacter valericigenes_B. The sequence goes on from NZ_JAFBIS010000036.1 coordinate 14,671, forward strand.
GGCGGCCATCAATGTATACGGCGGCGCCATCCTGACGATCACCGGCGGCCAGTATCAGGGACTCTTTAACGGTGCAAACGTGCGGAGCATTACTCTGTCCGGGGCGACCGTTACAGCGGCAAAAACCACCACCCACGCGATCCAGCTCAATAACGCCGGAGGGCCTGTGTCCTTCACCAATGTTACAGCCACCGCTGAAGCCTCCGCTCTGCTCGCCAGCAATTGCCCCGCCTTCGTCATCAGCGGCGGCAGCTACACCTCCACCGGCGATGATATGTCCGCTACCAGTGACGCGCTCAATATCTCCACATGTGTAAGCGTTACGCTGGAAAACGTCACTGCTGAAGCAAAGCATAACGCGGTGTATTTGCGCTCGGTCGATAACGTAACGGTCACCGGGGGCACTTATACCTCCACCGGGACTCAGTCGGGAAACTCGGACGCGCTCTATGTTACCAACTGCGGAACGGTTGGAATCTCCGGCCTGACAGCCAATGCGGTCACATATGCGGTTGATATTCGGGACAGCGGCGCGGTCACGGTCACCAATTCCGACCTGACCTGCACCTCGGATAGTTATGCGGCCGGGTGCTCCTTCAATTCGCAGAACAACACCAGTGTTGAAATGAGCAGCGTCACCGCCACGGCCTATCTCCATCCAATGAAGGTCGATGGCAGCAGTAAGCTGACGGATCTGCACATCACGGGTTCCACGTTCCAGGCGACTGCGCCTGCCGATGCAAGCAGTTCTTCCTATGCGATCGAAATCATAAGAATTGGAACAGCTACCCTGGATTCGGTCATTGCTTCCGGCCATGAAGCGCTGAGAGCGAGCACCTGCACCACTTTGACACTGACGGGGGCTTCTCAATTTCTGGGAGCGAAAAGAGGCTCCACTTCCGGCATCGGAATTCATACCAACGTGTGTCCGGCTGTACAGGTGAATGTCAGCAAGGTCACCGGTGAACTCCAGTTCGATACAAGCAACGACGCTGTCATCTCTATCACCGGCGGTACGTTTGACCAAAACCCCTCCGCTTATGTAAATACTGAGACGCACACCATTACCGAAAATACCACTGACAGCGGAACTACTTATACAGTCGCAGCCAAATAAACGTAATTTATCGGAAGGAGCGGCGCACTGGCGCCGCTCCTTCGTTGTAACCGTCAAAGCTAACGGCGTATTGAGGATTCTCGACACTTCTCGAGACTTTACATATATGGGAGTAAAGTATGAATGCAGTCAAGTATCAGGCGAAGCTGCCAGAATGGAAAGAGTAGCAGATTGCAGAAGCAGCGGAATGAGCGTAAAGCACAGTGCGAGGAAAGTTGTTCTATCAAGACTTATTACCGGTGGGAGCAAGAAATCTAACCTGCTCAATTCTAAACGTTGGTATGCTCCTGTTCTCGCAGATGCCGTTCAATTCGCCCAACATTTGATTGTTACGGTATATCGCCGGAGGCGGCTCTTTTTGCCACGCATATCATCATTGGAACGGAATGCGGTCATATATTTCGGATATGGGAAGGCCCTCCGTGCACCGTAAGGCACCGGAGGGCGGATCGGACTCACGTGAGACTGGCGGATGGGGACCAGCCTTCGGGAAGAGAGACTATACCGAGGACGCTCGTCTTGAGCAGTTTGACCTCCAAATCCCGCACGGCGCCGGCCTCCAGCAGGTACAGGGTTGCATCAGCCACCTGCGCGGCTTCATTCTGGCTGGCGTTGAAGGGCGGCGTGGCGGTGCAGGAAAAGGTCTGGCTGCCGGACAGGGTGACGGAGATATTCCCGGTATAGGGCTCCATCTCACAGAGCTTCCCGGCGGTCTGGATGGCCAGATAGACGACAGACGGATACTTCACATCAGCCAGCAGCTTTTTGAACTCGCTGTGGGACAGGTGAAGCCCCCCGGCCCGGGTGGGGTCGAAGAGATGGAACAGTTCGGCGTCAACTTCCGGCGAGCGCGTATGCCAGGAGAGGGAGAGAACATCCTGCCCGCAAATGGTCAGGGCGCCGGGGGCGGTGCAGACGCGGGAGTGGTAGTAATCATCAGAAAACATCAGATACCTCCTGAAAGGTCATTGGATTTTGACGGGGTAGGGCAGGCTTCACCAGTCCCGGACCACCATATCCAGCATTTGCATTTTGGACAGCTGATCGTTCAGCTTTTCTTTTGTGGAGCATTGCAGCAGGAACAACAGAGCTTCCAGGGCCTCTGGCAAGCCGGCGGAGGTGGTGCGGCAGGAGGCCTCCTCACCGTCCGACAGGTGGGCGAAGAGCTGGCTGCTGCTGCGGGAGCCGTGGATGCTGTATGTGCCGGAATCTGTTTCAATACGCAGAACATCGAAATCCAGGCCGCCGGCTTTGCGCAGCGCGGGAAGCTGGGCCTTGACGTCGCTGACGCCAAGCTGGTGGGCTCCGTTCAGCGCGGCCTCCACCAGGGGGCGGAGCACCGTTCCGCGGGCGTTGCTGTTTCCTTCAGTGGAGGACCAGCGGATGGTTCGCACGTTCTGGCCGCAGAGGATCAGGGCGCCGGGAGCGAAAAAGAGCTTGGAATAGGTGCCCTGCCGGCCCGTACTGGACGTTGCCGCGCCGTAGTCCGTGGCAAGGAAGGTGGTGGAACCGTAGTCGTTCTCCTTCAACGAGCGGTAGGAGTTCGAGGAGCAGGGAGAGCTGCTGCCGAGGTGCTCACGAAGGAAGGCCTCGGCGTCGAAGTACCGGACGCCGTTCCCGTCCCACTGTTCGAGGATGTCCTGCCCGGCCAGATAGATGACTTGCCCTTTTGCCACAGCCCACAAATCGCATTTGAACTGATCGGGATATACGTCGATATTCAGGAACCGGCGGGGACCGACTTTGACGCGGCAGGGCTTACTGCCGGACACGGCGCAATCGGTATAGCCCCGCAGGTCAAAGAGAGGGGCGGGCCCAATGAATTCCGATAGACTGATACGCATCCTACTACCTCCATGTGCTTCTTTTCTAATCTGATTACAGGATACCACGGCGTAATGTCCAAATTTGATAAGGGCCGCAGGCTGGCGCCCGAAACGGCATGGCGAGGATCTGCAGCCCCCTCAGGGGTGGCTTTTCGCCAATTTCTGACAAAATCGCCCGCCGCAAGCCCACTCCGTGAGGGGTGGGTAAGGCGGGCATTTTCATGGAAATGTTTCTTGAATTATTTTCAAAAA
>NZ_JAFBIS010000037.1 GCF_021531435.1 Oscillibacter valericigenes
GGGGCTTTGCCGCAGCCTGCCAGCAGCATGAGGGCCAGCAGGGGAGCGGCCAGGCGGGACCATTTCATAAGGCAGCACTCCTTTCTGCCCTCAATATATCATAAAAATTCCGAAAGTCTCTACATTTTCACAACAAATGATTACAAAGCGGGAACAAAAGCGGGAGCCCGCCGAAGCAGGCTCCCGGACGCGGTTCCTATGATTCGGGGGACAGCAGGTGCATCATGGACACCTCGTAGGCGGTCCGGTCCTGGACGGAGCCGTCGTCGATGACTTTGTGGTATGTACGGCTCTGGATACGGCCCTCCAGCGCGATGCTGTCGCCCACCTGGAGCTGGCTGGTGCGCACCGCCAGCTGGCCCCAGGCGATGACCGGCAGGTAGTCCGCCCGGCCGTAGCGCCGGGACACCGCCAGCATCAGGTCGCAGATGCTGCGGCCCAGGGGCGTCCGGCGGAAGATGGGCGGCTTGCACAGGGCGCCGGAGAGGGTGATCTGGTTGCAGGCGCTGCCCTGGCCCGGCTGGATGTCCTGGGCGTAGACGGTCAGCACCAGCTTGTTTCCCACCCCGCTGCGGTTGTTGAAGGAGCGGAGCTGCCCCTGGATGCGGATGGGTTCTTCCGGCGTGACCCAGTCCGTCAGGGCTTCCGACAGCAGGATGGGCAGGGTGTCCGGCGTGCCGGACAGCCGGGGGACCCGGAGGAACAGGCGGTAAAAATGGGTGCCGTGATTTTCGTGGGACCATTCCGGCGCCGCCAGGGGGAGGCCCTCCAGCAGCACTTCATTTTTCGTCAGAGTTGTCATGTTGTCCACCTCTCGGTCGTGATGTCCTATCTTATGAGAGAGGCAACTGTAAAATGACTATGAATTTCCAGGCGGCGCTCTTGTGAAACGGGAAATTGTTGGGTATAATAGCGCCATCAAAAAAGGAGGATGACTCATGGCGAATCTGTTGGATTATCTGGATTGGCGGGGAGACCTGACCCTGGAGCAGTCGCCCTTCAACGAGGTGGACAATCTGATTTTGGCGGAGCTGTCCTTTGTGGATTTCAAGGACATCGTCCCCGGACCCGGCGAGGGGGAGAGCGTGGCGCTGCGGGACGCGGCGGAGCGGTTCTTTGCCCGGTTCCCGGAGGGCGAGAAGATTGACATGGGCGTGCTGGTGCCCGCCGCCATCCCGGATATGCTGCGGAAAATGGCGGACTCCCGGCGGTTCGGGGACATGAAGCTGAACTGCTTCGTGGACCATCTGGACGTGGGGAAGGGGGAGCAGTTCGCGGCCCTCACCATCGAGACGGGAGACAGGACGCTGTACCTTTCCTTCCGGGGCACCGACGATACCCTGGCGGGCTGGAAAGAGGATTTTGAGCTGGCCTGCATGCCGGAGGTCCCCGCCCAGAAGAAGGCGGTGGCGTATACCGAGGCCGTGGCGAAGCAGTTTCCCCGGAAGAAGCTGCGGCTGGGCGGCCACTCCAAGGGCGGCAATCTGGCGGTGTACGCCGGGGTGTTCTGCCCGGAGAGCGTGCAGAAGCGCATGATCGCCGTCTGGTCCAACGACGGCCCCGGCTTCCACACGGACCTGCTGGACCTGCCGGAGCACCGGCGCATCGCCGACCGCATTTACTCCATCGTGCCCAAGTCCTCGGTGGTGGGGATGCTGCTGGAGCACGAGGAGGATTACACCGTGGTGGACAGCAACCAGCTGGGCTTTATGCAGCACGACGGCTTTTCCTGGCAGGTGCTGGGGGACCACTTCATCACCCTGCGCCAGGTGACCCAGCAGGCCCATTTCAGCGACCAGGAGCTGCGGGGATGGGTCCACGGGCTGTCGGTGGAGCAGCGGGAGACCTTTGTGGGCGCCCTGTTCGACGTGCTGACGGCCTCCGGCGCCGTGACGCTGACGGACCTGCGGGACGACAGCTTCAAGGCGGTGGGCGCCATGGTCAAGGCCATGAAGGACCTGGACAAGGAGACCCGGGACGGCCTGTGGGAATTCCTGGCCATCCTGTTCAAGAGCAACCTGCGGATGGTGCTGGAGGGCATCCAGGAGGAGACGGAGAAAAAGCGGAGCGGAAAACGCCGGCTGGTCAAAAAGAAAGAAAAAGAGGCGTGAGCTGCCGCCGCTTGACAACCTGCCCTGACTGTGCTAGATTGAGTGACGTTCATCGGAGGGACGCAGTTGTAAAGCCGGATAAGATGTCGGGTGACGCCCGGTATCCTGTCCGGCTTTTTTGCTTGCTCCGCATAAGGAGGAAATATGGAACGGGAACACGATTTTACGCGGGGGCCGATCTTGTCGTCCCTGCTGCGCTTTGCCCTGCCGGTGCTGCTGGCGCTGCTGCTCCAGGCCATGTACGGCGCGGTAGACTTGCAGGTCGTGGGAAAATTCGGCACGGCGGCGGACATTTCCGCCGTGTCCACCGGCAGCCAGATCATGCAGACCATCACCATCGTCATCACCGGTCTCGCCATGGGCGTGACGGTGCTGCTGGGCCAGAAAATCGGCGAGGGGAGGCCGGCGGAAGCCGGCCGGGTCGTGGGCAGCGGCATCTGCCTGTTCGGGGCGGTGGCGCTGCTGGTGACCGCCGTCATGCTGCTGGCGGCGCCTGGGATGTCTGCCCTGATGCAGGCCCCGGCGGACGCCTTTGACGGCACGGTGGTATACGTCCGAATTTGTTCCGTAGGCGCGGTGTTCATCGTGGCTTACAACATTTTAGGCAGTATCTTCCGGGGCCTGGGAGATTCCAAAATGCCGCTGCTGACGGTGGCCATCGCCTGTGTCTGCAACATTGCGGGGGACCTGCTGCTGGTAGGGGGCATGGGCGTGGCGGGGGCCGCCATCGCCACGGTGTCGGCCCAGGCGGTCAGCGTGGCGCTGTCCCTGCTCATCATCCGGCGGCGGAAACTGCCCTTTACCCTGACAAGAGCGGATATCCGCTTTGACAAGGCCGTCATCGGGAAAATTTTGAAGCTGGGAAGCCCGGTGGCCCTTCAGGACCTGCTGGTGAGCCTGTCCTTTCTCGCCATCATCGCCATCGCTAACGCCATGGGCACCATTGCCTCCGCCGGGGTGGGCGTGGCGGAGAAGCTGTGCGCCTTTGTCATGCTGGTGCCCTCGGCCTATATGCAGTCCATGTCCGCTTTCGTGGCCCAGAATATCGGCGCGGGCCGGGAGGACCGGGCCCGGAGGGCGCTACTGTGCGGCATCCTGTCCTCCTTCGCGGCAGGATTGCTCATGGGATGGGCGGCCTTCTTCCACGGGGACGTGCTGGCGGGGCTGTTCGCGGAGGACGGCGCCGTCATTGCCGCCGTCTGGGAATACCTGAAAGCCTACGCCATCGACTGTCTGCTGACCTCTTTCCTGTTCTGCTTCATCGGCTATTTCAACGGCTGCGGGCGGACGGTGTTCGTTATGGTCCAGGGCTTCGTGGGGGCGCTGGGCGTCCGGCTCCCCGTGGCGTTCCTTATGAGCCGGGTGTCGCCGGGGTCTTTGTTCCACCTGGGGCTGTCCACCCCGGCCTCTACCGTGGTACAGATTTTGCTGTGCGCCGGCGTGTTCTTCTATTTCGGCAGAAAGCGGGAGAAGTCGTCCATATCCGCCTGAAGCCGCTCCAGGAATTTACTCACATGGTAGCCATCGGTGGCGGCGTGGTGGCAGGTCAGGGAGAGGGGCAGGAAGCATCTGCCGTCCCGGAGCACGAACTTTCCCGCCTCCACCGAGGGGAAGAAGTAGTCCTTCAGGCCGTAGCTGTGGACGGCGAAGTGCTGAAAGGACACCCAGGGGACGCAGGAGACGGTGTAGGCGTTGGCGGGCGGCGGGGTCTCCGGCTGGGAGAGAAAACCGTGGCCCGTGCCGTACCGGGCCTGATTTTCCGCGAAGGAGCGGTAAAAGGCGGAGAAATCCGGGTCAAATTCCGTCCACATCATGGAAAAGGACTTGTCGTCCTCGTGGAACACGGCGTACAGGGGCGTCAGGGTGTCGTAGGTGCCGATTTGCTCTCCCTGCTTCGCCAGCCGGAAGGCCGGGTCCGCGTTCAGGTTTTTCGTCACCAGCCACAGATAGGCGGGATAGAATTTCAGCCCTCGGCCTTTCAGTGTTTGACGAAGGGCGGTGACGTCCAGTTCAACCGTCAGAGACCAGCCGGTGGGGGCCATCTGTGAGAAGTAGTAAAAGGTCTGCATCCGGGGCCAGGACGCGGCGTCGATGGGGGTAAAGGTCATGGAAAGCACCTCCTGAAAGTAGATGCTTTTATGGTAAGCCCGGCCCCGGAAAAGCGCAAGCAACGCTCCGTTGATAGGAAAACAGCCCCCTGCGGCGGTGCCGCAGGGGGCTGTTTTGACGAATTATTCCTGTCCGGGGACCTTGGGGAGGCTTGCGAAGCTGGCTGCAAGCTCTTCGTCGGTGGGGATGTAGTCGGTCATCTCGCCGTTGTGGAACTTCTCGTAGGCCACCATGTCGAAGTAGCCGGTGCCCGTCAGACCGAAGACGATGGTCTTCTCCTCGCCGGTCTCCTTGCACTTCATGGCCTCGTCGATGGCGACACGGATGGCGTGGCTGGACTCTGGGGCGGGGAGGATGCCCTCCACCCGGGCGAACATCTCGGCCGCCTCAAAGACCTTCGTCTGCTCGACGCTGGTGGCCTCCATGTAGCCGTCGTGGTAGAGCTGGCTCAGGATGCTGCTCATGCCGTGATACCGCAGGCCGCCGGCGTGGTTGGGAGAGGGGATGAAGCCGCTGCCCAGGGTGTACATCTTCGCCAGGGGGCAGACCTTTCCGGTGTCGCAGAAGTCGTAGGCGAACTTGCCCCGGGTGAAGCTGGGGCAGGAGGCGGGCTCCACGGCGATGATGCGGTAGTCCTTTTCGCCCCGGAGCTTCTCACCCATGAAGGGGGAGATGAGGCCGCCCAGGTTGCTGCCGCCGCCGGCGCAGCCGATGATGATGTCGGGCACCACGCCGTATTTATCGAGAGCCGCCTTGGTCTCCAGGCCGATGACACTCTGGTGCAGCAACACCTGGTTCAGCACGCTGCCCAGCACGTAGCGGTAGCCGGGGGTGGAGGTGGCGACCTCCACGGCCTCGGAAATGGCGCAGCCCAGGGAGCCGGTGGTGCCGGGATGCTCTTTCAGAATGGCCTTGCCGATGTTGGTCTCCATGGAGGGAGAGGGGGTGACGGAGGCGCCGTAGGTCCGCATGACCTCCCGGCGGAAGGGCTTCTGCTCGTAGCTGACTTTCACCATGTAGACCTTGCAGTCCAGGCCCAGGTAGGCGCAGGCCATGGAGAGGGCGGTGCCCCACTGTCCGGCGCCGGTCTCGGTGGTGACGCCCTTGAGCCCCTGCTGCTTGGCGTAGTAGGCCTGGGCGATGGCGCTGTTCAGCTTGTGGGAGCCGGAAGTGTTATTGCCCTCAAATTTGTAGTAGATTTTGGCCGGGGTCTGGAGCTTTTCCTCCAGACAGTAGGCCCGCACCAGGGGGGAGGGGCGGTACATCTTGTAGAAGTCCCGGATCTCCTGGGGAATGGGGATGAAAGCGGTGTCGTTATCCAGTTCCTGGCGGATGAGCTCATCGCAGAACACGGGGCGCAGGTCCTCGAAGCCCATGGGGGTTCCGGTGCCGGGATTCAGCAGGGGCGCGGGCTTGGTCTTCATATCCGCCCGGACGTTGTACCAGGCTTTCGGCATCTCCTCCTCGGAGAGATAGATTTTGTAGGGGATGTTGTTCTTTTCGGCTGCCATGGTGATTGCTCCTTTCATGCTTGCGGGTCAGGGGAAACAAAAAAGACCTTTGTTCCACAAGGACCCATTTCCAATAGGTTCCTTTGGGACAAAAGTCTTCAAACTTCTGCGGTGCCACCCAAATTGACGCTTACGCGTCCGCTCGGCGACGTGCCATCACACGCCTTTCCTTGGTAACGGGGGAAAAGCCCGTCGGTACTTACTGAGAAAAAACTCCGTTCAGCCCGCCCTCCGCAGTCCATTCGGCAAAGGTGTTTTTACCGCCATCCCACCACCGGCGGCTCTCTTGGAAAAACCCGCAATGCTTACTCGTCTGCGTCATTGGTTTGTTCTTTTGAACTTGGCGCAAGTGTACTCTCCTTTTGCGGGATTGTCAAGAGAGGAAAAAATATTTTCTCACAATGCACAAAAAAGCGGATAAAAAATCCGGTATTTTCTCAAAAGGAGGACAGGCATCGCCTGTCCTCCTTTTGCTCATCTCTGGTATTCGAACTCGAAGTCGTACATGGAGACGGTGTCGCCGTCCTGAATGCCCAGCTCCTCCAGCTGCTGGTAGAGGCCGGATTCCCGCAGGGACTTGTCGAACCACATCCGGCTCTCGTAGTCCTTGAAGTTGACGTTGCCCATGAGCCGCTGGAGCCAGGGACCCTCCACCAGCCAGGTGCCGTCGTCGGCGCGCTGGATGTCCAGGGGGGCGGAGGTATCGATGACCGGGGGCTTGGGGACGTACTCCGGCTCATACACCGTGACGGGGGGCAGGACGGACAGCATTTCCGCCACCTTGCCAACCAACTCTCGGGTGCCCTGATGGGCCGCGGCGGAGATCTCCAGCAGGGTGTAGCCCTTGGACTCCACATGGGCGCGGAGCCGCTCCAGGTTTTCGGGGTCCTCGCAGATGTCCACTTTGTTTGCGGCCACGATCTGGGGCCGCTCCGCCAGCTCGGGGCTGTACTGTTTCAGCTCCTCGTTGATGGCGTCAAAGTCCGCAACCGGGTCCCGGCCCTCGCTGCCGGAGACGTCCACCACATGGACCAGCAGGCGGCAGCGGTCAATGTGCCGCAGGAAGTCGTGGCCTAAGCCCGCGCCCTCGCTGGCGCCCTCGATGATGCCGGGGATGTCGGCCATGACGAAGCTGACGCCCTCGTCCACCCATACCACGCCCAGGTTGGGAAACAGGGTGGTGAAGTGGTAGTTGGCGATCTTGGGCTGGGCCTTGGACACCACGCTCAAAAGGGTGGACTTGCCCACGTTGGGAAAACCGATGAGGCCTACGTCCGCCAGCAGCTTCAGCTCCAGGATGACGTCGTGGCTCTCACCGGGCAGGCCCGCCTTGGCGAAGCGGGGCACCTGCCGGGTGGGGGTGGCGAAGTGCATGTTGCCCCAGCCGCCCCGACCGCCTTTACACAGGACGTAGGGCTCCTTGTCGCTCATGTCCTTGATGATCTCGCCCGACTCGGCGTCCCGGACCAGGGTACCACGGGGGACCCGGATGATGAGGTCCGCGCCGTCCTTGCCGGATTTCCGGGCGCCCTGGCCGTCCATGCCGTTCGGGGCCACGTATTTGCGCTTATAGCGGAAGTCCATCAGGGTAGACAGGTTGTCATCCACCTGCAAAATGATGGAGCCGCCCTTGCCGCCGTCGCCGCCGTCAGGACCGCCGGCGGCCACGTATTTTTCCCGGTGGAAAGCCACCACGCCGTTGCCGCCGTTGCCGGCCCGGACCGTGATGCGGGCTTTATCAACAAAAGAAGTTGCCATAAACACACCTCCGATTTTTCTTGATACTATTTTCCAATAAAAAGCAGATACTTTTTATTGGAAAGGCGCCGCTCAAAGCGTCGCCCATCTGCGCAAAGAGCGCAGATGCCGTCTCATGCAGACTCCGACGCGCTGACGCGCTATGAAAAGCAGACTTTGTCTACTTTTCATGGGAGTCTAGTATTAGTATGCCCGGCGTATGCGTTCCAAGGCACGAAGTCCTCATGCCCTCGGACGCGGACGCCCGGTCTTGAAAAAGAGCCCCGAACGATGCGTTCGGGGCTCTTCATGTTCTGATTACTCAGCCTCGTAAACAGAAGCCTGCTTGCGATCCTTGCCCAGGCGCTCGAAACGGAGCGTGCCGTCCACCTTGGCGAACAGGGTATCGTCAGTGCCGATACCGACGTTCTTGCCGGGATGGATGCGGGTGCCGCGCTGGCGAACCAGAATGTTGCCGGCCTTGACGAACTGACCATCAGCGCGCTTGGGGCCAAGGCGCTTGGACTCGGAGTCACGGCCGTTCTTGGTAGAGCCGCCGCCCTTCTTATGGGCGAAGAACTGAAGACCAATACGAATCATGATACGGACCATCCTTTCTGAAAGATTTAGAATGGAGAGGAATTATTCTTCCTCCAAAACCTCGATATTGTCGGGGAACTCGTCGTGGAGCTCGGCAAAGTAGACCATCAATCCCGTCATCAACGCCTGACAGGTGCTCTCCGCCGTGGGAGCCAGCCCCCCGGGCAGACGGAACGAGATGGATGCGTCGCTTTCCCGGACCTTCACGGATGCCGCCAGACCCAGCACGTCGTTGACGGTGGCCTCCACCAGGCGGATGGCGCTGGTGATGCCCGCGCAGACGATGTCCGCGCCCGCTTCGGCGTAACCGCTGTGGCCCTGAGAGTCAAAACCGGTGATCCGGTCGCCCTCCATGCGGAACGTGATGGTGGTCATGCTCAGACAGAGATCTTGGCGATCTCAACCTTGGTGTAAGGCTGACGATGGCCCTGACGCTTGCGGTAACCCTTCTTGGCGTTGTACTTGAAGATGCGGATCTTCTTGCCCTTGCCGTTCTTGACGATCTTGGCCTCCACGGAAGCGCCCTCCACAACGGGGGTGCCGAAGGTGGCCTTCTCACCGTCGATGATGGCCAGGACCTGGTCGAACTTGACGGTGTCGCCGGCTTCCTGGTCCAGCTTCTCGATGTAGACCACGTCGCCCTCAGCGACCTTGTACTGCTTGCCGCCGGTCACGATGATTGCGTTCATTGTATGTTTCAACTCCTTCATTACGGGCTCGCTGTCGGGGGCGGCGCCAGGGCGCACTTGTAGACCCATTCAAAGCGGCTTATCAAGTATATCAACGGATTTGCGGTTTGTCAACGGTTTTTCAAAGAAAAATGCGATATTAGTCGTAGGACAGCTTTTCCACGGTCCAATCGGCGATCAAGTCGGCATAGAATTTGCAGACGGCCTTGCCGGTGTCCACATCAAGGTTGACATAATTTCCGCACTCGACGGCGCTCTTTCCGGGCATTTCCCCCTCGAAGTTCGCGGCGGCGGTGAATACCTCCTGCAGCAGCTCAATGGCGCCCTCCAGGGACAGCAGGCGGTTGTCGAACAGGAAGTAAAAACCCGTCTGGCAGCCCATGGGGCCGAAGTAGATGACGGCCTCCTTGTCCTCGGAGTTCCGCAGCAGCGTGGCGATCAGGTGCTCCACGGAGTGCATCTCGCTGTTGGAGAGCAGGTCCCCGGTGTTGGGCTTCTTGAACCGCAGGTCAAAGGTGACGGTGTCGCCGTCCCGGCGGGAGTAATACAGGCCGGGGACCAGCTTGTTGTGGTCCACGGTGAAGCTGGCGATGCGTTCCATATCAAAGTTCCTCCTTTTGCAGTGCCAGGGCGAAGGGCAGGACGACCTTGCCCAGGTTTTCCAGCGCCTGTCCGAAATCGAAGTACTCCGCCGCCTGGTTGTCGGAAAACAGGTGGTCGGACACGGATTTCAGGGCGGCGAATTTCACGTTGTTCCGCAGGCACACCTGGGCGATGGCGCAGCCCTCCATCTCCACCAGCAGGGGGGAGAAGGTGTCCCGGATGAAGACGGCCCGGTCGCCCTTGACGGCGAACCAGTCGCCGGTGGCCACCCGGCCGGTGACGGCGGAGAAGCCTAAGGTTTTCAGCAGCTCCACGCACTTGTCCGGCGCCCAGGTGGGGAAGTCCACCCGGTTGACGGTGGAGACGAGGCCGATGGGGTCGCCGACGGCGGTGGTGTCCACGTCGTGCTGGACGAACTCCGACGCCACCACCAGGCTTCCGGTGGGCAGGTCCATGAGGCAGCCCGCCACGCCTGCGTTCAGAATGAGGTCCACGCCGTATTTCAGACAGAAAATTTCGGCGGACATGGCGGCGTTCACCTTGCTGACGCCGCCCGCGCAGGCCAGAATATTCGGCGCGACCTCGAAAAAGGGAACGCCGGAAACCGTTTCAAAGGGGGCGAGGTCCTTGGCACCCGGCAGCGCGTGGAGCTCCGCGGGCATGGCAAATTGTAATCCGATCTTCATAAAGGCTCCTTGTTTATGGAATATCCGGCAGTTTTTTGCCGCATTTTCCGCAAAATTCAAATTCCGCGCCCAACTTCGCGCCGCAGTAGGGGCAGAAGCGGAAATCTCCGCTGTCAGGCTGCGGGGCGTTTGGGGCCGTGTCACCGAACCGCCGGTCAAGGGGGTCCGGTTCCTCGCCGTCCTCCACGATGTCGAAGGAGGAATAGCGGTTTTTCCCGGTGGCGTTTTTGAAATTGTACACCGCCTGGACGATGCCCAGAATGACGAACAGCACGCCAAACAGCGGAAAGATGCCCGGCGCGCCCATAGACGCGGCGGCGATGGTCCAGAAGATGCCGAAAATGACGGCGATGACAGAGCCCATGGCTCCCATGGCCGACGGCCCCCGGCCCGGCTTGACGCTTTTCATGGCTGTATACCTCCTGCCTCAAAACTGGAAACAGTATAGCACAAACGGCCTGCCGGGGCAACGGTCACCGCTCCTTCCAGATGAAAATGGGCATGGGCGGGTCGTTCCGGCGGTTGGCCCAATCGCAGCAGAGGACGGAGAAGCGGCGGTCATCCAGCGTTTTCAGATATGACAGAACGGCGTCCCGCTCCCCGCAGCCGTTCTCTTTGCCGTAGTAGAGGGCGATGGACATGACGCCGCCGGGCTTTAACAAGCGCGCTCCCGCGCCGATGGCCTCCACGGAGGTCTCCGCCCGGGTGAAAACCGCCGGGTCCCCGCCGGGGAGACGGCCGAAGTTGAATACCACGCAGTCCACGGTTTCAGGGGCGGCGTATTGTTCCATGTTGGCGTGGCTGTCCAGAATGACGTCGGCGGTGAGCCTCTCGGCTGACAGCAGGGCCCTGGTCTGGGCGATGGCCTCCGGCTGGATGTCGAAAGCCAGCACACGGCCGCCCTCTCCCGCCAGGCGGCACAGCAGGGCGGTGTCCCGGCCCTTTCCGGCGGTGGCGTCGATGCAGAAGGCACCGGGGGCGACGTGCTGTTTCAGAAATTCGTGGACCATGGACAGGGTGTTGAGCTGCATGGCGTGTCCTCCTGTGAACGTGATAAAGAAAGGCCCTCTCTGGGGTCAGAGAGGACCTTTCTGCATAACCGGATATTAGCCCTTGACGATGGCGGCGGTGTCCATGGCGATCATGAGCCTCCCCACGGGGCAGGCCCCGCGGGGACCCCGTAGGATTCCAATGCTCGGGCGAAGTGAATCCGCCCTCCGCCAAGGTTTTGCTCAAGAGCAAAACGCTTGTACAGCGCAAGCGCTGCCCCACGCTGTGGGGCCCCGAGGAGCAGGACTGTGTTCGTATGAAGAAACGGCTCAGCCCTTGACGATGGCGGCGGTGTCCATGGCGATCATGAGCTCCTCGTTGGTGGGGATCAGCAGGACCTTGACCTTGGAGTCGGCGGCGGAGATGACGGTCTCCTTGCCCCGGACGTTGTTGGCCTCGGCGTCCATCTTCACGCCCATGAACTCCAGGCCGCTGGCGATGGCCAGACGCTGGTTGGCGGAGTTCTCACCCACGCCGGCGGTGAAGATGATGGCGTCCACGCCGCCCATGGCGGCGGCATAAGCGCCGATGAGCTTCTTCACGCCGTAGTTGAACATGTCGACGGCCAGACCAGCGCGCTCGTTGCCCTCCTTGTGGGCATTCTCCAGATCGCGGAAGTCGGAGGAGACGCCGGACACGCCCTGCACGCCGGACTTCTTGTTCAGCACGTTCAGCATCTCGTCGATGTTCATGTTGTACTTGTTCATCACATACTGCAGGATACCGGCGTCCAGGTCACCGGAACGGGTGCCCATGGGCAGGCCGGCCAGGGGGGTGAAGCCCATGGAGGTATCCACGCTCTTGCCGCCGTCCACGGCGGTGACGGAGGAGCCGTTGCCCAGGTGGCAGGAGATTAGCTTCAGCTCCTCGGGCTTCTTGCCCAGCATGGCGGCGGCGCGGCCGGCCACATACTTGTGGGAGGTGCCGTGGAAACCGTAGCGGCGGACCTTGTCGTTCTCGTAATACTCATAGGGCAGGGCATACATATAGGCCTTGGCGGGCATGGTCTGATGGAAAGCGGTGTCGAACACGGCCACCATGGGCACGCCGGGCATGACCTGCTGGCAGGCGCGGATGCCGGTCAGGTTGGCGGGGTTGTGGAGAGGGGCCAGGGGGATGCAGTCCTCGATGGCCTTCATCACCTCGTCGGTGATGAGGACGGACTTGTTGAAGGCCTCGCCGCCGTGCACCACGCGGTGGCCCACAGCGTCGATCTCCTTCATGGAGCCGATGACGCCGTTCTCAGCGTCCACCAGAGCGTTCAGCACGGCCTGGATTGCCTCGGAATGGGTGGGCATGGCAACGTCGATGGCGTCCAGCACCTTCTTGCCCTCCACCTGGGGCTTGTAGGTGAACTTGCCGTCGATGCCGATGCGCTCGCACAGGCCCTTGGCCAGCAGGTCGCCGGTCTCGGGATTCAGCAGCTGATATTTCAGGGAAGAGCTGCCAGCATTGATGACCAGAATATTCATGTTTACCGTCTCCTCTTCTTGTGGGGAAAACCTTGCGGCTTTCCCAAAAATCATGTAAAATAAAATAATAGAATTATTCCGCGTCTGGGCGGAATCCTACATGATATTCATTATAACAGAGTTTCTCCAGGTTACAACCTCCATTTTTACCGAAATGTCACTTTTTTGTCATCAATTCGAGGTGGATTTTGTGCAGACTGCGGGTGTAATAATAGAATATAGCCCTATGCATATGGGCCATGTCCATCTTTTGGAGGAGATCCGCCGCCTGCTGGGGACGGACACCGCCGTCATCTGCGCCATGAGCGGCGATTTCGTCCAGCGGGGCGATTTCGCCGTGGTGGGCCGCCGGGCTCGGGCAAAGGCCGCCGTTCAAAGCGGCGCGGACCTGGTGCTGGAGATCCCCCTGCCCTGGGCGGTGGCTTCGGCGGAGCGGTTCGCCGACGGCGGCGTTCAGGTGCTGCTGGATGCGGGCCTGGTCAGCCATATCGCCTTCGGCAGCGAGTGCGGCGACGCGGACGCGCTGCGGGAAATAGCGGAGTGCCTGCTTTCCGACGCGTTTCAGGAGGCGCTGCGGCGGGGGCTGACCACGGGCCGGCCCTATGCCGCCTGCCGCCAGAAGGCCGTTGAGCAGATTTTAGGGCCGGAGAAAGCCGCCTTACTGGAAAGCCCCAACAATATTTTGGGCATCGAATACTGCAAGAGCCTGCTGCGGCGGGGCAGCGATGTCCAGCCGCTGACGGTGCCCCGGGTGGGCGCCGCCCACGACGAGAAGGATGCGGACGGCCCCATTGCCTCGGCCTCCGCCATCCGTGCCCTGCTGCGGGCGGGCGAGCGGGAGACGGCGCTTGCGCGCATGGCCCCGGCCATGAGGCGGGCCTATGAGGAAGAAGAAGCCGCCGGGCGTGCCCCGGTGTTTCAGGAGACCTGCGAGCGGGCGGTTCTCGCCCGCCTGCGGTCTATGACGGAAGAAGACTTCGCCGCCCTGGACGAGGGGCGGGAGGGCCTTTGCAACCGCCTGTACGACGCCAGCCGCACCGCCGCCGGCGTTGCGGAAATTCTGGAAAAAGCCAAGACGAAGCGGTACGCCTACGCCCGCCTGCGCCGGATGGTGCTGTGGGCCTATCTGGGGCTGGCCCCCGCCGCATTCCCCAAAGAAGTGCCGTACCTGCGGGTGCTGGCGGCCAACGCCATGGGCCGGGAGCTGCTGGCCCGGATGCGGAAAACGGCGGCGGTGCCTGTTCTGACCAAGCCCGCTGATGTGCGGCGTCTGGGCGCGGAGGCCCGGGAGCTGTTTGAACTGGAGGCCCGGGCCGCGGACCTGTATGCCCTGGCGTATCCCGACCTGTCCGCTGCCGTGGGAGGCAGCGTGTGGAGAGAAGGCCCTGTGATCGTATGACCCCCGCCTGAAAGGAGGCACGACCCATGACAAAGCTGCTGGCCCTGCTGATGGCGCTGATCCTGACCGCCTGTGCCAAAGTTTCCGTCACGGATGTGAAAAATGACCCTGCGCCGGAGCCTCCTGCCCCGCCTGTCCAGACCGTCCCGGCGCCCGTGCATTTTACGGTGGAGACCGGGGTGTGGGAGGACGCTGCCCAGACGGAGGCCGGAACGCCCCTGGCGGAGTATTCCTTTACGCTGCCAGTGCTGTCCGTGTGCCGGGAGGACGGCACGGAAGTGGTGGAGCCGGAGACGGAAACAGAGCGAAAAGCCCTGGAGACGGCGGCGGTATTCAATGAAAAATTCGGCAAGTGGGCCGCTGCCGAGGAGTTCGGCGAGATCGTGGAAGGCGCGGCGGAGCACCTGGAGCAATGCCGGGAATGGGAGCTGGACTGGGTCGGCCCCTACACCCTGGACCTGGACTGTACCGTCTACCAGACGGAGCAGATCGTCAGCGTTTCCGGCACCTATTACAGCTACACCGGCGGCGCCCATCCCAATACATACCTGCTGGGCTGGAATTTTGACCTGGACACCGGGGAATTTTTCGATGCCAAGGCCCTGTCCGACGGCACCGCCCTTCAGGAGCATGTGACGGAAACGCTGATCTGCCAGGCCCGCTGCCGGGCGTCGGAGCAGGATATGACGCCGGGGGAGATGTTCTGGGAGGATTATGAGGACATCATCGCCGACTGGAGCAGCTACGCCGTGTCCTTTGATGAAGCTGGCATGACGGTGGCGTTTTCGCCCTATGAGCTGGCGGCCTACGCCGCGGGAGCTCAGGTGTTCACCCTCTCCTATCAGGAGCTGGCGCCCCATCTGAACCAGCGGGGACAGCAGGTGCTGGGACTGACCGAATAAACTGTAAAAGCCACGGGGAGACCCGTGGCTTTTTTTTGCTTGACATACCTAGAATACCTATGTATACTGAGCATAGAGATTCTAGGTATCGGGAGGCTGTTATGAAAAAGCAGAGCATTGACCACACGAAGCTGCTGGTGCTGTCCCTGCTGGCGGGGGAGGACATGTACGGCTACCAGATGATCGTGGAGCTGGGCCGCCGTTCCAACCACACCTTTGAGATGAAGGAGGGGACGCTGTACCCCGTTCTTCACGGGCTGGAGAAGGACGGCTATGTGGAGGCCTACCAGCAGGAGGCCCCCACGGGCCGGGTGCGGAAATACTACCACCTGACCCGGAAGGGCGGCGCGGCGCTGAAAACGGAGGAGAAGGCCTGGGAGACCTATTCCGGTGCCGTCAACGCCGTGCTGCGGAGCAGCGCGGGGCTGAACCTGGCGTGAGATGGACAGGCGGACATATGTGGAGCAGGTTCTGGCGAACCTGCGGCGGGTGACGCCCGACGAGCGGGCGGCCATCCGGGAGGAGCTGGACGGACATATCGAGGACCACATCTGCGACCTGCTGGAGCTGGGCTATGATGAAAAACTGGCGGAGGAGCGGGCCATGGCCGCCATGGGCGACCCGGAGGAAGTGGGGCGGGAACTGGATAAGCAGTATCCCCTGCGGTGGCTGGTCTTTATGAAGGTCGTTACGGTTTTATTGGTGATGTGCTGTCTGGCGGTAGGGATTTCTCTGCCGGGACTGCGGCATCCGTATTTGAATCTTCAGGCCCGACTGGCGCCAAAATCTGCCTGCCCAGCTTGGGTGGACCACATGGAGGAAGATGTGGACATCCGTATGGAGATCGGTTCTGATATACTGTATATTTTCAGTACGGCCACCGAAGCAAAGGGCGATACCGCGGTAGCAGAGGTCACGGTATTTTACTGTCTGTATGACAAAGATCCCATTCATTATGTGTCCGACAGCGGCGTGTTTTTCGAGGACTGCCGTGGAGAGCAGATATACGGCGGTGCGGGCGGTACTTCCACTGCCGGAGCCGCCTACTGGAGTTGGAGCGGTGAGGTCTTGTACGGCGATCCCTATATCACGGCGGTAAACGAGCGGTACGGTACACGGCAGACGGCGCGGGTGCCTCTGGTCTGGGAGGAGGGCCTATGAATAGACGAGCATACAGCCCTACCCGGAAACGCATTGCCCTGCGGAGGTGCGGATGGCTGGCGGCGCTGGTGGTACTGGCCTCTGTGACCGGTATCTACCGTTTCCTGCCCATTCAGGCGGTGTACATGATGGCGGACCTGATCGACATCCAGCATCCGCAGGTGGTGGAGCGGTTCTACGACGGTTCTTTGCCTGTCACCCGGTTCGCCGCCCACTATCTGGTGGATGGGGACGACGCTATGATGCTCTGCGTGGCGGGGTATCATCCCCTGATAGGGTGGTATGACCGGGCCTGGGCCAAAGCGGAAACCTGGGACGGCGCTGCCCTTCATGGCGGCATCTACATACATTCCCAAGGAGACAAGCGGGTATGCTGGCTTTATGGCAGGGTGGACAACGACACGATTCAGCGCCTGACGCTGGAGCGCACTGTGAAGCACCATGAAGAGGAAGGGTACACGGAGGCCTGGAACATCCCCACGGAGGATATTTTTGAAAAGGGCGGAAAACGGTATATCCTGATGAAGCTGGACATGGAATCCATGTGGGATGTCGGGAATACCGTCCACCTGATAGGTTATACCAGCGGCGGGCAAATCGTCGAGAGCAGCGAAATACAAGCCCGGAGTTGGTCCACAGCGGGATGAACGGGCATAAGAGCCGCTTGCTTGGCAGCAGAACGCGCGGAGCAGAAATTTATTCTTGCTCCGCGCGTTTTACGGCTCTTTTAGTTGACGTAATATATTTTCTGTAAAGCTATTTAGCCGCTCATCGATGCCCGGCAGTGTCACCGCCGTGCCCGCGTCGTTGGCGGTCTCCAGCAGGCAGAACTCCGGCGGCAGCCAGAAGCCCTTGTTCATATTCAGGGCCGATACCACCTGCCGCGCCACGATGTCTCCGCCGGAGTAGCCGGACACCACGACGGCAAACACCGCCTTGTCGGTGAAGGGCGTGGTGCGGTACAGGGCCGTCAGGCGGTTGATGGCCGCCGTCAGGTTGGCGGACAGGGCGTCGTTGTAGTTGGGGCAGAGGAGCACCACTGCATCGGCCTCCCGGATGGCGGGGTAGACCTCCTGGACCATGACGCCGCCGTAGAAGCAGCCGCCCTGCTCGCCGTAGTGGAGGCACATGGTGTAGGGGCACCCGGCACAGTCCTCCAGCGTGCCGTTCCGCAGGCCAATTTCCGTGATGTCGCAGTCCTTTTCCAGCCGCTCCCGGCAGCGGCTCCACAGGGCCAGGGTGTTGGAGGTGCTGCGGTTGGAGGCGTGGAGCACAAGGAGCCTGGGGCGGGGGCGACGGGGC
>NZ_JAFBIS010000038.1 GCF_021531435.1 Oscillibacter valericigenes
TTACTTTTGCCGCAGTGCCTGCGGTTCTGTTTTTGCGCCCTTTTTCGGGCTTCCCCGATTATTACGTTGTTTCAAACTTGGTTCCTCCTCAAATCAAGTGTGAAGCAGCAGAGATTTGACGATGATGCTGACGCCGCCCAGAATGAACAGCACGATGGCGGCCTTCTGGAGCTTGCCCTCGTCCAGCCGGGGGCCCAGCTTCCCGGCCAGCAGCATGGCAAGGGCCGCCGCCGGCACGGAGACGGCGCCGAACAGGAGCACGTCCCGCGTCAGCAGGCCGTTCACAGCGTAGGTGCACAGGCGGAACAGGTTTTCTCCCAGGAAGAGGAAGCACATGCTGCCCTTGAACTCGCTGTAATCCTTGGCGGTGCGCTGGAGATAGGCCACGATGAACATGTTGATGCCGAACAGCCCGGAGCAGGCGCCGGAGAAAAAGGAGACCACCAGCCGCAGCCAGGGACGGTCCTTCCCGTTCCGCACGGGGCGCAGGTTCCGGGTGGCCATCTCCAGACCCAGGAAGACCACCACCACGCCCAGCACAGTCTTGATGACCCAGGGCAGGGAGAACCGGAGCAGCAGCGTGCCGGGGATGACGCCGCAGAGGTTCGCCGCCAGCAGGGGCAGGATCTTCCGCCACTGGAAGCTGTGGCGGTTCTTCCAGGTGATGTAGCCGTTCACCGGGCAGTCCAGCAGCAGCGTGCCGGGGGTTATGACGATGTTGTCTAGCCGCATGGACAAGATGGGCGCCGAGATCAACGGGTTACCGAAACCGATCAGGCCTTTGATGGTGTAGGCCAGGAACTGGGCGCAGAAGATGAACAGCGCGATACCGGGAGTAAAATTCATGCCGCGGGGGCCTCCTTTTTGTGTTGCTGGGTCAGATATACCACATTCTGTTGAAAAATGGAATAGTTTTTTTCAAAAAGAAAAGTTTATCTTGACTTTTTTCGGAATTCTTATATAATAATAGGGCCTGCGATTTGCGGGCATATCCTTGCCCTCATCTTTGAATGAGGGCCATCTGTCCAAAAGGAGGTGCAAACATGGCAAAGGTTTCTGCCAATTATGAGGTCGTGTATATCATCGACCCTGCACAGGGTGAGGAGGGCATCGCCAATCTGGTTGCCAACTTCAAGTCCCTGGCCGAGCAGAATGGTTCCGCCGTTGAGGTGGAAGAGTGGGGCAGCCGCAAGCTGGCTTATCCCATCAACTACAAGACCGAGGGCTACTACGTGCTGATGACGTTCACCAGCGAGCCTTCCTTCCCCCGTGAGCTGGACCGTAAGCTGCGCATTGCCGACGGCATCATGCGTTCCCTGATCGTCTGCAAGGGCGAGTAAGGAGGCATCCATGCTCAACAAGATCATCCTCATGGGTCGTCTGGTCAAGGACCCGGAACTGCGCCGCACCCAGTCCGGCACGGCGGTCACGTCCTTCCGCATCGCGGTGGACCGTGATTTCAAGAGTCAGGACGGCAGCAAGCAGGCCGACTTTTTCGATGTGGTCGCCTGGCGCGGAACCGCCGAGTTCGTCAGCAAGTACTTTACGAAGGGCCGCATGGCCATCGTGGAAGGCCGCTTGCAGACCCGTGACTGGACGGACCGGGAGGGCGGAAAGCGCGTTGCAACGGAGATCGTCGCCGACAATATCTATTTCGGCGATTCCAAGCGCGACGGTGCCGGTGATTACGGCAGCGCTCCCGCGCCCTCTTACAGTGCCCCGGCGGCCGGCGGCTACGGCAGCCCCGCTGGCGGACATTCCGACTTCGCCGAGATCGGCGAAGAGGACGGCGAACTGCCGTTCTAACTGATTTTGATAAAGGAGGAACCATTCATGGCTTTCGATCGTGAAGCTCGTCCCGCCCGTCCCGTGCGCGGCAAGCGCCGTAAGGTCTGCCAGTTCTGCGCCGAGAAGTGCGAGAGCATCGATTACAAGGACGCCGCCAAGCTGCGCCGTTTTGTCTCTGAGCGTTCCAAGATCCTGCCCCGCAGGACCACCGGCACCTGTGCCATGCATCAGCGTCAGCTGACTGAGGCCATCAAGCGTGCCCGTCAGATCGCTCTGCTGCCCTACGTCACCGACTAACAGGCAACAACATAACAGCCCATCCGAACGGATGGGCTGTTTTTTTATTCCACCAAAAAGGATCGGATCTCCGCGCCGGGGGCCAATACCCGGACATAGGAGGCCAGCAGCTCCATGGCGGGCAGCAGCTCCTCCCGGGTGGTGTCCGGTGTTGCGAAGAAGGGATAGAAGATGTGGCGGCTTTCCGGCCGGAGGCAGGTGCGGCGGTCCGCCCCGGCGATCATGCTGAAAATGATGCTGCCCTCGTCCCGGGCGCTGGTGTCGCCGGGGTAGGTATGGACTTCCTCTCCCCGCATCCCGGTGAAGGGCAGCTTTTCCTCCGGGCAGAACAGTTTTACGGTGCCCATGACCTGCTCGGCGTCGTGGGCGCCGCTGAGGGTCTGGGTCCGCAGCTCGGTGAGAAAGGCGATCTCGTTCACGGGGCGGCCCGTGGGGAAAGGACGGCCTTTCAGCAGGATGGACTCCAGCTGCTGCAGCACCGGGTAGGTCTTTTTATACTTTTTGAAATAGCGGTAATAGGGATTCTCCCCAAAGACGGCCTTCCGGTCATACTCCCGGAATTCCGCGAACAGAGCCGCCAGCTCCCGCTCCTTCAGCGCGGCGAAGGCATCCTCGTTCCACTCCGAGGGCTGGGGAAAAACCACTTCCACGATGCCGAAGAGCAGGCCCCGTTTCGCGAAGGAAGCGTCTTTTTGAATTTGAAGCATGGTACATACCTCCTGTTTGCTGCGGTATATACCTGATTTTAACACGAAACCCGGCAAAAGCAAGGCGTTAGTTGGTTTGTGCGTTCAGTACCTCCGCCATCCGCTCCGCGAAGAGGCGACCCGCCAGCACCGCCTCTTCCGGGGAGTTGCCGGCGGAGCCTACTTCCACCAGCAGCGAGCCGGCAGTGGCATGCTGGTTGTAGCGGGAGTTCCGCAGCAGCACCGGGCGCATCAGAGTGGGATACTTGGCCAGGATGTTCTCCTGGATGGCCACTGCCAGCCGCAGGTTTTCTATCCAGTTGGGATGGGTCAGGCCGCTGCCGTCGCTGCCTACCACGATGGAGAGCTGGGCAGCGGTGCCCTCCCCGTCGATGGCGGAGACCACCTTGTACTGGTTGCCCTGGCCGTCCTCGATGGCGTCCCGGTGGACGTCCAGAATGAACCGGATGGAGGGATACTGCTTCAGATAGTTTTGAATGGCCACCAGAGAGCGATCATAGGACCCGGCGTAGGAGGGGTAGTCGTACAGCGTCCGGTCGTGGAGGACGGAGATGCCCGCCTGCCCAAAAACCTCCGCCATCTCGTCCCCTACCCGCACTACGTTGCAGCGGGTGTCGGTGGTGCGGTGGTCGCCGGACCAGACGATGGTCTCGTCCCCGGCGGGGGTGTAGGCTTCGCTGCCGTGGGTGTGGAGGATCAGAATTTGGGGCCCGTCCTCCGACAAGTGGGCGGCAAAGGGCTGCTGCAGGTCCGAAACGGACAGCGGATAGTCCGTGGAATTGCTGATGTAAGTCCTGCCGCAGACGGTGTAGCCGCTGGGGTCCGTGGGGATCAGGGTCTTGGCGGCCACGCCGTTGTCCACGGAATCGGCGGCGTCCAGCGGTGTTTCCTCCACCGGGACGGTGACAAATTCCTCATCCTCCTGCTCCACGGGGGCTTCCGGCTCTGTCTGGGTCCACAGCTCCGCCACGGCGGGGCGGGCGGCCAGCAGCAGGGGCGATTCGCCGATGGTCAGCACCGCCGCGGGGGACAGGCCGTCCCGGGGCCACAGGTCCCCCAGCTCCCAGCGCAGGGCGCTGATGGGCAGGGACTCCCAGAGGGCGCGTAGGGCGGAGGCGGCGGTGTCGCTGCCGGCGGTGACGGTGACCGCCCAAAGCGTCCCGGCGGCCAGCGCGAGGGCCTCCAGCCGCCGCAGGAGTTTCCGGGGAATACGGGGTCGTTTCATAGTTTGTCTCACCTCTGGGACAACCTATGCGGCGGAGAGGCGGGATATGCAGGACCCGGGGAGAGACTCCCCGGGTCTAAAAGATTCAGTGTTCCAAAGAAGCCTGCATGTGCTTCAAAGCGCCGCTTTTCTCCAGGGCGAACACCAGGATGCCCGCCAGAATGGAGCCGCCCACGGTGGACACCAGGAAGGGCACCACATAGGCATAGAAGGCGATGTCGCCGGCGGCCTTGCCCATAAAGGCGATGGCGATGGGATAGGACAGCAGGCCGCCGATGATGCCGGTGCCGAACACCTCCGCCGCCAGGGTCACGGGCAGGTTCCTGGACTTCCAGTAGGCCACGCCGCACAGCAGGGCGCCGCACATGCTGCCGGGGAAGGCCAGCAGGCTGCCAAGGCCCAGGAGGTTGCGCAGAAGGCTTGCTACAAAAGCCGCGCCCACGCCGTACCAGGGACCCAGGAACACGGCGCACAGGATGTTCACCATGTGCTGCACCGGGGCGCACTTGCTGCCGAACACGGGAAAGGAAAACATGCTGCCCACCACGGCGACAGCGCACAGGATGCCGGCGATGGCCAGCTTTTTCGTGGAATTGCTCTTCATAACAAAAAACTCCTTTGATTCGGAAAATGGCAGGGAGAAAACGGCGTACCGACAGCGTTCTCCCCTTGCAGGGCAAGGTACGGGCGGCTCTGCGCCCGTATGGAAGATCGGTCGAGGCTCACTGGCCTCCTCTCACGCCGGAACACGGCTTCCCATCGCTGTCTTTGGCCCGGACACAGGGCGCTCCCCCTCTGTCCGCTCCCGGCGGGGCCGGGATGCCGTATGGTTTCTCACTCCTTCCGTTCAAAAGCGTTAAAAAAACAGGCCCCTTGGCGGGCCTGTCACTTGGGATCGCGTGATGACTCCCTACGGTGGCATGGTCCACATCAGGTAAAAGGGTCGAAGCGTTTGCTTCCTCTCAGCCCGGGGGCTCCCCTGTCTTTTGCCCTATTATGGCACCGGAATACAGGGCTGTCAAGGCTGTTTTTCGGAAAAACGGGGCTTGACAAGCGGGAAACGGCGGCATATACTGTGCCTCGCAAGGGAGTTCTCGGAAGAGGGCTGAGAGGAGGGTGTATTCCCTCGACCTCACCTGATTTGGGTAATGCCAACGTAGGGATGCGAAGGAAAACGGGTATTTTTCCACAGACCGGCGCGCTTGCCGTAAACTTGTGGATGAATGGAAGGCTGAGCGGAGTTTCCCCCTTGCGGGGAAGCTCTGCTTTTTTCTTCAGAACCACCGCTGCTCCTGAGCGATGATGAAGGAGGAATGGTAAACTATGAACGCAAACGAAAAAGAAACCACCCTGACCCGGGCCGGAAGCGCCGCCACCCGCAAGCTGGTGCTGACGGCCATGTTCACGTGCCTTGCCTTTGTGCTGAATACCTTTGTGTATTTCCCGGCCATGGCGCCCTTCCAGCACTTTGTGAACGTGCTGGCCGCCGCGCTGGTGGGGCCGTGGTACGGCAGCGCCGCGGGTTTCCTCTGCGGCGTGATGCGGATGCTGTGCGGACGGGACATCGGCTGCATTACCGGCGCCATGTTCGGCCCCATCATGGGGGGACTGCTGTACCGGAAGTTCGGCACCTGGTGGTCCGTGTGGGTTGGAGAAATTATCGGCACCGGCATCATCGGCGCCATGGCGTCCTATCCGTTGTTTAAGATGTTCTACGGCCTGGACGCCCAGTCCCCGTTCTATTTCATCCCCTTCTACATCCCCTCCGCCTTTGTGGGCGCGTCCATGGGCGCGGCGGTGCTGTTGCTCTTAAAGCGCACCGGGGTGCTGAACCGGATGAAGCAGAAACTCTGAAAGGAGAACGACATGGATTTTGGGAAACAACTGAGCCTGGTCCGGGAGCGGGCGCCCCTGGTCCAGTGCATCACGAATTTTGTCACGGTCAACGACTGCGCCAACATCATTCTGGCCGCCGGCGGCTCCCCTTCCATGGCGGACGACGTGCGGGAGGCGGCGGAGGCCGTCCGGGGCTCCGCCGCGCTGGTGTGCAACCTGGGAGCCATCGCCGCGGTGGACGCCATGGTGTCCGCGGGAAAGACGGCCAATGAGTTGGGCAAGCCGGTGGTGCTGGACCCTGTTGCCGCCGGAAACACGGCTCTGCGGCGGCAGGAATCCGGCCGGCTGCTGGCGGGGGTGAAATTCGCCGCCATCCGGGGCAACGCCTCCGAGATCCGGGCCCTGGCCCGGGGAGAGCTGACCGGCAGCGGCGTGGACGTCAGCGGCGAGGATGCGGTGACGGACGCCACCCTGCCCCGCACCGTGGAGACCGCCCGGCTGTTGGCGAAGCAGACCGGGGCTGTGGTGGCGGTGTCCGGGCCTATCGACGTGGTGACGGACGGCGGGCAGACCATTCTTTTGCGGAACGGCTGCGCCACCATGGCCCGCATCACCGGTAGCGGCTGCATGCTGACCTCCCTGCTGGGGGCCTTCTGCGGCGCGGACCCGGGGCACCCCTTTGAGGCTGCCTGCGCGGCCATCGCCGCCATGGGCGTTGCGGGAGATTTGGCGGAGGAGCGGCGGCTGCGAAACGGCACCGGAAACGCCACCTTCCGCACCGACCTCATCGACGCGGTATTCAATCTGACGGAGGAACAACTGAACGGGAGGGTTCGATATGAAGTTTACGAAGGATGAGATCCGCTCGTCCATGCTGCTGTACGCGGTGACGGACCGGATGTGGCTGAAAGAGGGCGAAAGCCTGGTGGATGTGGCGGAAAAGGTGCTGCAAAATGGCGCCACATTCCTGCAGATCCGGGAAAAGGATTTGGACGAGGAGAGCTTTGAGGAGGAGTCCGAGAAGCTGAAAGCCCTGTGCAATGCTTATCATGTGCCTTTTGTGGTGAACGACAGCGTGGAGATCGCCCTGCAGTGCGGCGCCGACGGCGTCCATGTGGGTCAGAGCGACATCAAGGGCCGGGACATCCGGGCCATCATCGGGCCGGACAAGATCCTGGGCATCTCCGCCGGAACGGTGGAGCAGGCGGTGGCCGCGGAACAGGCCGGGGCCGACTATATCGGCGTGGGCGCGGTGTTCCCCACCAGCACCAAGAAGGACGCAAAGCCCATGGAGACGGAGCTGCTGCGGCGCATCAGCAATTCTGTTTCTATCCCCGTGGTGGCCATCGGCGGCATCAACGCGGGCAATATCTTAAAGCTCGCCGGCAGCGGTGTGGACGGCGTGGCGGTGGTGTCCGCCATCTTCGGGGCGGAGGACCCCGGCCGGGCCACGGCGGAGCTGCGGGAGCTTTCGGTGCAGATGGTGGCCGCCCATGAATAAGCTTTTTGCCATCTTTGACATGGACGGCACCCTGGTGGACTCCATGGTCTACTGGCAGCGGCTGGGCCGGGAGTATCTGACCGCCCAGGGCGTCACCGAGGGCATGGACGAGGTGCTGGAGCGCATCAAGGCCATGACCATGGCGGAGTCCTCCGCCCTGTTTATCGAGACCTTCGGCCTGCCCGGTACGCCGGAGAGCGTGGCGGCGGAGATGAACGCCGTCATGGACGAGCACTACCGCTCCGACATCCCTCTGAAGCCCGGCGCGGCGGACTATCTGGCCGCCCTGAAAAAGCGGGGAACGAAGATGTGTGTGGCCACCGCCACGCCGGAGCCTCTGGCCCGTGCCTGTCTGGAGCGGCTGGGCGTGCTGGAGGACTTCGCGTTCCTCCTCAGCTGCGACGCGGTGGGCGCCGGAAAGGATAAGCCCGATGTATTTTTGGAGGCGGCCCGGCGGCTGGGCGCCGCTCCTGCGGAAACGGCGGTCTTTGAGGACGCCGTGTTCGCCCTGCAGACCGCGAAGGACGCGGGCTTTTACACCGTGGGCGTCTGGGACGCCAGCGGAGACAGCCGCTGGGAAGAGATGACCGCCCTGGCGGACGAGACCCTCCGGGACTGGGGAGCGGCGGAAACGCTTTGATTTTGAACAGGAGGAATGAGATATGAAAGCGAGCATTGCGATTCAGATTTTGCCCCAGGTGACGGACAAGGACGAGCTGGTCCGCATCGTGGACGAGGTCATCGACTACATCAGGAGCACCGGCCTGCGGTACGAGGTGGGCCCCTTCGAGACGGCCATCGAGGGCGACGACATGGACCAGCTGATGGACATTGCCAAGGAGTGCCAGAAGGTGGCGGTCCGGGCCGGCGCGCCGGAGGTGTGCACCTACATCAAGGTGGACTATGAGCCGGAGGGCGAAGTTCTGACCATCGACCAGAAGATCACCAAGCACCGCCATTGAGCGGACGATTCTTAGAGAGAAAAACCAGCGGGACATCTGCCGAAAAGCAGATGTCCCGCTGGTTTTTTTAAGTCGATCAAGGGAGATTTTACTCCCCTGCCTGCGCCCGCATGAGGGCGATCTCTTTCGCGTATCCCGGCAGCTCGTTGGGCGTTTCCAGGCAGAAGGGCAGGCCCTTCAGCGCCGGATGCCGCACCACCCGGGTCAGGGCCTCCAGGCCGATGCAGCCCTCGCCGATACAGGCGTGGCGGTCCTTGTGGGCTCCGGTGGGGTTCTTGCTGTCGTTGAGGTGGATGGCTTTCAGGCGGCTGAGGCCGATCACACGGTCAAATTCCGTCAGCACGCCGTCCAGGTCGCCGATGATGTCGTAGCCGCCGTCGGAGACGTGGCAGGTGTCCAGGCAGACGCCCATTTTATCCCCAAGCTCCACCCGGTCGAGAATTTCCCGCAGCTCCTCAAAGCGGCCGCCCACCTCGCTGCCCTTCCCTGCCATGGTCTCCAGCAAAACCGTGGTGGTCTGGCCGGGAGTCAGGATGGCGTTGAGGCCCTCGGCGATATAGGCGATGCCCGCCTCCATCCCCTGCCCCACATGGCTGCCGGGATGGAAGTTGTAATACTGGCCGGGAACGAACTCCATGCGCCGCAGGTCGTCGGCCATGGTCTCCCGGGCAAAGAGGCGGTTTTTCTCCTCCGCGCCGCAGAGGTTCAGGGTATAGGGGGCGTGGGCGATGATGGGGGCGAAGCGGTGCTCCGTCATCAGGGACACCAGCGCCGCCGCGTCGGTGGGGTCCAGGTCCTTAGCCTTGCTCCCCCGGGGATTGCGGGTAAAAAATTGAAACGTATCCGCCCCCAGCTCCAGCGCCTGCCGTCCCATGGCGGCAAAGCCTTTGGAGGAGGACAGGTGGCATCCGATGTGCAGCATGGTTCCCTCCTGATGATTATGATGAAGCCAGCATAACACACCAGGGGCTGTCTGTCATGGGCAAATGCAACACGGAGCTTCGGACGGAGCCTCCTGGGAAGCCGGGCCGTCCGTTTCCTCCAGGTACAGTTCCTCTGCCTGCCGCTGTATATTGATCAACCGCTCCCGCAGCTGGCAGAGGGTCTCCTCCGCGTCGGTGATTGCGTTAAACAGGAGCAGATATTCCTTAGAAATCGTTTTCATATGCGTTTTCCTTTCTCAATGGCCGCAAAATCTTAGTCTGATACCCGTATCATACACAAACTCTGTGGCGGATGTTGTCTGAATTTGTCGAAGGTGTTTGAAAAGTGAAAAAAAGGGGAAAAGTTGACGAAAATTTCCGGGTTTTCAGCGGTTTTTCGTTTTTTGACGACAGTCGGAGCGGCTTGTTTGTTTTCTGACCATAAGGCGCACGATGCTTGACGGAACAGAAAAAAACGAGGTATGCTTATGAAAAAGCAGAGGTAATGAATTCCAGATAAAAACGCAGTATTGGACATTGTGGTACTGGCGCTTCAAAAATTACAAAATAAAAATTATGTAATAAAAATAAGAGCGGGAGGAAGGCCTATGCCGGAGGAGATCAATCGAACAAAGCGGGACCTGGCCGGCGCACTGCGCCATCTGTTGGCAAAGAAGCCGCTGGACCGGATCCGGGTGCGGGAGGTGACGGAGCTGTGCGGCATCCGGCGTCAATCCTTTTACTATCACTTCACAGACATCGGGCAGCTGTTTGACTGGTCCATAGAACAGGAGCGGGGTTATTTGTCCACCCGGCAGGAAAAATGCCTGACCTGGCAGCAGGCGGCGGAGGACCTGCTGGCCTACACCGCCGAAAACCGGGCGTTTTACCTGGCTATCCTGGAAAACCGGGGCAGGGCGGGGCTGCGGCAGGTATTGGGAGAAGCGGTGGAATGCATTTTAAAAACGGTTCTGACCTATTACCGGGAGCGCAGCGGCACGCCGCCGGACCCGGCGGCGGAGCAGAGCAGGCTTCTTTTGTGCCAGTCCATGTTGTTGACGCTGATCGAGGATTGGCTGCGGAAGGATCTGGACCAGCCGCCGGAAGAAGCGATCGCCCTGCTGGAGCAGGACCTGCAGGATGGTATGATCGGCGCCGCGTGGCGAAACCTGACCCGGGGCGGCACATTTCAATAGTGGGATACCGCGGAGCGGAGGCATTTGCCTCCGCTCTTTTTTGACAATTTTTAAAAGGTGTCAAAAAACAGACGGTTTTCCAAAATCTGACCGTTTTTGACAAAATACGGCACATTTATAATGCGCCGTAACAGGAGTGATGTTGTGAAAAAGGTTTGCTATGCAGTGATGCTCCAAAGTCAGCTGGGTCCCCGGACCGGTGAGCTGATGCTCCAGGAGGACGCCCAGGTGGTTTCGGGCTACCTCAGTCTGCTGGGCCACCAGAACCGCTTTTCCGGCAGCGTACTGCAGGAGGGAAAGTACCTGATCTCCGGCGCTCTGCGCTCTCCGGTGGACAAGGAGCCCTATGACGCCCTCTTTACCGTTCGGAACGGCCGGCTGTCCGGAGGGCTGATCACCCGGCACGGCTGCTGGGATCTGACCGGCGTCCGCACCGCCGGGCCGCGCCCGGAGGCGGAGTAAACCAGTCGGAACAGGCGGAATTTTCCAGAATTCCGTTTTATTTGTCATGCAATCGTAACGAAAGGAGGAGGCCGCCATGCGGGAATATGTGGTGAACCGGCCGGACGAGGCCGCCATGCGCCGGGCTCTGGAAGCCGAGCCTGCCAGCCCGGAGGGCGTCATCCTCCGCCTGGCCTGGCAGCAGGGCCTTTCCCGGGACGAGATCTCCGCCCTGACCTGGGAACAGGTGTCCTTTCTGGATGAGCGCCTGGAGCTGCCGGACCGGATGGTCCCCCTGGACCCGGAGGTCCGGGCCTGCCTGTGGCGGCTGTTCCAGGCAAATAACGAGGCGTCGCCCTAAGGGCCTGACCATCACTCTGTCTGATAAGTATGTTGTCTCCGGTGAGAAGGTCACTGTGACTCTGTCCGGTACTGCTACTGATACCGGTACGATCAAGGTAAATGATGGTTCTTCCGATATTATCGAGCTGGAAGTCGAGGCAGGTAATACCTATGAAATTTCCGCCGAGACTGCTGCTGTGGCAGCCAACATGACGG
This sequence comes from Oscillibacter valericigenes, assembly GCF_021531435.1. Taxonomy (GTDB): domain Bacteria; phylum Bacillota; class Clostridia; order Oscillospirales; family Oscillospiraceae; genus Oscillibacter; species Oscillibacter valericigenes_B. The sequence continues at coordinate 11,435 of NZ_JAFBIS010000038.1, forward strand.
TCACTCCCAGCTTCACCTAATTCACCCTGATTCACCTCTATCAAGAACGCATTAGCGTTTGAGATAACAAAGACCCCCGGGCTTTTGCCCGGGGGTCTTTGTTCGCTTAACCTAATGCCAGGTAGAGGTAAGTATTGTCGGATTTGTTCATCTGCAATTCCGCATTGACCGTATTGTACCAGCTCAAGCTGTTTCCGCTCCAGGTAAGGCGGAGCGTCCACGAAACGCCATCGAGAATAAAGCCGTTCAGCGGGCGGATGGCGGTCATCATGCCCCAGGACATGGAGTTGGAACCGGAGATTTGTGCCGAGGCGACAGATTTGTTCTGAACGATCACCAGCTTTGGCTCAAAGGGGAAGGTCAAGCAGTTGGGATGATCGCTGCCGTAGTTCCCGTTTCCGGTATAGGTGCCGTAGGCGATCTTGCAGTTGCCGCAGGCTGCTACTGCCGCTGCCAGTTCCTCCCGCGCCGCCGTCTCCGCCGCCAGCGCCTCCGCCTGCCCTTTCAGCGCCGCGTCCACCTTTTCATTGTCCCCATTGAAGTCCTCCATCCGGATGCGGTCCGCCAGTTCCCATTGGTTCAGTCCATAGTGTTCCGTCTGTTTCATGTGTTTCCCTCCGAAAAATAAAATTCGGAGTTGGCTAGCCCCCATTTCTCGCCCGGTTCCCCTTTGTTGCATTCCCCCGTGCCCCGCATATCCCGTCCGGGCGCGTCATAGACTCGTACTATGACAGACAAAGGGGGATTCACCGTGAAAAAACTGCTCGCGGCGCTGCTCGCCGTGCTGGTCCTTTCCACCTGCGCCCGCGCACTGGACGTGGCCGCGCCCTCCGCCCTTCTGATGGAAAAGGAGACCGGCACCGTCCTCTTTTCCAAGGACGAACACGCCAAGCTGGAGCCCGCCAGCGTCACTAAGGTCATGACCATCCTCCTGACCATGGAGGCCATCGATGCCGGCCAGCTCTCCTACGACACCGTCATCACCGCCTCCGCCCACGCCTGCTCCATGGGCGGGTCCCAGATCTGGCTCAAGGAAAACGAGCAGATGACGGTCTCCGACATGCTCAAGGCCGTGTGCGTCGTCTCCGCCAACGACTGCGCCGTGGCCCTGGCCGAGCAGATCGCCGGCAGCGAGGAGGCCTTCGTGGAGCGCATGAACGCGCGGGCGAAAGAGCTGGGCATGAACGACACCACCTTCCAAAATGCCACCGGCCTCCCGGCGGCGGGCCACGTCACCTCCGCCCACGACATCGCCATTATGTCCCGGGAGCTGGTGGAAAACCACCCCGACGTCCGCCAGTACACCACCATCTGGATGGACACCCTGCGGGACGGCCAGTCCTCCCTGGTGAACACCAACAAGCTCATCCGCTTCTACGAGGGCGCCACGGGCCTGAAAACCGGGTCCACCGACGCCGCCGGGTACTGCCTCTCCGCCACCGCCGAGCGGGACGGCATGGAGCTCATCGCCGTTATTATGAAGGACGCCACCTCCGCCCAGCGGTTCGAGGACGCCAAGGCCCTGCTGAGCTACGGCTTTTCCACCTACACGCTGAAAAATGTGGCGCCGGAGACGCCGCTGGCCCCCGTCCCGGTGACGCTGGGCACTCAGGCCACCGTCCAGCCCGTTCTCGGGGAGGGCACCGCCCTCCTGCTGGAAAAGGCCAGAGCCGGGGACCTTACCCAGACTGTGACGCTGGCGGAGTCCGTCACCGCCCCGGTGGCGCTGGGCGACCAGCTGGGGACCCTTACCGTCACCTCCGGGGAGGAGACTGTGGCGGAAATTCCCATTCTGGCGGGGGAGGAAGTCCCCCGGGTCACCTATGGACAGATGCTGCTCCGGCTGCTGAAAATGGCCTTCTTGTCGGATTAGGGAAAAAGTGGTCGGCGCATTTCACACAGAAATGCGCCGCTTTTCTCTTGCCGGGAGCGGACAGGAATGGTATACTTTCCTATATAGGCCCCTGCACGGGGAGAGGAAAGGACGATACAGAAGATGTTGGATGTTAAAACGTTCCAGATGCGGAGCTTTCTGCCTATGCCTTACGAGGAGGCCCTGGCGCCCCGGCTGAAGCTGGCTCAGGATAAACTGCAGAAGGGCTCCGGCGCCGGCGGCGAGTTCACCGGCTGGGTACACCTGCCCCGTGATTACGACAAGGAGGAGTTTGCCCGTATCCAGGCAGCCGCGGCCAAAATTCGCCAGGATTCAAAGGCCCTGGTGGTCATCGGCATCGGCGGCAGCTACCTGGGCGCCCGGGGCGTCATCGACTGCCTGTGCTCCCCCAACTACAATCTGAAAAAGAAGGACGGCCCCAACGTCTACTTCATCGGCAACGGCCTGTCCGCCGACGCGCTGCAGGAGACACTGGACCTGGTGGCGGATGTGGATTTCTCCGTCAACGTCATCTCCAAGTCCGGCACCACCACCGAGCCTGCCGTGGCGTTCCGCTTCTTCCGGGAGGCCCTGGAGAAGAAGTACGGCCGGGAGGGCGCGGGCAAGCGCATCTACGCCACCACCGACAAGGCCCGGGGCGCCCTGAAGTCCCTGGCGGACGCCGAGGGTTGGGAGACTTTCGTGGTGCCCGACGAGATCGGCGGCCGCTACTCCGTGCTGACCGCCGTGGGCCTGCTGCCCATCGCCGTGGCCGGTGTGGACATTGAGGCCCTGATGCGGGGCGCGGCGGAGATGATGGAGCTCTGCACCGACGCCTCCTACGCCTCCCCCGCCTGGAAATACGCCGCCATCCGCTATGAGCTGTACCGCTCCGGCCGGCCCATCGAGCTGCTGGCCTGCTACGACCCCGCCTTCCGCTTCATGAGCGAGTGGTGGAAGCAGCTCTACGGCGAGAGCGAGGGCAAGGACGGCAAGGGCCTGTTCCCCGCCAGCGTGGACTTCACCGCCGACCTGCACTCCATGGGCCAGTATATCCAGCAGGGCAAGCGGCTGATGTTCGAGACCGTGGTGCGCCTGGGCGCGTCCAACAGCCAGGTGTACGTCCCCAAGGACGAGACCGACGGCGATGGTCTGAACTTCCTGGCAGGGGAGTCCATGGACTATATCCGCGACCGGGCCATGGAGGGCACCCTGCTGGCCCACACCGAGGGCGGCGTGCCCAACGTCATCGTGGAGGCCGACGGCAAGACCCCGGAGGCCCTGGGCCAGCTCATCTACTTCTTCGAGTACGCCTGCGGTCTGTCCGGCTACCTGCTGGACGTGAACCCCTTCGACCAGCCCGGCGTGGAGGCTTACAAGAAGAACATGTTCGCCCTGCTGGGCAAGCCGGGATACGAGGACCGGAAGGCCGAGCTGGAGGCCAAGCTGAAAAAGTGATGAAAAAGCGGCGCCTTTGGGCGCCGCTTTTCTCTCTTGTCAATCTCCATTATGAACAAAGTTTAAAATCGCTTTTTTGCATTGTCTTTTCCAAAACTTTATGCTATGCTTAAAACAGCAAAGTTCCCCCATCCCACGTGACTTAATATGACAGGAGTGATTTACTATGGTCAGACTGATTATGGGCGTCAAGGGTTCCGGCAAGACCAAGCAGCTCATCGAACTGATCAACAACGCGGCGAAGGACGAGCCCGGCAACGTGGTTTGCATTGAGGCCAACCGCAACATGACATATGATATCCACTATCATATCCGCCTGATCGACGCTCAGGAGTATAAGCTGAACAACTACGATCTGTTCCGCGGCTTTATCAGCGGCCTGTGCGCAGGCAACTACGATATTACCCATGTGTTTATCGACAACCTTTGCAAGACCGTCGGCCGCGAGGTGGACGCCGAGACCGAGACGTTCCTGAACTGGCTGGATGTCTTTGGCGAGAAGAATAACGTGAAGTTCACTGTTACCGTCAGCGCCGATCCTTCTCTGGCGACTGAGGGTATGCAGAAATTCCTGTAAATCCGGAAATAATGACCGCCCCGTCCGACTGGACGGGGCGGTTTTTTGCATTGTCTTGACAAAGGCAACCCCCGGCTATGCCGGGGGACAAAAAGAGCTTATAGCGAGGGGTGGAGTAGACAAGAAAAA